>NZ_JBDPME010000016.1:0-201572 GCF_039871825.1 Nonomuraea sp. B12E4 | reverse complement strand
GACTTCCTGATCGGCGAGCTGAGCCGGGGACGGGAGCGTGAGCTGGTACGCGACCTGATCTCGCCCGACCTCCGGCTGCGCGGCGACGCGGCGCAGCGGCTGATCGAAGAAGAACTCATCACCGCCGACGCGCTGGTCACCACGCTGGAGACGTTCCTGGGCAACGCAGGCGACGTCAAGCGCACCGCCGCGAGCCTGTGCATCCACCGCGCGAGCCTGTACTACCGGTTGCGCAGGATCGAGGAGATCGCCTCGGTCGACCTGTCCAGCGGGGACGACCGTCTCGCCCTGCACCTCGGGCTCAAGGTCGCCAGACTGATCAGGCTGAGGTGACGGCCATACGTCGCCATGTTGTCCGCAAAGTCTCGGATAGAGGTACGCCTCCAAGGCAGAAGGAGGATTCGATTGGCGCCGCCGAAAGTGAGAGGCATGATTCACGAGGCGTCAATGTCCCATGCAGGCGCGGCGTCGCCGTGGGGCGGGGCAGGCTCGCTGTCATGATTCCTGGCTCGGGCCGCGTCCCTGACGGGCAGATGACGGGCAGTCGCGTGGGGTGCGTAGGGCGAGGATGGCCATGTCGTCGTGGCCGTCGCTGGGGTGCTGAACGATCAGCGCTTCCACGAGGTCGTGCAGGGGCAGGTCGGCGTGGGCGGTAGCGATGGCGGCGAGACGTTCCATCCCCTCGTCGATCGGATGCTTGTGGTGTTCGATGAGCCCGTCTGTGAAGAAGATCACTGTGGCGCCCGAGGGCAGGCGGCGGGCGTGGTCATGGCGTGGCTGGGCGGTGTCGACGCCGAGGGGCAGGTCAGGGTCCGCGTACAGGTAGCGGGCCCGCCGCCCGGGTGCGATCAGCAGCGGTGGGAGGTGGCCTGCGGTGCTCCAGCGCAGGCTCCAGCCATGGGCTCCGGGTTCGATGCGGGCCAGGCATGCGGTGGTGACGGGGTTGTCGGTGATGGCGTGGAGGGCGCGGTCGAGCCGGGTGAGGACGACGTTCGGCGCGGTGCGCTGGTCGTAGAGGAAGGCACGCAGCATGTTGCGGGTCTGGGTCATGGCGGCGGCGGCCTGGAGGTCGTGTCCGACGACGTCGCCGATGATCGCTGCGCAGGCCTGGTCGGGGACCAGCATGGCGTCGTACCAGTCTCCGCCGACGTGGCCGGGAACAATGGCGGGGCGGTAGACGGCGGCGGCGTCGAACGGTTCCATGTGCTCGGGGAGCTGTGGCAGCAGGAGCCGCTGGAAGCGCTCGGCGTCGCGGCGGGATTGCTCGTGCAGGCGGGCGTCGTCGATGGCCAGGCCCGCGGCGCTGGCCAGGGCGGCGATCAGGGCCTCGTCACGTGCGCGGAAGGGCCGCCCGTCGAGCCGCTCGGAGACGTACAGGTTTCCGTAGATCTTGCCGCGGATGATGATCGGAGCTCCCAGCAGGGTGCGCATCGGTGGATGCCCGGGCGGGAAGCCCGCCGAGTCCGGGTGGGCGGAGATGTCGTCGACGCGTAGCGGTTCAGGGTGGCTGATCAGATGGCCGAGCAGGCCGCGTCCGTGCGGAAACTCCGTGCCGGCCAGTTCGGCCCTTTCCCGCTCGGACAGGCCCATGGGGATGAAAAGTGCGATGCTTTCGCCTTCCTCATCGAGTACGCCCAGCGCGCCATAGCGGGCGCCGGCCAGGCTCATCGCGGTGGACACGATCAAACCCAGCAAGACGGACAGGTCCACTTCCCGGGCCAGAACGGCTTCGTACAGGTCATGCAGCTGGTCCTGGGCCCGGGCCAATGACCGGAGCTGTTCGGCGATCTGCTCCAACTCAGCGCCCAGGCGCAACCGTATCTGCTGCTGTGCCCTTTCCTCTTTCTCCGTCATCTTCGCCGTCCGGTAATCAGGCGCACGGTCTCGATTGTCGGAAACTACCCCTCTGACCAGGGGTGATGCCCTTGTGCGCGTGGTTACAGCGCATAAACGACGCCGGTTTCGCTGCTGTGGCTGGCCATCATCGACATCGAGGACGAACGTGCCCGCGAACGCGCCCCGGCCAAAGAGAAGACCGGCCAGGTCAAGGACTCGCGCGGCACCGCGCGCCTGATCGAGGATCAGCGCACCATCGGCTGACGCGAAGCACTCATCGGACTCGACCTCGCCCGTCCAGGCCGAATCATGGTCACGACAGCAAGCTCAATCTCCGTTGGCGGTGCGGACGGGCAGGGAGGTCAGCGCTCGCTTCAGGCCGGGCTGCCAGCCGATGTCGGCGGCAGGAACGGCGAGCGCCAGCCCGGGGAACCGGTCGAGCAGGGTGGTGAGGGCGATCTGGGTCTCGGCCCGGGCGAGTGCGGCGCCCAGGCAGTAGTGGATGCCGTGGCCGAAGCCCAGGTGGGCGTTGTCGGAGCGGCGCAGGTCGAGCATGTCGGGGTGGTCGAAGTGGCGCGGGTCCCGGTTCGCCGCCGCGTACACCACCTGCACCGCCTCCCCCGCCGGGATGGTCACGCCGCCGATCTCCACGGGCTCCAGGGTGTAGCGCATGACGGCGATCTCGGCGGGCCCGCTGTAGCGCAGGAACTCCTCCACGGCGTCCGAGATCTCGCCGAGCTCGTACGAACGCGTTAGCAGCAACCAGACGCTCTGGCTGATCAGGCTCACGGTGGTCTCGTGACCGGCGACCAGGATGCTGATCGACATCGAGATCAGCTCCTCGTCGCTGAGCCGGTCCCCGTCTGCCTCCTGCACCCTGACCAGCCCGGACAGCAGGTCGTCGGCCGGAACCGCCCTCTTGCCTGCGATCAGGCCGGTCATGTAGCCGACCAGTCCCCTGGCTCCTTCCGCGACCCTGTCCAGGTCGGGAGCGCCCAGCTCGGCGGCCCAGGCCCGCCAGGTGTCCCGGTCCGCCGCAGGCACGCCGAGCAGCTCACAGATGACCTGGATCGGCAGCGGGTAGGCGAAGTGCTCGATCAGGTCGAACTCCTCCGGCAGCCCGGACAGCAACTCGTCCACGATCTGCTGGATACGCGGGCGCAGCCGTTCCACCCTGCGGGCGGTGAACTCGCGCGACACCAGCCGGCGCAACCGGGTGTGGTCCGGCGGGTCGTACGCGCCCAGCGTACGCATCAGATACGGCGCCACGTCCGCAGGCAGCCCGCCTACCGCGGCCACATCGATCTTCGACTGCCGGGCGATATCGCTGCTGAAGCGCGGATCCGTCAATACCGCGACACTCTCGGGATAGCCGGTGACCAGCCAGATGGGCGTGCCGTCCAGGTAGGTGGCCCGGCTGATCGGACCGTCCTTGGCCAGGCTGGTCAGAAAGGCGTCCCGATCGGGGGCGGTCAGCAGTTCGGCGATGTCGGTCATGGTCATGACTCCAGGACAGGGAAGAGGATAGACGAGTCGTGGTGGATGAATCGGGAGCCTGGGGTCGGATTGCGGTCCCAGCGCGGGAACGCGCCTCCGGTGATCTGCACCCGGATCCGGTGCCCGCGCCGGAACCGGTACGCCGTCGGCCACAACTCGACCTCGGCCCGAGCGGGCACCGGGGTGAACCGCCGCAGACCGTCGGTCACCTGTGCGACCTTGCCGGACGGTGCCAGCTCGCACACCCGCACGTAGAAGTCGCCGCTCGCGGCCTCCGACGTGACGTGCAACACCGCCCGCGGCACCCCGATCACGTCCAGATCGGCCGGTAGCGGCTCGCTGGCGTAGGTCAGCACGTCAGGGCGATCCCGCAGGACCCGCTCGCCGTACGGCCGCTTGATCCCCATCGCCCGCGGCGGCCGCCCCGGATCGGGGGTGGGGTCGGCGGGGTCGTAGACGAACCGGTCAGGCTCCGACTCCGGCGGCACGCCATCGGCCAGCCCGCCGCCCGGCTGCAGCCGCAGCTCCCGTGACGACACCCCAGGCGGCGGGTAACTGCCCAGCTTGAGCCACTCGTCGGCGCCGCCGAGGTGGATGCGCACGGGCGCGTCCGGGAACCCGGTCCGGTCGCCGAGCAGGTGCGCGCGCAGCCAGATCAGTCCTTCCCGGGCGCTGGCGAGCGACGCCCCGGTGTCCCAATGGCTCCACGGCCCGATCGTCAGGTACGGCTCCCGCCCGGCCTCGCGCAACGCCTGGTAGTCGCGGACCAGCGAGGGCAGCATGAAGTCGTACCACCCGCCGACCAGATGGTTCGGCGCCGCCACCGCCGCCACCACGGCCCGGTGGTCGCTGCGGGCCCACCACGGATCGTCGGCCCGCTCGTGCGCCACCCATTCCCTCCAGTGCGGCACCACCGCGCCCAGCGCGACCTCGTCGGCCTCGGCGACCGGCAGGTGCCGCGCCGCGACCGCTCTTCTGCGCGCCCCGCGCACCAGAGCCGACAGGTACGGCAGCAGCGGCCGTTCCTGGTTGTGCACCATGCTGATCCAGCCCAGGAAGATCTCCAGCGAGAGCGCGCCACCCGGATAGATCATGCTGCGGAAGTCGGAGCTGGTGAGCTGGGTGGACATGGCCCCCAGCATCGGCCCGGCCGCGTCGGCGACGGCCCACTGCGTGTAGCCGAGGTAGCTGGCGCCGGTGGTGCCCAGCACGCCGGTGAACCACGGCTGCTTCTCCAGCCAGGCCAGCACCGCCAGCCCGTCCTCGCGTTCGGAGGCGAACGGATCCAGCACGCCGCCGGACCCGGTGACTCCCCTGCCGCTGACGACCAGCACCTGGAAACCCCGCTCGGCGATCAGCCGGGACATGAACGAGCCCTTCGTCCGGTCGGTGTAGACCGAACGGACCAGGACCGTCGGCCGCTCACCGATCCCCTGAGGCGTGTAGTGATCGGCCAGCAGCACCACGCCGTCCGGCATGGGGATGGGCAGGTTCTTCTCCACCGTGATGATGCGGGTCTCGGCGGGCGGAAGTTTCGCCTGCCGAGCCAGAACACGACCGGCGATGCTCATGACAACTCCAGAATCTGCACAACGCCACTCGCGCTGTGCTCAGTACGAACCAGGCGGCACTGGCCTTCCGCACGGCGATGGCCGGACAACCTGCGACCGCTCGAAGGCATGATGAGGGCCTTCATCGCGACCCCCGCTGCTCCCTGACCGCGTCCCAGGCCGACAGAGCCCGGTCGTCGGCGAACAGGCCCTTGGTGAAGATCTCGATGCCGGCGCGCGAGTAACGCATCGTGGCGTCCAGGTCGTGCACGTCCGGCAGGCCCAGCACCCTGGACAGGTGCCCGTCGAAGGCCAGCGGCGCCAGCAGCCACGTCACGTAGATCGCGGCGCGGGCGGCCGGGTCCTCGCTCGGCTGCGCCCACCCTTCGGCCACGCCCTGCTCCAACCACCGCTCGGTGGCCTCGACGATCTCGTCGAACAGCGTCGCCGCCGCCGGCGTGCCGTCCAGGAACGCCCGCCCCAGATACCGCCGCACCGGCGCGCCAGCCTCCAGCATCGCCGCCAGCCCACCCGTGTCCTCCAGCGCCTCCACGCCCGGACCACCGCGGACCAGCGAGATCACGTAGGCGTCGCACTCCTGTCGCAACCCCTCCTTGGTCCCGAAGTGGTGCAGCACCAGGGCATGGGACACGCCGGCCCGCGCGGCGACCGCCCGCAGGCTCACCCGGTTGACACCCTCGGCCCCGAACAGCTCCAGAGCCGCGTTCCTGATCCTGGCCCGAGCCGTCAAGTCATCCGTTTCTGACCGCATGGTCAGCAAGCTAACCAAATGGTAAGCCACAGGGCAAGGCAGATACCCCGACGAACCCGTGGAGAATGCGTCAACCCGCGTCTGGCGCGGGCGATCCGGCGCTGTTACCGTCGGTCGTGGAGCGCCGGGAAGCCTGGTCGGCAAACGTCATATCGGACCGGCTTCAGGGAGGCGCTCATGCCTGCCGTTCACATCAGCGGCCTGTTCAAGCGTTTCGGCAAGGTCCGCGCGCTGGACGGGCTCGACCTCACCGTACGCACCGGCGAGGTGCACGGATTCCGCGGCCCGAACGGCTCGGGCAAGACCACCAGGCGCTGGTCGAGCCGGTGGACGCGAGCCCCCCGCTGTGGCTGGGCGTCGTCACCGCGGTGCTCGCACTGGCCGGGATCATCGCCTTCCAGCAGCGCGACGTGCAGGGAGATCAGGGTGCGACTCACTCAAGGTCCCGGTCACCGTACCGGAAAGGATTTCTGATCATGGTCAAGAGGCGACCCGCCGCGCAGACCGCGCTCGGCCCGATGGTGATCGCCGCGGTCGAACGGTTCCTGCCCAAGGGCAACAGGGTCATCGACGACGAACTGGCGATGCGGTTCCTGCCACCCGGCATGCGGCTGACGGTGCGCGCGTGCCGATGGCCCTTCCTGCGCAACCTGATGATCGCGGCCTCGGACAAGCGCGCTCCGGGTATCTGGGCGAGCCTGCTGTGCCGCAAGCGCTACGCCGACGACCAGGTCACGCAGGCGCTCGCGGCAGGGATCGAGCAGGTGGTGGTCCTGGGCGCGGGACTGGACACCCGCGCGTACCGGCTGGTCGTGCCGGCCGGTGGCCGAGCCTACGAGCTGGACCTGCCGGAGAACGTCGCCGACAAGCGGGCCCGCCTCCGTGAGGTGTTCGGCGGGCCTCCGCAGGGCGTGACCTTGATCCCGGTCGATTTCGAGCACGACGACCTCACCCAGGTGCCAACAGGGACCCGCGCCAGTTCCCCAATCCCGACGTCTTCGACCTCGGCCGCGACCCCAACCCGCACCTCGCCTTCGGCCGCGGCATCCACTTCTGCCTGGGCGCCCCCCTGGCCCGGCTGGAGGGACGGGTCGCGCTGGACATCCTGCTCGACCGGATCGACCCCCTGGGCACCGATCCGGACGACCCCGTGGAGTTCATGCCCACACCGACCATGACGGGAGTCCGCCGCCTGCCGATGTCCTCCCCACCACGTCGACGAGCATAAAGCCCGCCTCCCGGGACGCCGGCTGACCACCGGCGTCCACTCGGTTTCAGCCCCAGCACGAAACGGGCGCTCACCCATCTTCTGGTGCGGGCCTGGCGGGTTCTTCCGCAGGCGGGTACAGGCCGCTCTCGTGCTGGGCGCGTCCAGGTCCTCGGGCGCGGGAGTGACCTCGGTGCTGACCGCCTCCTCGCGGTGAGCTGCAGCCGGATCCCGGAGTTGGTGAGCTCGTGGTGTTTGACGCCCAGGACCACCGAGACCACCACCACCGCGGTCACGCCCGACCTGTGCACGGCCTCGGCCAGCACGTACGCCAGATATGGGGTGACCAGCGTCATCGACCATGCGGCCATCATCCGCACGCGGCGGCACTAACGAACTTTCTGACCGTCGATGATCCGATCGAGCCAGTCGCCCAGCAGTTGGCTCTCGGAAGGGCTGAGGACCTTCAGGTCCGCGAGGGCGGCCCTCAGGGTGATGGCGCCGGCCACGACGTCGTCCCCGGTACGCGTGGAGCCGGTCGGGGCGGGATCGCTGATCGCGTCGATGACCGCTTCGCGGACGATCCGGGCGGCCTCCATGTCGCGTTCCGCCTCTGGAGTGGCGATCAAAGCCAGCGTGGTGCCGCGACCAGCCGCGTGGATCACGCGCGCCGCCCGCTCCTCCGGGACGCGGAGCCGACCGCTCAGGGCGACACGGTGCACCAGCCCGGCGAGGATCTCCGCGGCCTGTTTCGCCCCGTCGGGCTCGGCACCAGGTCGTGGGCTCCCGTAGATCAGCGAATACAGGGCGGGCTCGGCGAGGCCGAACCCGACATGCAGATCCCAACCGCGCCTCAAGTCCTCCACGGGGTCGCCACTGGGTGTTATGGCCCGCTTCTCGGCGAGGTATGAGATGAGCCCCCGGCTGGCCACGGCATCCAGCAGACCCTGCTTGTCACCGAACAGCCGGTACAGGATCGGCGCCTGCACGCCCGCGGCCTTACAGACCGCCCTGGTCGAGACGGCGTCCCTTCCCTCACGCGCCAGCAGGTCCGCCGCCACGTCGAGGATCGCTTCCCGCTTGTTCACGCTGGACATGTATCGATGCTAACAGGTTTCCTTAGCGATCGCTAACATTTTCGCTAACACTGCCTTGTTAACGGCGCAAATACAGTGCTAACTTGAAATCGTTAGCGCCTGAGCAAGGAGGAAG
Source organism: Nonomuraea sp. B12E4 (assembly GCF_039871825.1). NCBI lineage: Bacteria > Bacillati > Actinomycetota > Actinomycetes > Streptosporangiales > Streptosporangiaceae > Nonomuraea > Nonomuraea sp. B12E4. The sequence goes on along the minus strand of NZ_JBDPME010000016.1, from coordinate 193,498 downwards.
TCCATGAGTACCGCATTACGCGTCGCCATCGTCACCGGGGGTTCGCGGGGGATCGGCCGCGCCGTCGCCTCCAAACTCGCCGCGGCAGGCCAGGACGTCGCCGTCGTCTACGCGTCCAACGCCAAAGAGGCGGACGCCGCCGTCGGCGAGATCGAGGCGGCCGGCGCCCACGGGATCGCCCTGCAGGCCGACGTGGCCGACGAGGTCGCGGTCGCCGCCGCCTTCGACACCGTGGAGCAGCGCCTCGGCCCCGTCGACGTCGTGGTCAACGCCGCGGGTGTGATGGCGCTGCAGCCGACCCGCGAGCTGGACCTGGCCGAGCTGGACCGGCAGTTGCGCGTCAACGTACGGGGCACGTTCGTCATGGCCGGGGAGGCCGCGCGCCGGATCCGCCCCGGTGGCGCCATCGTCGCCTTCTCCACCAGCGTCACCCGCCTGCACCTCCCGACCTACGGCGCGTATGCCGCGACCAAGGGGGCGGTGGAGGCCCTCGTTCCCATCCTCGCCAAGGAGCTGAGGGGCCGCGACATCACGGTCAACGCGGTGGCGCCGGGCCCCACGGCCACGGAGCTGTTCTTCGACGGCAAGTCACAGCAGGCCATCGACCGGATCGCCGGTCTGAGCCCGATGAACCGGCTCGGCACCCCGCAGGACGTCGCAGAGGTCGTCGCCTTCCTGGCCGGCCCCGGCCGTTGGATCAACGGCCAGATCGTGTTCGCCAATGGCGGCGCCGCCTGACTCCGCGCTCAACCATCGAGAAGGGACCCCCCATGGAGCCTCGTCCCAGCACCACACCGCACCCCGCCGTGGATCGGCCCAACCCCGGCCGGTTCGTGGCCTTCACCGCCATCGCGGCCGTGGTGGCGGCGGCAGCCGCCTACTCCAGCACAGCTCTGGGCCTGCAGGCCTGGGTCATGTTCGCGGGCTGGGTGGCGTGGTTCACCCGGCCCACCTCTCCCCGCCTCGGCATCCATGCCATCGTCTGCCTGTGGCTCGGCATGGCGCTCGCCGTGATCGGCCACGGCATCGTGGAGCTGGCCGCCCCCATCGCGGGCGCCGCGGCGCTGCCGCTCGCGGTCTTCGTCCTGGCCTCGGTCGCGGTCGGCCTGCGTACGACGCCCGTACTCGACAACATGCTCGCCTGGTTCGTGGGCCTGGTCACTTTCTTCGCCGCGGAACCCGAGCACCCGCTCCCCGGACTGCTCACCTTGATCGCCGGCAGCGCCCTGGGGGCCTTCGCCGGATTCGCCTGCCAGCGGCTGCAGCACCGGTTCGCCACGTAGCGGCCCGGGCGGGGGACGGCACGTCGTCCCCCGCCCGGCGCGCCTGACCGACATGAAGGACAGATCAGCCATGCTCCTCATCCCACGTACGGGCAGCCGCCTCAGCACCGTCGCCGCTCTCCTGTGCGCCCTGGTCCTGCTGCCCGGGTGCACGACATCGGAGCCCCACACCTCACAGGGCGTCACAGCGGGGGACGCGCGTGGCCTGGTCCCCGGAGAGGTCACCGAGATCGCCCGCGGCCTGACCATGCCCTGGGGCCTGACGTTTCTCCCGGACGGCTCCGCCCTGGTGTCCGAGCGGTCGTCCGCACGGATCCTGCACATCAGGCAGGGCCGGAACCCCGCGCCGGTCGGCACGGTTCCCGGCGTCGAGGTGAGCGCCGAGGGCGGCCTCCTCGGTCTGGCCGCCTCACCATCCTTCGACAGGGACCACACCGTCTACGCATATGTGTCGGCCTCACCCACCAACCGGGTCGTGGCGCTGCGCCTCACCCCCGACCTGCGCTCCCTGCGCCAGGACCGGGTGGTCCTCGAAGGCGTCGCGACCGCCGACCGCCATCACGGCGGACGCCTGCGCTTCGGGCCGGACGGCAACCTGTGGATCGGCACCGGCGACGCCTTCTCGCCCGAAAACGCGGCCGACGACGAGTCATTGAACGGCAAGGTCCTGCGGATCCGCCCCGACGGATCCGTGCCGCCGGACAACCCCTCGGGGACCGCCGTCTACTCCAGCGGCCATCGCAACGTGCAGGGCATCGCGTTCGGCCCCGACGGCACCGCCTACGCCTCCGAACTCGGCCATCGGACCTGGGACGAGCTGAACGTCCTGCGCCCGGGACGCGACTACGGATGGCCCGAGTCCGAAGGCCGGGACGGCTCGTACGGCGAACACCCGATCTTCACCATCCATCCCGACGACGCCTCGCCGTCCGGCATCGCCGTCGCAGGCGAGGCCGTCTGGATGGGCGCGCTCGGCGGACAGCGGCTCTGGCGCCTGCCCGTCAACGGATCCCGGGCGGACGGCGAACCCGTCGCCTACTTCATCCAGCGCTACGGACGGATCCGCACGGTGGAGCCGGCACCCGACGGCTCTTTGTGGATCACGACTACCAACACCGACGGAGCAACGTGGGGCGGCACCGCCGCCCGCCCGGGCGACGATCGGGTCCTGCGCGTCGACCTCGTCCGCCGCGCCTCCTGACACTTCCTTCGAACGGAGAACCGCCATGTCCACCATCCTCATCACCGGAGCCGCCACCGGCATCGGCAACCTCACTGCCCAGGCGCTCACCCGTGCCGGGCACACCGTGTGGGCCAGCATGCTGGAGCCGTACGGACGGAATGACGTCCACCGCCAAGAACTGCTCGACGTCGGCGCACAGCACGGCGGGACCCTGCGCGTCGTCGAACTCGACGTCACCTCGCAGGAATCAGCCGACGCGGCCGTTGCCACCATCCTGCGAGACGGCGGCGATTTCGATGTCGTGATACAGAACGCGGGGCACCTCTACGTCGGTTACACCGAGGCGTTCACCGCCGAGGACATCGCCCACCTCTTCGACATCAACGTCATCGGCGCCCACCGGGTGAATCGGGCGGCCATGCCTCATCTGCGCCACCGCGGCGGCGGCACCCTGCTGTACGTCGGTAGCACCATCATCGTCACCACGCCGCCCTTCCTCGGCCCGTACGCGGCATCCAAGGCCGCTTTCGACACCCTGGCGGTGGCCACGTCGTACGAGGCGAACCCGTTCGGCATCGAGACCTGCATCGTCATGCCCGGTGCGATCACCAAGGGCACCCAGCACTTCCCCAACGCCACGCGAGCCGGCGACTCAGCCGTCTCGGCCGCCTACGCGGAGCTCGACCCGCTGGTCGCGCGCAATGAGGAGGTGACCTCCGCGCTCTTCGTCCCCGGAGTCGACCCGAGCCCTGTCGGAGTCGCCGAGGAGATCACTCGGATCCTCGCCCTTCCGCACGGCACCAAGCCATTCCGCAGCGTCATCGACTACACCGAATCCGGCGTCGAGGCGGTCAACGACGTCGCTCGCGACACGCGCGAGAGCTTCGTCCAGCGCATGGGGTTCGGCGAGCTGCTGACCCCGCGGAGATCCTCGACACCACCACGGCGGCGGTCAAGAGCGGTCTGCAGCGCGCCCGTGCCCGGCTGGACGAACTGAAGCCGGCGCCCGAGGAACTGCTCGAACCGACCGACCGACGGGCACGCGCGCTGCTCGACGCGTACGTGCTGGGCGCACCGGGCGACTGGCGCATGATCGCGACCACCGCCAACGGCCAACCCGCCGCCGCCGTGTACCACCGGGACGCGGGCGGCGAGCTCCGAGCCGCCCGCGTCGTGGTGCTGACCACCACCCTCACCGGCGTGTCCCGCGTGACCGAGTTCCATGATCCCGTGCTGGCCGCGACGTTCGGCTTTTCCTGACGTGCTCGCGTTCTGATCCGCCAACGGGTTGTGGGACTGGACCGGATCAGTCGCGGACGACCTCCACCCAGTAGCGGCCGTCGCCGTCACGGTGGGCACCGTGGATGTCGGTGGCCAGGTCTGGAAAGGCCCTGTCGAATTCTTCCAAGGCCCGCAGGTAGGTCATCAGCGGGCCGTCTGCCGTCCCCGCCGCCTCGCCGGGCATCAGCATGGGGATCCCCGGCGGGGTGACCACCACGGTGGCCGCGGCGACGCGCCCAGGCAGCTTGTCCAGCGGGACCCGTTCGGTGCGGTGCCGGATCATGGCCTGGTAGCAGTGGGCGGGGGTGGACACCGGCTCGGGCAGGGTGGTGAAGACCTGGTCGAGTAGTGCACCCACCGCGGACTCGCGCAATTTCTGATGCACCTCAGCGCAGTATTTCTGCATCGAGATCGCCGGCGGCCCGAAGCCGGGCAGCACGTCCGCCAGCGGCAGGTCGTTGTCGTAGGCGTGCTTGAAATCGGTGAGCGCGTCGATCAGCGTGCCCCATTTGCCCTTGGTGATTCCCATGGAGAACAACACCAGTAGCGTGTGGTCGCCGGTCTTTTCCACCACGATGCCGCGCCGTTGCAGGTAGGCGGCCACGATCCGGGCCGGGATGCCCCACTCGAGTGTGCCCCTGGCCGCGTCCGCCCCGGGGCAGGTGATCGTCACCTTGACGGGGTCGAGCAGGGCGTAGTCCTCGCCCATCCCCTCGAACCCGTGCCAGGTGGCCCGGGGTTCCAGCACCCAGCATCGGGGCTCGGCGCACAGCAGGGCGGGGTCGGCGTCGGCGAAGGCGACAGCCCGTCCGGTGCGCGGGTCGGTGACGGTGGGCGGCTGCCAGACGCCGAAGAACCACTCGGGGCGGCGGCCGTCCTCGCGGATGCGGGTGGCCAGCCGGGTCATCGCCTGCCGGAACCGGACCGCCTCGACGATCGCCTCCTGGGTGAGGAAGGTTCCCGATGGGCCGTCCATCATCGCCGCCGCCACGTCGAGTGAGGCGATCATCGGATACAGCGGCGAGGTTGAGGCGTGCATGAGGTAGGTCTCGTTGAACGCGTCGTAGTCGACCGGTGCCCGCGGTGCCGGGCGGATGTGCAGCATCGCGGCCTGTGACAGCGCGGCCAGGAGCTTGTGGGTCGACTGGGTGGCGAACACGGTGGGGCGTCCAGGGCCGGGCAGGGTGCGTTCGTCGACCGCCATGCCGTACCGCCCGGCGTAGAGCGGGTTGAACCGGCCGTAGGCGAACCACGCCTCGTCGAAGTGGAGTCGTGGCACGCCGGCGCCCAGCAGTTCAGCGACCTGCACCGCGTTGTAGCACACGCCGTCGTAGGTGGAGTTCGTGATGACCGCGTACGTGGGCTCCCCGGCGGCAAGGGGATGATCGGCCACTCGCGCTTGGATGGCGGCCACCTCCAGCGCGGCAGGGGGGATCGGCCCGGCCAGGCCGAGCCCGTTGCGTTCGGGCACGAGGTAGACCGGCCGGGCGCCGCTGATGGCCAGGGCGTGCTGGACGGACTTGTGGCAGTTGCGGTCGACCAGAACGGTGTCGTCGCGGGCGATCGCGTGGTGCCCGACGATGCGGTTGGCGGTGGAGTTGCCGTTGACCACGAAGAAGGTGCGCTCGGCGCCGAAGACGCGAGCGGCGTTGTGTTCGGCCTCCCCGATCGGGCCGGTGTGGTCGAGGGGGGAGCCCAGCTCAGGAACGGAGATGGACAGGTCGGTGCGCAGCAGTCGCTCGCCGTAGAAGTCGAAGAAGGCCCGCCCCACGGGGGACTTCAGGAACGCCACGCCTCCCGCGTGCGCCGGGGTGTGCCAGGAGTAGCGGTGGTGGTCCTGCAGGCGCCGCAGCGCTCGGAAGAACGGCGGGAGAATGTTGTCGGCGTACTGCTCGGCCGCGTACGCGATGCGCCCGGCGATGAACTGCGGGGTATCTTCCAACGGGAAGACGTAGCCCTGGATGACCTCGTACACCCACAGCGGGAGCTCCTGGTCCTGGGTCATCAGAAAGACGGGCAGGCCGCGGAACCGCCTGGCCACCGCGCCGAGAAGCTCTTCGGCTCCGGGTGCGTCCCACGCCGCCAGCACCGCCGTGAGCGAGGCGTCCGACCCGATGACGGCCAAGGCGTCCTCGGGCCGATGGGTCCAGCGCACCTGCAGCCCGAGCTCGCCCATCGCCGAGCGCACCCGGCGGATCTGCTCCGCCAGTGCTGTGTCGGCGTCGGCGCGCTCGGTGACGGCGACCAGAACCATTCGCTCCATGCGGCACTCCGTGGTCGGGGGGTAAAGCTCGGGCACTCCCACCGATCGTAACTCTATGGATTGGCAAAGGCACGCAAAGCGACGACGTCCTGCTCGCGGCCGCACATGTTGCCGGTCGGGGTGAGCTCGCGGCCGTTTGACGATGGCGAGACCGAGGCCGTAAGGCCGTGGCCTCGGCGGCTCCGGCGGCCGATCTGGCGCCCTGCTCCTCGCAGTACGAGGGTCACACGGCGACCGCGGGGTGATCCGGCGGCGCCGGAACGCTCATGCTCCGGCGGCCAGCCTCCACTCGACCTCCTCGCGGGTCTCGTCCGGCAACCGGGGCAGCAGCCGGTCTCGGCGGGCGGGCGGGCAGTGCGCGAGCACCCCGGCGATCGTGTCGGGCGACAGGCGGCTCAACGCCTGTACGGCCGGATCCTCCGGCATCGCGGCCACGGCGCGGCCGGTCCGCCGGCTGTCGAGGGTGGTCATCGCCGCGATGGCCGCCGCGGACTGCCGATCCTGCATGTGGCCGAGCACGCGACCGTGGTGGTGAGTGTCCATCGCGAGGACGACCTTGGCCACCAGGCCCGGGTCGCGTACCTGGTCCAGCAGCCAGCCCGCGCGGGTCGGGAGCAGCATCTGCAGGATCTTCGCGCTTCTCGCCGGCTCGCGGCACATTTGCTCCACCGCGGCGGTGGTGAAGAGCTGCCAGTGCCGGGCGAGGAGCACCGCCGCGTCCGCGGCGGGCATCGCTAGGACCATCGAGCCCCTTTCCAGGGCGCTGACGCCGGCGATCGCCCGGCGCGCCGCCCCGCCGTCGCCAACTCCCGCTCCCGCTCCCGCGCCGCCGCCCCTTCCGGAAACGGCGCCCGTCCCGCTCCCTCCCGAAGTGGTGCCTGTGCCGTTCACGACGGGCCGCGAGGGCGGCCTGGTGGCGAAGCCGGGTGGGGGCGGTGTCCACCGCGGTCCCATCCGGGGATCGCGCCTGGCCGCCCGGGCCAGCCGCTGTGCCAACTCCTCTGCCCCCATCCGGTTGGCCGGGCTCTTGACCAGCAGCCGGTCGATCGTCGGCTTGAGCCGGCCCGGCCGGGTCATGGGGTCCGGGGGGAAGGTGAGGATGGCGAACCTGGTGGCCTCCTCGGAGCTCCGGCGGAAGGGGGGACGTCCTTCCAGGGCCGTGTAGAGGGTGGCGCCGAGCGACCAGAGGTCGGCCGCCGCGCCGGCCGGGGCACCGCGCAGCCGTTCGGGGGCGATGAAGTCCGGAGTGCCGATCACCTGGCCGAGCACGGTGATGCGCTCGTGACCCTCGATGGCGGCGATCCCGAAGTCCACCAGGACCACCGCGCCGGAGGGGGCGATCAGGATGTTCTCCGGCTTCACGTCGCGGTGGAACACCCCTTCCGCGTGCGCGGCGGCGAGCGCGTCGAGCGCCTGGGCGCCGATCTCCACCACGGCGGACTCGGACAGCGGTTCCCGCTCGATGCGCGTGCCGAGCACGTCACCTTCGACGTAGTCCATCACGATCCACGGGCCGTCCGGCTGGTCGAGCACGTCGTAGATGCGGACGATGCCGGGGTGGTCGATCCGGGCCAGCGCCTCCGCCTCCACCGCGGCGCGGGCGGCCAGCTCCGGCAGGCGCCCTGCGTCCGCGCGTACCTGTTTGAGCGCCACCAGGCGGTTGAGCTTGCGGTCCCGGCCGCGCCACACCCGTGCCATGCCGCCGCTGCCCAGTGGTGCCTCGATGACGAACCGGCCGGCGACGTGCTTACCAATCATCGTTCAGCCCGGCGTGCTCGGCCTGCCGGACATCGCTCGTCCGCATCGTCCGGGAGACGCGGTTGTCCCTGAGGTTGCGCAGCGCCTCGTCCTCGAAGCTCCTGCTCTGGTGCTGCTCAGCCGGCACGTACGGTTGCTCGTACGGCGGCCCGGCCCCGTGGAAGGCCCCCGGAGGCTCTTCGTCCGCGGCGAACGCCAAGGTGGGGCCGTCCCGCCAGTCGGCCCGCGACGACCGGACGTCCGCCTTGTAGATCTGGTCGATGGCCCTGTCGAGCTCCTGCTTCTCCAGCGCGGCCACGACCGTGTCGTAGATGCCCGGCCCCTGCATCAGCTTGACGATGACCGGCAGGCACTCGATGAGCAGGATGAACAGGAACAGCAGGATCCTGGCCAGGTTGAGGGACGCATTGTCCTGCGACACCCTGCCGAGAGCCTCCAGGCGAAGCATCAGGCCGTCGGATCCGACGATCTCGGTGGCGGAGCCGCCCCTGAGATCAGCCTGCTGCTCGGTGAGCTGGGCCAGCTCCGCCTCCACGCCGGGCAGGTCCTTCTGCGCCTGGGCCAGGCGGGTCGCCCGTGAGGTCTCCTGCTTGTCACCGAGCTGCTTCCTGCGCTGCTGGAGCTGCCCGTCGATCTCGCTCACCTTGTCCCGGGCGGCGTTGTACTCCTCCTCCGCCGCCTTGGCGAGCGGCCCGTTGCCCTTCTTCGCGCATTTGGGCGGCCCGACGTAGAGCTGGCACTGCCATTCCTGGTAAGCCTCGGTCCGGAGCTTCACCGCCTGCTCGCGCGACTTGGTCAGCTCCCGGAACCGGGAGTCGGACGCCGGATCGATCGCCTGCTCCCCGCGGGAGGCGATCACCGCTGCCAGCTCCGCCTTGGACTTCTCCAGCTCGGCGATGCGGCGGCCGGTGTCGCCACTCTGCTGCGCACGGGTGAACGCGTCGGTCTTTTCCTGCTGGATGTCGACGATCTCGGCGTCGATCTCGGGCTTGAAGATCTGCAGGACCAGCGGCGTGGAGATGACGGCGCCGAGCAGCAGCGCGAGGAGCAGCCGGGGCAGGGCGAGCCCGAAGCGCCGGCCGCCCCGCGTGGGCAGGGATGTGACGAGCCACCGGTCCAGGCTCATGATCGCCACGCCCCACACAAGGCCGATCAGCACGGCGAGCGGCGGGAACACCTTGAGTGCCGAGGCGAGCGCGAACGTCATGGAGACGGCGGCGACGGTGGCCGTGGTCAGGATGGCACCGCCCAGGCCGTGGTATTTGCTGCGTTCCCCTCTGCACTGCTCCAGCACGTCCGGACGGGCGCCGGACAGGACGATCAACCATCTACCGATCACGAGCGGCTCCGGGGGGAAGGGGCAGGCTGCTGTACGCCCTACCCCGTAAGTAATGCACTGACTACCATGAGAACCCGGCTGTTTCTGATATCGCAAGGTGATAGATGCCAACTCGCGGTGGTTGGGTCCGGCAACCTGCCATGGATTGCTTTCCCCGGGCGAACAGCGCCCAAAATTCACCACAAAACGGACAAACGCCCGATCTTCTGCATTTATTATGAAATATTTCGCCAATGATATCGAAAGGGACCTATTACTAATTGAGCGCAATATGGGCGGAGAGATTCTTTGAACCCTTTCGCGGAGGGCGGGTTGCGCGGCGAGCTCGCCGATCTGATCGCCTCGTTCAGGGAGCGGCTGGCCATCACGGAGATCGACGCCGGCGGGATACGGTTCTACGAGGTGCGTGCCGACGAGATCGGCACGCCCTGTCACACGCGCCGGGCCGCGGCCAAGTGGTCCACCTTGACCGCCTCCGGTGAGGAGATATTCGACGCGGTGCACCGAATCGCCGGTGACCTGATCTCCGCCGACGAGGGCGACCCGGTGCTGGTGGTGCGCTCCGCCGACGGGCACGAGCAGGATGAGGCGCTGCGCGCGTTACTGCGGCGGCGCCCTTCGGCACAGGTCGTGGAGGTGTCCGGAGCCAAGGTCGGGGACCTGCTCCCCGCGCTGGTCGCCGGCGCTCCGCTGCGGCACGCGTACGACCTGATCGTCGCCCGCCAGCGCGCGGGCGACGGCGGGCTCGAACTGGTGGGACGGCGGCTCTTCGGCGCCGGCGCCAAGCCCGGCGAGGCCACGCACGTGACCATCACGTGCACCGACACGGGCGGACTGCTGCTCGCGGTCTCCGCCTGGTCGGGCCTGCTGCAACCGTCGGAGCTGGTCTCGGTCGACCACGCGCCGCTCCCGCCCGGCCGGCACGTGCTGCGGGCGGTGCTGGAACGGCCCGGCGTGGTCCGCTTCCCGGAGATCTCCGGTCTCCGGCCGAACACACGTCCGTGGGCGGAAGTGGTCGCCGAGCTCCCCGCCGCACTGCAGCCCGCGCCCCGGCCCGCCCACCTGGTGTGCGCCATAGAGACGGCGGGCACCGCGCAGGAATTCGAGGCCCGCTATCACTGGGCCGGCTACCTCATCGACCTGCTCGCCGAGCGCGGTCCCGACCCCCGGCAGCTCAGGGTGTCCGTCGTGGCGTACGGCACCCACGTGTTCGGCGGCAGGCACGCGGACCGGACCAGGCCGGCCCTGGTCGCCCAGGGCGTCTCCACCGGGCAGGCGCGGGCCGCCCTGGAGTCCCTGCAGCCCACCGCGCTCACCTACCCGAAGGCCGCCCAGCTCGAAGACGTGCTCGCCGTGGTGAGCACCCTGCTGCTCCAGCAACCGGGCGGCACGCGGACGGCCCTGCTCACCATCGGAGCGCGGCCGCCGCATCCCCCGCCAGGGTCCCAGTCCGGTCGCGTGCCCCCCTGCCCCTCGAAGTACGACTGGCTGGCACTGCTCAGGGAGATGGAGCGCCGCCACGACCTGAGGAGCGCGGCCATCTGCGACAGCCTGCCGGCCTCCGCCTCTCCCTGGCACCGGCTCGGCTCGGCCGCGCTGTTCCAGGTGGACGCGGTCAACGCGGACGAGCTCGCGCTCCGGCTCGGGATGGTGACGCCGTCCGCCGCGCTCTGCCTTCCCTTCGTCTCCCGGAATGAGGACATCGGTGGTTGACACGGACTCCGTCCCCGGCGATCCCGAGCGCGGCCGCGAGCCCGACATCGCGATGTGGGGGGCTTCGGGCAGCGGCAAGACCGCCTTCCTGGCGGCGCTGAGCGTCGCACTCAACAGGTCCGGCAGCCCGGGCTGGCGGCTCATCGGGGAGAACGCGGTGTCCAGGACGGAGCTGGCGAAGCTGCGCGACACGCTGCTGCAGGCACGTACGTTCCCCGCCCCGACCGAGGCGCTCACCCACTACAGTTGGGTGATCCTCGGCCCCGCGGCGGCGGCGCGCAGGCGGTGGTGGTGGCCGTGGACGGAGCGCGTGGAGAGGGCGCCGAAGTTCAATCTCGACTTCCTGGACCTGCGCGGGGACCTGTACGCCGAGTCCGAGGCGAACATCGACAAGCAGGCCCTGGTCGACAGCCTGGTCAAGAGCCGCGGGCTGATCTACGTGTTCGACCCGGACCGGGAGGCCCGGGTGGGCGACGCCTTCAAGCACCTGGACGCCGCGCTGCACGACGTAGCCGGGCGGATGCTCGTCGGCGACGAGTACGAGGACGGCAAGCTGCCCCACTACATCGCCGTCTGCATCACCAAGTACGACGACCCGAGAGTGTTGCGAATCGCGATGGAAGGGGGGTTCACGCAGCGCGATCCCCACGACGAGCTGCGCATCCCCCGGGTGCCCGAGGACCGGGTCCGCGACTTCTTCCGCCGGCTGTGCCGCGAGGCCCGCGACCACAACTCGGAGATGATCCTCGACCTGCTTGAGGCGTTCTTCCACGAGGACCGCATCAAGTTCTTCGTGACGTCGGCGGTGGGAGTGTTCATCGATGAGGATCTCGGCCGTTTCGACCCGGACGACCCGGTGAACGTCATCGACGACGCGAACGGCGGGCTGACGATCCGGGGGGCGGTCCGCCCGCTGAACGTCATGGAGCCCGTGATCTGGCTCGGTCGCATGCTCCGGCCCGGCGCGATGAGGAGCGGACGATGGCATGGCTGACGGCCCACTGGGCGATCCTCGGCAAGACGCCGAAGAGCCTGGACGACTACGGCGTGATCGCCTGCAGCACGGGCGCGATCACCAGCGCGGAGTTCGGCATGTGGCTCAAGGCGTTCACCTCGGGCACGATGGAGCCCAAGGCGCTGCCCCGGGTGTCGACCAGCCACTTCACCACCGGCCCCGATCACGAGCCGTGGCTGGGGCTGTCCGTGCAGACCTTGCCGGAGTCCCAGGACGGCTTCCATCGCCCGTACGCGATGACGTACTACGCCTGCGTACGCTGGGCGGACGTCGTCGCCGCGCCGACCAGGCTGTCGTACCGCGCCATGTACGAGGCGCTGATGGAGATGGACTTCTCCGGAGAGAAGCCCTTCCGGCTTCCCCTCTCGGCGTACGACGAGCGTCGTCTCGCCGAGGAGATCAACGGCACGGCCCGGCGGGCGGCGGCGCTCCTGCTCACCGGGCGGCCGGTCTGCGTGGTGCGGGCCGGCCGGCTGTCCCTGGATCGGCGGCTGGACTTCCTGGACGCGGTGGCGGCCCTGCTCCCGTACGGGTTCCGCCACTCGCTGGCGGTCTCCACCTGGACCAACAGTGCCTCCCGGCACCGCATCCGCCTCTCGTTCGCCGAGGTGGCGCCCACCCACGGGACATGGGAGCTGCCCTGGGAGGCCGGTGAGCCGGTGGGATCGTACCCGCAGGAGGCGCAGCTCTACGAGAAGGAGCTGGAGCGCCATCAGGGTGCGGACCTCGGCGAGCTGGTGAGGCGGCTCGCCACCGCGGCGGAACCGCGCGACTTCGAGGACGTGTCCGACCGCGCCGCGGCGGCCAGGCTGCTCCAGGGCCGCGCCGCCGGCCCCGTCGCGCTCCCGCCCAGGCTCTCGGTGGAGGACCTGCTGCGGCAGTGCGGCGAGAGCATCGCGAACGCCGAGGAGCGGCGGCTCGGTGCCCTCACCACGCAGCTCGCGCGGCGGGCCCGCGAGCGGGTTCCGGACGAGGACCGGAAGACCTACCGGGTGTTCGCCAGGGCCAACCCCGTCCGCCTGCCGGAAAGCCTGGCCGACTCGGCCGTCGTACAACGCTTCTTCGAGAGCCTGCTGCGCCTGCTGTACGGGACGCCGCTGCGCGCCGCCGACGTCGAGGAGATGCTGGTCGACCTGGGCGGCCCCCGCCCGTCGGAGCCCGACCTCCCGCCGGCGCTGCTCGCCGCGACCGACCGGCTCCTGCCGCACAGCACCCCCTCGGGCCGGCTGCTCATCGCGAACCTGCTGGGCCCCGACCGCCTGTACCCGGTTCTCGACACGATGTCGGACGACGAGTTGTGCGGCGTCGCCGTCCAGTCCCGCAACCGCAGGGTGCTGGACATCGTCATCGACGAGTTGGGCCGCCGCGCCGCGCCCACCGATCCACGGTCCATGGAGTCCGTCAGGCACACCCTGACGCGATACCGCTACCTGATCGAGGCGATCGGCTCCATCTGCGCCGCTGAGGAGAGTGTTCGCAACTACCAGCTCGTCCTCTGGCTGAGCCACCAGCGGCAGCTCACTCCGGCCGACATCGACGAGGTCCTCGCCAACGTCGACCGCCCTTCTGAGACCTTCCTGCTCGGGATGGCGGCCCTCAGCGCGCCGGGAACGGCCTCGACCCTGCTGTACGCGGTGGCCGGCAACGCGGTGCGCGGACTGGGCCTGGCCGGAACAGCCGTCGCCGACAGCGTCACGGCCGGTCTCGACCGGATGACCGCGCCCGCGAACGAAGGCAAGTACCGGCGGAGCCGGTGGCGCCGCCGACGGCCCGGCCCGCGCAGGCCGACGCGGCTTCCCGTCCTCGGCCTGGTCCTGCTCGGCACGGTGGTCCTCATCGTCATCGCGGGCCTCGTCCTGTGGCTGGTGTTGACATGATCCACAACACCCGCGTCCCGCAGGTGCGGGTGCCGCGTGACGGCGGCCCCGTACTGGTGGGCGGCAGGCCGATGGGCCTGCCGCCCGCGACCGGACTACCGCTCACCCAGGTGCATCACCTGGCGTGACGGCAGGTCGGCTCCCCGCACCGGGGCTCCGCAGTTCGAGGAAGTCCTGATCGCAGCTCAGCCGGTAACTGCCCGCCACCCGCAAGCGGTCCTGGAGGTAGGCGGCGACGTCGTCCAGGGCGGGCGGGTGCGGGAGCGGAACCAGGTTGAGCAGGAACTGCGCGATGATCACGGCGGTGTCCAGGTCGGGCGCGTCGATGGTGGCCGGCACCGTGCCGGTGGTCATGTCCCAGCCACGATCGGCGAACGCCTGTGCCAGCGGGTGCAGATCGAAGCGGTGACCGGTGAAGTGGCGCAGCAGTCGCATGCAGTCGGTCTCCGGGTTCTGCAGGATGACCACGACGCTGCCACCTTCGGCGGTCCAGGAGGCCAGCCGTTGGAGGTGGGCCGGCCAGGAGGGCTGGGGGATGTAGTAGAAGACGTGCGCGGACAGCACGAGGTCGGCGAGGTGGTCGGGCCGGGCCGTGGCGATGTCCTCGCTCAGGATGGTGGCGTCGGGGCAGGTACGCGCGAGCTTCCGCCGCAGGTGCTCGTTGGGCTCGATGGCGATGGTACGGGTGAACCGGCGGGCCAGCCAGGCGGTGGTCTGGCCGGTGCCCGCGCCCGCGTCGATGAGGGTCCGGCGGCGGGGCAGCCGCGCGACGATGTGGGCCAGTTTCTCGTGGGCGCGCTCCTTCTGGTCGGTGTGGGCCAAGAAGGCGGCGAAGGCGGTGTCGTAGTCCGCGCTCATCGGGTTCACGATTTTCACGGTCGACGGAGTGGCATCGCTGTCGGTCATCAAAGTCCCTGGCGAGCTGGAGCGGCTGGATGAAGTTGCCCGGATTGATGACAATTCTACCGGTTTGGGGCATTTGGCCAGGCTGTGCGGCGCAGCGGGGTCCGTCTTGTGTGTAGTACTGCACGCTCGACGCCTTGTGTGTCGTTGTGCGCAGAGCGGGGTGGTGGTCCGCATCTACCGTTCTCGTTGTCCGGAACACGAGCAACGGCTCGACCGGAAACGAAGGTAAATCCGGCGTTCCGAGAGCGCCGACCCAACGGAGGAATCTGATGCGTACTCTTGCCAAGCTGCTCGTCGGCACCGTTCTCGCCGGTGCCGTGGCCACGGGGATCGCCGCCGCCCCGGCCGCCTCGGCCGCGACGGCCACCACGGACTCGGCCGCCCAGACCTCCTCGAACGCCTGGAAGCGTTTCGACCGCGGTGACGGCCGCTTCGAGTACCGGTGGGGCAGGAGCGGCGGCCGTTACTGGCTGGACTTCCGGATGTGGGACCGTGACCGCCACGACCGTGACTACAGCTTCTTCGACGTCTACTACAAGCGTGACGGCCGCTGGTACCACTACAAGCGGTTCAACTCCAAGAGCTTCTACGGCAACCGGATCGTCTTCGGCAGGGACGTGGACGACTTCCGCATCCGCGGCGGCTACGGCCACGGCGGCAGCTACGGCTGGGGCGGCTACAACTACCGCTGACTCCCGGTCCCCGAGCAGGCGAGCGCCACCAGTTCGGCGGATCGGCGGCGGTCCGGCTGAGAGGGAGCTGAGACGCATTACGGAAGCGACCACGACCGGGGCGATGCTCTCGCGTATGGATCAAGAACCGGAGATCGCCGCGCGGTGGAGTGCCGTACGCAAGTTCGCGGGATACGGGGCCGCGGCCACGATGTCGCTCTACCTGGTGGTCAAGGTGACCTGGGTGGCCGGCTTGCTCCTCGGGCAGGGCGACCCCCGGATCAGGGCCGACACGACCGACTGGATCCTGCTCAACGCGCTCACGGTGGCGATGGCGGCGGTGGGGATCGTGCTGGGCCTGGCGCTCGCCCAGCGCTGGGGCCGCCGGGTCCCGGGCCCGCCGCTGGTCTTCTTCGGCTGGCTGGGCGCGGGCTTCCTGGTCCCGATGCTGCCCTACCTGGCGGTCAGCACCGTGATCGGCGGAGGCGGGGACGAGGGCGGGAGCACGATGCCCGCCTGGGAGGCGATCTTCATGTCGATCGGGTTCGCCGGGATGGCGGCCGGGACGGCCGTCGGCCTGCCGATCTACATGCGCGAACGCTGGCCGTCCGCCTTCCTCGACCAGCCCAGGACCGGCCGGCCGGGACGGCTGCTCGCCGCGTACGTGGCGGCCTGCGCGCTGGGAGCACTGTGGCTCTTCTGGACCGCCGGAGGGACGCTCGGCCTGGCTTCCGGCGGTCTGGATCTCAACGCCCGGCTGCTCAACGCCACGTCGGCGATCTGGGCGTTCGTCGCGGTGTGGGGGACACGGCGAATCGTGGCGGGCAGGGGGCCGTCGTGGGTCTTCCTGTCGCTGGCGTTCGTCGGCACGGGGTCGCTGTTCGCATGGAGTGCCTGGAAGCTGCCGATGGCGATACTGCGGCCAGGTGACTACGTGCCGCTCGAGCAGCCGGCCGTGGCGGTGATCCAGCATCTCCTGGCCATCACGGCGGGCGCCGTCATGCTCGCCGCCCTGCTCCCGGGCAAGGACGTGAAAGCCGCGCCGTGACGGGCGCCCAGGCCCCCGAGTCCGTGCGGGTCACCGGCCCGGGACCGCCGCAGGCCGGTGCTCCCCCCGGTTGAGATGGACCAGGTCAGGGCCGCCTAGTTACAGCGGCGACGTTTGGGGAAGGCCGCAGCAAGAGGACTGCTCGGTCAAAGCTGTCCGGGAAGGTCTCTGGCAATGGGCATGGGCGATCAGTGCATGGGGGGAAGCCTTCCTGTCCCGGTGCCCAGCCCTGTCGGGCAGGACCTCGGCGAGGGCCATCATTGTTGATCATCGCGGTTTCCCTGGGCGCGGCGTGCCTGCTCGGTCTCGGCTTCGTCGCCCAGCAGCACGCCGCTTATCGCGAGCCCCTAGAGGAAATGCTGCACGTGCGCCTGCTGCTCAACCTCATGCGCATGCCGACGTGGCTCGCCGGGTTCGGGCTGATGATCTGTGGCCAGATCCTCGGCGCCATCGCGCTCCGGGAGGCGGACGTGGCGGAGGTGGAGCCGCTGCTCGCGATGAACCTGGTGTTCGCCCTCACCGCGGCCCACGTCATCTACCAGGAACCGTTCGGCCGCGTCCTGCAACTGGGCGCGGTGCTGGTGAGCGGCGGGGTGGCGTTGTTCCTGTTCGCCGGGCGACCGCACGGCGGGCACCTTCCCGATCCGCTTTCCATGCGGTGGCTCGCGGCGCTCCCGGTGGTCCTGGCCGCGACGGCGCTGGTCTCCCTCGGGCTTCGGCGATCGCTGAAGGTCAAGGCGATGTCGCTGGCCGCCGCGGCCGGGGTGCTGTACGGGCTGCAGGACGTGCTGACCCGCGGTTTCCTGCTCACCCTGGACAGCGGGTTGAGTGTGCTCGACGACTGGCAGCCGTACATCCTGCCGTGCGTCGCCGTGGTGGGGCTGCTCCTCAACCAGAGCGCGTTCGACGCCGCCCCGCTCCAGATCTCGCTGCCGGCGACCACGGCCGTCGAGCCGATCATCGGGATCGTGCTCGGAGCCGTGATCTTCTCCGAGCGGCTGCGGGTCACTCCGGAGGCTCTGGCGGGTGAGGTGGCCGGGTTGGTCGCGATGGTGACGGGCATCATCATCCTCGGCCGGTCCCCGTTCCTGGCCAAACCGGCACAGCGGCGGCGCGGGGAGCGGCGGTGATCTCGGTCGTCCCGGTCGCGTGGGATCGCGGCCGATTCCGTGGCTACTCCTCGCCTGTCCGGGTAGCTGTCCAACGCCAAGGACTCCCCCGCGGACCTTTCAAAGGGGACGAGATGACAGACACGGAGCGTCCACCGGATTCGCCTTCCGTCATTGAGGCGTGGATCGGCCAGCTTCTCCTGCTGGCCGGCGTGCGACCGCACACGAACGTGTCGCTTCCGTGCCCACGGCAGACGCGGAAGGGGCCGCCGCCGCGTTCGCGGTCCGACCAGCCTTGAAGCCGTCGCGACGGCGGCCGCTGACCGGCAGAACGACGTGAACCCTCTGCGGCACCCCGTGATACGTGCCGTGTTCGATCGGGCCGCACGCAGAACGACGGCCGTGGTGGGCGGATCCGCCCGGCAACTCCCGGCGCCCCGAGCACGGCATCGACCTGTGGCGGTTCCGGGACGGCCGGATCAGCCTCAAGGACGCCTATCGCAAGGTCCGCGACTGAAGGCGGCCGGCGTACGGCCATAGAGTCTGGTCATATGGGGATCGAGGGGGTCGTTCTGGCGGGCCATCGTGGTACGTCGACGCACGGGGCGGGACGGGCGGCGCGAGAAGGGGGATGATCAGCTCCCCTGCGTGAGAGTATGTGGAGCCGGTCATATCGACGTACCTCGATTCCTCGGTCAGTATCATCTGGACCATGACGGAGATCGAGGTGTCGATGGATTCCGAGCTGGTCGACGCGTTGCGGGCGCTGGCCAACCCGACACGGTTGCAGCTCTTGTCGTGGTTGCGCGAGCCCGAGCGCCATTTCTCCCTGGAGGGGGCCATCGCCGACCCGGTCGAGGTGGGGGTGTGCGTGAGCCACATCAAGGCGAAGGTGGGGCTCGCGCAGTCGACGGTGTCGGCGTACATGGCCGAGTTGCAGCGGGCGGGGCTGGTGCGGGCCACGCGCGTGGGCAAGTGGACCCACTACAAGCGTGACGAGCAGCGCATCGCCCGGCTCGTCGCCACCCTGGGCCGAACTCTGTAGCCGAACCGCGCGACCTCCCGGGTGGGAGCCTGTCAAACATATCGACAATCTACGATATGGTGATGCGAATGTCATAGGTGATGAAGGAGACGTTTCGATGAGCGGCATTGATGGCATGGACCTCGGCACGTACGGGATCTATACCTTTGACTTCGAGCACCAACCGGCGGCGCGGCTGCGTGAGTCGGCCCAGGAGCTGGAGGAGCTGGGGTGGCGGGCGTTGTGGATTCCCGAGTTGCTCGGGCGGGAGGCGCTCACGCACGCGGGCTTTCTGCTGGCCTGCACCGAGCGGATGAGCGTCGTCAACGGCATCGCGCGGATCTGGTCGCGCGAGAGCCGGTGGACCTACGGCGCCGCCCTCCTGCTCGCCGACGCCTACCCTGACCGGCACGTGCTCGGCCTGGGGTTCGGCGGGAAGCAGCGTTCCGCGGCCAAGCCGCTGGCGGCCATGGCCGGATATCTCGACGAGCTGGACGCGATCGAGACGGTCAATCCCCTGCCCAAGGCGCCGATGCGCCGGATCCTGGCCGCCTACGGTCCCAAGATGCTCCAACTGGCTCGTGACCGCGCCGCCGGTGCGCAGACCTATCACGTCAACGTCGCTCACACCGCGCAGGCGCGGGAGGTTCTCGGGCCGGACGCGTTCCTGGGGGTCGAGCACCCGGTGCTGTTCGAGTCCGACCCGGTCAGGGCCCGGGCGATGGCGCGCGAGCACCTGCGCCCCTATCTCGGCGCCCCGTACAACGTCGCGAAGTTCCGCCGCCTGGGCTACTCGGAGGAGGAGATCGCGGGCGGCGGCAGCGACCGGCTGGTCGACGACTTCGTGTTCTGGGGCGATCTCGACGCCATCGCGCGGAAACTGCACGCCCACGTCGATGCCGGGGCCGACCACGTCGCCGTGCAGGTGGTCGGGATCGAGCCGGGTGAGTCCGCCATGCCCCACTGGCGCCGCCTCGCCGACGCGCTCCTGCCCAGCTCGTGAGCCACTGGCCGGCGGGGATCCCCGGGCATTCCTGATCACCGCGCGGGTGCGCAACCGGTCCACCGACGAGACCGACGTCGATCGCTCCGTCGCGGCGATAGTCCACCATGCGGGAAAGGGCGACCGATGACGCCGCGCCTGGCCGGGGCGGCGTCAATGCGGTCAGTCCACCGGGATGCCCAGGTCAGTGCACCGGGATGCCGAGCTCGCGGCCGAAGTAGAAGCCCTCCCGCTCCTCCTCGACGTAGGGGGCCATGGCCGTCCGGCGGCGCGTCTCGGCCTCCGAGCCGCGGAAGGAGTCACACGCTTCCCTCGTGTCCCAGAAGGACACTCCGGTGATCTCCAGCCCGTCCTCGGACCAGTACGCGTACGCCTGGCGCAGTCCCTCCGGGTACGGATCCGGGCGCCACGCCCGTTCGAACTTCTCCAGCACGCCCGGCTTGATGCGACGCGTCGTCACCCAGACGAAGTGATCCCTCATCCCAGCCTCCTCTGCGACGCCGGTTCGGCCCGATGGCGCTGTCTACCTCCCACGATAGGTCCATGGTGTGGATCAACGGTTTCCGGGGGCCGGGGTGGCGGCCGTCACTGGCGGTATTCGACGAGGATCGGCTCCTCACCCAGCGTGATGGCCTCCCCTGGCTGGACGTTCCGCCGGGTGCCGTCGAGGTGGCGCACCGCGTCCGTCCCGGGCCTGGCGGTGATCTCGGCGGTCCCGTTGATCGTCCACATCACGAACGCCGGGTGCGTCCCGCGGTCGCCCGCGAACAGGATGAGCTCGCACTGCCAGACGTTCTCCGGAAGCCCGACGGCCCTGCCCTGGCCGCACGATCGGCTGGCGGCGCCGTGGAGCCAGCGCTGCAACTCCTCGACGGCCAGCGCGGCGGACGTCGGCAGGCCCTCCTCGCCCTGCAGCACAACGGGGATCTTGGTGCTGCCCCAGTTGTAGAAGTACATGCGTTCGAGATTGAGGTCGCGGGCGTAGAGGCCGACGAGGTAGAAGCGCGCGGCGTAGTTACGCGCGGTCGTGGCGTCGAGCCGGCCGTCGAGCCGGATCGTGTAGGTGGTGCCGGTGTTCCAGACGCGCGGGTGCACCCCGGCCTCGTGCAGCAGGCGGTCAATGGAGGCGACCAGCTCCAGCATGGTCTCCGGCGGGTCGGAGGCGGAGCGCTGATAGAGCTTGACGCTGGCGACGTCACAGTACGCGTAGCCGCCGAGCCGGGCGAAGGCGTGCATCGCGTCCCGGCCCTCACGCGTCCACAGCCGGCCCATGCCGGGGCACACGATGGTCGCCCGCGGGTCCGTCGCCCGGATGATCCCGCTGGCCCGGCGGCTCAGCTCCACCAGGCTGAGCACGTCTCCCGAGTAGAACCGGTGGTCGTTGCCGAGGGCCCACAGCTCGTACGCCTCGATCCGCCCTTGGTAGCGCTTGACCACGGCTTTGACGAAGGCGTCCCAGTCGGCCAGGTCGTCGGGGGGCGCGGCCCGGGCGCCGTCCGGATAGGGCGCCGCGGGGCCGGTGGGGCTGGCCCAGCCCGGTGTGCCGCCGAAGGCCAGGAGCACCGGCAGGCCCGCCTCGCGCGCGCCCCGTACGTGGCGGTCGAGCGTCGACCAGTCGAACTCGCCGCGCCGCGGCTGGAGCTGGGACCATCGGGTCGCGCTGTCCCACAGGCGGACCGCGCCCATCCGGAAGTCCGGCATGGCGCCCGTGGCGCTGTTGATGGTCACCCCGAACAGGGTGTCCGGCACAGGGGCCGGCGGCCGGACCCAACTGGGGCCGGTGACCCGCTGCATCCCGCCGCCGAGCTGCTCCGAGGTCCGCGCCGCGCTGGCCGTCACCACCAGGAAACACACGACGACCAGGCCCGCGCTCGCGAAGAAGAGCCTCTGCCAGCGTCGCGCGGCCAGCACCCGGTCCAACGTCCCGCCGGCCCGGTGCGCGGCACTCGGCATCGCGGCTTCCAGGGCCACCGGCTCCTCACCGCGCGGGTCAGGGGCGGGGGCAGGGTCCGCAGGGGCGGCTCGCGCCGGTATCTCGGTCGCGCGCACCCAGAGGCGGTGCAGGCGGATCAGATCGGCTCGGCTCGCCTTGCACGCCAGGGCGATCTGCTCGACCATCCCGAAGCTCGGCGGGATGGACTCGCCCGAGCAGTAGCGGTGAACCGTTGATTTGCTCGCGTTGACCTTCCGGCCGATCCATTCGTAGCTGTGCCCGCTGCGCTCCTTCAGGTCGCGTAAGAGCTGCGCCAAGTCCTCAGAGTGTGACGTTCCGGCCACCGGCTTCCCCAAGCTCGAACCAGGCACGTGCCTGCATGCTACCCCGCGCGAGTGAACACGTTCAAAAATATTTCGCCGGCCACCCCCGCGCGCTTTCGCGCTCCGGTACGTCGGCGGCGGGACCGGCCGGCGGGTCGAGGAGCGGGATGCGCAGGACGAATCGGGCGCCCCTGGGCGAGTCCTCCAGGGTGAGGGTGCCGCGGTGCCCGGCGGCGATGTCGCGGGTGATGGCCAGGCCCAGGCCGCTGCCGCCGGAGTCGAGGCGGCGGCCGTCGTCGAGGCGGGTGAAGCGCTCGAAGACGCGCTGGCGGTCGCCGGGCGCGATGCCGGGGCCGTCGTCGGTGACGGCGATGACGGCCTGGCCTCCGGTGGCGGTGAGGGTGATGTCCACGCCGGTGGCGGCGTGCCGGCGGGCGTTGCCGACGAGGTTGGCCAGGGCCCGGATGAGCTGGATACGCGAGCCGCGGACCCACACGTCGCCGTCCGTGTGCAGCCGGACCGGGGTGGGCCGGCCGACCGACTTGACCTGCCCGCCCAACCGGTCGGAGTCACCCAGGTACGTCCCGCGCAGGCTCGTACGCTCCTTGAGTCCGGCGTCGGCGGCGAAGCTGGTCGCACTCTTCGTCCTGGTCACGGCCCTGGCACGCCGGTTGCCGTTGACCTGGGCGGCCTCCTGGGTGAGGAGCTGGGTGAGGTTGATGGCCTCGTGGGCGGCGGGGTCGCTCCCGGCGCGGAGCCGGGCCTGGGCGAGCAGGTCGTTGATGATCGCGTCCATCCGGTCGGTCGTGCTCAGCGCGGTTCGCAGGGTGTGCCGGGCGTCGGTGTCCTCGGGGTGGTCGAGAGCGTCCTCCAGCTGGGCCCGCAGCCCGGCGAGCGGGTTGCGCAGCTCGTGGGAGGTGGTGGCGGCGAAGCGGCGCTGCTGGGCGAGGGCCTCCTCCAGCCGGGCGAGGGTGTGGTTGGCGGTACGGACGAGATCGGCGGCCTCTTCGTCACCGGGCGGCACGGGCATGCGGCGGCTCAGGTCGTTGACGGTGATCTGGGCCATGTGGGAACGGATGGCGGCCACCGGGCGCAGGGCGCGGCCGATGGCGACCCACGTGATGACCCCGGCACCGGCGGCCAGGGCGAGGACCAGCGCGGCCAGCAGGTATTCGAGGTAGTGCTCGTGGAGCAGGGACGGGACGGCCTGCCCGGCCAGCACGACCGGGGCGGACGGCGCCGGATCGGTGCGGACGGCGACGACCATCCGCCCGTCACCGTGCATGAGTCTGACGGGGCCGTCGGGGGCGGGGCGGACGTGGGTGAGCGCGGGCCGGCCACGGGCGGCGGTGCTGGCGGCCAGGACGGTGCCCTGGTCGCCGACGATCTGGACCAGGTCGATGTCGCCGGAGGCGGGCAGCGGGTCGGGCAGCGCCCGGGCCGGGACGGCACGGGCGGCGGCACTCCACTGGCCGGCCACCTGCTCGGCCTGGGCGTAGGCGTATTCGGACAGGGTGTGGCGGATGCCCAGCGACGCGGCGGCGCCGAGTGCCGCCAGGACGGCCAGGGCCAGCAACGACGCGGCCAGGGTGGAACGCCCGCGGAGGGATCGAGGGTAGCGGATCGCAGTCACGGTTTTCCTCTCGCCGAGGGAGCGTGGCGCGGCCGTTGCGGGGCGCGCGCCGGATGTGGCGGCGCCTGATCGCGAAGGCGGATGTCAGGTGAGCGCCGAAGACGTGGGTACGGGTCGAGCTGTCAGGTGGGCCGCGGGGCTCAGCACGCCGCCCGGCTCAGCACGAGGTGGGGCTCAGCACGAGGTGGCGGCGAGGCTGGCCAGGAGCGCGAGCGCGTGCTCGGACGGGCTGCCGGGCTCGGCCTGGAAGACGACGACCTGATGGCTGGGAAAGCGCTCCACGTCGAACACGTCGCAGATCAGGGTGAGCCGGCCGACCTCGCGGTGGCGTATGCGCTTGATCTTGTGGGCGTCGCCCTCCAGGGCGTGGCCCGCCCCCCGGCGGCAGGGGTCGCTCCGCTGGTGGAGCCCGCCGACCAGCGCGGCCAGGACGGGGTCGTCGGGCACGGCCCGCACGGCACGCGGGGCTTCCCCGGCGCCGCAACCGTGATCACGCTCCAGCGCGAAGCCCGCCACCGCCGGGTCCGGATCCGGGACCGGCAGGCCCGGCGCGGCCGGGTCCCGGGGCATCGGGCCGAACAGGTGGTCGAGGTGTTCCAGGCCGTCCAGCAGTGCGGTGCCCAGGTGGTTGGCGGCCAGCACGTTCATCCGTCGGTCGCAGACCAGGGCGGGCGTGTCGGTCCAGCCGTCGATCAGCCATCGCAGGCAGGCGGGGACCCCCGCGTTCGGCTCCGGCGGAGGATGCAGCAGCGGGCGGGCCAGCGCCCACATCCGCTCCGCCGCGTCGGGACTCAGCTCCAGCACCCGTACGAGGGAGCCGAGGATCCGTTCCGACGGGCGGCGCTCTGTCCCGTTCTCCAGCCGGGTGTAGGAGGCGGTGCTGATCCCGGCCAGCATGGCGACCGCCTCCCTGCCGGGCTCGCTGGAGTAGCGGGCGGGTGCGAGGGTCTCACGCCAGGTCCGGAGGAAGTCGCCAAGGAGCTTGCTGCTGTCCATTTCGTCACCGTACGACGGATTTTCCCGGGCAAGGTGACCGCGCGACTCCTACGCACCCCACTACCTGGCGAGGCCGGAGCACCGGAATTCGTCCGGTATCCTGGCGGGCGCACGTGATCGGAATCAGGGAGATCCAGACATGGTGGGTGACGACGACATCTCCGGGTGATACCCGGACGTGATCGGCCTTCGGCGGGCGTGTGAGCACGCAGCCGCTGTGGCCGTTTCGTCGTTCCCCGAATCCATGTCCCCATGCCGGGCGGCCGCGGCGTGCCCGGTGTCGCATATGAGGTCTCTGACATGTCCGACGCATTCGTCATCTGCTCCAACCTGTCGTTCGCCTGGCCCGACGACACCCCGGTCTTCGAGGATCTGTCCTGCACCGTGGGCGCGGGCCGTACCGGTCTGATCGCGCCGAACGGCGCCGGCAAGAGCACGCTGCTCAAACTGATGGCCGGGCGGCTGCGGCCCACCGGCGGCTCCGTGTCCGTCCAGGGCGTGCTCGGCTACCTGCCGCAGAGCCTGCCCTTCGACGGGGACCTGAGTGTGGCCGAGGTGCTGGGCATCGCCCCGGTGATCCGCGCGCTGGACGCCATCGAGGCGGGCGACACCAGCGAGGAGCACTTCACCACGATCGGCAACGACTGGGACATCGAGGAGCGCACGCGCGCCCAGCTCGACCGCCTCGACCTGGCCGAGCTCGCCTTCACCCGGCGGCTGTCCACGCTCAGCGGCGGTCAGGTGGTCACCCTCGGCCTGGCCGCCCAGTTGCTCAAGCAGCCCGACGTGCTGCTGCTGGACGAGCCGACCAACAACCTGGACCTGGCGGCGCGGCGCCGGCTGACCGCCGTGCTCGACGACTGGACCGGTTGCCTGCTGCTGGTCAGCCACGACCGTACGCTGCTGGACCGGATGGACCGTATCGCCGAGCTCGACCGCGGTGAGGTCCGCTTCTACGGCGGGAACTTCACCTCCTACCAGGCGGCGGTACGGGCCGAGCAGGAGGCCGCCGAGAGGACCGTGCGCCACGCCGAGCAGGAGGTCAAGCGGGAGAAACGGGAGATGCAGCAGGCCCGCGAGCGGGCCGCGCGCCGGGCGAGCACCGCCGCCCGCAACCTGAGCAGCGCCGGCCTGCCCAAGATCGTCGCGGGCGGAATGCAGCGACGCGCCCAGGAGTCGGCGGGCAAGGCCCAGGAGACGCACGCCGCCCGGGTCGGCCAGGCTCAGGCCCGGCTGCGGGAGGCCGGCCGGGCGCTGCGCGAGGAGCAGCAGATCGTGCTGGAGCTGCCCGGCACGCACGTCCCCGCGGGCCGCACCCTCTTCACCGGCGAGGGCCTGCAGGCCCGGTACGGCGAGCGCGACCTGTTCGCCGGACCCGGGGTCGACCTGGTGATCCGCGGGCCCGAGCGAATCGCCCTGACCGGCTCGAACGGCGCTGGCAAGTCCACGCTGCTGCGCCTGATCGAGGGCACGCTGGCCCCGTCGGCGGGGCGGGTCAGGCGTGCCGAGGGCCGGGTGGCCTATCTGTCGCAGCGGCTGGACCTGCTGGACCTCGACCGCGGCGTGGCCGACAACCTGGCCGCGTTCGCCCCCGGCATGCTTCCGGCCGAGCGGATGAACCTGCTGGCCCGGTTCCTGTTCCGCGGCTCCGGCGCGCACCTGCCGGTCGGCGCGCTGTCCGGCGGCGAGCGGTTGCGCGCCACGCTGGCCTGCGTCCTGTGCGCCGAACCCGCCCCGCAGTTGCTGCTGCTGGACGAGCCCACCAACAACCTCGACCTGGCCGGCGTCGCCTGGCTGGAGAGCGCGCTGGCCGCCTACGAGGGGGCGTTCGTAGTGGTGAGCCATGACGAGCGGTTCCTGGCGGAGATCGACCTGAACCGGCGGCTGGCCCTGGCCGACGGGCTGCTCCGGGAAACCGGCGCCCCGACGGCCGAGGACACCTGAACCGGCCGCCAGGATGGCGAAGGGACTCTTCACCCGGCGTCGCGGATGGCGAGGGACACGTGAAGCGGCCTTCCGGGATGGCGAGGGACACGTGAAGCGGCCTTCCGGGATGGCGAGGGCTAGTGCCGCCGGCGGAGGAGGTGAGCCGGACTCAAGAAGTCACGGAGTCGAAAGTTGTGGTTCAGGTGCCGATCATCTGGGCGGCGCCATTAGGTCATGAAATATCGTGACACTCCGCCCCATGCGTACCAGCACCCCGCTGCGGTGGCCCAGCAGGCGGAGAACAAGACGGCCGCCGGCCGTGCGGCGCGGCACCGTACGCACCGCCGGGTTCCGGGCCTGGAACGGCAAGGAGGACCGGCTGCGCGCCAAGGGCCGGCCCCGAGGGGCGTGCTGTTCATCGATGCCCACGACAGCCCGACGCGCTCCCCGCTGCTGGTGGTCGGCAACGAGGTGAGCGGCACCACCGCCGTGTACGAGATCAGGTCCTGAACACCCGCGTGATCCCGCCCTGCCCGTCAGGGCGGGATCACCCCCGTTGAAAGGAGTCGCACGGCCCCCGACTTTGAGGGCTTTCGACTTGCCCAACTCAGAGCAGTGGCAGAATGTGACCATGCGGCCACCCCGAGCGAGATACTTCAACACCACCGGCCCGTGTGGCCCTCAGCACCACTACATGCTGCCCCCAACGCAGCGGCTCCCGCAGGCGCGCGAGCTCATCGAGATGGACCGCTACTTCGTGCTGCACGCGCCCCGGCAGACCGGTAAGACGACCGCGCTGCGCACCCTGGCGTCCGAGCTCACCGCCGAGGGCGACGTCGCCGCTCTGATGTTCTCCTGCGAGCGCGCGAAGTCGGCCGGCGACGACGTCGGGTGGGCGGAGTCGCTGCTGCTGGATTCCCTCCGCGAAGCCGCCGCGCGGACGGGATGGCCAGAGGAGTTGCTGCCGCCGGATCCCTGGCCTCAGGTCACGCCGGGCAGCCGGTTCGGTTCGGCGCTGAGCGAGTGGTGCCGCCGCTGCCCGCGCCGGGTGGTGCTGTTCCTCGACGAGATCGACGCCCTGCAGGGCAACAGCATGGTCAGCATCCTCAGCCAGCTCCGCGACGGCCACAACGCGCGGCATGAGGGCCGTCCGTTCCCCGCGTCCGTCGTGCTGTGCGGGTTGCGCGACCTGCGTGACTACAAGGTCGCCTCGGGTGGCGAACCCGGCCAGGCGAATCCGGCCAGCCCGTTCAACATCGTCGCCGAGTCGCTGCGCCTGGGCGACTTCACCGCCGACGAGATCGCCGAGCTGTACGACCAGCACACGCAGGCGACCGGCCAGGAGTTCACCAAGGATGCGGTGGACCGGGTCTTCGAGCTGACACAGGGACAACCATGGCTGGTCAACGCCCTCGCCTTTGAGATCATCCTCCAGATGGGGACGACCAGTGCCATCACCGACGGGCAGGTGGAAGATGCCAAGGAGCGGTTGATCCGGAAGCGCGCCACCCATCTGGACGCCCTGGTGGCCCGGCTGCGCGAACCCCGGGTGGAACGAGTGATCGAACCGATCATGGCGGGAATGTGGCCGGACACGGATAATTCCTTCGACGACGACATTTCCTATGCCCATGATCTGGGCCTCATCCGGGGGACCAGAGACCTGGAGATCGCCAACCCGATCTATCGAGAGGTCCTGCTACGGGTCCTGGGCCAGCGCACGGAGCGATTCGTGAAGGCCGACCCGCACAGCTTCGTACTGCCGGACGGCCGTTTCGACCTGCCCCGCCTGCTGGAGGAGTTCGTCGTGTTCTGGCGCGAGCACGGCGAGGTGCTCATCCGGCAGGAGGGCTACCACGAGGCCGCCTGCCAGATCATCCTCATGGCCTTCCTGCATCGGCTGGTCAACGGCGGAGGCCAGCTCGATCGCGAATATGCCGCGGGCACCAAGCGCCTTGACGTGCTGGTCCGCTGGCCCTACACCGGCCCGGATGGCGATCGGCTGGTGCAGCGGGAGGCCATGGAGCTGAAGGTCTGGCGAGCGGGCGAGAACGACCCGCTGCCCGATGGACTCTCACAGCTCGACCGGTACCTGGACCGGCTCACCCTCTCCACCGGCGTACTGGCGATCTTCGACCGGCGCCCCGAAGCCCCGTCCTGGAAGGAACGAGGCGCTTTCGGGCAGGCGACCACACCGTCCGGCCGCCAGGTCACCGTTCTGCGCGTTTGACGGGTGCCCGCCGGCTGCACGCCGAGCCATCGCGCTGCTCCGGGAAAAACGTTCCCGTTGCGGGTCTTCATGAACGACGTCTTCAGCAAGTTCGGCTCGTACCCGGTGAAGATCTTCGGCGGGGTGGTCGAGTGGCTGCTCACCTTCGTGCCGCCGGTCGCCTTCGTGGCGTACGTGCCGGTGAGCGTCATCCTGGGCAGGCTGGACAGCCCCTGGGCGCCGGCCGCGCCGGTGCTGCGGGTGGCGCTGATCGTGCCGGCGTACCGCGTGTGGCGGCGCCGGCTCGACCGCTACCAGAGCGTCAGGCACTAGGGCCGCACAATTAACTTCGTCAAGATTTGAATTCCATCGGGGGGAAGATCGCGAACGCGTGGCCGGAGGAGCACGTCGGTCGGCTGCGCCACTACCAGACGCTGCCGAACGTGATCGGCTACGTGGCCAGGACCGACCGCTACGACGAGTCGCGCATCATCGGCACGCCCACCGAGACCAACCTGTACGCGCCGGCCAGGGCCACGCAGGACCCCGGGTGAGCGTGGAGACGATCTACCGAGAGTTCGCGACCAGGACCTACGGGAAGCGGGCGGCGAAGCAGGTCGCCTCGGCGCTGTCGAAGTCGGTGCTCAAGGAGAAGGACGCCGAGCGCGTCGCCCGGCAGATGCGGGCCTACCCGACGCCGGCGGCGAGTGGCGAGTGGGACTGGGTCCGGGACGCGGCCGAGGCCGACCTCTACCACGACCGCATCTCGCGGGGCTGGGACCGCTACGGCGGCATCGCGGTCCCCCGCCCCTGACCCTCGAAGCCGCCCGGGCCGGGACGCCGGCCCGGGCACGTCGTTGAAACTTTCACGGTCGCGTGGTCATCACCGCAGATCACGGGATCGTGCCGGCCGTGATGATTGAGGTCTGGTGACCGCGATGCCTACGGTGCAGGCGTCCGCCCACGGTGATCCGGTCAAGGAGTCCGCCATGCGCGCCCGTGTCATCCCGGCCCTGATCCTGGCTCTGCTCGCACTGGTGATCAACGTCCCCGAGGCACGCGCCCAGGTGGTGGGCGGCTTCGACTTCGCCAGGGCGGAGGTGTCCGTCACGGGCCTCCAGGTGCCCTGGGCCCTGGCGTTCCTGCCGGACGGCAGCGCGCTGGCCTCGGAACGGAACACCGGCCGGATCATGCGGGTGCGCCCGGGCCAAGCGCCCACCCAGGCGGCCATGATCAACGGGGTGAGTGCCTCGGGCGAGAGCGGCCTGCTCGGCATCGCGGTGTCGCCCTCCTACGCCCAGGACGGCTGGGTGTACGCCTACTTCACCAGCACCAGCGGCGACAACCGCCTGGTCAGGCTCCAGCTCAGCGCCCCCCAGACGCAGACGGTGATCTTCTCCGGCGTCCCGAGCGCCACCATCCACGACGGCGGCCGCATCGCCTTCGGCCCGGACGGCATGCTGTACGTGGCCACCGGCGACGCGAGCACCACCGCCAACGCCCAGAACCTCAACAGCCCCGCGGGCAAGATCCTGCGCATGACGCCCACCGGCGGCATCCCCTCCGGCAACCCGTTCACGAACTCGCGCGTCTGGAGCTACGGCCACCGCAACGTGCAGGGCCTGGCCTGGGACGGCCAGGGCAGGATGTACGCCACCGAGTTCGGCCAGAACACCTGGGACGAGATCAACCAGATCGTCGCGGGCGGCAACTACGGCTGGCCCACGTGCGAGGGCAACTGCGGCAACAGCTCCTTCCGCAACCCGATCGTCACCTGGACCACCGCCGAGGCGTCACCGAGCGGCCTGGCCTACGCCAACAACACGCTCTTCGCCGCGGGACTGCGCGGCCAGCGGCTCTGGACGGTGCCGCTGACCGGCAACGGCACGCCGGGCACGCCGCTGGCCGAGCTCCAGTCCGCCTACGGCCGGCTGCGCGGGGTGGCGGTCGGGCCGGACGGCTGGCTCTGGGTGACCACCAGCAACCGGGACGGCCGCGGCTCTCCGGTGGCCCAGGACGACCGCGTCATCCGCGTCCCGCCGGCCACGAGCGGCACCGACACCACCGCGCCCACCGCGCCAGGCAACCTGTCCGCCTCGGGGACCACGGCGGCCGGCACCACGCTGTCGTGGAGCGCCTCGACCGACGACGTCGGGGTGAGCGGCTACAACGTCCTGCGCGCGCCGGGCTCGTCGGGCGGCACCTTCACGCAGGTGGGCACCTCGGCGACCACCTCGTTCACGAACACCGGGCTGTCCCCGAGCACCACCTACCGCTACCAGGTCCGCGCCCGCGACGCGGCGGGCAACCTGTCCCCCGTGTCCAACACGGTCATGGTCACCACCTCGCCCGGCGGCGGCACCGGCGGGTGCACGGTGACCGCGACCACCCAGTCCCAGTGGCAGACCGGCTACGTGGTCCAGCCCGTCACGGTCACCAACACCGGCACCTCCACGACCACGGGCTGGACGGTGACGTTCTCGCTGCCCAGCGGGCACACCACCACGGGCTACTGGAACGCCGTGATCACCCCCGGCCCGCAGATCGTCACGGTCAGGAACACCCCCAACAACGGCACGCTCGCCCCCGGCCAGAGCACCTCCTTCGGCTTCCAGGTGAGCCGCCCCAGCGGCAGCTCCGGGATGCCCTCCGGCTACCAGTGCTCAAGCTCCTGATCCGGCCCGCGCTCACGCCCGTCGCCACTCAGCCGCGGCGGCGGGCACGTGGAGCCTCTCGGCCCCTTCCGGCCGCCCGCCGCGGGGCCGGCTCGCCCTGACTACTCGGGCCAGGCAGAGCCCCGGATGGTCTCCACGAAGTCCCCGCGCCGGAACCCCGGCACGAAGTGCTCCAGCACGTCGGCCTTGACGTTGCCGAACGTCGTCTCCGGCCGCGGGGCGATGCCCTCGGTGAAGGCCCGCAGGATGCGTTCCTTGAAGTCGGGACGCGGGTGCAGGGCGACCACCTCGGCGCGCTCCTGGTCGCTGAGGTCGTCGTATCCGATCCCGAGCACGTCGTACTCCACCCCGGCTGTGACGAGCGCCACCTCGGGCTCCATGAACTGCGGGATCCCGGGCGTCGTGTGCAGGGCGATGGCCGTCCACACCCGCCGCACGCTGTCCTCGGGCACGCCCCTGCTCTGCAGGAACCGGCGGGCCTCGTCGGCGCTGTCCACCTCGAAGCGCCGGCCGCTGCCGCGGAACCTCTCGTCCAGCCCCAGATCGTGGAACATGGCCCCGACGTAGACCAGCTCCGGGTCGAAGCTCAGGCCGCGGTTGCGCCCCTGAAGGCTGCCGAACCAGTAGACCCGGCGCGAATGGTTGTAGATCAGCTCGGACGTGGTGTCCCTGACCAGCTCGGTGGCCTCCGCGGCGATCCTGGTGTCCGGTACGGCGACGCCCGCGACGGACTTTTCCTGCACTGACATGTGAGGTTCCTCCAACCCATGATGGTTCCAGCCTGCCCGTCCGCCGGTTGGAGGGGCCATGTCCCACGGGCCATGAATCCCACAAATCTGGACATAGTTAACCTGGAACGTGTCAGTGAAAGCACGTTCCGTCATCGTGTACGCCTACGACGGCGTCCGGCTGCTCGACGCCGTGGCCGCCGACCCTGCGGTCCCAGGCGGCCGTTCGCGATGGTCGCCTCTCCTGCGCCACGTGACGCCTCATGTGGTCAGGCGGAGGAGCGGCGCGGCCGTCCCGTCACCAGCGCGCTTCGCTCACCCCCACATGGCGGCCACCCGGGCCGCGGCCGAGCGGCCCTGCGCGAGGCCCGCCTGCGCGCTGGGCGTGCGCACCTCGGGATTGAGCGGATCCGTCCCGAACGCGGCCCGCGAGTCCGCGTCCGCCTCGATCACCTCGACGGTGCCGGTGAGCCCCTTCCAGGTCGGCTCCCCCAGGTCGGGCATCGGGGCCAGCACCAGCACCCGGTCGAAGCCCGCCGCGAGGTCGGCGTTGGTGGTCGAACGCATACCGCCGTCCATGTAGCGTACGCCGTCGATGGTCACGCACGGCCACACCCCGGGCACCGCGCAGCTCGCCGTCACCGCGTCGACAAGCCCCACCCCGGACTCCGGCGTGAACAGCCTCAGCTCGCCGGTGAGCGCCGCCACGGCGGTGATCACCAGGTCGCGCTCGGGCCACTCGTGCACCGGCAACCGCGCCGCGATCACCTCTCTCCGCCGCGCCTCCGTGACCGTGGACGCGCCCAGCGCCAGCGCGCCGAACGCGCGCCGCAGCTCCTCCGGGTCGGGCGTGCTCTCGAACAGCTTCTGGTAGCGGGCGAACAGCTCCTCCATCGCCACCCCGCTGGCCAGCTCGGGGTTCTGCAGCGCCGGGTCCGTCTGCCGCCGCAGCAGCTCGGGGAGCGGAAGCCCGCCGGTGATCTGGGCGCCGACCACCGAGCCCGCGGACGTGCCGACGATCCGGTCGGCGGAGGTGACGTCCACTCCCGCTTCGGCGAGCGCGGCCAGCACGCCGATCTCCCATGCGCTCCCGGCGACCCCGCCGCCGCCCAGCACCAATGCCCGCCTGACTCCGCTCATCCGCATTCGCCCCTCATGACTGCTACTGGCTGGAATGACTCCTCGAAGCGCACGGCATCGTATCGGGTCCCCCTCTCGCCCTCGCCGGCACCCAGTGGCTGCTGGACGGCTACGCGCTGGCCCTGGCCGCCCTGCTGCTCGCCGCCGGATCGGTCGCCGACCACCTCGGCCGGCGCCGCGTCTACCTGGCGGCGCTGGGAGTGTTCGCCCTGTCCTCGCTCGTCTGCGGGCTCGCCCCGACCGGCGGGAAGAACAGGCGGGAGCTAGTTCCCGGACCTGAGCGGCACGACGTTGGCGGGCGTGCCCCGGCGCGGGAGCGCGAACCAGGTGGCCTTGCCCACCAGGTCGGGCCGGGTGAGGTAACGCTGGGGGTGACAGCCGTGGAAACCGTCGGAGAGCCGGGCCACGATCCTCAGTCCGCGCCCGTGCTCGGCCCGCTCGTCATGAGGCGCCGGGGCCGGCAGGAGCGGGCTGCTGTCCACGACCAAGCACATGATCTCTTTGGCGTCCACGTGGAGCACGAGTTCGTAGGGACCGTCGCCGTACATGAGGGCATTGGTGATCAATTCGCTCACCATGAGAACGGCGTCGTCTACGAGGTCGGGAGAAAGGTCGAGTGCCGACAATTCACGGCGAATGACGGCGCGCGCCTGGCCGACCGTCCTGGCGTCCTCGCGCAGCTCCCACGCGTACTGCATCCTGCTCGGGTGAGCTGATCGCAGCGTGGGCATGGCAGGCCTTTCCTCTGTGGCCGGGCAACGGATTCGCATTTCGCTCAACAAGTGGAGCTCCCTGGGATCGGCGTACGCGGCTGTCGAAACTTGTACGCACGGGAAGCCCGTTTGGGTCGAATCTTTGGCGAGAAATCACGATTCTTTTCGGCGCGGCGCCTCCGCGAGGGGTACGGATTCTGCCATGAGCAGTACGCAAGAGAACACACCCGAGATCGACACCGAGCCGCTCCCCGAGGCCACCCGACGGCCACCGGCGCGCACGCAGCGCCCGGAACCGCCCAAGCCCGCCGGCAGGCTGGCATTGGAGCAAGCACTCATGGCAGCGGGCAAGGAGCTGAAGGACCTCACCTGACCTGGTGAACGACCGGCCGATCCAGGCGATCAGCCGGTCTTCTCATACCCGCAGCAGGGACCACACGGCCGCCGGGGTCAGTGGGACGTCCGTCACCCGCTCCGCGATCTCCGGCAGGGCGGCGGCCACCGCGTTGGCGATGGCGGCCGGCGGGCCGATCGTGCCGGACTCGCCGCAGCCCTTCATCCCGCCCGGCGTGACCGGCGAGGGCGTCTGCAGCGTGACCACCTCGATGTCCGGCACCTCGCGCGCGGTCGGCAGCAGGTAGTCGGCGAACGCCTGGCCGTCGGCGGTGTAGACGATCTCCTCCGTCAGCGCCTGCCCGATGCCCTGCGCGACGGCGCCCCTGATCTGCCCCTCCACCACGGCCGGGTTGACCAGCACGCCCGAGTCGTTGACCACCCAGTAACCTTCGAGCTCGACCGCGCCCGTCTCCGGGTCGACGGCCACCGCCGCCGCGTGCGCCCCGTAGGCGAAGGTGTAGGCGGCCGGGTCGTAGCTGACGCGTTCCTCCAGGCCGGGTGTGACGCCGTCGGGCAGGTCCCAGCCGCGCCACGCCGACGTGGCCAGCTCCCGCAGGGGCACGGACGCCCGCGGGTCGCCCTTCACCCGTATGGCGCCCTCCACCAGCTCCAGGTCGGCCGGGGCCGCCTCCAGCCGGTGCGCGGCGATGGCCACGAGCTTGCCGCGCAGCCGGTCGGCGGCCTGCGTGAGCGCCCCGCCGCTGACCGGCAGCGACCGGCTCGCGATCGACCCCATCGACGAGTACGGCGTCGCCGCCGTGTCTCCCAGCACCACCCGCACCCGGTCGATGGGCACCCCCACCCGGTCGGCCGCGAGCTGGGCCAGCGTCGTCTCGATGCCCTGTCCAATCGACACCACCCCCGCCGACACCACCACGGACGCGTCCTGTTCCATCCGCAGGACCGCGCTCTCGTATCCGCCCGACTGGATGCTCGCGTCCTTGAGCTCCATCGACGGCCCCATGCCGGTGCTCTCCGTGTGGCAGGAGTATCCGATGCCGCGTCGGCGCCCGTCGTCCTTCTCGACCGGCCTGACCAGGTCGCGCAGGGTCCGCAGGGCCAGCGGATAGTCGCCGGAGTCGTAGCGCTGGTA
Source organism: Nonomuraea sp. B12E4 (assembly GCF_039871825.1). NCBI lineage: Bacteria > Bacillati > Actinomycetota > Actinomycetes > Streptosporangiales > Streptosporangiaceae > Nonomuraea > Nonomuraea sp. B12E4. Next base: position 158,260 of record NZ_JBDPME010000016.1, on the reverse strand, counting down.
GACCCGCGTCGTGTACGGCAGCTCGTCGGGCCGCAGCATGTTCCGCAGCCGCAGCTCGATCCGGTCGAACCCGAGCCGGCGGGCCGCCTCGTCGATCAGCCGCTCCCTGGTCAGGGTGGCCTCGGGCTGGCCGAAGCCGCGGTAGGAGCCGGCCGGGGTGGTGTTCGTGGCCACGCCGCGCACGCGTACCGCGACCCGGTCGAACCGGTAGGGACCGGGCATCAGCGTGGCCGTCACCGCGAACGTCGCGGCGCCGGAGTTGGAGGGGTGGGCGCCGAGGTCACCGATGACGTCCACGTCCAGCGCCACGAACCGCCCGTCACCGTCCAGAGCGAGCCGCCCCCGGTGCACGGCGGCCCGTGCGGGCAGCGTGGCCGTCAGCCGGTCGCCCGGCGACTCCGACCAGCTCACCGGACGACCCAGGCGCCGCGCGGCCAGGCAGACGAGCGCCTCGTCCGGGTAGACGTGCTCCTTGGCGCCGAACCCGCCGCCCGTGTCGCGGCTGATGACGCGTACCTGGTCGTGAAGGAGGCCGAAGGCGTCCGCCAGGTGCTCGCGTACGTGGTGCGGCGCCTGCGAGGAGATGTACAGGGTCAGCTCGTCGCCGTCGTAGGAGGCCACCACGCCGCGCGGCTCGATGGGGTGCGGTGAACAGCGGCCCATGGTGAACGTCATCTCCACCACGTGCTCGGCCCCGGCCACGGCCGCCGCGCAGTCGGCGTCGCCGAGCGTGAACTCGGTGAGCGTGTTAGTGCCCAGCTCCGGATAGAGCAGCGGGGCCCCGGCGGCCAGCGCCCGCTCGGCGCCGACGACCGCGGGCAGCTCGTCCAGCTCCAGGTCGATCAGGTCGGCGGCGTCCCTGGCGGCCTCCGGCGTGCTCGCCACGATGACGGCCAGCGGCTGGCCCGCGTACCTGATCTCGTCGTCCAGCACCCGGTAGGACGTGAGGGCCTGGCCCGGAGCCAGGCTGACGCAGGGCAGGCGCAGGTCCGGGGCGTCGGCGGGGGTGATGACGTCGAGCACGCCGTCCAGCGCGCGGACCGCCTTGGTGTCGCAGCCGAGCAGCCTGCCGTGCGCGATCGGGCTGCGCACCACATGCGCGTGGGCGGTGCCGGGGAGCCGGACGGTGCCCACGTACTTGCCCTTTCCGGTGAGCAGCCGGGTGTCTTCCCGTCGTGGCGTCCGAGCGCCGACATACGCGTCTCCCATGGCCCGATTGTGAACGCCCACCACCCGACGGTCTATACCATCCGCGGGGAGGAGCACGTCAGCGGGGGTTCCGATGCAAACATTCCTGCCCTTTCCGGACTTCGCCGCCTCGGCCGCCGCCCTGGACCCGCTGCGGCTGGGCAAGCAGCGGGTCGAGGCCCTGCAGGTCCTGCGCGCCCTCACCGTCCCCGGGTACGGCTGGCGCCACCACCCCGTCGTCAGAATGTGGGCCGGCTACGAGGAGGCGCTGGTCCGCTACGGCCTCGAGATGTGCGACCGCTGGTGCTCCGCGGGCCGCCCGGACACCTGCGCCGCCACGATGACCGGCGAGCTGGCCGTCCACCGGGGCGTGTGCGGCGTGCGCCACCAGGTGGAGCTGGGTGCCGCGGGCGAGCTGCCGCCCTGGCTCGGCTGCGAGGCACTGCACCTCAGCCACCGCTCGGCGCTCCTACGCAAGGACCCCGGCCACTACCGGCCGCTCTTCGGCGACGACCCGGACGACCTCCCCTACGTCTGGCCCCGCTCCGACCGCCCACCCACCTGATCATGCCCCGGGGCACGCGCCCGCCCGCTGATCGCCTTCCTCCTGGTCGCCTACCCACCCGCGCCTCACGCCATCCGGGGCCGTCGCCCGGCCGGCGATCGTGGAGGCCGGGCCGATCCGTGCTCGGCGTCCGCGTCTCCCCCGCTTCGGCGGGCGGGGGTCGCGATGCCGGCGGAGGCGCCGTCCGCGCCTGGTCAGACGACCTCGAAGGCCGCCATCATGGCCATGTCCTCGTGTTCGAGGTTGTGGCAGTGCAGCACGTAGCGGCCGCGGTAGTCGGTGAACCGGGTGACGATCTCGACGGTCTGCGCGTCGCGCAGCTCGACGGTGTCCTTCCACTCCGGCGGCCCTGTCCGGCGCTCGCCGTTGACCGACACCACCTGGAACTGGTCCAGGTGCAGGTGGACCGGGTGGGCCACGTCGCTGGTCAGCCGCCAGACCTCGACGTCGCCGAGCTTCGGCCTGGCCTCCATCCGCCCGGGCTCGAACGGCCGGCCGTTGATGAGCCACCCGGTGCCCCCGTGCAATCCACCGCTGCTGAACTCGAAGTCCCGCGTCACGACCGCCTTGCCCGGGTCGAGCGCCTCCACCGTGGACAGCCGCCCCGGGACGGCGGAGTCGTCGGCCTCCTCCCGATCCACCGCGAACCGCATCACCCGCCCCTGCGCGCCCTCCGCCGCCAGGTTCCGCAGCTCCACCCGCCGGCCCAGCGCGTAGGCGGAGAAGTCGACGACCACGTCGGCCCGCTCCCCCGGGGCCAGCCGGATCCGCTCCACCGTACGCGGCGCGGCCAGCAGCCCGCCGTCCGTACCGATCTGGATCATCGGGCCGCCGGTCGCCAGCTCGTACGCGCGGGCGTTGGAGGCGTTGCACAACCGCAGCCGGTAACGCGCCCTGGCCACCCGCAACTCCGGCCACGGCGCCCCGTTGACCAGGATCACATCGCCGAGCACGCCCCCCATGTACGCCTCCCGCACCCCCGGCCGCCCCGCCAGCCCCGGATACAGCAGCGTGCCGTCGGCCGCGAACGACCGGTCGCAGATCAGCAGCGGCAGGTCGCGCTCCCCCGTGGGCAGCGGCAGCTCCGCCTCCTCCTCGTCGCGCACCAGGAACATCCCGGCCAGCCCACGCCAGACCTGAGGCCCGGTGTGGTCCATCCGGTGGTCGTGGTACCAGAGCGTGGCTGCCCGCTGCCGCAGCGGGAAGGCGTACTCGCGGGCCGCCCCCGGGGCCACCAGGTCGGTGGGGTGGCCGTCGGACTCGGCCGGGGTGTGCCCGCCGTGCAGGTGCAGCACGGTCGGCTCGCCGAGCCTGTTGACGAGCTTGACGACGATGGGCCGGCCGCTGCGCGCCTCGATGGTCGGTCCGGGGAACGTCCCTCCATAGCCCCAGATCGGCGTGCGCAACCCCGGCAGGATTTCCGCCTCGGCCGCTCGCTCGTCCAGCTCGTAGTAGTCGACCGCGCCTTCGTTACGTACCGGTTCTGCCACCTCGGGGACCGGCAGCGGCACCGCGTACGGGTTGGGCAGCGGAGCGGCGCTGACCAGCAGTTGCGGCTGCGGGGTGCCCGCGAGCAGCCCGCAGCCGGACGCCCCCGCCGCGACCGCGCCCAGCCCGGCCAGCCGCAGCACGTCCCGCCTGGTCGGGCTCATGCCCGGGCCTGTCGGGCCATGACCCGCTGGAGCTGCATGACCCCGCCGCCGAACAGCATCACGCCGAGCGGCACGTGCACGGCCTTCACGTGGGCCATGCCCAGCACCGCCGCGACGACGGTGAACACCAGCATCGACGCGGCCAGCGGGATGAACCCGGCGGGCCCGCCGGCCGGCCGCCAGACCAGGATGGCCAGGACGAGATGGAGGAGGGCGACGACGGCGACGGCGCCGGCCGAGGCCAGGTGCAGCGCCCGGCCGCCGGGCGAGGACAGCAGCAGCCCGGCGGTCACCGCCTGCGTCAGCAGCACGACGACGTGCAGGACCGCCACGGCCCGCAGGGCTCTCATGGCCCACGTCTGCTCGACGGGACGGCCGGCGATGGCGGATGGCGCGGTCATGATCTGTCTCCCCAGGTCGGTGCTTCGGTGGTGGCGACGGAGGGCTCCCCGATGATGGCGGCCGTGCGTTCGGTGCCGCGCATGGCACCGAACGCGCACAGCCGCACCAGATCCTCATCCGCCCCCGAGCCGCGCGAGGCGGTCACATCAGCGTCGGCTCCCGAGTCGCGCCACGCGGCCACGTCTGCGTCGGCCCTCGATTCGCGCCAGGCGGCCACGTCGGCGTCGGTCAGCCGGTACGGCGCGAGTGCCGCGAGCAGCGCGATCCTGGCCCCTGGCCGCTCCCCGGCGGGCAGGCCGGCCAGCGGCTGGTCCAGCCAGTCCTCACCCAGCGGCGGATGCGAGCCGTCCCAGTCCCCGACCGCCCCCGTCACGGCGGCCCGCCCGGCCTCGCCCAGCAGCTCGCCACCGGCCCCCGCGACGGCACCGAGCACGGCATAGGCGGAGCCGACCGGCGTTCCGGCGCCCCAGGCGGGCTCCGGCAGCGCGGGCAGGCCGTCGATCAGCGGCAGGCTCAGGCCGGGCGTCGCCCGCCGCCGGGTCTTGCGGGCCAGCGCCAGCCCGCCGACGCCCCTGACCAGGCGGGACTTCTGCAGGTTGGCCGGCAGCAGGTTCTCGGTCAGCAGTGCCGAGACCATACGGTTGATGAAGTGGAAGGCCAGCGCGGTGCCGACGTACTCGGGCGCCAGCTCCGCGGTGAACGGCCTGGGCAGGCCACCTTCGCGCGCCTTGGCCCAGTCCAGCAGCCTCGCCTGCGCGGGATCCGGCGGCGTCCCGCCGCCGGCGACGGCCTCACCCAGCCGGTGGTCACCGGTCGCGTGCAGGAACGTCGTGTGCGCGGCCACGCAGAACGGGCACTTGTTGGCCATCGACACGCCCAGCGCCACGAGCTCCTTGCCGGTCCTGGGCGCGTTCCCGGTCAGCAGCGACTCGCGCAGGGTCGCCCAGGTCGCGGCGAGCACCTCGGGTGCCGGCGACAAGGTCAGGAACACCGGCATTCGGGCCATCCCGACCTCGTCCGCGAACTGCGCGTACACCTGGGCGACCCGCCCGGTCGCCACCTGCGGGTCCACCGGTGTGACATAACGGAAGCCGGCCATCAGCCGACCTTGTCTCTCATCGTCTCCATGCCGGATATCGTCGTCTTCGGCCTGGTGAGAAGTCGTCGGCCCCGGGGAGGCTCCTGCCACTACGATCCGGGAAGCAGGATCGGCGGGACTACCACGCCAGGAGTAGGCACGAATTACCACCTGGCGCGGAGGATAATTGTCCCCTCCGGGATCTAATGTGCAGGAATGAGCTCTCCGTACGGGTGGCGCCCGCTCGCCCTGGACGCCGCGCTCTCCGCCGTGGTGGCCGCGCTGCAGGCGACCACCGTGCTGGCCAACCCGAGGGCCGGAGCCGTGGACCTGGTCGCCGTCCTGATCGGCGCGGCGGCGCTGGTGGCCTGGCGGCGTGCTCCCCTGGTGCCGCTCTATGTCAGCACCTTCTGCATGCTCGTCTTCTCCGTGCACGCCCAGGCGGGGCCGCAGGCCGCGTTCCCGGTGGTGGCGGCGGTGTTCGCGGCGGCCAGGGCGGGGCACCTGGTGGCATCGGCGCTGGCGAGCGCGGCCTTCCTGGGCGTGAGCCTGGCGACGAACCTCGCCGTCGCCACCGGTCAGGATTCCCAGGACCTCGTGCAGCGTACGACGCTGCTGCTCGGCTGGTTCCTGGCCGCCGGGGTGGCGGGCATGGTGACCCGGCACCGGCAGGCGTACCTGGAGCAGGTCGAGCAGCGAGCCGCGGAGGCCGAGCGCACCCGCGAGGAGGTGGCCCGGCGGCGGGCGGGCGAGGAGCGGCTGCGCATTGCCAGAGAGCTGCACGACTCGCTCACCCACAGCATCTCGATCATCAAGGTCCAGGCGGGAGTGGCCGTCCACCTCGCGCGCAAACGCGGCGAGGAGGTGCCCACGGCACTGCTGGCCATCCAGGACGCCAGCCGCGACGCCATGCGCGAGCTACGCGCCACGCTGGAGCTGCTACGCGAGGACTCCGACGACGCGGGCGACGAAACCGGATCTGACATTCCGGGCAGCTCGAATGGCGCAGGCAGCTCAGGCAAAGCGGGTGGCTCAAACGGCGTGGGCAGTCCAAGTGGCGTGGGCGGCGCGAGCGAATCCGGCGGGATGGGCGCCTTGTCGCTGGTCAGCGGGCTGGATCGGCTCGACGAGCTCGTCCGGCGGGCCCGCTCGGCCGGTCTGGCGGCCACGGTGACGATCTCCGGCGTTCGCCGCGCGTTACCCGTCGAGGTGGACCGGGCCGCGTACCGGATCGTGCAGGAGGCCCTCACCAACGTCTCCAAGCACGCGGGCGGGGCCGGCGCGTCGGTGCGCGTGGACTACCGCGGCAGCGAGCTGGTGGTGCAGGTGGACGACGACGGCCGGGCGAGCGGGGACGCGCCGCCCGTGCCCGGCGTGGGCCTGCGCGGCATGCGCGAGCGCGTCTCGGCGCTGGGCGGCCGGCTGCACGCCGAGCCGCGACCCGAGGGCGGCTTCACCGTACGCGCCGAGCTACCGCTCGACGGAGCCCGACTACCGGCAGGGGAGATCGCATGATCCGGGTGCTGCTCGTGGACGACCAGGCCCTCATCCGCGGCGGCTTCCGCGCCCTGCTGGAGGCCGAGGAGGACATCGAGGTGGTGGCCGAGGCCGCGAACGGCGAGCAGGCCGTCGCCCTCGCCGTGGAACACCGCCCCGACGTGGCGCTCATCGACGTCCAGATGCCGGTGATGGACGGCATCGAGGCGACCCGGCGGATCGCCGCCGACGAGCGGCTGAGCGCGGTCCACGTGGTGATCCTGACCAACTACGGCCTCGACGAGTACGTCTTCAACGCGCTGCGGGCCGGCGCCGGCGGCTTCCTGGTCAAGGACACCGAGCCCGCCGACCTGCTGCAGGGCGTCCGGGTGGCGGCCCGCGGCGACGCGCTGCTGTCCCCCGCCATCACCCGCCGCCTGATCGGCGAGTACGTCGCCCGCCGCCCCGAGCCGGAGCCGGCCGGGCTGGACGTGCTCACCAACCGCGAACGCGAGGTGACCGCCCTGGTGGCCCGCGGCATGTCCAACGACGAGATCGCCGCCCACATGGTGATCAGCCCGACCACCGCGAAAACGCACGTCAGCAGGGCGATGACCAAGCTGCGCGCCCGCGACCGCGCCCAGCTCGTGGTCTTCGCCTACGAGTCGGGACTGGTCACCCCCCGGGCTCGGCCCTGACCACCCCGCTCCCATATTGTGGTGCCACGAGCTTCTGATCGCTGGGGAGGGGTCGTGGGCATCATCTCGCGCGGCTTCCAGGGCAGGCGCAGGGCGGACGGCGACCGGTTGCCGCCGGGACAATACCTGGTCGAGGACTTCCCGGTGCTGTCGGCCGGGCCGACGCCGCGGGTCCCGCACGACCGGTGGGAGTTCACCATCGACACCGAGGCGGGGCAGACCCACCGCTGGTCGTGGCAGGAGTTCATGGCGCTGCCGAGCCAGCGGCCCACCGTGGACATCCACTGCGTCACCGAGTGGTCCAAGCTGGACACGACCTGGGAGGGCGTCTCCCTCGACGTGTTCTTCGAGGACGTGGAGACCGCCGCCGAATACGCGCTGGTCCACTCCTACGGCGGTTACACCACCAACCTGCCGCTGGAGGACCTGCTCGACGGCAAGGCGTGGATCGTGCACCGCTTCGACGGCGAGGACCTGGAGCCCAGGCACGGCGGCCCGGCGCGGCTGATCGTGCCGCATCTCTACTTCTGGAAGTCGGCCAAGTGGGTGCGTGGCATCCGGCTGCTCAACGAGGACTGGCCCGGCTTCTGGGAGACCGCCGGCTACCACAACTACGGCGACCCGTGGCGCGAGCAGCGCTACGAGGGCGACTAGATGCGCCGCCGTCTGGAGTGGCGGGCCGCCGAACTCGTCAAGATCGTCGATGAGACCGGCACCGCGCGCACGCTGCGCTTCCGGGTGCCCGGCTGGCCCGGTCACCTCGCGGGGCAGCACGTGGACGTGCGGCTGACGGCCGAGGACGGCTACTCCACACGGCGCAGCTACTCGCTGGCCGCGCCCGCCGACGGCGACCTCGTCGAGCTGACCGTGGAGACGGTGCCCGACGGTGAGGTCTCCCCATACCTCAACGAGGTGATGGAAATCGGTGACCAGGTCGAGCTCCGCGGGCCGGTGGGCGGCTGGTTCGTCTGGCGGCCGGCGAGCGAGAGCCGGGTGCTGCTGGTCGCCGGCGGGTCGGGCATCGTGCCACTGATGTCCATGATCAGGGCACGCCGGCGGGCGGGCAGCCGCGTGCCGTTCAGCCTGCTCTACTCGGTGCGCGACGCCGAGCGCCGCTACTACGCCGACGAGCTGGCCGTGCCGGAGCCCGGCCTCGACGTCACCTACCTCTACACCCGGCAGGCCCCGCCCGGCTCGTCCCGCGCGGTGGGGCGGATCATGCTGGACGACCTGGCGGCCGGCGGCCGGCCCGCCGTCGCCGAGCCCGACTGTTACGTATGCGGGCCGACCGGGTTCGTGGAGGCGTCCGCCGACCTGCTGCTCACGCTCGGCCACGCGCCCGAGCGCATCAGAACCGAACGTTTCGGCCCGACCGGAGGCTGACATGACCACTGAACACCTGGACGGCAACGCCCTGGCCGGCCCGCTCGGCGAGATCTTCGCCGTGGACGTCACCACCTGCACCGGCCGCTGCGCGAGCTGCGGCCTGACCACCCCGGTCGCCTCCCTGCACGTCTACGGCCCCGAGCCCGGCCTGGTGGCCCGCTGCCCCGGCTGCGACGAGGTGGTGCTCCGGCTGGTACGCGCCCCCGGCGCGGCCTGGCTGGACCTGCGCGGCACGGTCTGCCTCCGCGTGAACCTCCCCGACTGACGGATCCCCCTCCAGGGGCTTCCCACCGGCCCAGGGCCCGTCCGTCCCTGTGAAAGCCTTCAGACTGGCGGGCCCTCGCCCACGGAGCCGTGGGATTTCAGTACACTCGCCTCGTTCAACCGGCCGATATCTGCACAGCGAGGCTCCTCGCCAAGGCGGCGGCCCTCGGCCCCGTCCCTCTGGAGTCACGTGAGCAGCGGGCTTGTCGACGCGCCGCCTTCCGAGCCGAGCGCGCCAACCGGGTGGCGCCGCCACTGGCTGCGCTGGGCGATCGCGATCTCGGTGACCGTCGTCCTGCTGGTGGCGGGCATCGCGGTGGGCATCGCCGTCAAGCTGAACGGCAACATCAAGCACATCGACGTCACCGCCGACCTCGGTGCCACCCGCCCGCCCAAGGTCGCCGGCACCGCGATGAACGTCCTGATCGTCGGCTCCGACCAGCGCGACGGCAAGAACGCCAAATACGGCCACCACATCAGCGGCGAGCGCACCGACACGATCATGCTGGCGCACGTGTCGTCCAAGCGCGACAACGCCATGGTCATCAGCTTCCCGCGTGACTCGCTCGTGCAACTGCCCGCCTGCCGCGCCACCGGGAGCCTGACGGGGCAGCGGCCGCACCTCGGGATGATCAACGAGTCGTTCAACTCCGGCGGCATCGGCTGCACCTGGAAGACGATCGAGTCGCTCACCCACATCCGCATCGACCATTTCGTGAAGGTCGACTTCACCGGGTTCAAGAGCATGGTCGACGCCGTCAGCGGCGTGGAGGTGTGCCTGCCGACGCGCGTGGACGACAAGAAGGCGCTGCTGCACCTGCCCGCCGGGCGGCAGACGCTCAACGGCGAGCAGGCGCTCGGCTACGTACGCGCCCGCTACAGCCTGGGCGACGGCTCCGACATCGGGCGCATCCAGCGGCAGCAGATGTTCATCGCCTCGATGGTCAAAAAGGTGATGAGCGGCGAGACCCTCACCAACCCGGCCAAGCTGCTGGCCTTTCTCAACGCCGGGACCAAGGCGGTGACCACCGATCCCGACCTGACGCCCAACGTCATGAAGGACCTCGCGGTCAGCATGCAGGGCCTGGACGCGGGCAAGATCCGCTTCATCACCACCCCGTGGCACTACTCCCTCACCCAGCCGGGGCGGGTCGAGTGGGTGCAGCCGCAGGCGGGCAAGCTGTTCCAGATCGTGGCCAAGGACCAGAGCGTCGAGGGCGTCAAGGGCGGCCAGGCCAAGGTGAGCCGGTCCCAGATCCAGGTCGAGCTACGCAACGGCACCTGGCGCGGCGGGCTCGCCACCGAGGTGGCGGCCTACCTGGAGCAGCGCGGCTACCATATCGCCCACATCGGTGACTCGGGCAAGAAGCCGCAGCCGAAGACCACCATCATGTACGGCCCCAACGGCGAGACCCGCGTGCCCACACTGACCAACGACCTGCAGGCCGCCGTGTCGAAACCGGTCCCGGGCGCCACGACCAACCGGCTGGTGCTGGTGATCGGCGACGACTGGAAGGGCCTGAAGCCCCAGCGAGCCGACGACACGGAGTCGATCAAGGGCTTCGACGCCACCCACGACACCTGCGCCGCCTGACGGCCCGGGCGCTTCGTCCACGAGACCACCGCCACCGGACTGGCGTGGGCCTTCGAGCGGCTCCCGCGCATGCCCGAGGTGCTGCGGCGGCTGCCGGACGGAGCCCTACCTCGACGCGGTGGTCAAGGAGGTGCTACGCGTCCGGCCCGTCGTCTTCGAGGCGCCGCGACTACTCGACGCCCCGCTCCTGCTGGGTGACTACGAGATCCCGGCCGGCTGGTACGCCGGACCGTACATCCCGCTCGTGCACCGTGACCCCGCCGCCTTCCCGGAGCCGGCGGAGTTCCGTCCGGAGCGTTTCCTGGAAGGGCACCAGAGCAGGGCCTGGATGCCGTTCGGCGGGGGGCGGCGCTTCTGCGTGGGTGCGCAGCCGGCCCTGCTGGAGATGCGCGTCATCATCCGGGAGGTCCCGCACCGCCTGGAGCTCGCGGCGCCCGACCAGGCGCCGGAGGCCAGGCGGCTGAAGAACGTCACCCTCGCTCCCGCCAAGCCGGCGCGGGTCATCGCCCGCGCTCGGACTCCTGCTCGGACGGCGTAGCCTCCTCGCTACGCTCGTCGGCGCCCAGCTCCTGCCTGAGCCTGTCGTAGTCGATGTGGTGGTTGGTGTACTTCAGCTGGCGAGCGACCTTCGTCTGCTTCGCCTTGGCTCTTCCTCGGCCCATGGCTACTCCCTAGTCCCCGCTGTCATGCTATCCAACAACGTTACGACTTGAAGAATTATGCAACTGCGCTGGATTAGTCTGGGCTATATGCACGTGGAGGTCCACCAGGCCAAGGCCGACTTCTTCAGAACGCTCGGCCACCCCGCTCGCATCCGAGTGTTGGAGCTTCTCCAGGAAGGGCCGCTTCCCGTCAGGGATCTGCTGGCCCAGATCGACATCGAGGCTTCGAGCCTCTCACAGCAGCTCGCCGTCCTGCGCAGGGCGGGGATCGTCAGTGCGATCCGCGAGGGCAGCACCGTGGTCTACACGCTGGCGACCCCCGAGCTGGCCGACCTGCTCGGAGCCGCCCGCCGAATCCTTACCGACATGCTCACCGACCAGGGGGAACTGCTCGCGGAGCTGCGGGCCGAGGTCACCTGACAGTCACCTGACCGGCTCCCGCACTCACCTCACCAGGGCCCGCCGCCGCAAGTGACCGGGATACCGCCCGGTGCAGGCGGCGGGCGCCGCGAACGTGGGCGCCCTGATGTGTTTCACCGGCGCCGTCGCGCGCGGTGGAGCCGGTCCGGTCGCAGCGCAGCGACATGCTGCTGCGGATGTTCTTCCTGGCCCAGGTCGCCCCCGAGCAGGCCCGCGACTACCTGCGCCACCAGGCCGAGGTGGCCGCCAGGCAGCTCGAACACCTGGAGAGCATCCGCGGGTTCGTCGAGAGCGGCAGGGACAACCTCTCCGTCTACGGCAGGCTCGTCCTCGACTACGGAGTGCGTCTGGGCAAGGCACAAAGGGAGTGGGCGGAATGGGCCGAAAGTCAGATCGACTAGGCTCACGGCCATGGTCTCCGAGCTGTTCGATCCCAAGGCGTGGCAGGCGGTCGAGGGATTCGACTTCACCGACATCACCTACCACCGGGCGGCCGACCAGGGCACCGTGCGCATCGCCTTCGACCGTCCCGAGGTGCGCAACGCCTTCCGCCCACAGACGGTCGACGAGCTCTACCGCGCGCTCGACCACGCCAGACAGACCACCGACGTCGGCTGCGTGCTGCTGACCGGCAACGGCCCCTCGCCCAAGGACGGCGGCTGGGCCTTCTGCTCGGGCGGCGACCAGCGCATCCGGGGCAAGGACGGCTACCAGTACGCCGACGGCTCGGCCGCCACCGGCCGCCTGCACATCCTGGAGGTGCAGCGCCTGATCCGCTTCATGCCCAAAATCGTGATCTGCGTGGTGCCCGGCTGGGCGGCGGGCGGCGGGCACAGCCTGCACGTGGTGTCCGACCTGACCCTGGCCAGCGCCGAGCACGCCCGGTTCAAGCAGACCGACGCCGACGTCGCGAGCTTCGACGGCGGTTTCGGCTCGGCCTACCTGGCGCGGCAGGTCGGACAGAAGTTCGCCCGCGAGATCTTCTTCCTCGGCGACACCTACACCGCGGCCGACGCCCACCGCATGGGAATGGTCAACGCCGTGGTCCCGCACGAGGAGCTGGAGGCCACGGCGCTGGAGTGGGCAAGCAAGATCAACGGCAAGTCGCCCACGGCGCAGCGCATGCTGAAATACGCCTTCAACGCGGTGGACGACGGGCTGGTTGGCCAGCAGGTGTTCGCTGGAGAGGCGACGCGGCTGGCCTACATGACGGAGGAGGCCGCCGAGGGGCGCGACTCGTTCCTGGAGAAGCGCGCGCCCGACTGGTCGCCCTTCCCCTGGCACTACTGAGCTGAGAGGGCATGCGGATCGAGGTGCCGGCGGCGTTGACCGCGTCGCATGTGAAGTTCGACGGGGAGGCCGACCGGCCCCTGTCCGCCGAGCCGGACGAGATGGCGGCGCTGGGCATCCTGACCGGCCTGCTGCGCCGCCTGGTGGCCTATCCGGCGCCGGCGGGGATGCGCCGGCTGGCCGGCATCGCCCGGGCCATGCCCGACGACGTGCCCGGCGCCGTGGCGAAACTGCCCGGGAGCGGGACCGCCACCGGCTGCGGCAGTGCGCCGCGGCGGTCGCCGAGGTCCTCCCCGATCTCGGGCCCGGCGACCGGCTGCTGCACTGGGACCTGCACTACGACAACGTGCTGGCCGCCGACCGGGAGCCGTGGCTGAGCATCGACCCCAAGCCGCTGGCCGGCGACCCGGGCTTCGACCTGATGCCCGCCCTGCACAACCGGTGGGCCGAGGTGGTCGCGTCCGGGGACGTCACACGGGCGGTGCTGCGGCGCTTCGACTTCATGGCGGACGGGCTCGGCCTCGACCGCCGGCGCGCGGCCGGCTGGACGCTCGCCCGCGCGCTGCAGAACTCCCTGTGGGACGTCGAGGACGGCGATCGCGAGCTCCAGGAGGTCCAGCTCGCGATCGCCGAGGCCGTCTGGCTCAGGTGGTGACGGATCTCACGCCCACCGAGCCCGTGCGGCTCAGGGGGTGACCAATCTCACGATCGCCGACGGCCGTCAGAGGGTGAGGACTATCTTGCCCCGGCCGTGGCGGGTCTCCATCTCCCGGTGCGCGTCCGCGGCCTCCTCCAGCCGGTACGTCCGGCGCACCGGAAACGTGAACGCCCCCTCGGCGTACAGGGCGGCGTAACGCCCGAGCCGCTCCGCCGTACGCTCGCCCTGGACCACCTGGATCCCCAGCTCGGCCGCCTTGCCGTGCTCGACCATCGTGACGATGCGGCTCCGGTCCTGCACGAGCTCCAGCGACACCTCCAGGGCGTGCCCGCCGGCCCCGTCCAGCGCCGCGTCCACCCCGCCGGGGGCGAGCGCGCGCACCCGGTCGGCCAGCCCCTCCCCATACACGACCGGGACGGCCCCCAGGTCGCGCAGGTAGTCGTGGTTGGCCTCGCGGGCGGTGCCGATCACGGTGGCGCCGCGCCGCCGGGCGATCTGCACCGCCGCCCCGCCCACGTTCCCGGCCGCCCCGTGCACGAGCAGCGTCTCGCCCGCCGCCAGGCCCATCGTGTCCAGCGCCAGCTCGGCGGTCTGCACACCCGCGGTCATCCCGCCGGCCACCTCCCACGGCACTCCCGCCGGCTTGGCCGTCACGTGGAGCGCTGGAACCACGACATACTCCGCATAGGCGGACAAACTGCAGAAGCCGAGCACCTCGTCGCCGACGGCCACCCCCTCCGCTCCCGGACCCACCTGGTCGACCACGCCCGCGAACTCGTTGCCGGGGATGCGCGGGAAGTCCAGCGTCCCCAGCCCCGGCGGCGCCCACCCGGCGCGTACGACCGTGTCGAACGGCTGCACCCCGGCCGCCCGCACCCGCACCCGCACCTGGCCCGGCCCCGCCTGGGGCGCGGGCACCTCCATCACCTTCAGCACCTCGGGCCCGCCCGGCTCGGTGAACGCCGCGGCTCTCATCACCTCAGTCATGGCCCTCATTCTTCTACCTCAACCGAGGTTGAGGTCAATCGCCAACTTTCCTGCCAAGTCGGGAACTTTCACCTTTACTCAGGCTTTATCTGTATTAGAGTCCGTCAGGACATCAACGGGGGACGGGTAACCGGGGCGGGATGGTCGAGTTCTTAGATACCGCATTGAGCTTTCCGACGGTCATTTTCACTTTCCTTCTGCTGGTGGTCGTCGCTTATTGGCTGGCCGTCGTCACCGGGCTGTTCGAGCTGGAGGACGACGCCGCGTGGCTGGGCCTCGGGGGAGTGCCCGGCGGCGTCGCAGTCTCGCTGCTGATCGCGCTGGCCTGGCTGCTGTGCCTGATCGGCAGTCAGGTGACGAGCGGCGGCCCGCTGATCGCCGTGCCCTTCGCGGCCGCGGCCGGAGCCTGGCTGGCCACCCGCGGCCTGCTGGTTCCGCTGCGCAGGCTGTTCCCGGAGGGTGACCGGCACTCGCGTGGCGACTTCGTCGGCCGGATGTGCGTGATCCGCACCGGCGCGGCCACCCACGACTTCGGCCAGGCCGAGGTCACCGCCGCGGACGGCTCGTCCGCGGTCGTGCAGGTACGCACGACCGGCCAGGACCGGCTCGTCCGGGGCGACAACGCCCTCATCTTCGAATACGACAAAGACGGCGAATTCTTCTGGGTCATGCCCTACGAAAGTGAGCAATGATGAACGTCATCTCCACTGGCTTCGGCGTATTTATCGCCGTCATCCTGGTCGTCGTGATCGGCCTGCTCATCGTCATCGCGCGCCTTTTCCGCAAGGTCGAGCAGGGCAAGGCGCTGATCGTTTCGAAGGTCAACAGGGTCGATGTGACGTTCACCGGTGCCGTGGTGCTGCCCGTCATCCACAAGGCCGAGATCATGGACATCTCGGTCAAGACCATTGAGATCGAGCGCACCGGTCGCGAGGGCCTGATCTGCCGGGACAACATCAGGGCGGACATCAAGATCACATTCTTCGTCCGGGTGAACAAGACCGCCGAGGACGTCATCAAGGTCGCCCAGGCCATCGGCACCGTACGCGCCAGCGACGAGGCGACGCTGCAGGAGCTGTTCAGCGCCAAGTTCTCCGAGGCGCTCAAGACCGCGGGCAAGCACCTCGACTTCGTGGATCTCTACACCAAGCGCGACGAGTTCCGGGACGAGATCGTCCGGCTCATCGGCACCGACCTGAACGGCTACAGCCTTGAGGACGCCGCCATCGACTACCTGGAGCAGACCACGCTGCTCCAGCTCGACAAGAGCAACATCCTCGACGCCCAGGGCATCCGCAAGATCACCGAGCTGACGGCCATCGAGCACGTACGCACGAACGAGTACCAGCGCAACGAGGAGAAGGAGATCACCCGCCAGAACGTGGACGCCCGCGAGGCCATCCTCGAACTCCAGCGCCGCCAGGCCGACGCCGAGCTCAAGCAGCGGCGCGAGATCGAGACCGTCAAGGCCCGCGAGGAGGCGGAGATCGCCCGCGTGCAGGCCGAGGAGCGGCTGCGTGCCCGCACCGCCGACATCAGGACCGACGAGCAGCTCGGCGTGCAGCAGGAGAACCAGGCCCGCGAGGTCGCGGTCGCCGCGAAGAACCGCGAGCGCGTCATCGCGATCGAGTCCGAGCGGATCGAGAAGGACCGCATGCTGGAGGTCATCTCCCGCGAACGGGAGACCGAGCTGTCGCGCATCGCCAAGGACAAGGAGCTGGAGAGCGAGCGGCGGGCCATCGCCGAGGTCATCCGCGAGCGCATCGCGGTCGACAGGACCGTGGCCGAGCAGGAGGAGAGCATCAAGCGGCTGCGCGTGGTCGAGGAGGCCGAGCGCACCCGCCAGAGCCTGATCATCGCCGCCGAGGCCGAGGCGCAGGAGAACCTGGTCAAGGACATCAAGGCCGCCGAGGCCGCGGAGGCCGCCGCCAAGTTCAGGGCGCGCGAGGAGCTCACGCTGGCCGAGGCCAGGCAGCAGGCCGCCGAGTTGGAGACCCGGGCCAAGATCCGGCTGGCGGAGGGCGTACAGGCCGAGTCGGCCGCCACCGGGCTGGCGCAGGTGCAGGTCCGGGAGCGGGACGCCGAGGCCATCGAGAAGGTGGGCCGCGCGGAGGCCGTGGCGCTGACCGAGAGGCTCCGGGCCGAGGCCGACGGCGCCAAGGCCATGGCGGTGGTCGAGGGCGAGCGGCTCAAGGCGCGCGCGGCGGGCGAGGAGGCCATGGCGCTGGCCGGCGCGACCGCGGTGGGCGAGAAGCTCAAGGCCGAGGCCGAGGGTCTCACCCAGAAGGCGGCCGCGATGGCGGCGCTGGACGAGGCCAGCAGGTCGCACGAGGAGTACCGGCTGCGGCTGGAGGCCGACAAGGAGATCCGGCTCAAGCACATCGAAGTGTCGCGGCAGGTGGCCGAATCGCAGGCGAGTGTGCTGGCGGCCGGCCTGGCCAAGGCGAACATCGACATCGTCGGCGGCGAGACCGCGTTCTTCGACAGGGTGGTCGGCTCGATCACCGCGGGCAAGGTGGTGGACGGGTTCGTGGACAGCTCGCAGGTCGCGGGGGCGCTGGTCTCGCCGTACGTGAACGGCACGGCCAGCCTGGCGGCGGACCTGGCGAGCGTGGTCGGCGGGGTACGCACCGAGGACCTCAAGAACCTGACCGTGTCCGCCGTGCTCATGCGGCTCATCCAGGACGGCGGCCCGCAGACGACGGCGCTCGGCGAGCTGCTGGAGACGGCCCGCCGGCTGGGCGTGGCCGACTCCCCGGTGGCCGCGCTGGCGGGGGCGAAGGGCTGACGGTGAGCAAGCGGACCACCGGGCCTGTGACCGTGGCGGAGACGGAGCCGGCGGCGGAGCTGGCGGCGGAGCTGGCGGCGGGGACCTACGAGGTCCTCAGGAACCGGCTCCAGGTCCAGGCCAAGGCCCTGACCGCGGCGGCCGAGGCGCTCAACACGGCGCGGCTGGGCGTCTTCGGCGGCGCGGAGCTGCGACTGCTCGGCACCGAGCGGATCCGCACCGAGAACAACTGCGTCCCCAGGGACATCGTCTCCCTGGGTGACGTGATGCTGTTCGGCTACAACGTCTTCATCGGGCTCAAGCCGGAGACGACGGTGGCCGACGTGTTCGCGGTGCACCGGTTCTCCAGGGACGGGGAGGCGTTCCGGTTCGACCCGGACCGGCTGGAGACGCTGGACGACCCGGCCTTCGGCAAGGACTTCGCCGAGCTCTACCGCTATTACAAGGAGACGCGGCTGCGGCGGCTCCGGCGGGTGGAGGACAGGCTGCTGGCGGTGTTCCAGACCGGGCCGGCGGACCAGCGGGTGCTGCGCTGGACGGTCAGCAACGACGGGGTCCCGAAATATCAGGACAACAGGGGGGAGCGGGACCACGTCCTCCCCCCGGCGCACGACTTCGAGTGGACCGCGACCACCCGCGACGACCACGTGCTCGGCCGCCACCCGCACATCTCCATCGGCGGCGAGGTGTTCGTCGAGACGGTGGGCGGCGACCTCACCATCAAGATCGAGGACAACACGGAGACCGGCGCCGGGATCTACGCCGAGCCGGTCACCGAGCCCCTGCAGAGCCTGGCGGACGCCGACGTCGAGTACGCTCGCGTGGGGCCGCTCATCCTCCTGCGCATCAGGCCGTACAAGGAGAGCGGGTGGCGGCACCTGGTCTTCAACACCCGTACCAAGGCGGTGGTACGGCTCGACGGCATCGGGCAGGCGTGCCGGCGGCTCCCCGAGGACCAGGGGCTGATCTTCCCCGGCGGCTACTACCTGGCGACCGGGCTCAGCAAGACGTTCGAGACGGACGTGGCGGACCTGGAGTTCGAGCGGGTGGTGCGCTCGCCCAACGGCGAGGACGTCCTGTACGTCTTCCACGCCGCGGGTGACGGGCGCTCGTTGCTGCTGCCGTACAACGTGATCAGGAAGGAGGTGGCCAACCCCATCGTCTGCCACGGGTACTCGCTGTTCGACGACGGCACGATGGTGGTCTTCCGGGCCACCTCTGAGGAGCCGACCCGGGTCCACCCGATGCAGGTGTGGCAGACACCGTTCGTGTCGGACACCTACGCCGCCGCCCAGCCCGCCGGGACCGGCCCCCTGGAGCGCATCGGCAACGCCGAGCTGGTACGCGGCATCTCGGACTGCCTGTCCGTCACCCGCATGATCGCGGAGATGGCGCCGTCCACCGGTACGTTCGAGGGGCTGATCGCGGCCTGCACCCGGGCCTTCGACTCCTACCACTGGCTCGGCGAGCACGGGCTGCGCGCGCCGCTGGCCGACGTGCGCGCCACCGCCGAGCAGGTCCTCGAAGAGTACGAGAACGTCGAGCAGCTCACCCGCCAGGCCGCGCGGGAGCTCGCCGCGGCGCAGGAGGAGACCACCCAGCTCGTACGCCGGTCCGCCGCCGGCGACCCGGACACCGCCGACGCCTGGGTCACCACCCTGGCCACGCTGCGCAGGGCTCAGGGCCGGCTGATGACGCTGCGCGAGGTCCGCCACATCGACCTGGCCGCGCTGGACACGCTGGCCGCCTCTGTGGCGGACGAGCTGGCCTCGGCGGGCCGGCGGGCGGTGGCCTTCCTGGCGGGCGCGGAGGCGTTCACCGGCTACCACGCCGCGGTGGAGCGGCTGGCCGCCGACGCGGCCGCCATCGGCACGGTCGCCGAGGCCGCCCCCATCGCGGACCGGCTGGCCGAACAGGGCGAGGGGCTGGAGGTGGTGACGGAGGTGGTCGGCTCGCTGGACATCGCCGACGCCACCCTGCGCACCTCCATCCTGGCTCGGATCGCCGAGGTGCTCGGCGGGGTGAACCGGGCCAGGGCCGTGCTGGACGGCCGCCGGCGCGAGCTGCTGGGCACGGAGGGCCGGGCGGCCTTCGCCGCCGAGTTCGCGCTGCTGGGCCAGGCCATCACGGGCGCGCTGGCGATGGCCGACACTCCCGACAAGTGCGACGAGCAGCTTGGCCGGCTGCTGCTCCAGCTTGAGGGGCTGGAGTCGCGTTTCGGCGAGTTCGACGACTTCGCCGCGCAGTTGTCGGCCAAGCGGGAGGACGTCTACGAGGCGTTCTCGGCCCGCAAGCAGACCCAGCTCGACGCCCTGGCCCGGCGCGCCGACCGGCTTTTCGGCTCCGCCGAGCGCGTCCTGGGCGGCATCACCCGGCGGCTGGCCTCGCTCGCCTCGCCGGACGAGATCAACACCTACTTCGCGACCGACCCCATGGTGGCCAAGGTGCGCTCGACCGCCGGGGAGCTGCGCTCGCTCGGCGACGCCGTACGGGCGGAGGAGCTCGAAGGCCGGATCAAGGCGGCCCAGCAGGAGGCCGGGCGGGCGCTCAGGGACCGCCTGGACCTCTTCACCGACGGCGGCGCGACGCTGCGGCTGGGCCACCACCACTTCGCCGTCAACACCCAGCCCATCGACCTGACGCTGGTGCCGCACGACCACTCGATGCACTTCGCGATCACCGGCACCGACTACCGCTCGCCCGTCCCCGAGTCGTTCGCCGACACCCGCCCGTTCTGGGACCAGCTCCTGGTCTCGGAGACGCCGCAGGTCTACCGCGCCGAATACCTGGCCACGTCGCTGCTGGACTCGGCCGCCCCCGGCACTTCCCTCGCCGACCTGGTACGCCAGGCGGCCTCGGACCGGTACGACGAGGGATACGAGCGCGGGGTGCACGACCACGACGCCACGGCCATCCTGGACGCCCTGATGCGGTTGCGGGCGGGCGCCGGGCTTCTGCGCTTCCCGGCCGAGGTGCGGGCGGCGGCCCAGCTCTTCTGGGCGTTCGGCCTGACGGAGGTTTCACGTAAAACATTCGCCACCCGCGCCGTGTCGCTGTCCCGGGCTCGCACGGTCTTCGGCCGCCCGCCCGCCCTGGACGCACTGGCTGCGGAGCTGGGCGGGCTGATCACCGAGTTCACGGCGGAGCTGGGCGCGGCTGCGGTGGCCGGGTCGGCTGGGGAGTATCTGGTCGAGGAGCTCGGGGGTGCCCCCCTCGGGTTCGTGACCAGCAAGGCGGCGCGCGAGGTGCTCGACGGGTTCCGGCAGGAGCTGGGGCCGGTCAGGACACGCGAGTTCGAGGAGGATCTCAAGGCCGTACCCCTGCCCGAGCGCCTCCAGCTCGCGCAGGCGTGGCTGGCCGCCTACCACCGGGGCCCGGAGACGGCCGAGGCGGTCGCCGTACAGCTGTGCGACCTTCCCCGGCACGAGTCCAGCGCCGCCCTGGCCGTGACCGTGGACGGCCTGCTCGGCGCCCACCCCCGCATCCAGAACCGCAGGCTGGAGATCAGGATCGACGAGATCCTCACCAGGACGCGTACGTTCGAGCGGGAGCGCGTCCCGGCCTACCGCGAATACCAGCGCCGCCGGAGCGAGCTGGTCGAGGCCGAGCGGCGCCGGCTGCGGCTGGAGGAGTACAAGCCCAAGGTCATGAGCGCCTTCGTGCGCAACCGCCTGCTCGACGAGGTGTACCTGCCGCTGATCGGTGACAACCTGGCCAAGCAGCTCGGCGCGGCGGGCGCGGGCAAGCGTACCGACCAGATGGGCCTGCTGCTGCTCATCTCGCCGCCCGGCTACGGCAAGACGACCCTGATGGAATATGTCGCGAGCCGCCTCGGCCTGATGTTCGTCAAGGTCAACGGTCCCGCCCTGGGCCACGAGGTGACCTCGCTGGACCCGGCGGACGCGCCCGACGCGACGGCCAGGCAGGAGGTGGAGAAGATCTCGTTCGCGCTGGAGGCGGGCAACAACACACTGCTCTACCTGGACGACATCCAGCACACCTCGCCGGAGCTGCTACAGAAGTTCATCTCCCTGTGCGACGCCCAGCGCCGCATCGAGGGGGTCTGGAACGGCCGCACCCGGACATACGACCTGCGTGGCAAGCGGTTCGCGGTGTGCATGGCGGGCAATCCGTACACCGAGTCGGGCACCCGGTTCCGCATCCCCGACATGCTGGCCAACCGGGCCGACGTGTGGAACCTGGGTGACGTCCTGTCGGGCAAGGACGAGCTGTTCGCGCTGAGCTACGTGGACAACGCCCTCACCTCCAACCCCGTCCTCGCGCCCCTGGCCGGCCGCGACCGCGCCGACGTGGAGCTCCTGGTACGACTCGCCAAGGGCGACCCGACGGTCCGGCCGGACCAGCTCGGGCACCCGTACGGCAAGCCGGAGCTGGACCAGATCCTCAGCGTGCTGGCCAAGCTGGTGCGCGTCCAGGAGGTCGTGCTGGCCAACAACCGGGCCTACATCGCCTCGGCCGCCCAGTCCGACGCCGCCCGTACCGAGCCGCCGTACCGGCTGCAGGGCTCCTACCGCAACATGAACAAGCTGGCCGAGCGCATCGTCCCCGCCATGAACGACGCCGAGCTGGAAGCGGTCCTGGACGACCACTACCTGGGCGAGGCCCAGACCCTGACCGCCGACGCCGAGGCCAACCTGCTCAAACTGGCCGAACTACGCGGCCGCCTCACCCCGGCCCAGGCCGCACGCTGGACGGAGGTCAAGGCCGCCTACCTCCGTGCCAAGGCCCTCGGAGGCGCCCAGGACGACCCGATGACCCGGGCGGTGGGCGCCCTGGGCCTCCTGGCGGACCGGGTCCGCGAGGTCGGCTCGGCGATCCGGGACTCCGACCGTTGAGGCGCGCGCCGGTCACAGCGGTATCCGAGCCCCCGTGGCCGCTGTCGCGATGACCGCGGCGCCGGTCAGGGTGGTGTCCGGGTCCGCGTGGCCGCTGTCGCGGTGAGCGCGGCGCCGGCCGGGGTTACGCGGTCGCCGCCCGGAGGGCCTGTGACACGGCGGCGGGGTCGGCGGGGAGCAGTGGCAGCCGCACGTCCGGGGTCGGGATCAGGCCCTGGGCGCGCAGGACGCCCTTGATCACGGTGGGGTTCGGCTCGGCGAAGAGCGCGGCCGACAGCCTGGCCAGCCGGTGCCCGAGCGCCCTGGCCCGGCCCACGTCGCCCTCGTGCCAGGCGGCCACCAGGTCGGCGAAGCCCCTGGTGTCCACATGCGCGGAGGCCAGGATCGCGCCCGCGGCCCCCAGCGCGAGCAGCGGCGAGACGAGCGCGTCGTCCCCGCCCAGCACCTCGAACCCGCCGGGCAGGTCACCGAGCAGGTCCACCGTCTCCTGGTCGATGCCGCCGACCGCGTACTTCACCCCGGCGATCATCGGATGCGCCCCGAGCCGCCGCAACGTCGCCGCCCCGACCGGCTGCGAGGTCCGGTACGGGACGTGGTAGATCACCAGCGGCACCCGCGTCTCCTCCGCCAGCGCCTCGAAGTGCGCCGCCACGCCGCGCTCCCCCGGCCGCAGGAAGTACGGGACGGTCACCAGCGCGGCCCCGGCCCCCTCGGGCAGGTCGCGCAGCGCACGGGCGGTCGAACGCGTGTCGTTCCCGGTCACGCCCACCGTCAGCAGCGCCTGCTGCTCCGCGCAGACCCGCGCGCAGATGTCGACCACCCGCGCCCGCTCCTCCGGTTCGAGCGCGGCCACCTCGGCGGTGGTCCCGAGCGCGACCAGCCCGGCCGCGCCCTGGTCGAGCACGTGGCAGGCGAGCTTCTCGACGGCGTCGGCGGCCACCCGCCCGGCAGCGTCGAACGGGGTGACCAGCGGTACGTGCAGTCCTCTCAGCATGTTTCGAGCGTGCCCCGCACAGACTCGTTAGGTCCAGCACGGATTTCTACGCTTGAGCTTAAGCTCGACTTATGCTCGACCCACGCAAGCTCCACCTGCTCCGCGAACTGGCCAGGCGGGGCACCATCGCCGCCGTCGCGCAGGCGGTCACCTTCACCCCGTCCGCCGTCTCCCAGCAGCTCAGCGCCCTGGAGCGGGAGGCCGGCGTGCCGCTGCTGGAGCGTACCGGCCGCACCGTGACCCTGACGCCCGCGGGGCTGCTGCTGGTGGAGCACGCGCAGGCTGTACTGGAGCAACTCGACCGCGCCGCGGCGGCGCTGGCCGGCGCGCGGGGCGGGCCGTCCGGGCCGCTGCGGATCGGCGCGTTCCCGACGGCGGCCCGCGTGCTGCTGCCGCCCGCGCTCGCCGCCCTGACGGGCGCGCACCCCGGGTTGGAGCCGATGGTCGCCGAGATCGACCCCGCCGACGTCTCGGCCGCGCTGCGGGCGGGTGAGCTGGATGTGGCGCTGGTGCACGAATACGACTTCGTGCCGCCGGTCACCGACGCCTCCATCGAGACGGATCCGCTGTTCACCGAGCCGATGTACCTCACCGGCCGCCCCACGATCGCCGCCGCCCGGACCGACGCGTGGATCACCAACAAGCCCGGCACCCTCTGCCACACGATGGCGGTCAGGGCCTGCCAGGCCGCCGGGTTCGAGCCGCTCGTACGGCATCACATCGACGACTTCGACACCGTGCTCGCCTTCGCCGCGGCCGGTCAGGGCGTCGCGATCGTCCCCCGCCTGGCGGCCACCGACCCCCCGACCGGGGTGCGCCTCACCCGCCTGCCCCTCAGCCGCCGCACCCTGGCCGCCTTCAGAAGGGGGTACGGCGAGCACCCGGCGATCCGGGCGGCCGTCACCGCCTTCCACACCGCCGTCCCGCACCTACCCGTGTAACTCCCCCTTGCGCGACGGTTGTCTACCCATCGCCCAGCAGGCTCCTGACCAGCGCGGCGAAGCCGGCGGCGAGCCGCTTGTGCTCGCCCGCCCGCAACTGGCTCGCGATCGGCTCCATGTGCAGCGTGCCGAGCAGCATGTGCGCGATCAGCTCGGCGTCCAGATCGGGCCGCGCCTCGGCGATCAGCCCGGAGACGTGCCCGTGCCAGTACACGTAGATCGGATTGGCCTCCCTGGGCGTCTCCGCGGCCTTCCTGGTGACCATGGCGTGCTCGTGGGCCGCCATCAGGTTGCCGTTGCGCGAGCCCAGCTCGGCGACCGCCGCGAGGAACGCGACCAGCCGCTCGACCGGCTCCGCACCCGGGCCGAGCGGCGGCGGCCCGACGGCGACGGCCTGCTCCAGCTCACGTGCCCGCTCGGCCATGAGCTCCACCATGAGCCCCGCCCGGCTGCCGAACCGGTGGAAGACCGTCCCCTTGCCCACCCCGGCGGCGGCCGCGACCCGCTCGACGGAGACCTGCTCGGGCGGGTGCCGCCGCAGCAGTTCCTCGGCCGCCCGCAGGATCGCCTGCCGGTTGCGCGCGGCGTCGGCCCGCTCTCGACGTTCCATCCGGTCATTCTGTCCCATGGACAAACTTGACCAGTGGTCCATATATTAACTGGACCAAAGGTTCAGTATCGAAGGAGTCACATGCGCGCGATCGTCCTGACCGGCAAGGGCGGCCCCGAGCGGCTTGAGGTGGCCGACGTGCCACGCCCGCGTCCGGGCGCGGGCCAGGTCCTCATCCGTACCCTTGCCGTCGGCGTCAGCTACGGCGAAACGCAGGTCAGAGCGGGGGTGCTGGAGTTCCCGGTGCCGCTGCCCGTCGTGCCGGGCGCCGAGGCGGCCGGCGAGGTGGTCGAGGTGGGCGAGGGAGTGGACCCCAAGCTGCTCGGGAGCACGATCGTCGGGGTGACCGGCGGGATCGGAGCGTACGCCGAGTACGCGACGCTGCCCGTCACCATGACCTGCCCGGTGCCGGAAGGCGTGGCGCCGGCGGACGCGCTGGCCGCGGCGGCGCCCGGCGCGGTGTCCCTGGCGCTGCTGCACCGGGCCCGGCTCGACGGCGGGCAGACCGTGCTGGTGGAGGCGGGCAGCGGTACGGCGGGGAGCCTTCTCGTGAAGCACGCGAAGGAGTTCGGGGCGAAATTCGTGATCGCCACGGCCGGCTCGGCCGCCAACCGGGACCGCGCCGCCGCCCTCGGGGCCGACCTCGTGCTCGACCACAGTGACCCCGGCTGGCCCGACGAGTTGCCGGACGTGGACGTGGCCTTCGAATCCATCGGCGGCACGACGGCACGACGAGTGCTCGACCACCTCACGCCCGGCTCGGGGCGCATGCTCACCTATGGGCAGCTGAGCGGTGAGCCGGCCGCCATCACGGCCGCCGACCTCATGGAACGCGGGGTGACGATCGTCGGCTGCGGCGGGCCGGGATGGGCCAGCGAGGTCTTCGAGACGCACTATCCGGCGATGCTGGCGCGGCTCGCCGCCGGGCGGAGCAGCGCGCGTATCGACCGCACGCTGCCGCTGGAAGAGGCCGCCGAAGCCCACCGCCTCGTGGAAAGCCGCACCCTCACCGGCCGGGTCCTCCTCATCCCCTGACCAGGACCAAACCCGGGCTCATCCTCTGACCAGGGCGAGGAACGAACCCGGGCTCATCCCCTGATCACGGGTTCGGCCCGGGGAACTCACCCTCTGACCGCAGGGCGACTCGAAACCGGACCCTTGGCACCATTCCGTGATTCCGGTGCCCGGGTCGGGTTCACCTGTCCAGGATGGCGTCGAGCACGGCCGTGGCGCTGGTCTGCTCCTGCTCGTACTCCCCGGCCGTGATGGCGACCACCAGTTCCTCACCGGGAACCACGAGCAGCCGCTGCCCGCCGTTCCCGATCGCCTCCACCCAGTGACGGTCCCCGGTGCTCACGTACCAGTGGTAGCCGTACTCGAATCCGTCCGCGATCACCACCCGGGGCCGCAGCATCTCCTGGAGCCACCCACCGGGCACGATCCCCCGCCCGCCGTCGAGCACGAGCTGCCCGACGGCGGCCAGATCGACGGGCCGCAGCCGCAACCCGGCGGCGGCCATCGCCAGCCCGTCTTTCCCCTTGCTCCACTGGAAGTCCTCGACCCCGAGCGGCTGGAAGAGCACACCGGCCGCGTACTCCTCCAGTGGCCTGCCGGTGCCCCGCTCGATGATCCCCCCGATCAGCGCCGTGGCCCCGCCGCAGTAGTTCCACCGCTTCCCCGCCGCCTCGACGACGGGCCGCTCCAGCACGTACCGGTAGCGGTCCGGGGCCAGCTCCATGGCGATCTCGCTGTTGGCCGTGCTCGTGTAGGGCGCGTCCTCGGTCCAGTCGAGCCCGAGCGTCATGGTCAGCGCGTGCTCGATGGTCAGGTGAGCCCGCCCGAGATCCTCCACCAAATCCGCATATTCCGGGAACTGCCGAACCAATCCCTCCCCCGGCTCCGGCACCAGCCCCTCGCCCAGCGCGATCCCGTACAGCAGCGCCACCACGCTCTTGGACACCGACCGCACGTCGTGCAGCGTGTCCCGGCCGAACTCGACATGCCCCAGCGACTCGCCCAGCCGGTGATCCGCCCCGGCCCCGTACCACTCCAGAACAACGTTCCCGCTCCGCCTCACCACGAGCCCGTGCAGGTTGGGAGCCTTGCCCGAACGCAGGACCGCATCGATCCGCTCAGTCATCGCCACGATATTCCTCCCCGGAAGTCGGCACATCCTGGCATATCTCCTCACAGGGTGTCAGGCACAATTTCGCGGGAAGGTAGCCGCCGTCTAAGTAAGATTGAGTCTTACTTAGATGCAGTCATACTTTGGAGCCGCGTCATGGTGGTCGAATTCTCCGTCCCCGGCACGACCGCCACCACGCGCCGGATCGCCGTCTCGCGCGCGGGCGCGGAGCCCGGGCTCCCGCTGCGGCAGCTCTGGCGCCCGGAGGACCTGCTGGCGGCCTGGGCGGCCTGAGCGTTACGAGAGCTGTGCGGCGAGTTCCGCCAGTGCCGACTCCCAGGGGTAGGCGTCGAAGTTGTCGGCGCCGGTGCTCGGCTCGTGGGGCTCGAAACGGCCCGGGCCGATCAGCACGCGTACGCCGTCGGCCCGCAACTCCTCGACGCTGCGCCGGAAAGCCGTACGGGCGGCCAGGGCACGGTTGACGAAGGGCAGCACCACGACCGGGATGCCGAGCCCGGGCGCCTCAGCGAGCACCCCCAGGGCGTAGGTGTCGGCGATGCCGAGGGCGAACTTGTTGATCGTGTTGTACGTGGCGGGCGCGACGATGATCGCATCGGCCCGCGGCGGCTTCGGCTCGTCCGGCTTGCGATACCGGCTACGCACGGGGCGACCGGTCCGCCGCTCCAAGTCGGCCACGTCGATGAAGTCCAGCGCCGACGGCGTGGCGACGATCTGGACGACCCACCCCGCCGCCTGGGCCAGGCCCACGAGCCGGCCGACCTCGGCGGCCGGCCCGGCCGCGCACACGACAAGGTAGAGCACTTTGCCCGGCATTTCGGTCACGTGACAACCCTCAGGGATGCTGACGACAAATGGAATTCCATACGGCACACGCTACCGACAGATAAATGCACATAAATCGTCATTCACTACGATTTAGCCGCCCTCGCCGGCAACTACACCCACCATAACGGGAGAATATTGGGCGGCACCACGGAGGAGTTCGACGCGGAGAAGCGGTCACCGCTGGACCGGCTCCTCAACAGCTGCGGGCTCAGCCAGCCGCGTAGCCTGCGGCGAACTGAGCCCGCACACACCGGGGCCCCAATTCGATATGCCGGTCACAAGGGCCCTTCCCGTGTCCGTGCCAGATTAGCCCATGCACCAATACGAAAGCCGTTCAACCGGCCGACTCCCTTCGCCGAATAATCAGAAAATTGCCCGCAACTCATAGACTCCGCACACACTCAACGTCATGCGGCTTTGGACACCTCAGCCGAGGTGAGCGGCGGCGCGATGGCCTCCAGGCCCCTGCGCTCGGCCTTGACCCCGAGGAACAGCTCGACCAGCCCTGCGACGATCATCACCGCCGCGCCGATCGCGAACGCCAGCGCTGTGTCCCCCGGCACCCCGGTCTCCACCAGCGAGGCGAAGAGCAGCGGGCCCGTGATGCCGCCGGCGGCGGTGCCGACCGCGAAGAAGAACGCGATGGCCATGGCCCTGGTCTCCATCGGGAAGATCTCGCTGACCGTCAGGTAGGCCGAACTGGCCCCCGCCGAGGCCACGAACAGCACCACCGACCAGCACGCGGTCAGCGTGACCGCGGTGAGCGAGCCCTGCGCGAACAGCCAGGCCGTGCCCAGCAGGAGCAGCCCGGAGCCGATGTACGTGGCCGAGATCATCGGGATCCTGCCGACCGTGTCGAAGAGCGGGCCGAGCAGCAGCGGGCCCAGGAAGTTCCCGACCGCGATCACCGCGAAGTAGTAGCCCGTGTGCGTGTCGATCTTGAAGAACATGGCCAGGATCTGCGCGTACCCGAAGGTGATGGCGTTGTAGAGGAAGGCCTGCCCGATGAAGAGCGACAGCCCCAGCACCGTGCGCTTGGGGTAGAGCGCGACCATGGTGTGCGCGATGCGCAGGAAGCCGATCGACTTGCGCTGGTGCACGGTCGTCGGCTGCGCAGGCTCCGGCAGGTCCCCGCCGACCCGCTTCTCGATGTCGCCGACGATCCCCTCGGCCTCCTGGTCCCGGCCGTGGATGAACAGCCAGCGCGGGCTCTCCGGCACGTTGCGGCGGACCAGCAGAATGGCCAGCCCCAGCACCACGCCCAGGCCGAACGCCACCCGCCAGCCGATGTTGACCGGCAGGTCGTTCAGCAGCGGCACGGTAAGCAGTGCGCCGCCGGCCGCGCCGAGCCAGTAACTGCCGTTGATCAGGATGTCGATACGCCCCCGGTGCCGGCTCGGGATGAGCTCGTCGATGGCCGAGTTGATGGCCGCGTACTCGCCCCCGATCCCGAACCCGGTCAGGAACCTGAACAGGAAGAACCACCAGGCGCTGAAGGAGAAGGCCGTCATCAGCGTCGCCACCAGGTAGACGATCAGCGTCACGATGAACAGCTTCTTGCGGCCGAACCGGTCGGTCAGCCAGCCGAAGAAAAGCGCCCCCGAGCAGGCCCCCGCCACGTAGAGCGCGGCGGCCACGCCCGCGACCTGCGCCGCGGTGATGTCGAGGCCGCTGCCCGGCTTGGCCAGTTGCGCGGACAGGTTACCGACAATGGTGACTTCGAGGCCGTCGAGAATCCAGACCGTGCCAAGCCCGACGACGATCATCCAGTGCCAGCCGGACCATGGCAGCCGATCCAGACGAGCCGGAATTTTCGTGCTTATCGTGCCGGTCTCCACGTCGCTCATGGCCCATACGGATACCCGGGAAGCGCGTGGCAAACATGATCAGGGTTTCCTGGCCTCCACCATGTCCGTCCTGAACCACGGCCCGCCGTACCAGAACCGCCAGCCCAGATCGCGCCGGCGCACGTCGGTCACGCCGAGCTCGCGGAGCGTGGCCTCGTACGCGGGCGCGTGCTGGAAGTCGGCCACCAGCAGCAGCCCGCCGGGCCGCAGCACCCGGTGCGCCTCCCCCACGGCCCGCGCGCGCCCCTCGGCGTCGGGGATGTTGTGGACGGCCAGGCTCGACACGATCACGTCGAAGGCCCCGTCCCCGAACGGCAGTTCGCGCATGTCGCCCGTCACCGGCTCCACCCGGTCGGAGACGCCTTCGGCCACGGCGTTCGCCCGGGTCGCCGCCTCCTTGTTGCCCGACTGGTCCTTCGTGCTCCACAGGTCGACGCCGGTGGCCCGCCCCCCGGCCAGCCGCCCGGCCGCGAGCATCAGCGTCGCTCCCCGGCCGCAGCCGAGGTCGAGCAGTCGCTCGTCGCCCTCCAGCCGGCGCAGCTCTGCCGCCCAGACGACGAACTTGCCGCGCCGCGTCGTGTAGAGGTAGCTGGCCGCGCTGGCCAGCGTGTAGAGCCCGCCGAGGGTGAAGGCCACACCCGCCGCGAGGATGTCGAGGCCATACGAGAACGCCGCCAGGGCCAGCAGGATGACCGCCCCGAAGAAGAGACCGGTCAGCGCCCAGGGCGCGTCGAATCCATAGCTACCGTGTCGCTTGCGCACATTCACGTTATGTCTCAACAAGGACTTGGCGGGGAATTGACCAACCCTTTCCCGGCGAACCGCCAATCCCGCACAACGCATTACTAAGGTGACCTGAACGGGTGTGCAGTGGGGGTTTGACCAGGGATGACGGGTAAAGACCGTGAACTCGGACTGGGAGCCAGCATCGTGTTGACACTGAGTTCTGCCGTTTTGTGGGGGGTTGCCCATGTGGCCGCCGACCGCCGCAAAACCGGCATCACACTCATGGCCGTGTACCTTCTGATGCTCGCCGGCATCCTGGTGCTGTTCACGGCCTTCAGCTCCCATCTCCTGTCGCTGGCGGTCCAGCCCCGCTGGCTGATCGCGCTCAGCGTGGCGCTGGTGGTGCTCGCACTCGCCTGGACCGGCGTGATCGTCTGGTCCTTCCTCCTGGTACGCCCGCCGAGCACGGACACGGTCGGCCGCTTCCTGACCACGGCCCTGACCCTGGCCCTGTGCGGCCTGGTCCTGATCCCGACCGTCTACGCCGCCCGGCTGGCCTACCTGTCCCGGGACGTCGTCAACACGCTGTTCTCCAGCGACGGCCAGGCGGCCCTGGCCCACGACCCGTGGAACGGAGCCCGGCACGTCAACTTCCTGCTCCTCGGCGGGGACGCGGCCCCCGGCCGGCCCGGCGTACGCACCGACAGCGTCACCGTGGCCAGTGTGGACACCACCAGCGGCGAGACCGTGCTGTTCGGCCTGCCGCGCAACCTCCAGCGGATCCAGCTCCCCGCCGGCCCGGCCAGGGACCGCTTCCCGACCGGCTTCACCGGCGACGGCAACGCCGACACGCCGGGTCTGCTCAACGAGATCTTCCAGTACGCCGAGGACCACCCCGACCTGGTTCCGGGCGTGCCGAAGGGCAAGCGCGGCCCGACGCTGATCAAGCAGACCGTCGGCGACATCCTGGGCATCCCGGTGAGCTACTACGCCCTGATCGACATGAAGGGCTTCGCGCAGATGATCGACGCCATCGGCGGCGTACGCGTCACCATCAAGCAGCCCATCGTGTACGGCAAGTATCGCGAGGGCCTGCTCCCGGCCGGCACCCGCAAGCTGTCGGGCGAGGAGGCGCTCTGGTTCGGCCGCTCCCGCACCGACAGCGACGACTACGTCCGCATGGGCCGCCAGAAGTGCCTGCTCAACGCCGTCGCCAAGCAGGCCGACCCGATGACCGTGCTCAACAGCTTCGAACGCCTGGCCGCGCTCACCAAGCGCTCGATCTCCACCGACATCCCGCAGCAGGTCCTGCCGGGGGTCGTGGACCTGGCCCAGAAGATGAAGGGCACCAAGATGCGCAGCCTCAGCTTCGTGCCCCCGCTGGTCGACACGGCCAACCCCGACTGGCGCCTCATCCGCCGCAAGGTCGCCGAGGCCCTGGACGAGCAGCGGCGCCCCACGGCCAGGCCCGCGACCGCCAACCCCCAGAAGCCGGTCGCGGTCCAGAGCCCGGACCAGCCGATCAGCCTGGACTCGACCTGCGGCTAGACCGTCTCGTCCAGGTTGTCGGCGTAGTAGGCGATGGCGCGCCGGTAGCGGCCCGCCTTGTCCGACTCGGCGACGACCTTGAGCAGCGTCGTGACCGCCTCGCCCGAGCGGCCGGCGTTGTGCAGCGCCATCGCCGTGAACGTCCGCAACCCGGCATCCCCCGGGAACTCCAGCAACCCGCGCCGGAACGTCTCCAGCGCGTCGTCAACCCTGCCGAGCACCCGTAGCGTGCTCCCGAAGCCGGTGAAGGCCCCCAACCGGTCGGCGGCGCTCAGCCCTTGCCCCGCCAGTGCCCGCTCGTAGTGGGGCACCGCCTCGGCCTCCAGCCCGAGCGCGTCATGCACCCATGCCGTCTGGTAGGCCACCTCGGCGTCATCGGGGTGCCGGGCCGCCAACTCGACCAGCGACACCCGTGCCTGCTCCAACTCGCCCGTCTCGCGCAGGCGCACCGCCTGTGCCAACTGAACATCACGCATGCACCGAGTGTGGCATGATGGTGACCGTCCCAGACGGAAACGATTTTCATACCCACCAGGAGTCGCCGTGAGAGTGGCGTTCGTCGGCAAGGGCGGCAGCGGCAAGACGACGATGTCGGCGCTGTTCGCGAGGCACGTGGCGAGGCAGGGCGGGCCGGTGGTCGCCATAGACGCCGACATCAACCAGCACCTGGCCCTCGTGCTCGGCCTCGACCGCCAGCCCGAGCCGCTCGGCGCCCACCTCACCGAGATCAAGGACCGGCTGCGCGGCGACAACCCGCGCATTCCCTCCGCCGAGGTCATGGTCAAGACCACCCCGCCGGGCCGCGGCTCCAGGCTGCTGAGCTTCGACGACCTCGCCGCCGACCCGTGGGCGCTGGCCACCCCGGACGGGCCGCGCCTCCTCGCGACCGGCCCGTTCAGCGAGGACGACCTCGGCGTGGCCTGCTACCACTCGAAGGTCGGCGCGGTGGAGCTGCTGCTCAACCACCTGGTCGACGGCCCGGGGGAATATGTCGTGGTGGACATGACGGCCGGGGCCGACTCCTTCGCCTCGGGCCTGTTCACCCGCTTCGACCTGACCTTCCTGATCGCCGAGCCCACCCGGCAGGGCGTGAGCGTCTACCGGCAATATCGCGACTACGCCTCCCGCTACGACGTCGCGCTCACCGTGGTCGGCAACAAGGTCCACGGCGAGTCCGACGTCGACTTCCTGCGCGAGCACGTAGGTGACGACCTGCTCACCTGGATGGAGCACTCCTCCGCCGTCCGCGCCATGGAGCAGGGCCGCCACTTCGCCCTCGGCGATCTGGAGCCCGGCAACATCGACGCGCTGACCCTGCTCCGCAAGACCCTCGACGACCAGCGGAAAGACTGGGCCCGGTTCGGTCGCCAGGCCGCGGAGTTCCACCTGCGCAACGCCCGCGCATGGGCCAACGAGCGCACCGGCACCGACCTAACCGCCCAGATAGATCCGGATTTCGTCTACGGCCCTTGACCGCACTGTCCCCCTCCAGGCGACTGGAGGCTTCCCCCATCCCCGCCTAGCGTCAAATGTGATCCCTTTCGAGAGGAGACAGCATGTCGCTGACCGTTCCGAACGATCTACTCGACCAGGCCAGAGCCGGTGAGGTCGACGACGCGGCCTTCGTCGCGTGCGTACGCGACTCACTGCCCTACGCGTGGTCGCTGATCAGCGAGCTGGTCAAGCAGCGCGAGCAGACAGGAGCCGAGTTCGCGGACAACCAGGTGCCGCCGCCGTCGGAGGAGGCCCGCGGCCAGCTCCTGCGCTGCCTGGCGAGCGACGCGATGCGCGGTGCCCTGGAGCGCCACTTCGAGGTACGGCTGGCCTTCCAGAACTGCCACCGGGTAGCGGTCTTCGACCCGGAGGCCACCAAGGCCCTGCTCGACTTCGTCACTCCGAGAGCGCAGATCCTCAACCAGAAACCGGAGCTGGTGGACTGCTGAACCGCCGCCCGGTGACCCGGCCACACCCGGGTCACCGGGCCAGCAGCGGCAGCACCTCGGCCCCGAACCGCCGAATGTTCTCGACATTCCTGCGGTGTTCCCCGGCACCCTCCACCATCAGAATGAAACGCTCGATCCCGGTGATTTCCGCGGTACGGAGCAGCGTTTCCGCACAATGCCCGGCCGACCCCACCGGATGAATCCGAGTCAGCAAATCCACATATGCCGGAATATTTCGCATTGGCCGCACCCGGTCGTCCACCGGCACATATCCGGCCAGCCCCGGCCCCAGCCACCGGGGCATAGACTCCCTGACCTCTCGCACGGCCGCCGCCGTGGAGTCGGTCACGTACGCCACTCCCGCCGCGACATGGTCGTCCGCGCTGCCCCCGCGGGCCCGGTAGTCCGCGACCAGGGCGGCCTTCTCCGCATCCCCGACGTGCATGCCGAGCAACATCGGCAACCCCCGGGCGGCCGCCACCCCCACGGTCGCCTCCGACGTGCACGCCACCACCGGCCGCAGCCGGGCCGGCGGCACCACCTCGACCTGCCTGAACCGGAAGAACTCCCCGTCGGCCCCCACCCGGCCCCCCGACAGGGCCTCGACCAGCACGTCGAGCGACTCCCCGAACCCCCGCTCGAACCGCTCCATCCCGGTCCCGAACACCTCCAGGTCCACCCACGGCCCGCCCCTGCCGACCCCGAGCGTGAACCGCCCGCCCGACAGGTGGTGCAGCATGGCCGCCTGCTCGGCCAGCGCCACGGGATGCCAGGTGGACAGGACGCTCACGGCCGTACCCAGCCCGATCCGGGTGGTCCTGCCGACGGCCACCGCCGCGAGCGTGGTGGCGGACGGGCACACGCCATAGGACATGAAATGGTGCTCGGCGATCCACGCGTCGTCGAAACCCGCCTGTTCGGCGGCCGTTATCAATTCCACCGCGTCGGCCAGCACCCGCCCGGATCCCTGGCCGGGAAAACGCGCCGCCAGCACGAAAACGCCGATTCGCATTCATCCCATGGTGACGAGCCCGCCGCGTTCGTTCAACCGAAAAGGCTGGCCTGCCCTTCGAAGGCCAGCGGATCCCGGTGGAGTTTCAGGTGCCGCCACTGCGGCAGGTCGTCGAGGTAGGACCAGGAGAGCCGGTGGTGGGGCGTGGGGCCCAGCCGGGCCAGGGCCTCCTGGTGCACGGGTGAGGGGTAGCCGGCGTTGTCGGCGAAGCCGTAGTCGACGCAGCCGATCGTCGCCATGTACGCATCGCGCCTGACCTTGGCCAGCACCGAGGCCGCCGCGACCGAGACGCTGGCCGCGTCGCCCTTGATCTCCAGGCGCACCGGCCAGGGCGCGCCGATGTAGTCGTGCTTGCCGTCGAGGATCACCGCGTCGGGGCGCACCGGCAGCGCCGCGAGGGCCCGCCGGGCGGCCCTGCTCAGGGCTTCCGTCATGCCGAGGGCGTCGATCTCGTCGTGCGTGGCCTCGCCGAAACCGATCCCCGCGGCCCAGGAGCCCAGCTCCTCGGCCAGGGAACCGCGCCGGGCGGCGGTGAGCTGCTTGGAGTCGGTCAGGCCGGACGGCGGCTCGGACAGGTCGGTGACGACCGCGCAGACCGTGACGGGCCCCGCCCAGGCGCCCCGTCCCACCTCGTCGATGCCCGCGACCGTGCGGGTGCTGGGCTGGGCGAGCAAAAGGTGCTCGATGTCGTACGTCGGCGCCATAGGCGCACACGCTATCGGCCACCCGCACCTCCGGCGACCTGATCACCGTCCTGCGGGTCACCCGTCCCCCACAGCCCACGATCGCCCGGAGACCCCGCAGTCACCCGGGGAGCCCCGGTCCCCCAGAGAGCCCGCGGTCACTCGGTGGGCGAGTCATCTCCGGCGGGCTTGTCGCCGCGCGGCCGGTCCGCCGGGCGTACCGGGTCGAGGTCGCCGGCGATGTAGCGGGCGGCCACGTGGATGGCCCGCAGCGTCACCGACACCGACGGCCGGTGCACGCTGGACGCGCGGGCCACGGCCTTCACGTCGCGCCCCACCGGATTGCCGGGGAACTGCCGCACGGCCAGCCCCCGCACCCCGGCGGCCAGCGCGAGCGCGGGCACGGCGGCGATGCCGATGCCCTTGGCGACGAGCGACAGAATGGTCCCCAGCCCCTCGAACTCCCACGGCGTCGGCCTGGTGCCGCCCACGTCCACGAGCAGCCGGTCCATCGCCAGCCGCGAGGGCTCGCCGTCGGGCGTCGCCATCCACGGCTCGTCGCGCAGCTCCCGCAGGTCGACCGGCACGTCGGAGTCGGCCAGGCGGTGCTTGCGCGGCACCACCAGCACCAGCGGGTCATGCAGCAGCGGGAACACCCGCAGGCTGTCGCTGTCGCTCACCAGCCCGTACCAGTCGTCGACCAGCGCGATGTCCACCTCTCCCGACTGGACCTCCCGCATCCCCCGCCCCGACCTGCTCTGCCCCAGCCGCAGCGTCAGCTCCGTGTGGCGGCGCAGCGAGCGGGCGAGCGCCGGCGCGAAGGCCACCGCCGCCGTCGGGAAGGCCGTGACCACCACCCGCCCCACCGGCGCCCCGGCGTGCGCGGACAGGTCGGACTCGGCCTCCTCGACCATGGACAGGATGCGCTCGGCGTGCACGACCAGCCGCCGTCCCGCGTCGGTGAGCTCGGCGCTGCGCGCCGTGCGGTCGATCAGCGCCGTGCCGGTCTCGCGTTCGAGCGCCACGAGCTGTTGCGAAACGGCCGACGGACTGTACCCCAATGACTCGGCCGTCGCGGCGATACTGCCCCGACGAGCAAACTCGCAGATCAGCACCAACCGCCGCAATTCGAGCATCGGACTTCCTTATGCCTACCCACGAAAAGCCTCGCTTGTCCTGATGCCTTCATACAACCACCCTGGGAACGTGACAAACATGACCGTGACTCTGTCCGCCACCCTGGCGGCCAACGAGGACATCGAGCGAAGACGGCGCGCCGGGGAGCGAGTGCTGCACCTGGCCTTCGGTGAGGCCGGTCTGCCCGTCCACCCGGCGCTGCGCGAGAGGCTGGCCGCCGCGTCGGGGAGCAACGGCTACGGGCCGGTCTCCGGAGCGCCCGCGCTCCGGAGCGCGGCGGCGGGCTACTGGGCGCGACGGGGACTCCCCACCGACCCCGAGCTGGTCGTCTGCGGACCGGGCAGCAAGTCCCTGCTGTACGGCCTGCTCCTCGCGATCGGCGGCGACATCGTCCTGCCCATGCCGAGCTGGGTCAGCTACGCCGCGCAGGCCGACCTGGTCGGCGCGCGTCCCATCCTGGTGCCCGCACCGCCAGGAGAGGGCGGAGTGCCCGACCCGGACCTGGTGGCCGCCGAGGTGCGACTCGCCCGGTCCCAGGGCAGGACCGTGAGCTCGGTCCTGGTGACGCTGCCGGACAATCCCACCGGCAGGCTCGCCATGCCGGAGACCGTACACCGCCTGGCGCGGGTCGCCCGCGAGCTCGACCTGATGATCATCACGGACGAGATCTACCGGGACCTGGTGCATGACTCCTCCCTGCCCTTCACCTCGCCGGCCGACGTGGCACCCGAGCGCACAGTCATCACCACCGGGCTGAGCAAGAGCCTGGCGCTGGGCGGCTGGCGGATCGGCGTGGCCAGGCTGCCCCACGAGGCGGGCGGGCAGGCGCTGCGCAGGAAGCTGCTGGCGGTGGCCAGCGAGATCTGGTCGGCCCCGGCGGCGCCCGTGCAGGAGGCCGCGGCCTACGCCTTCGACGACCCGGCCGAGCTGGCCGAGCGCATCGCCCTCAGCCGCCGGTTGCACGGCGTGGTCGCCAGGGCCGTACGCGACCGCTTCGTGGAGATCGGCGCGAGCGTGCCGATGCCGCAGGGCGGCTTCTATCTCTATCCCGACCTGAGCCACCTACGACTCGGCGGCGCCCCCGAGATCACCAGGATCCTGCTGGAGGACCACGGCATCGGCGTGCTACCCGGCCACGCCTTCGGCGACGACCCCGCCGCGGCCAGGGTGCGGGTCGCGGTGAGCCTGCTCTACGGCGAGTCCGCCGAGGCCCGGTTGATCTCTCTGACCAGCGCCGACCCGCTCCAGCTGCCGTGGATCGCGGCCAATCTCGACCACCTTTCGATGGGTTTGAAGGAGCTTTCCCTGGTACGTCACAGCGCGGTGCGTGAACGCCATCCCGCGCTCGTGCCGACACCATGTCACGGTTAGGCGAATCTTTCCCCAAGATCGGCTTTGCCATCCCCCAAAAGGGGACTCTGACCTGCGGAAACATCCTGTCCGCTGAAGCCGTTCGATAGCGGGTCCAAGTGCCTGGTTACATGCACGCTGGGTTCCCCTCCATCATGTGCACATGCCCGCTCTTGTCACCCTGTCCGGGCGCTCCGTGCGCCTGGAACCTCTCAGCCTCGCGGCGGTCGATGACCTGACCGCCGCGGCGAGTGAAGACCGCTCCACTTACGCCTTCACTCGCGTCCCGGAAGGCCGGGACGAGGTGGCCACCTACGTGGCCGCCGCCATGGCTGAGCAGGCGGAGGGCCGCTCATTGCCCTTCGCCATCCGGTGGCTGAACACCGACCGTGTGGTCGGTGCCACCCGTCTCATGCACCTGGAGTACTGGCAGGGCCCCATGCCCTGGCCGCCGGGTACACGCGGTGCGGTGGGCGACATCCCGTCCGTGGCCGACATCGGTTACACCTGGCTGGGCGCGAGCGCCCAGGGCACCGGGATCAACCGGGAGAGCAAGTTCCTGCTGCTCTCACACGCCTTTGAGACATGGAACGTCCACCGCATCACCCTGAAGGCAGACGTACGCAACACCAGATCCCGGGCCGCCATCGAGGCCCTCGGCGCACACTTCGACGGGGTGCGGCGAGCGGATAGCCGAGGCGCCGACAACACGGTCCGAGATACCGCGTTCTACTCGATCCTGAACTCCGAATGGCCTGCCGTAAGGGAGCGGCTCGCCATGCGGCTCGGACTGGTCGAGGCAGCCTGAGAACCCGTCCACCTGAAGGCCCTGCCCGATTTCCGGGCGGGGCCTGTATTTTTCGGCGCCCCCGCGTGCTCTACATGACACGCCCCCGCGGCGTGCTCGATGGTCGCGCCAATGCGTCATGCCAAGCCGACCACCAGCATCGACCGGGAGGTTCAACGCTTGATTGACAGCCGATCAACGGGCAGGTTAACGATCAGGTCGGCTCTAGGTGGTGAGCAATGTCCGATCTATCATTTGGTCACAAATCATCCCATTGGCTTGGAGACAGACGGCATGGCTGGTCAGAACGTTGAAGGCGGACTGCGGTTCGCCGTCCTCGGTCCTGTCCGCGCGTGGCGTGATGGCCTCGAACTCGATCTGG
Organism: Nonomuraea sp. B12E4; assembly: GCF_039871825.1. Lineage (NCBI taxonomy): Bacteria > Bacillati > Actinomycetota > Actinomycetes > Streptosporangiales > Streptosporangiaceae > Nonomuraea > Nonomuraea sp. B12E4. Next base: position 119,365 of record NZ_JBDPME010000016.1, on the reverse strand, counting down.
GCACCCCCCTGCAGCGTTCCATACTCAGCATGCTGCTGCTGCGCGCGGGCCATGCGGTCACCCCCAACGAGATGATCGACGCGGTCTGGGGCGAGGACGCCCCGCCCCGGGCCCTGGGTGCGCTGCGCACCTACGTCTCCAGACTCCGTACCGTGCTCGAACCGGACAGGCCCGCTCGTTCCCGGCCCGAGCTGCTCACCTCCATCGGCCGGGGCTACGCGCTGCGGCTGCCGGACGAGGCCCTCGACCTGACCCTCTTCGAGCGCGGCATCGCCGAAGCCGAGGCGGCACGCAAGGCGGGCCGGCTGCGCGAGGCCGCGGAGCGGCTGCGCGCCGCGCTGGCGCTGTTCGCGGGCGAGCCGCTGGCCGGGACCGTCGGGCCCTACTCGGAGCACCAGCGCGACCGGCTGATCGAGCGCCGCATCAACGTCATCGAGACGCTCATGGACCTGGACCTGGAGCTGGGCAACCACGCCAAGATCGTGTCCGAGCTGATCGCGCTGACCGCCGACCACCCGCTGCGCGAGCGGCTGCGGGCCCAGCTCATGCTGGCCTTCTACCGGTGCGGCCGGCAGGGCGACGCGCTCAACGTGTTCACCGAGACGCGCGAGGCGCTGATCGACGAGCTCGGCATCGAGCCGGGCCCCGAGCTGGCCGCGCTGCACCAGCGCATCCTGGCCGCCGATCCCACGCTGGCCCCGGCCGAGACGGCCGCCGACGAGCCGCCGGAGCCGGAGGAGCAGCCGCCGGCCCTGGAGCTGCCGCGCCCCGCCCAGCTCCCCGCCGCCGTCAGCGACTTCACCGGGCGCAAGGAGCTCGCCGGACGGCTGCGCACGCTGCTGTCGGCCCGGCCCCCGGCTCAGTCCTCCGCCCTCTCGTCGGCCGGCGGCGTCCCGGTGGCGGCCATCTCGGGCATAGGCGGCGTCGGCAAGACCGCGCTGGCCGTGCACGTCGCCCACCTGGCCGACGATCTGTTCCCGGACGGCCAGCTCTACGCCGACCTGCGCGGTTACACCGACGAGGCGACCGCGCCCGAGTCGGCGCTCGGCGGCTTCCTGCGCGCCCTCGGCATCCCGCCCGACGTCATCCCCGACGGCCTGCCGGAACGAGCCGCGCTCTACCGCTCGATCCTGGCCGAACGCCGCATCCTCGTGCTGCTGGACAACGCCCGCGACGCCGCGCAGGTCGTCCCGCTGCTGCCCGGCTCGCCCGGCTGCGCGGCCATCGTGACCAGCCGGGTCAAGCTGGCCGACCTGCCCTCGGCCCGGCTGATCGACCTCGACGTGATGGAGCCGGGCGAGGCGTTGTCGCTGTTCGGGGCGGTGGCCGGGGCCGAGCGTGTGTCGGCCGAGCACGGCGCCGCCATGGACGCGGTGGCCGCCTGCGGGTTCCTGCCGCTGGCGGTGCGGATCGTGGCGGCCAGGCTGGCCGCACGGCCCTCGTGGACGATCGCCTCGCTGGTGCTCCGGCTGGCCGACGAGCAGCGCCGCCTCGACGAGCTACGGGTGGGCAACCTGGCCGTGGAGGCCACGTTCGCGCTCGGGTACGGCCAGCTCGACCCGGCCGCGGCCCGCGCCTTCCGGCTGCTGTCGCTGCCCAACGGGCCGGACATCTCCGCCGGGGCCGCGGCCGCCGTGCTGTCGATGAGCGCGCTGGACGCCGAGGAGGTGTTGGAGTCCCTGGTGGACGCGAGCCTGCTGGAGGCGCCGGCGCCGGGCCGCTACCGCTTCCACGACCTGCTCAAGCTGTTCGCCAGGCGGGAGCTGGACAAGAGCGAGCGGCCCGTGGACCGGACCATGGCGCTGCGCCGGCTGCTCGGCTTCTACCTGGCCTCGGCCCAGTCCGCGCACCGGCTGGCCTACGAGGGCAGCCTGATCTCCGACAACCTCGTGGTGATCGGCAGCGGGCGGACGTTCGCCGGCGCGGACGAGGCCGTGGCGTGGCTGATCTCCGAGGGCGACTCACTGTTCGCGGCCATCAACCAGGCGGCCGCGGTCGCGCGCACCGACGAGCAGCTCCGGCCCGCGGCCGACCTGCTGGTGGCGATGGAGCCGCTGCTGGAGTCGGGCACGCACACGCGCGAGTTCGACCAGAGCACCCGCGCCGTGCTGGCCGCCGCGCAGACCCTCGGCGACCAAGCCGAACCCGGACGCGATCAGTCGGGCTCCGGGCTCGGGCGCGATCAAGCCGGCGCCGGACTCGGGCGCGATCAAGCCGGCGCCGGACTCGGGCAAGCAGGCGGCGGGGTCGGGCGCGATCAGGCGAGCGAGCTGCGCGCCCGTTATGTGCTGGGCCGGGTGCTGTTCGCGGGCAACCGGCTGAAGGAGGCCGAGGAGCAGTTCAGGATCGTGCACGAGCTGTCCCGCGCCCGCGCGGAGAAGGTCGTCACCGGCGAGGTGCTGAACGCGCTGGCCGTCGTGGTCGGCCGGCAGCGCCGCCACACCGAGGCGCTGTCGTTCTTCGACGCGGCGATGCGGTTCTACCGCGAGAACGGCGTGCCGGCCGGCGAGGCGCTGGTGCTCAGCTACTCGGCCCGCGACCACCTGGGTCTGGGCCACGCCGAGGACGCGATCGCGGCGGCGGAGAAGGGGCTGGCCATCTTCACCGAGATCGGCAGCGGCGCCGGCACCGCCCGGGCCCGCTACCACCTTGGCATCGTCCTGTCCCGGGTCGGCCGGCTCACCGAGGCCGTCCACCACCATGCCGAGTGCCTGGCCTTCTTCCGGGCCGGCAAGCAGCGGGTCTGGGAGCAGCGGGTGTGCTCCCGGCTGGCCGAGACGTTCATCGCCGCCGAGCGCTACGCCGACGCCGTACGCCATGCCGAGCAGGCCCTGGTGGTCTCACGCGACATCGGCCACCCCTACGGCGAGGCGCTCTCCCTCACCGTGCTAGGCAAGGCGCTGCGCGGTCTCGGCAGCAGGACGCGGAGTCTCGACTGTCTCAACCGGGCATTCGACATCTTCACCCGGCTCGGCGCTCCCGAGGCCGGAGACCTGAAGGTGCTGCTGGACAACCTCGCCGTCACGGATACCGCCGGACCCACCGCAGATCCCGTCGCCGAGCCCGTCATCGAATCCGTCGTCGAGCCCTGAGTACAGCTCGTCGTCCAGACGTGTCATCCACACATGGTTGATCAAGGCTGTCCTTAGGGAGTCACGAAAGATCGTGATCGATGGTGTTCAGCCCGGCCGGCCTTCCATTGCCGCCACGCGTCGCTAGGGGGCCCGGTCATCCGGATGCTTCGCGTGGCGGCTAGCCGCCTCACTTGGACGACCGGCCGGACCTGACACGGCCCTCGAACCCCCCAGGTCCGTGTCATGACCAAGAGCCTCCACCCAGGGGGTCAACGTCGAATCAACAGCCGATTAAAGCAGGAAGTAACCCTCCGCGATCAACGGCCTGACCGCGTCGGCGTTGGGGATCTCGCCGTCGCCGACCAACTCGGCGATCACGTTGAGCAGCGGGCCGAGTGCCAACTCGCCGTCGCACACGCCGGCCAGCGCCGCCTCCACCGTGCCGACGTCCCTGCTGCGCCGCAGCCCCTGCGTCTGGCGCAGCACGATGCGGATGGGGTCCTCGGCGCCCGGCAGGCCGATGCGCTCGTCCAGCAACCCCTCGGCGGTACGCAACCGCGCGGCGTCCAGATCCCCGGCCCGGTGCGCGGCGGCCACGGCGTCGAGCACGTCGTCCACGTAGTCGCCGACCGGGAGCGAGACCTGGTGCTCCAAGTGCTCCACGCGGACCACAGGGTCGAACGCGCCCGAGTTGCGCATCGTGATCCAGCCGAACCCGATGCCCTCCACCTTGTACTCGTTGAACCAGGCCAGCCAGCGGTCATAGCGCTCGGCGTAGGCCTCCGTGCCCTGCTGGGCGGCGTCCCGCAGCCACAGCTCGACGTATTCGGCCGGGTCCTGCACGTCGCGCTGCACCACCCAGCCGTCGCAGCCGGTCTCGCGCAGCCAGCCGCCGACCCGGTCGTGCCAGTCCTCGCCCTCGACGTGCAGCCAGTTGGCCAGGAAGTGGGCCTGGCCGCCGGGGGCGAGGTGACGGGGCGTACGGCGTACGAGGTCGCGGCAGAACCCGTCGCCGCCCACCTCGCGATAGGTCAGCCCCGGCCCGGGCGAGATGACGAACGGCGGATTGCTCACGATCAGGTCGAACAACTCGTCCTCGACCGGCTCGAACATCGACCCGACCCGCGCCTCCACCCCCGAGACCCCCGACAACTCCCAGCTCAGCCTGGCCAGCTCCACGGCCCGCGGGTTGACGTCGGTGGCCACGAGCTGCTCGGCCCGCCCGGCCAGGTGCAGCACCTGCACCCCGCAGCCGGTGCCGAGGTCGAGCGCGCGCCGGACCGGGCGGCGGGTGACGAGCTGCGCCAGGTTGGCCGAGGCGCCCCCGGCGCCGACGACGTGGTCGGCCCGCAGCGCCGGGTCGCCGGGACGCACCTTGCGGTCGGAGATCAGGTAGCCGCCGGTCTCCCAGGGCTGCAGGTGCACGGTCGCGCGGACCTCGTCGCCCTCCACCGCGACCAGGCCGGAGTCGAGCACCTCGGCCGGCACGGACCCGGCGGGGACCGGGGCGCCGAGCCACCACAATCTGATCAGCGTGGCCAGCGGATCGCCGTCGGCGGTGGCGCGCAGTGCCGGGACCAGCTCCTCCCTGGCCAGGGCCGAGGCGGCCATGCCGCCCAGCCGAGCGCGGACGCCGTCGATGGTGTAACCGGTCTCCAGGAGGTGATGGCGCAGTCGTTCCACAAGACCATCCTTTCACCACGGGCTTCCTGGCATGATCCGATACTCACAGTGCCCATACTGTTACTTAGGCGTCCAAGCATTCTTCAATCCATGAACAAGGCAGGCGCGATATCTCTTAGGAGGAGGCCGCCACCACCTCACCTTGAGGAGCGGACCGATGCTGATCCCCTGCTTCGCCTGCGAGTCCCGATTCGGACCGGACGAATACTTCGGAGCCTGCTCCGACTACAACCGGGGCCTGGACCTGGTGTCCTGGACCTGCCCGCGCTGCGGGAACCGTGACGACCTGCGCGTGCTGCCGGGCGAGCTCGGATTCGGCTATCGGCACCGGGGCCGCTTCGCCGTGCACGCCCGCGTACGGGTGCCGGGGCTGCGCCGGCACCGCGGCGACCTGCGGCTGGATATCTTGCTCGACCGGGCGAGCTGGCGGGTCAGCGCGAGCCTGCACCAGCGACCGGCGGCGCGCTGAACGGGCTTGGCCACGCACCGGCGGCTCGACCAGCTCTCACTCGGGGCGCTGGCGCAGGCTCTGCCAGGCCGCCTCGCCCAGTCCCCTGATCTCGTCGTCGGTGGGCGTGTGCGCCCCGGCGAACCACAACCGGCACATCTCCTGCGCCGGCCCCAGCCACAGCACGTAGCACATGGTGGCGTGCACGGGCTGGAGCAGGCCGTTCTTCATGTGCGGCCGCCACCAGTCGGAGACCTGGCGGAAGAACCCCCGCCGGGCCTCGGCCACCTCCGTGCCGCCCGGTTCGTGCTTGCGCGGCGGCCGCTCGCTGACCAGCAGCCTGGCCCGCTCGGGATGCTCCCCCGCCCACCGCATGTGGAAGGCGACCACGGCCTCGATGCCGTCGCGGGCCTCCTGGTGGCTGACCAGCTCGGCGAGGAAGGCATTTTGGTAGGCGGTGAGGATCTCGGCGTAGAGCACGCCGAAGACATGTTCCTTGCTGGCGAAGTGGTGGTAGAAGCTGCCGACGCTCACTCCGCTCTCTTCGCGGAGGCTGGCCAGCGTGGTGGCCGACACCCCGTCCTGGCTGAACCGGCGGAGGGCGCCCTCGATGATGCGGGTCCGGCCGTCGCGTCCGTTCTTGACACTCTTCACGCTGTCAATGGTGTGCCACCAGAACGTTGTTCCGCAAATAACCCGGCGCGATCGATCATAGCGGTCACCTCGACCGTCCCGGAATCGACCTTCATCTCGGCGTCCGGCCAGAGCCGGCGGATGAGCCGGAGCACCCGGCGGTTCTCCCCCATGACGTCCATGCCCACAGTCCTCGCACCCCGTACGGCGGCCCTGAGCAGCAGCATCTCGACCAGCTCCGGCCCGAGCCCGAACCCCTGCCACCTGTCGGCCACCACCACGGCGATCTCCACGTCGGAGCACTGGCCCAGGTAGCTCATGGCGTGCCCGACGATCTCGCCGCCCGCGGCGGTCGCGACCAGCGCGTCACGGCTCTCGTCCACCGCGATCAGGGTGTGCACCAGCCCGGTCGCGGGGGCGCCGAAGCCGGTGAAGAAGCGCAGCGTCTGCGTCTGCAGCGACAGCCCTGCCAGGAAGCGCCTGATCCGTTCCACGTCGTCCGGACACGCCGGGCGGATCTGAGTTCCATGCATAGACTCAGGTTGCCCGTCATACCTGAGTCTGTCAATGGAACTCAGGTATAATGCTGAGATGAGCGTGTCCTTCCGGGTGGACAATTGTTCGATCGAGCGCACCCTCGACATCGTCGGCGAGAAGTGGACCTTCCTGGTGCTGCGCGAGGCGTTCAGTGGCGTGCGGCGCTTCGCCGACATGCAGGCGATGACCGGCGCCCCCCGCCAGGTGCTCAGCGCCCGCCTGGCCCGGCTGGTCGACGAGGGCCTGCTGCGCAAGGAGCCCTACCGCGAGCCCGGACAACGGCAGCGTGACGAATACCGGCTCACCGAGAAGGGCCGCGACCTCTATCCGCTGCTGGTGGCGCTCATGCAATGGGGCGACAAATACCTGTCCGACGAGGACGGCCCACCGGTCCTGCTGACCCATCGCGACTGCGGCGCGCTCATCGAGCTGCGCTTCCGGTGCGCGGACGGCCACGAGGTGGGCGGCCCCCGCGAGGTGACCCCGCTGCCGGGCGCCGGCCTCAAGACCGCCTAGGCGTTTCCAGGGGCACGGGGTCGGGTGCCTACCCTTGAAGGCGTGTACCGGTTCCTGCTGACGCCCAGATGGCTCGCGCTCCACGTCGTGGTGCTGCTGGTCATCCCCGCTTTCGTGCTGCTAGGGCGGTGGCAGTTCGGCCGTTTCGAGGAGCGCTCGGCCAACAGCGGCCTGGTCACCGCCAACATCGAGGCCGCGCCGGTACCGCTCGACACGCTCGCGGCCCCCGGGCGGCCGGTCCGGCAGGAGGACCGGTTCCGTACGGTCCGGGTGACGGGCACGTACGACCCGGCGCACGCCGTCGTCGTACGCCGGCGCCCCCAGGAGGGCCGCGCCGGCTACTACGTCCTGACCCCGCTCGTCACCGGCCCCGGCACCGCCGTCATCGTCAACCGGGGCTGGGTCAAGGCGGGCGCCACCGCCGACGCGGCGCCCGAGGTGCCCGCTCCCCCCACCGGCCAGGTAACTGTCACCGGGCGGCTACGGTTCAGCGAGACCGAGGACAACAGCGGGATCCGCGACCGCCCCGGGCTGCCGCCCGGCCAGGTGCTGCTGATCAACGCCGACCAGCTCGCGCAGGGGCTGCCGTACCGGCTGGTGGGCGGCTACGTCGAGCTGACCGAGCAGCAGCCGCGACCCGCGGTCGCGCCGGAGCCGGTGCCCGAGCCCGACGTGGGCCCGGGAGGCGGGCTCAACCTGGCCTACGGAGTGCAGTGGTGGCTGTTCATCGGGATCGCCGTCGGCGGGTGGATCCTGCTCATCCGGCGCGAGGTGGCCGAGCGGAAGACCGGCGGCACGTCGAGCGGCGCGCCCACGGATCAGGAGGCCGGGGCCGCCGCCAATTAAGGTGTTGAGGGTGATCCGCCACATTGAGTTCACCAACCTCTGCAACTTTCGCGACGTAGGTGGATATGCCGCCAGGGACGGGCGCACGGTCCGGTGGCAGCGGCTCTACCGTGCCGACTCCCTGGGCTGGCTGGCCGGCGACGACCTGCCGGCCTTCCACGCGCTGCGCGTGCGCACCGTCATCGACCTGCGGCACCCGTACGAGGTCGAGCGGGCCGGGCGGGTCCCGGAAACCGAGGGGCAGCTCTACCACAACCTGCCGATCGAGGGCCGGCGGTGGGACGTCTCCGCCTTCAGCGAGGCGGACGGCGTCGCGAGATACCTGGCCGACCGCTACCTGGAGGTGACCGAGGACGGCATCGACAACCTCAGGACCGCCCTGGAGACGATCTCCCGGGCCGACAGCTCCCCCGTGGTCATCCACTGCGCGGCCGGCAAGGACCGCACCGGGCTGCTCACCGCGCTGATCCTGTCGCTGGTGGGCGTGGGCGAGCACGACATCATCGCGGACTACGCGCTCACCGAGCTGGCCTTCGATCGCTTCGTCGCCGACTGGCGCAGGCGGCATCCCGGCGCGTCCCTGTGGCCCGGGTTCGGCCTCGCGCCCGCCGAGGCCATGCGGTTCTTCCTCACCGACCTCACGCTTCGGCACGGCTCGATCGAGAAATACGTCACAGACGTCCTGAACGTCTCCCCCGCGACCATCACCGAACTCCGCGGCCACCTGCTGACCGAACCGGTCTCGAAGGAGCAGTCATAAGCGTTTCGCGGCCCGGCCCACCCCTGCCTGGGGTCCCCGGTTGGAAGATCTCGGATACCCAACGGATACGTCGCAGCTTGTTCGACGTTATCCCGCCGTCGTACGGTTACACGCGTGACTACGCCGCTGCTCCCCGACCCTGACCCGAGGCGGCGCGACTACGTGATCATCTCCGCCGACGATCACCTGATCGAGCCCCCCGACCTCTTCGAAGGCCGGCTGCCGGAGAAATACGCCGAGGTCGCGCCCAAGGTCGTGGAGACGGAGGCCGGTCACCAGGTCTGGCGCTACGGCGGGGCCACCTATCCGTGCGCCGGCATCGACGTCGGCGCCGGGCTGCCGCGCGAGCAATGGACGCTGGAGCCGATCAGGTTCGAGCACATGCGCCCCGGCTGCCACGACATCGAGGCCCGGGTCCGCGACATGGACGTGGCCGGCATCTGGGCCGCGCTCTGCTTCCCCGGCATGCTGGCCGGGCAGTCCGGCATGCCGTTCGCCAGGACCCGCGACCAGGAGCTGGGTCTGGCCCTGGTCAAGGCGTGGAACGACTGGCACATCGACGTCTGGGCGGGGACCTATCCCGAGCGCGTCATCGGCCTGCAGCTCCCGTGGCTGCCCGATCCCGACGTCGCCGCCAAGGAGATCCGCGCCAACGCGGCCCGGGGCTTCAAGGCCGTCGTCTTCCCGGAGTTCCCGACCCGGCTCCGGCTGCCGTCGATCCACTCTGGCCACTGGGACCCGTTCTTCGCCGCCTGCGAGGAGACCGGCACCGTCGTCGCGCTCCACGCGGGGGACTCGTCGTGGTCGCCCGTGCCCTCACCCGACACACCCATCGAGGCGATCACCACGCTGATGCCGACCAGCGCCATGTTCGCCTGCGCCGACTGGCTCTGGTCGGGACTGCCGCTGCGCTTCCCCGCGCTGCGCATCCTCATCGTCGAGGGCGGCGTGGGCTGGCTGCCGATGCTGGCCGAGCGCGCCGACTACGCTCTCGACCACCCGGTGGCGGGCGAGGCCGCCTGGGAAGGCGGGCTCAAGCCCAGCGAGGTGCTGCGCCGCAACTTCTTCTTCGGCACGCTCGACGACCACGCCCTGTCCGGGGTGCGGCTGGCGGTCGGGCTGGACCACGTGCTGCAGGAGAGCGGCTATCCGCACTCCGACTCGACCTGGCCGGACACCCAGCAGTCCGTGGCACGCAACCTCGGCACGCTGCCGCCCGCCGACATCGCCAGGGTCGCCTACGGCAACGCGGCCCGCCTGTTCGGCCACCCGCTGCCCTCACGCGCCTGGCTGCGGATGGAGGAGATCTAGGCGGGCCTCCCCGGCGCGGCCCGGCGGAGGCCCGGCGGAGGCCCGGCGCGGGCTAGGCGTCCCCGAGGCTGCCCTGGATGATCTTGCGCTCGTGCTCGACGTAGCGCCCGCTCTCGCCGAGCAGCGTTCCCAGCAGCCACAGGAACACGCCGAAGTCATCGGCGACGCCGATCACCATCAGGAAGTCCGGTACGACGTCGATCGGCGACAGGATGTAGACCACACCGAGGCCGAGCAGGGCCAGCCGGCCCTTGCCCAGGCCCGAGTACTGGCCGCGCATGACCGCACCCACCATGCGCGGGACAGCCTTGACCCTCGTCATCAGGCCCGGCGATCCGGGCCTGGTCACCTCGCGATAGGTGCGCCACGCCGCCGCTGCCCGTGCTGCCTTAGCCATCATGAGATCCCCTTACCCCCGGCTCTCACGACATAACGCGTCGGCGGGGTCACGAGTTCCCGGCGGTCAGCCCATCGCCAGGTGCTGGAACGGCCTGGCGCGCTCGACCTGCGCCGCCACCCTGACCAGCAGGTCCTCCCTGCCGAAGGCGGCGACGAGCTGCACGCCGACCGGCAGCCCCGCCTCGGTGGTGTGCAGCGGCAGCGAGATGGCGGGCTGGCCGGTGGCGTTGACCGTCGAGGTGAAGGACACGGCGTGCGCGATCCTGCCGAACGCCACACCGAGGTCGTCGGGCGGGATCCAGCCGAGCCGGAACGGTTCGACCCCCAACGACGGCATCAGCAGCAGGTCGTGGCCCGCGCTCCACCACGCGGCCAGGCGGCGCCGGAACCCGTCGAGCCACTGGATGTCCAGAATGTGCTCGGAGGCGCTGCGCCGGCGGGCCGCGGCCACCATGGCGGCGTTGCGCGGCTCGAGCTCCGCCGGCTCGACGGTCCGGCCGCGCAGCTCGCCCAGGCTGTCGACCTGCGCGGCGAGGTTGGCGGCGACGACGGCGCCGTAGCGCGCCGGAAACCCGGACTCGCCGAGCGCCGCAGGGCCGCCCGGCGTCACGTCGTGGCCGAGCGCCTCCAGCAGAGCGGCGGCCCTGGTGACGGCCTCGGTCACCACGGGCACCGCCGGCACGTCGCCCCGGGGGTGCGCGGTGACGAACCCGATCCGCAGCCGCCCCGGGTCCGCTCCCACCTCGGCGGCCAGCGGGCCCGGCAGCGCGGGAGCGTCGTAGGGATCGCCCGGCCGCAGGCCCGCCACGACGTCGAGCGCCGCCGCCGTGTCGCGTACGGTCCGGCTGATGAACCCCGGGGCCGACATCCCGCTCCAGCCCTCGCCCAGGTCCGGCCCCATGCTCACGCGGCCGCGCGTCGGCTTGAGCCCCACCAGGCCGCACATGGAGGCCGGGATGCGGATCGAGCCGCCCCCGTCGCTGGCGGTGGCCAGCGCCACCATCCCGGCCGCCACCGCCGCCGCGGAGCCGCCACTCGACCCGCCCGCCGAGTACTCCGGATCGTACGGATTGCGCGTCGGCCCGAACGCCAGCGGCTCCGTGGTGATCGTGCTGCCGAACTCGGGGGTGTTCGTCCGCCCCAGGATGACGAACCCGGCCTGGCGCAGCAGCTCGACGCCGTAACCGTCCGCCGCGGCGGCGTCGAGCCCGTCGCGGACGTTCGAGCCCGCGCTGTACGGCTCACCCGCCTGCCGCCACCCGAGATCCTTCAGCAGGATCGGCACCCCGCGGAAGGGCGCGTCCACCGGGATGTCGTCGATCTCGGCCAGCGCCCGCTCGAAGCGGCGGAAGATGACCGAGTTCAGCTCGCCGTCGCGGGCCTCGATGGCGGCGATCGCGGCCTCGGCCGGCTCGCGGGCCGACACCTGCCCGTCTCTGACCGCCCGCGCCTGCGCCACCGCGTCCAGACTCAGAAAGTCGTCCATACGCGCCTTCCTCTGCTCGGGGGCTACGCTCGCGGCGCCAGCTCCCGTACGGCCTGATCGATGGGCACCCCGCCGCCCGGGATGGGTGCGAGGACGGGTGTGTCGAGCCCATTGTCGACGTACTGCTGAATCCTGGCCCGGCAGGTGGCCGCGTCGCCGTGCACGATCAGGGCGTCCACCACCTCATCCGGGATGGCCTTGAGGGCCGCGGGGCGGTCGCCGGCCGCCCACGCCTCGTGCATCGGCCGCAGCACCTCGCCGCGTCCCAGCCAGTCGTGGAAGGCGGCGTAGACGGGCACGGTCAGGTAACTGGCCAGCATCCACCTGCCCAGCTCGCGAACTTTGTCGGTGTCCTCGCTCACGCAGACGAACAGGCGGGCGATCAGCTCGGTGTCCGGTCCGATCTCGGCGCGCACCTGGCGGACGTCCTCGGGCGAGAGCCAGTTGGTGATGGCCCCGTCTGCCTCCGCGGCGGCCAGGCGCAGCATCCGGGGACGCAGCGCGGCCAGCACGATCCTCGGCGGGATCTTGGGCGCCCGCTCCAGCTTGAAACCCTTGATCTCGAACGTCTCGTAGGTCTCCGAGACCTTCTCCCCGGCCAGCGCCTTCCTCAGGAAACGCAGCGTGTCGCGGGTGCGCGCGTACGGCTTGTCGAACGTGCCGGCGTTCCACCGCTCGACGATCGCCGGCGAGGACGCGCCGATGCCCAGCACGAACCGCTCCGGCGCGAGGTCGGCCAGCGTGGCCGCGGACATGGCCAGCAATCCCGGGCCGCGCGTCGAGACCGGCACGATGGCGCTGCCCAGCCTGATCCCCGGCGCCCACTGCGTGGCCATGGCCAGTGGGGTGAACCCGTCGGCCCCGTTGACCTCGGCGGACCAGGCGTCGGTGTAGCCCAGGCCGGGCAACTCCGCGATCAACTCCTGCGACCTCGACAACGAGCGGTCGTAGAAGGGGATGGTCATGCCCCAGTTCTGCGTCATTCACGGCCTCCAGCTCTTCCGCGGCAAGCCCCGCTACCGTACCAACCGCTCGGTATGTCCCCTAGGCACGTAGCTCGTGAACGGCCGCGATGAAGTCCTTCGTGATCCCCCGCAGCCCCGGCAGATGGGACAAGCCGACCAGACGGTCCACCAGCGGCACCGTGACCTCGATCAACCGGTACGTACGGGCACAGCCCGGCGAGGTGTCGTGCACCCAGAACAGCACGATGCCCATGGACAACAGCCAGAGCAGCTCGGGCAGCTCCTCCCGCAACTCGGAGTTCATGCGGTCGCGCGAACCCTCGACGACCTGGCGGTATATGGCGATGGAGGCTTCGCGGGCGGGCGACGACTGGGCGCTGAAGGGGCTCAGCGGGTTGGTCGGCTCGGCCGCGTGCTTGAAGAACTTCACGGCGAACTCGTGATATGGCTCGGAAACGCGTACCCACTCGCGCAGCACCCCGTCCAGCCGGGCCGCGAACGACGACTCGGTGGCCAGCAGGTCTCGACAGGCCGCCTCGTGCTCGGCCTGCGCACGGTCGTAGTACGCCTGTATCAAGGTCTCCTTGCTCTCGAAGTAGTAGTAGGCGTTGCCCACTGACACCCCGGCCTCGGCGGCGATGGCGCGCATGGTGGTCGCGTCGAAGCCGCGCTCCCTGAACAGTCGCAATGCCGTCTCGACGATGACCTCTCGGGTGCTCTCCGATCCGCGGTTTCGGGCTTCGGACACGTTCGTCACTTTACGTCGTGGACGCGCGTTAGGTCATGGAGCCGCACGGTGATCACCGCCACAAGGCAAAGTTGCACCTGCGGCATGAGTTATCTCCTGTGAAAGGTGGGATTGTCGTTTCAGGCGGAAGGGCTATTTTCCGCGAAAAGGCAACGACATGTGGATACGTGGAACAGTGCGCCCCTTCGTGGTCGCACTGCTCGGCATAGAGATCACCATATTTGCCCTGACCTCGGCGGCTTCGGCCGACACCCGCCCCGAAGGGGAGCCGACGCCGAGCGACCTGCACCTGGACAGGTTCCCCGGCTGGCAGTACGCGCCGGAGCCGATGCGGGAGGGCGCCTGGACCATGTACGAGACGTACGGCATGGAGCCGGAGTCGGCACCGTTCTGGGCGCTCCAGCAGGCCCTGGACAACATGGAGGACATCGGGCTGCGACCGACCCGGCCGTGGTCGTCGAGGCCCTGGCACGACGACGTGATCGACGAACGTCCTTACCTGAGCTTCCGCCACCACCCCCCAAGGCGGACGAGAGCCGCCAGATCCACCACAAGCCCCGTTCACCTCGGGGTGGCGGTCATGCCCAAGGTGCGGCCGCCCATGGCTCAGCGGCGCCCTGAGGTCGATCTGGCGCGTGTCACGCCCAGGCGGGCCGCCATGCACATGTCCCACACCACGGCGGCCGGCTGGCTGAGGAGCGCTGGACTGCGTACGACGTCGACCGGCAACTGCGCGAGCCGGCACATGCACCACTGCACCTCGCTCGACTCGGTACGCACGGGCACGATCATCCAGGCCATCGAGTTGAAACGGGCCAGCCGTTGTCCGATCATGGTCACCGGAGGCACGGAGGCGGGGCACGCGCCCGGCCAGTTCAGCCACGGCAACGGCTACAAGCTCGACATCAGCCACAACGACTGCATCGATCGGCATATCAAGAAAAATCACGACAGAGTCGGGACCCGCAGCGACGGCTCCCCGCTCTACCGCTCCGCCTCGGGCACCACGTTCGCCGACGAGAGCGACCACTGGGACATCCTCTTCCGGTGACAGAGCCCGCCGCCAGGGCGCCGAACCGGCCCCGGCGCGGCCCGCCCCACCAGCCGCACACGATGTCCGGCACGGACCGCACAACCCGGCCGCACACGATGTCCGGCACGGACCGCGCCACCCGGCCAACGTGATGTGACGCCGCACCCGACGTACGGCGCCACACCGGCGACGGCTGCCGCTCAAGCCATCAGAACTCGGCAGCGATCAGCTCGGCGATCTCCGCCGCGTTGAGCGCCGCGCCCTTGCGCAGGTTGTCACCGCACACGAACAGATCGAGCGTGTTCGGGAAGTCGATCGCCTGCCGCACGCGGCCCACGTAGGTCGGGTCGGTGCCCACCACGTCCAGCGGCGTCGGGAACACGCCGTTGGCCGGGTCGTCCACGAGGACCACCGTCGGCGCCGCCTCCAGGACGCGGTGCGCGTCGGCGACCGTGATCTCGCGCTCGAACCGGGCGTGCACGGCCAGCGAGTGCGTCGTGATCACCGGCACGCGGACGCAGGTCGCGGAGACCTTCAGGTCCGGGATGCCGAGGATCTTGCGCGACTCGTTGCGGAGCTTGAGCTCCTCGGAGGCCCAGCCGCCGTCCTTGAGCGAGCCGGCCCACGGCACCACGTTGAACGCGATGGGCGCGGGGAACGGCGACTCCTCGGGCAGCTTGTTGGCCAGCACCTTGCGCACGTCGCCGGCCGCCTGCGCGATCGTACGGTCGCCCGCCAGAGCCTCGACCTCGTCGTAGAGCCGCGCCGAGCCCGCCACGCCGGCGCCCGAGACCGCCTGGTAGGAGGCCACGACCAGCTCCGTCAGCGTGAACTCGGCGTGCAGCGCGCCCATGGCCGCCATCATCGACAGCGTCGTGCAGTTGGGGGTCGAGATGATGCCCCGCGGCCGGTCGCGCGCGTCGAGCGGGTTGACCTCGGGCACGACCAGCGGCACGTCGGGCTCCATCCGGAACGTGCCGGACTTGTCGATCACGATCGCGCCGCGCTCGGCCGCGATCGGCACCCAGACGGCCGACACCTCGTCGGGCACGTCGAAGATGGCCACA
This sequence comes from Nonomuraea sp. B12E4, assembly GCF_039871825.1. NCBI lineage: Bacteria > Bacillati > Actinomycetota > Actinomycetes > Streptosporangiales > Streptosporangiaceae > Nonomuraea > Nonomuraea sp. B12E4. The sequence goes on along the minus strand of NZ_JBDPME010000016.1, from coordinate 103,859 downwards.
TCGATGCCGTCGAACACCTCGGGCGCGAGAGCCTGCACCACGACGTCCTGGCCGCGCACCTTGAGGACCTTGCCCGCCGAGCGCTGGGAGGCGACGAGACGGATCTCGCCCCAGATGTCCTCGCGCGTCGAGACGATGTCCCGCATGACGGTGCCGACGGCGCCGGTGGCGCCGATCAGGGCGAGACTGGGCCTGCTCATCGTCCGGAACCTCCATAAACCACGGCTTCGACCTGGTCGGCGTCGAGATCGAAGGCGCGGTGGGCGGCCGCCACGGCCGCGTCGACGCCGTCCTGCCCGACGACCACTGAGATGCGGATCTCCGAGGTGGAGATCATCTCGATGTTGACCCCCGCGTCGGCGAGAGCCGCGAAGAACGTCGCCGTGACGCCGGGGTGCGAGCGCATGCCCGCGCCGACCAGCGACACCTTCCCGATCTGGTCGTCGAAGAGCAACGACTCGTAGGCGATGTCGCCCTGGATCTTCTTCAGCGCCGCCAGCGCGGTCGGGCTGTCAGCCGTGGGCAGCGTGAAGGAGATGTCGGTGCGGCCGGTGGCCGCGGCCGACACGTTCTGCACGATCATGTCGATGTTGATCTCGGCGTCGGCCAGCGTTTTGAAGATCGAGGCAGCCTCGCCGACCTTGTCGGGCACCCCGACAACAGTGATCTTGGCCTCGCTCCGGTCGTGCGCGACGCCGGAGATGATCGGCTGCTCCATCTCGGTTCCTTCGCTGTAAGGGTCGGAGACGACCCATGTGCCTTCCTTGGTGCTGAACGAACTGCGCACGTGAATCGGCAGGTCGAACCGGCGCGCGTATTCGACGCACCGCAGATGCAGGATCTTGGAGCCGCAGGCCGCCATCTCCATCATCTCGTCATAGGAGATCCTGGGGATCTTACGGGCCGCGGTCACGATGCGCGGGTCGGCGGTGAAGATGCCGTCCACGTCGGTGTAGATCTCGCAGACGTCGGCCTCCAGGGCCGCCGCGAGCGCCACCGCCGTTGTGTCGGAGCCGCCCCGGCCCAGTGTGGTGATGTCCTTCGTGTCCTGCGAGACGCCCTGGAACCCGGCCACGATCGCGATGTGGGCCTGGTCGATCGCCTCGCGGATGCGGCTGGGCGTCACGTCGATGATGCGCGCCTTGCCGTGCGTCGAGTTGGTGATCACACCTGCCTGTGATCCGGTGAACGAGCGGGCCTCGTGGCCCAGGTTGGCGATGGCCATCGCCAACAGGGCCATCGAGATGCGCTCGCCCGAGGTCAGCAGCATGTCGAGCTCGCGGCCCGGAGGCAGCGGCGACACCTGCTCGGCCAAGTCGAGCAGCTCGTCCGTCGTGTCGCCCATGGCGGAGACGATCACGACCACGTCGTTGCCGGCTTTTTTCGTCGCGACGATCCGCTGCGCGACCCGCTTGATGCAGGACGCGTCGGCGACGGACGAACCACCGTACTTTTGCACAACGAGCGCCACGAGAGTCTCCCGGTCTGGACTATGAGCTGTAAGTCTATCGGGGGCCTCTCATGGGCCTGATGGTTTGTACCAGTATGTGGAACTGGTCAGACGGTGGTGGTCTCCTCTGCCACGTCGAGCCGCGAGTGGGCGGCCAGGGCCTGCAACGCGCGCATCGCGGCGCCGGCGTGATTGCCCCAGGTGTTGAAGTAGGAGTATTGCCACCACCACAGCGCCTCGTACGGACGGCCCGCGTGGTAGTGACGCAGCCCGTGGATGAGGTCGGCGGCGACCGCGGTCAGGTCGTCCGACAGCCGGTAGGGCGTGACGCCGGTGTCCTTGTAGGGGTCGAACACCTCGGCGTAGTCGTCGACCGCCTCCAGCCGCTCGGCCAGGGCGGTGCGCACGCCGTCGATGTCCGGGTCCTCACTCATGGGCGGCTCGTTGTTTCCGGCCAGGATCACGTCCTGGTTCGCACCGAGCTTGGCACCGGCCAGGCTCACCTGGGCGACCTCCACCAGCAGGAGCGACCAGATGGCGTCGCCGCCCTCGCCGCCCGCGACCCTGGTCAGGCCGTCCACGTAGTCTTGCGCGTGCCCGGAGATCTCTTCCGCCAGCGCGCTCCACTGGTCAGACATCCAGCAGCCTCCGTCCTTCGAACGCGCGGCCCAAGGTCACCTCGTCGGCGTATTCGAGGTCACCGCCCACAGGCAGACCGCTGGCCAGTCGTGTCACTTTCACACCCATCGGCTTGACCAGACGGGCAAGGTAGGTCGCCGTCGCCTCGCCTTCGAGGTTGGGGTCGGTGGCGAGGATGAGCTCGGTGACCCGGCCGTCGGCCAGGCGCGTCATGAGCTCCCGAATGCGCAGGTCGTCGGGCCCGACGCCGTCGATCGGGCTGATCGCGCCGCCGAGCACGTGATAGGTGCCGCGGAACTCGCGCGTCCTCTCGATCGCCACGACGTCCTTGGACTCCTCCACGACACAGATCACATGCGTGTCGCGGCGCGGGTCGCGGCAGATGCGGCACTCCTCCTCGGAGGCCACGTTGCCGCACACCCGGCAGAAGCGGACCTTCTCCTTGACCTCAAGCAGCGCGTGGGCCAGCCGCTTGACGTCCGCAGGATCGGCCGCGAGCAGGTGGAACGCGATCCGCTGCGCGCTCTTGGGACCGACGCCGGGTAGCAGGCCCAGCTCGTCGATCAGGTTTTGGACGACCCCTTCGTACATGCCTAGAACCCTGGCAACTGTCCGAGGCCGCCGCCACCCAATCCCTGAGCCAGCGGGCCGAGTTTTTCCTGCTGCAGGTCGGCGGCCGCGCGCACGGCGTCGCGGACAGCCGCGATCACCAGGTCGGCGATCGTCTCGGCGGTGTCCTGTGCGTCGCCGGCGTCGATCACGCTCGGGTCGATCCTGAGCTCGAGCAACTCGCCCGAGCCGTTGACGACGGCCGTGACCAGGCCGCCGCCCGAGGAGCCCTCGATCTGCGCGTCGTTGAGCTCCTGCTGGGCGCTCACAAGCTGCTGCTGCATGAGCTGAGCCTGCTCCAGCAGCTGCTGCAGGTTGACATCCCCTGGGTTCACCGTCGTGCGCTCCTCGTGGCTCCGCGTTCTTGACTGCCACGAGCCTACGGTGTTTGGGCGGCGTCATGTACTGGGGCGTCCCCATGTTTCGCCCTTGGGCCCCTGTTCTGAGCGTGTACCGCATTGTCGTCCGTCGTCGCGGCCGGGGCTCGGTCGCCGTCCCCGGCGGTCGTCTTTGCTGTTACGTGGCCTGTTCTTGAGCCGCCGTTCAGTCCGGTCCGTGTTCGTGCAGGCCCGGTCCGCCGCCGTACGGACCGAATCCGTCATCCGTTCAGGTCAGCCCCACCAGCCCGTTCAGGTCAGCCCCGTCGCCTGTTCAGGTCCGTCCCCCACAGCCGCTCAGACCCTCAGACGTTCAGAAGGGACCCACTGCTCAGACCAGGCTCAGCCGTCGATCCCTCACCAACAGGTCCGGACGGCGGTTGTTTCTGGCCGGGTCTCGGCCCCCCTCCAGTGTCCGAGACCCGGCCAATCACGTCGGACGGAGCGGCCGCACCACGCCGACGTGTTGAGCCAGCACGCTAGCGATCCGAACGTTGCACACAGGTTGCGCTCATTCAAACACCCTCTGCAATCCCCCCGAATCGGTTGCGCGGGCCGCCGACACGACGGATGCTCTTAGCGACTACTTGGAGTGACGATGAGTTACCCCCACCTCGACGCGTACTCCCGACTGCTGCGCGAAGCGCACGAAGCCGCCGCAACCGGTCGGAGCTGGTCAGAGCCACCCCGCCGGCTGATCACAGCCTCCTGGCAGCGTTCGTTGGCGGCAGGAATCGATCCGGAGATCAAGAGCGCGCCGTTGGTCTACGGCCGATCCCAGCTCAAGGACATCCGCGCCACTCATCCGTTGCGGCCCCTGCTGCCGCTGCTCACCCAGGCCCTGTCCGGTGTGGCCAAGGAGACCGGTAACGTGATGATCGTCACAGATTGTGACGGATGCGTGTTGTGGCGGGAAGGCTGCCCCGCGAGCGTGCGCCGCGCCGACCAGATCGGTCTGGCCGCCGGGCACCACTGGGCCGAGCGCAGCGTCGGCACCAACGGCATGGGCACCGCCCTCGCCGCGAACCGTCCCGTTCACGTCTACTCCGAAGAGCACCTCATGCGCGCGCTGCACCTCTGGTCGTGCAGCGCCGCTCCGATCACCGACCCGGACTCGGGCCGCATCATCGGCTGCGTCGACGTCAGCGGCCGGGCCCACACCCTGCACCCGGCCACCGTCGCACTGGTCGCCACCACCGCCAAGCTCGCGGAGACCCAGCTCGCGCTGCGGATGCACGAGCGCGACGAGCGCCTGCGCCACCGCTTCGACTCCCTGCGCGGCGGTCCCGGCGTGCTGCTGTCGGCCACCGGGCGGGTCATCTCCGGCGACCCGGCGGGCGACCTGGGCGGCCGCGTCCACCTCGGCGAGCAGCCGCAGCGCGTCCCCGGCCGGCGCATGATCCTCAGGGACGGCACCGCGGCCCTGCTCGAACCCTTCTCGGACGGCTTCCTCCTGCGCCACACCCCCTCCACCACGGCCCCGACCCTGACCTTGTCGTTCCTCGGCGTGGGCGCGCCCTCGGCCACCTTCGGCGACGCCGACCGGCCCCTCTCACCCCGGCACGCCGAGATCCTCGCGCTCCTGGCCCTGCACCCACACGGGCTGACGGCCGAACAGCTCACGTTCCACCTGTACGGGGACGACGGCAACCCGGTGACGATCCGGGCCGAGATCCATCGGCTGCGGGGGCAGCTCGGGGACGCCATCGCGGCGAAGCCGTACCGGCTGACCTGCCCGGTCGAGGCCGACTTCCTGGAGCTGCGCCGTCACCTGGCGGCGGGGGACCCGCGGTCGCTGGCCCGCGCGTACACCGGGCCGCTGCTGGTGCGCTCGGAGTCCCCGGAGATCCGGCGGGAACGCCACGAGCTGGAGGCCCAGGTCCGGGCCTGCTTGCTGCGGCGGGGGGCGCCGGAGGATTTGTGGGCGTACGCACAGACCCTCAACGGCCGCGACGACTACGAGGTCCTGGAACGCCTCACCGCCCTGTCCCCCACCGACCCCCGAGCCGCCGTCGCCCGTGCGCGTCTGATCTAAAACCTCTAAAACCTTTACGAACCCCACCATTTTTTACGGCAGAGCACGGGAGGGCGCGCTCCCCGCCGTCGCCCTTTCCGGCCCTCACTTCAACGGCCCTCGGCCGCGCAGGTCGAGACCGCGACGTCGCAACCTTGCCCCCCTGGTTGGCATCCCCTGACCACCACGACCGACGCCGACCAGCACACCTGGGACGGCGTCCGCATGCACGACCGGAAAGCATGCACGACCGGAAAGCGAGCACCGCCGAGGAAGCGTGCACGACCGGGAACCCCACACCACCGGGAACCATGCACCGTCGAGGACTCTGCACAAGGCTGGGGCGGGGGCTGGTTACATGTGGTCGATTTCGCCGATTACCTTGGCGCCTAGTTCTCGCTCCAGCAGGGCCATGCCGGAGATCGAGTCCACGTCGGCGTCCTGGTCGTTCAAGGGGTCGACGTCGTCCGAATCGGGGCCCTTGTCGCGGCCGGGGACCTTGTCCGGCCAGGCCGTGGTGCCACTGCGGGCGGCCGGGACGCGGGGACCCGCCTGTGCGGCGGCCTGGGCCGCGGATCGAGCGGCGGCGAGTCCCGAACTCACGGACCCCCCGCCCACCGGTGAACCCCCCGAACCTCCCGCCGCTGGGGCCGCCGGCGAACCGGCCGCGGAACCGCCGGTTTGCTGGACGGCGCTCACCGTGTGCGTGGGGTCCGGGGTGGGCGGGGAGCCTGGGTGGAGGTCGTCGGGGGCGGCCGGCCAGGACTCGTCGGTGGTCTGGGATCCAGGGGGTTGGCCGGGGTCCTGAGCGTCCTGGCCGTCGTCGTGGGATGTGCCGTGTGAAGAGGTGCGTCCCTGAGGGGCCGACGTGGGCTGCTGTGCGCCTGCCGTTCCTTGGGGGCTGGTCGAGCCCTGAGGGCCGGTCGGTCCCTGGCCGTGGCCCGCCGCCGCGGGACCGGCCGCCGCCTGGCCCCCCTGTGGGGTGCTGTGGGAGCGTGCGGGGCCTCGGGAGGCTTGCGAGGCCGGAGCCGGGGAGCCGCCGACGACCGCCTCGACCCGCCACGTGCCGCCGAGCACGTCGCCGAGCGCGGCGGCCACCACGGCGTCCTTGCCGCCGCCCGTGAAGTTCTTCATCGCGCCGACCTGGGTGAAGCCGAGCGTGACCAGTTTGCCTTCCACGCCCACCACCTGGGCGTTGGTGCTCACGTTGGCCCACACCACGATGCTGCGCTGCTTGAGCGCGGCCAGCACGGCGGGCCACTGCGACTGCATGGCCCCCGCCCCGCCAGCTACTGGAGCCCCCGTTGAGTCCTGGGCGCCGCCCGCGCTGGAAGGCGCCTGGGGAGCGGGCTGCGTGCCGCCTCCTTCCTGAGGAGCGCCCGTGGACGTGGAGGGCGAGGGCGGCGGGGAGCCGGGGCGGGCCGGTTCGGGCCAGTCGTCCGTGGACGGCGTGGCGACGGCCGCGCCGGTGGATCCCGACGCTGACCCACCGGCGGCCGCTTCGGCCGGAGAGCCAGGGCGGGACGGGCCGCTCGCCATGCCGGGACGAGGCGTCACGACCGGAGACACGGCGGAGGGGGCGGCGGCCGGAGCGGGCGCGGCGGCGCGGGCGGCCATCTGGGCGACGGCGCCACCGCGTTCGAGGCGTTCGAGGCGGGCCAGCAGGGCGTCCTCGCCCTGCGAGGCGCCTGGGAGCAGCACCCGGGCGCACATCAGCTCCAGGAGCAGGCGCGGCGAGGTGGCGCCGCGCATCTCGGTGAGACCGGCGTTGAAGACCTCGGCCGCCCGGGTGAGCTCGGCGGGGCCCATCGAGGCCGCCTGCTGGACGAGGCGCTCCAGCTCGTCGGCCGGGCGGTCGAGCAGGCCGCTGGACGCCGCCTCGGGAACGTTGGCCAGGATCACCAGGTCACGGAAGCGTTCGAGCAGGTCGGAGGCGAATCGGCGGGGGTCGTGGCCGCCCTCGATGACCCGGTTGACCGCGTGGAAGACCTGGCCGCCGTCTCTGGCCGCGAACGCGTTGACGACCTCGTCCAGCAGGTCGCCATCGGTGTAGCCGAGCAGGGAGACGGCCTTGGCGTAGGTGATGCCGTCGTCCTCGGCTCCCGCGAGGAGCTGGTCGAGGATGGAGAGGGAGTCACGGGCGGAGCCGGCCCCGGCGCGTACGACCAGGGGGAGGGCATTCGGCTCGAAGGGCACGCTCTCCGAAGTGAGGATCTCCTCCAGCAGCGCCTTGAGCGTGGCGGGCGGCATCAGCCTGAACGGGTAGTGGTGCGTACGCGACTTGATGGTGCCGATGACCTTTTCCGGCTCGGTCGTCGCGAAGATGAACTTCAGGTGCGGCGGGGGCTCCTCGACGAGCTTGAGCAGCGCGTTGAACCCCTCGCGGGTCACCATGTGCGCCTCGTCGATGATGTAGATCTTGTAGCGCGCGGAGACGGGGGCGAAGAAGGCGCGTTCGCGCAGGTCTCGGGCGTCGTCCACACCACCGTGCGAGGCGGCGTCGATCTCGATCACATCGAGGTGGCCGGGACCGGTCGGGGCCAGCGCGACACACGACTCGCAGACGCCACAGGGGTCGGGCGTCGGGCCCTGCTCGCAGTTGAGGGAGCGCGCCAGGATGCGGGCGCTGGAGGTCTTTCCACAACCCCTGGGGCCACTGAACAGGTAGGCATGGTTGATGCGGCCCGTGCGCAACGCCTGCCGCAACGGGTCAGTGACGTGTTCCTGTCCCTTGACCTCGGCGAAGGTCCCGGGCCGGTACCTGCGGTAAAGCGCAAGGCTCATGCGACCATCCCGCCTGCGAGGGGGCTCCCAACGAAGAGACCCCCCGCACACCCGCCAGAGCCCGCTTATCCTTGCTGCCTTCCGGCCCTGGGGAGGTTCACAGGATGACGCCGCGCGAGGGGTCCCTGCACAGTCTAGCCGGACCCGGCAGTGCTCGCTCCACCCCCGGAAACCTCGCGGAAAACGTGGTCCGCACACTCCCGGAAGTCCGGTAAGCTCGTCGGCGGAGGATTCGCCTAGTGGCCGAGGGCGCACGCTTGGAAAGCGTGTATAGGGCAACCTATCAGGGGTTCAAATCCCCTATCCTCCGCGCCTGGTTGAGGCAGAAATGACAAAGGGGCCGACCCCATCCAAGTCGGCCCCTTTGTCGTGACCAGCCTCAGTTCGGCTCTCAGTTTGCGTTTCGAGGGCCTCCTGCCTCCCCGATGAGACCGGACCGCCGACCTGCTTGGCCACGGTCTGCAGATCCCGTTGTCACTGGCTCGTCATGCGGCCACCCCTCGCGGCGGCTCGCACCTGCCCGTAGTCCGCCGGCAAGTCGTCTGTGATTCGTGCAGCGCGATCGGTCGCGGTCTTTCTGCAGTTGGCGTGCCTCGGTGTGTCCTGTCTGCTGTTCCTCTTGGCGCTTTCGGAGCAGTGCGATGAGCTGGGCCGGGGGCCGACGGTGTGGCGGCCCCCGGCGCAGCTCGACTCCCTTGGGCGTCGTGAAACATGACACAAAAGCCCAGGAAAGCGACCTTGATCGCTCGGCTGCGGCGATGGAACGCTCAACCGACGTGCCCGAAAATCTCGCGCCATGGCGTCCTGCCTGGGTTTCGACCGCAACCCCAGGCTGCGGATCCGGCGCCATCGGCGCGCCTTGACCGACCCGACGTCTCAAGTCCTTGAGCGGTGTTCATCGGTTCAGGAAATCGACGCGGTCCCTGATGTCGGCGTATTCGTTCTCCGCGTCTTCGCGGATCGCTTCGGGGGTTCTGCCTTCGCGTCGTTCGAGTTGCGTCTCGGCGATGCGGATGATCTCGAGTTGGGGCGCGGCGTCCTCGTCGGGCACTCCCGACATGACGGCCTCGAAGGGACCGAGGCCGGCGGCGAGCAGGTAGAGCAAGTCGCACAGGTCCTTGGCCACCGGACCGATGTAGCCTTCGCTCTCGAACAGGACCACCGGTTGCCGCTCGACCGGAAGCCCCTCATGGACCAGCCAGAAGGCGACCAGCCCGCCGCTGCCGTCCATCCCGAACACGCGGAACTCCCGGTTGGCGTCGTCATCGTCTGTCGCGGACCCGACCGCCTCCGGATCGAAGTGGTCGAACACCTCGAAGTTGAGTTCACCGAGCCCGGCGGCGTACTGGTGGGCGTGCAGTGCCCGCAGGGCCGCCGGGAATTGTTCGTCGGCGTCAGGGGCCGGCCAGGCCGGAATCGCGCGGGCGGCCGGCGTCGCCACCCTCAGGAGTTCCGGGTCGTCTGCGTCGCATTCGTTGAGAGTCAGCAGATACCAGATGAAACGGCCGTCGTCGTAGTACCGCACCTCGAACGTGCTCCGGTCGTCACGATGCAGTACGTGGACCACGTTCCCGTACTCCGCGACCTTGCTCTCCAGCGCCCGTGCGCGCGCCTCCGGCTCGGGCAGCGCGACCGTGAGGCCGTCCCGCACCGTCCCTGGGTAGCACTCCTCGATGTAGACCTTGGTGACGTAGCCGATCACCGGGCCGCGGCCGCGCACCCGGGGGGAGGGGTAGCAGCCGGGGACCCGCACGGTGGCCTGGTAACCGAGCGACCATCCCTGCTCGGGTACGCCCATGCCGTCCCAGCCGTCCCTGTCGGGGAACATCGGTGGCGGGCGGAGACCATGGGTCCGGTGTAACTCGATCAGCCGTGGATCGTCGGTGCGGCAGCCGAGCAGGTCGTTGAGGAGGGCGAAGGGCGGCGAGTTGAGCACAGCGGGATCGTAGGGCCCGGCTGTCCCCGCAGTGCAGCGGAGCTGCAGGAGCGGCTGGCAGCTTCGTGGCGCCCGCACCTGCCATGACCGGGTCCCAAGAGCGGCACATCGGCTGCAGTGCATCGATTGCGTTTGACGCACTGGGCCGAGGCGCTCTGCGGCCGGGTCCGATGGTACGGCGAAGTCGCCGCTGACCTGCACTATCGTTGAGCTGAGTCCGGCACACTGTTCCTGTGCCGGACTCAGCCCACGACCGCGGGCCGCGGCGTAACGGAGCTCGGCCGGTTTCCTAGCTCTTGCTCCAGATCGACGCGATGACGCCGTCCTCGGAGCTCAGGATCTGCGGCGTGTAACCGAGCGCCTTCATCTGGGCCGCCTTGACCGTGTAGGTCAGCTTGGACAGGTTCAGGTACTCCTTCAGGCCGGTCGAGCTGCCCTTGGCCCACACAGTGGTGTAGAGCTTGCCGGGCTCGACGGCCATGAGAACCGGGCGCAGGCCCAGCTTCGCCTTGTCCAGCAGTTCCTTGCCGCGCTCCTGCACGGTCTGGCCCAGCGTCACCTGGACGGTGCCCGCGACGCCGCCGGCCACCCAGACGGCCGCGTAGAGAGGCTTCTCGACCGTGCCGTACACGTCCAGCGACGAGAGGCTGTAACCGGCGCCGGCGAGCTCGGTGTTGACCTTCGTGAAGGTCTCCTTGCTCATGCTCAGCTGGGACTTGGCCAGTTGCGTGGTCTTCTCGAAGACCACGCCGAAGACCGCGCCCGGGCCGGAACCGGTGCCGGAGATCAGCTTGGGCTGGAAGCCCGCCGCCGCCTGCTCCTGGATGCGCTTGGGCAGGTCCATGACCGACAGGCCCTGCAGGACGTTCACCTTGCGGGCGGCGTCCTTGATCCACACGGTCATGTACTGCGGGTTGGCCGCGTTCGTCACGTTCAGTGCCGCGGGGACGTAGCCCTTGCCCCCCAGGTCCTTGACACGCTGGATCAGCTTCGAGCCGCTGAGCGCGTCGAGGGAGAGCCAGTCCAGCGGCTGGTTCTGCACGGTCTGGGCGGTCGTGGCGGGCTGTGCGGCCATCGCCGGGGAGGCAAGGGCCAGCAGGGGCACGGTAGCGGTCGCCACGGCGGCGGTAAGGACGGCCACCTTCTTCGCGTTGCTCATGCTCCTCCTCAAGGAGTTAGGGATTACCCCAATCTGGGGCAAGTGGGGACCATAACAGAGCATGAGTACGTGACAACCTTTAGTTACCGAGATCGTGACAAGGCTGTGTCAAAGCTCCCGACTGACGGGGAAGGCGACCTCTGCCGAGGAACGGGCGGATACCTACGTGGCCGCCGGATCCGACCTGGGCGCGCTCAAGGTCCCCACTCCGCGCGAGCCAAGCGGCAGGCGGCGCCATGCAATGTGCCAGGCACCAGGGCGTTAGGGCCCGGAAGGTGACGCTTGAGGGCGCGGACGAGTGGCGCCCACCTGCGCCCGCCCGGCTGTCGAGGTGGCGCAGGATCGGATGCGTGACGATCAGGTCCGCACGTTTCTAGCCGTGGTGCGGTGCCTTGTTCAGAACGGCGAAGTGTGGGCGGCGATGCCGCATCTGGGGCTCCAGGACGGCGACGGGTACCTCGCGATGACGCAGTCGAGCGGAGAGCCTCCTTCAGCATTGAGAGAACGACGAACCGGTGCTGCCAGCCCGGGCTTTTCTCAGTCGGTATGAGCCACGTGATGCCACCCGAGCCAGATGCGAAGGGAAGTTTGCGCAAATAATATTGCGCAAACTTTCTTTCGCATCTAGGGTGGTCGGTATGCAGCCGCCGGAAAAGACCCATCACGTCACCGACATCGACACCCTCAAGGCGCTGGGCCACCCGCTGCGCATCAAGCTCTACACCGCCCTCTATGTGGCGGGCACGGCCACGGCCTCGCAGTTGGCCGACCAGGTGGACGAGGCGGTTTCCCTGGTCAGCTACCACCTGCGCAAGCTGGCCGCGCACGGCATCATCGAGGAGGCCCCCACCCGGGGAGACGCGAGGGAGCGCTGGTGGCAGGCCACCTCCACCGTGATCAGCACCAGAGACCAGGACTGGCGTGACGCCCCCGAGCGCACGGCCGTGCACACCGCGGTATCGCGCGAGTACGCCCGCCAGCGCACCGAAATGTACGAGAGCTACCTCGACGCCAAGCCCGCCTGGGGTGACGAGTGGCGCAACGTGGCCTTCAGCTCCGGCTATCTGCTGTCCCTGACGGCCGGGGAGCTCGGCGAGCTCCGCGACGAGCTCAACGAACTTCTGGGCAAGTGGCGGGAGCGCGGCAACGCGGCCCGCGAGGCGGGCGAGACGGACGGCCGCGAGAACGTCGCCGTCAACACGTACGGCTTCCCGTTCCGCACCTGACGACCCCTGAGGAAGAGAAGATGATGTATCCCGACGCGTACCTGTACGTCGAGCGGGCACGCGCCCGCGAACTACGTGCCGAGGCGCGACGCCGCCGTCTGGCCCGCGCTCTGAGCCCGCCCCGTGCCCGCGAAGCCTGGCGCACCCGCCTCGGCTGGCTCCTGGTGGAGACGGGCCTGCGGCTGGTGCAGCGCCGCACGCCCGTCGCACACTCGTAGAACGCCAGCGAAGGGGACCCCTCGCCCAGGCCGCACTTCACCAAACCGGGGTGGTCCTGCTCGATCTCGCAGCCCAGCCCCTCGCCATAGAACTTCCTGGCGCGGTCGACATCCCTGACGCCGAGCATGATGGTGCTCACATGACCGCCTACGCGGCCGCCCGGCTGAGCTGACCCCGGCCCCCAACTGTCAGGGGGTCACGATGGCCTTGGATCGGTCAGTGGCCATGATGACGGCGAAGCTGCCGAGGATCGTGCCCGTGACGTACCGCTGGATGCGCACCCAGCCGGGGCGTCGGGCCAGGAAGGCCGCCAGGCTGCCGGCCGTGATCACGATCAGGGCGTTGACCAGCGTGCCGACGGCGATTTGGACGGAGCCGAGCGCGAGGCTCTGCAGCAGTACGTGGCCCATCGACGGATCGATGAACTGCGGGAGCAGCGACAGGTACAGGATGGCGATCTTGGGATTCAGCAGGCAGGTCAGCAGACCCATGGAGAAGAGCTTGCCGGGCCCCTCCACCGGGAGCTCGCGGGGCTGGAAGGCCGACGCGCCGCCGGGCTTGACGGCGTTCCAGGCCAGCCAGAGCAAATATGCGGCACCGGCCAGCTTGAGCCCGGTGTACGCGGCCGGCACGTACGCGAAGACGGCCGTCAGCCCGAGGCAGGTCGCGGTCAGGTAGGTGGTGAAACCCAGGAAGACGCCCGTGAGGGAGATCAGCCCGGAGCGGCGGCCCTGCGTGACCGAGCGCGAGATTAAATAGATCATGTTCGGCCCGGGGGTGAGGACCATGCCCAGCGACACCAGCGCGATGCCGATCAGTCCAACCGTCATACGGGCAGATTAGCCAACATATCTCCAAAAAGGTATTTATATACACACCTTCTGCCACATTGAGTAATCAACCAGCTACAGGGGAGAACTGCGTCGGGGGGGACCGGATGCAGTTCGACGACGACGCGCCACTCGACCCGTCGCAGGTGGAGGACGTACGGGCCGGAGGTTCGCAACCACGCGGCGGCGGCCCGATGCCGGGCGGCGGCTGCATGCTGCCCATCGGCGGACGGGGCGGCGGGTGCTTGATGGTGCTTCTGGCGGTGGCCACCCTGTTCCTGTTCGGGCTCATCCCCACGCCGTTCACCGGGGAGCAGGGCGGCGGACGGCAACCGAGCCCGCCACCGGCGCCCTCCCCGGGCGGCAACCTCGCCGCACGCTGCCGCACCGGTGCCGACGCCGACCAGTCGGAGGACTGCCGCGTCGTCGGCACCGTCAACAGCATCCAGTCCTACTGGCGCCAGGCATTCGAGCAGAACGGCGACAGGACCTACACGCCGGCCAAAACCGTGCTGTTCTCCCAGGCGGTCAACAGCGGCTGCGGCTTCGCCGACTCCGCCGCCGGCCCGTTCTACTGCCCCGCCGACCAGAAGGTCTATCTGGACCTGACCTTCTTCAACACGTTGCAGCGCGACTTCGGCGCCAAGGTCGGGCCGTTCGCCCAGGCGTACGTGATCGCCCACGAGTACGGCCACCACATCCAGAACCAGCTCGGCACCATGGAGAAAATCGGCGGCAACAGGCCGGGCGCCACCGGCTCGTCGGTGCGCCTCGAACTCCAGGCCGACTGCTACGCCGGGGTCTGGGCGCACAACGCGGTCAAGACCGGCTTCTACCAGGAGCCGTTCACCAAGGACGACATCGACCAGGCGTTGAGCGCCGCCGCGGCGGTCGGAGACGACACCATCCAGCGGCGCACCCGGGGCCGCGTCACTCCCGACAGCTTCACGCACGGCACGTCGGAGCAGCGGGAGCGGTGGCTCAGCATCGGGTACGGCAGCGGCGACCCCCAGCGGTGCGACACCTTCTCCGGCGATATCTGACCTCATTCCGGCGGCATCGCGCGACTGTCTGAGCTGCGTCGACGCGTCGTAACAGCGCAAGGAATCGGATTCTCTCCTAAAATCGGGTGGGTGATCTTCAAGCTTGTCGGCGACGGACGTCCTTATCCCGACCACGGTCTGACGCACCGAGAGTGGGCGCAGATCCCGCCACGGCAGGTCCGGCTCGACTCGTTGATCACCACGAAGGCCATGCTGGACCTGCACTCCCTGCTCGCCGCGGACTCCACGTTCTACGGGGATCTCTTCCCGCACGTGGTGCAGTGGCAGGGCGAGCTCTATCTGGAGGACGGCCTGCACCGCGCGTTGCGCGCGGCCCTGCAGCAACGCTCGATCCTGCACGCCAGGGTCCTGGAGCTGCCCAACTGAGACGGCGAAGAGGAGTCGCCCGCCCGGGAACGACAACCTCGGCGTGATCCGCTGGCCCGGCGGCGGATCCGCCACAGAACCCTGGGCTGACCCGCGACACGCGAAAGGGGCCCTCAGAGGGCCCCTTTGGCGGATGGCGGTGGTGGTGGGATTTGAACCCACGGATGAGTTGCCCCATCACACGCTTTCGAGGCGTGCGCCCTCGGCCACTAGGCGACACCACCGCGAATGAGCTTACCGGATCCGCCGAGTGGCGAAGAACCGCTTTAGTACGCCCGCGCACTCTTCGGCGAGCACTCCCATGACGACCTCGGGCCGATGGTTGAGCCGCCGATCCCGTACGACGTCCCACAACGACCCCACGGCCCCGCCCTTCTCGTCCACGGCGCCGTACACCACACGCTCCACCCTGGCCAGCACCGCGGCACCCGCGCACATCGTGCACGGCTCCAGCGTCACCACCAGCGTGCACCCGCTCAGCCGCCACTGCCCGCGCCGCGCGGCCGCCCGCCGCAGCGCCAGCACCTCGGCGTGGGCGGTCGGGTCGGCGGTTGACTCGCGGTCGTTGCCCGCCGCGGCCAGCACGTCACCGAGCGGGTCGAGCACCACCGCGCCCACGGGGATCTCGCCCCTCTCGCCCGCCGCGACGGCCTCCGCCAGGGCCAGGCGCATGGCCTCCTCATGGGTCACCGCACGACCTCGTGGATCACCGCGCGACCCGCTCCCGGCCGGTCACCGCAGCCGGTCGAGCTCGTCCGCGAACGACAGCCGCTCGGCGATCACCGACAGGATGTCGGCGGGCAGCAGGCCCTCCTCCATGCTCAGCTCCAGCAGCTCCTCCGAGCTCACCCCCAGATCGCTGAGCAGGTCGAAGTCCCCGGCCGGGCGCACGCCCAGCCCGTTGCTCTCCTTGTCCGGCGCCACCCCGGCGAACTCGGCGAACAGCTCGCCCAGGCTGTCGGACAGGATGGCGTGCGCGTCGGAGAGGAACACGCGCGGCTCTTCCACGCCCCGATAGCGGGCGATGGCGAACCACTCGTCCTCGACCTCGACACAGAGCAGGGCCAGCTCATCGCCCGACAGGCTCAGGGCCTCCGTGACCGCGTCGCCCAAGTCGTCCACGATCTCGGCACCGCCCAGATCGACCTCGGCGCCGCTCCAACCATCAGAGGTCCTGACAAAAGCCGCAGTGAAGGTGTTGGACGCCATGTCCGCGCTCCAGGGGGTCAGCCGAAGACCGATTCAATGGCACGTTCGAACGGCTCGGAGAAGCCGAGCCGCGCGGCGATGCTGGACAACACGTCCTCGGGCAGGAGATCGATGTCGCCGGAAAGGATGCCCAGCTCCATCTCATCCAACCCGAGATCTGCGAAGATGGACAGATCTCCGGCTGGGAGCACGGTCTCCTCGTCCTGGAGGATCTCGTCGAGCTCCTCCTCGTCGGGAACCGGAACGTCGAGGTAGTGGAGGACCTGCCGCGCGAGCGGGAAGTCCCAGGAGGCGGCGATGTCGGACAGGAAGACGTCCACCCGATCGCCCAGGACCCGCAGTGCCACGAAGAACTCATCGCCCACGGCGACCAGCCCAATCGTGCCGCTCTGACTCGGCTGCTGGCGCAGGGCATGGATGAGCCCCTGCAGGTCGGACGTGAGCGCGACAGGAAGCAGCGCCGCATCCCAGCAGTCGTCCTCGCGATAGACCACGATGGCGAAGTCGAGAGCCTCTTCGTCTGTCATCGCCATCCCCACCCGACCTCTGACACGACAGATATCACCAGCACCCAATAGTTCCAGAACCGGCCACGAGGCGTGTGCCTCTCCGGCCAAATTGTGATCAAAACCAATGACGTGAGGCGCCGGCGGCGGGGTCTGCACGTCCATGTCCCCCACAAGATAGCGTTGTCCCTTATGGAAACCCTCGTCGTCGACCATCCGCTCGTGGCCCACAAGCTGACCACACTGCGCGATGTCCGTACCGACTCCCCCACCTTCCGCAGGCTCGCGGACGAGTTGGTGACGCTGCTGGCGTACGAGGCCACCCGCGACGTGCGGGTCACCGACGTCACCGTCGAGACGCCCGTCGCTCCCGCCCACGGAGTGCGGCTGGCCAAGCCGCACCCGCTGGTCGTGCCCATCCTGCGGGCGGGGCTCGGCATGCTCGACGGCATGACCAGGCTGCTGCCCACGGCCGAGGTCGGCTTCCTCGGCATGATCCGGGACGAGAACACGCTGCAGGCTGAGACATACGCCACACGCCTGCCGGAGGACCTGTCCGGGCGGCAGTGCTTCGTGGTCGACCCGATGCTGGCCACCGGCGGCACGCTGGCGGCGGCGGTGAGCTACCTGTTCGACCGGGGGGCCGTGGACGTCACGGCCATCTGCCTGCTGGCCGCTCCAGAGGGGCTGGCCCACATGGACAAGGTGTTCGCCAACTCGGGCAGGCCGATCCGCGTGGTGACCGCGGCGCTCGACGAGCGGCTCAATGAGAGCGGTTACATCGTCCCCGGCCTCGGCGACGCAGGAGACCGCCTTTACGGCGTCGTCTGAAAAGTCCCGTTTTCCGTCACGCAGAGTCCCGACTCCGTTACATAATGTGGTTGGGTGGGTACGAAAAGCCGGGAAGGCAACTTCCGCATGCGCGTGGGGGAGCACGATGAGCGACATGCCCAGTGCCGAGGTGTCGTGGTGAGCGATCACATTGAGGCCGATCCGACTCCGTACGCGGAGGTGGAGTCGGCGCTGTGCGACGAGTTCGCCGGCGTCCACTCCTCGACCACGGTAACGCGCTGTGTCGAGGCTGCTCACTACGGCGCGCTGGAAGTCACCGGCTACGCCCATCCGAGCCTCGTCGAACGCATCGCGCGCAAGCATCTTCACGTCCTGGCTCTGGTGGCCAGCGAACGTGGCTAACCAAGATCATAACTAACCCGCCAAAGCCACCTTTACCCCGGCACAGGGGTGGGTAATGTATACGGCGGGTGGAGTGGGTACACGGAGGCGACAGTGCAGGTCAAAAAAGTCCTCACATGGGGTGGTATCGCATTTGTGGCGTACTTCCTGCTCGCACGACCAGCCGATGCCGCTGACGCGGTGAGAGGGGCGTTCGACACGATGTTCAACGCGGCCGACTCTCTGGCCCAATTCGTCAACAACCTCGCATGAGACTTGTGACCCACGGGGACTCTGCCCCGTCGTCGGTCAACCGCTACCTCCTCCCGCACGAACAGCAAGTCATCATGGTTCGTCGGCATCCCGCCATCCTGCTGCGTCCGGTCGCCGAGGTCTTCGGCGGCCTGATCCTCGCCGGGCTGCTCAGCAAGTTCTTCGGTGGAGGCGAGACGGGCGGCACGGCGCTCGTCGTCGTCTGGTGGTTGTGGTTGCTGCTGCTGATCCGTTTCGTTTGGAAAGTCGCGGAGTGGTCGGTCGATTACTTTGTGGTGACGTCCAAGCGAATGTTGCTGACCACGGGGCTGATCACGCGCAAGGTCGCGATGATGCCCCTGGGCAAGGTCACCGACATGAGTTTCCAAAGATCTCTGCTTGGGCGCATGCTCGGTTACGGTGAGTTCATCCTGGAGTCGGCCGGTCAGGATCAGGCCCTCTCCAACGTCGAGTACATTCCGTACCCCGAGACGCTCTACCTTGAGGTCTGTCAGATGCTTTTCCCCGGCAAGGACGACGGGGACGATTAATCTTCGCGTGGGGAATTCTTCACGCGGGGATACCAGATTCGGCTACTTCATGCAATCATTGCGTGTTGTTGACCCTTCCCCGCCTTGAGAGATGAGATGCCGAGTCAGGGAACCATCGGTGACCGCGTCCGTGGATTGCGGCTGAACAGGCGGATGTCCCAGGCCCAACTGGCCGGACCCGACCTGTCAGACAGTTATGTCTCGCTCATAGAGTCGGGCAAGCGCACGCCGACTCCTGTTGTCGCGCGGCTCTTGGCCGAACGCCTTGGTTGCACGACTGAGTTCCTCCTGCACGGAATCGAACCGCGACAGCGCATCGACACAGAGCTCGGGCTGCGTCATGCGGAGCTTGAGCTCCAGCACGGCGACCCGGCGATCGCCGCCGACCGGTTCACGGAGATCGTGAAGGCGGCCGACGAGGAAAACGCCATGCTGACCGCGCACGCCCGGTTCGGCAGGGCCCGCGCCCTGGAGGCCCAGGGCCGGCTCGGGCAGGCGGTGGAGGCGTTCGAGCGCCTGCGCAGGGAGGCGGCGGCGCACCCCGAGCGCCTGGCCGACCTGCCGCTCACCATCGCGCTGAGCCGCTGCTACCAGCGGGCGGGCGACCGCCTGCGCGCACGCGACCTGGCCTCCTCCGCCCTGGAGCAGGCCGAGCGGCTGTCGATCACGCAGGGTGAGGTCGCCGTCGACCTGGCCGCCGCGCTCGTCGAGGCGCGGGGCAAGCAGGAAGGCGACTCTCCCGAGCTCGACTACGTCAAGCGGGTGCTGGACACCGCTGACGTCCCACCGGTTGTGGACCGTTCCGGGGAGATTCACGCGTTGTGGCACGCGAGCGCCGCCGCCGCGGCCGGGGAGGACTCGGCGCTGGCTGTTCGCCTTGCTGACGACGCGATCATGGCAGGCCGCTCGACGCGGCTCGCTCTCCAACTCGCCCGGACCGCCATGCACTGGGCCAGGCTGGCCACCGCACCGATCGACGAGGCCGAGCGGCTCGTCGCGGCCGCCTCCCGGGCGTTCGCGGTCCTGCCGGCAACGGCCCGCGAGCACAGCGAGAGCCTGACCGTGCACGCGCGGGTGCGGTTGCGGGCCGGCGACCCGGTGCGCTCGGCGGCGCTGGCCGAGGCGGCGGTGGAGCTGTCCTCCGACCGCCTGGGCACGACGTCCGCCGAGGCCCGCCTGGTGCTGGCCATCGTCGCACTCGACCGCGGCGAGGACGCCACCACGCACCTGCACACCGCCTACGAGCTGCTCGACACGCTCGACCGGCCGGTGTTCGGGTCCGATCGGCAGGCCGCCCGTTGCTGGCGTGAGCTGGGCGACCTCTACGGCCGGATCGAGGCCAAGACCCAGCAGGCAGCCGCCTACCGAAAGGCCCTCGAAGCCGCCGGAGTCCGCTCCGCCATGGCCGGGGTGACGGTGAACGCTACAGTTAACAACTGAAACCTCCGGGGGCTCCAGATTTGGCTTTTCGAGTCTGGAATAATTAGGGTCTACCAGTCATTGACTCATAGGATGATTGGTTTCCCCGGAGGAGGCGGACTGTGAGTCTGCGTACGGCGCAGCGGGCTTCGCTTGTCGACCAGGTGATCGATCAGCTCAAGGAGCAGATCACATCAGGGTCGTGGCGAATGAACGGCAAGATCCCGACTGAGACGGTGCTCGCGGAGCAACTCGGAGTGGGTCGCAACACCGTTCGCGAGGCCGTACGCGCGCTCACGCACGCCGGACTGCTTGAGTGCCGTCAGGGGGACGGCACTTACGTCCGCGCGACCAGCGAGCTCTCCGGGGCCATGCTCAGGCGGCTGCGGCAGGCCGAGCAGCTCGAGATCCTCGAAGTACGCCGTGCGCTCGAGGTGGAGTCCGCCCGCCTGGCCGCCACCCGGCGTACCGACGACGACATCAAGCGCATCGAGGCGGCGCTGGCCGAGCGGGAGCGGGCCTGGGAGATGGACGACCCCGACTTCTTCGTCGAAGCCGACCTGGCCTTCCACATGGCCGTCGCGCACGCCACCCACAACCTGGTGCTCATCGACCTGTTCGAGGACTTCTCGGCGGCACTGCGGGCCAGCATCACCGCGGCCGGGACGTCGTTGAACAAGAGCTACATCCCGCACGACGCGATCGCCCGGGCCATCGCGGCCGGTGACGCGGCGGCGGCGGAGCGGGCCGGGCACGCCTGCATGGAGCACATCCTCATCGCCCTCACGGAGTCCTGACCAGCCGGATGAGCAGAAGCCGGCGCAAGCAGGAGGCGCCCGATCTCGGCATCCTGGCCAGCCGGACCCTTTTCGCGCTGCAGCGCGAGCTGTTCGCCGAGCTGGCCAGGCAGGGGCATCCCGGGCTGGGCCCGCGACACGGGGCGGTGCTGGCGTATCTGGACGAGGCCGGCAGCAGGGCCACCGACCTGGCGACGCGGTCGGGCCGGCACAAGCAGGTGATCGGCACGCTGGTGGACGAGCTGGTCGAGCTCGGTTACGTGGAACGCCGGCCGGACCCGGCCGACCGCCGGGCCAAGCTGGTCGTGCCCACCCCGCGGGGTCTCGATCACATGGCCAGGTCGGACGCCATCATCGCCGAAATGGAGGCGGATCACGCGCAGGCCGTGGGCGAGCCCGCCTACGCCGAGTTCAAGAGCGTCTTCAAGCTGGTCGCCGACCGGATCAGCTCTGGCGGAGAGACATGACCAGGTAGCGGAAGGCGGGCTGGGCGTCGCCCGGCACGTCCTGGATGAGCGCGGGCCGGGTGGGCGACTCCATGTTGATCCTGGCCAGCTCGCTCTCGATGCCCGTCAGCCCGTCGAGCAGGAACTGTGACTGGAAGGCTATCTGGATGTCGTCGCCGCGCAGCTCGCACGGGACCACCTCGGCGCCGCGCCCGATGTCGCCGCCGCCCGCCTGGATCAGCACCTGCCCCTGGCTGAAGGACAGCCGGATCGCGGTGTTGCGCTCGGCCACCAGGGCCACCCGCTTGATCGCGTTGACGAACGGCGTCACCGCCACGTCTGCCCTGATCGACCACTCCGCGGTCAGCCTGGCGCGGTAGTCGATGAACTGCTCGTCGAGCAGCCGCACCGTGGTGCTGCGCCCCACGCTCTCGAACCCGGCCACCCCGTCGCCCATCGCGACCGACACCTCGCCGCCGCGCAACGACTTGGCCACCTCCACCAGCACCCGCGCCGGGACCATGGCGGAGACGGCGAGGCCGGGCTCGGCCGGGCGCCAGACGAAGTCACGGGCGGCGATGCGGTAGCGATCGGTGGCCGCCATCGCCACGGACTCGCCCTCCACGTCGAACCTGATGCCGGTGAGCATGGGCAGCGTGTCGTCGCGGCTGGCCGCGGGCGCGACCTGTCCGACCGCGGAGGCGAACACGCCGCCGCCGACGGCGCCGATGCTCGGCGGCATCGTGGGCATGGTCGGGAAGTCCTCGACCGGCATCGTGATCAGGCCGAACTCAGCGCTCCCGCACGTCAGCACCGCCTCCGGCCCCTCCGTGACGATCTCCACGTCCTCGGCTGGCAGGCTCCGGCTGATCTCGGCCAGCAGCCGGCCGGGGATCAGCACCCGCCCCTCCTCGGCCACGTCGGCGTCGATGTCGGCCCGTGCGGACACGTCGTAGTCGAACGCCGACAGGCTCAGCTCGTCGCCGGCCTCCAGCAGCAGTCCGGACAGGACGGGCGTCACAGGGCGGCTGGGCAGCGCTCGGGCAGCCCACGCCACCGCATCTGCCAGAACATCGCGGTTAACCCGGATTTTCACCTGTTACCACCCCTTCGTCGCGCCGTGCCTCTACGAAAATAGCCGGTACGACCGACAACTACCGGCAGTCGGGGCAGGTGGCTAGCGGCTGTTGAGGTAGGTGAGCACAGCCAGCACGCGGCGGTTGTCGTCGTCGGAGGGGGCCAGGCCGAGCTTGGCGAAGATGGAGGCCGTGTGCTTGGCCACGGCGCTCTCGCTGAGGTAGAGCCGCTGGGAGATCCCCGCGTTGGACCGCCCCTCGGCCATGGCCTCCAGCACCTCGCGCTCGCGCGGGGTGAGCGCGGCCAGCGGCTCGTTTCTGGCGTTGCTGGCCAGCAGCTTGGCGATCACTTCGGGGTCCATGACGGTGCCGCCCTCGGCGACCCGGCGTACGGCGTCGATGAACTGCGTGGCGTTGAAGACCCGGTCCTTGAGCAGGTAGCCGATCGCGCCCGAGCCGTCGGCCAGCAACTCGCGGGCGTAGAGCTGCTCCACGTGCTGGGACAGGACCAGGATCGGCAGCCCCGGCACCTGCTCCCTGGCCGCGAGCGCGGCCTGCAGGCCCTCGTCGGTGAACGTGGGTGGCAGCCGCACGTCCACGATCGAGACGTCGGGCCGCAGCTCCAGCAGCCCTTTGAGCAGCTCGGGACCGGACTCCACGGCGGCGACGACCGTGAAGCCGCGGGCCTGCAGCAGGTGGACCAGCCCGTCGCGCAGCAGGTAGAGATCCTCCGCGATGAGCACCCGGCTCAACCGAACCTCCACGGCCTGACCGGCGCCGGCTGCGGCGTCCCGCACCCCACGTTGTAGGTGGCGGGAATGCGGATGGCCATGAAGTGCATGAAGCCCCCAAGCCCGATCATGAAAAGGATCGTCGGCCACTGCAGGAACTCGGGCAGGTGCAGGGCGAGGAACCAGGACTTCTCCTCGTCTCCGGAGATCTTGAGGAGGCCCGCCACGATACCCTGCGGGAACGTCGGGCACCAGGCGGTGGCCCACAGCGCGATGACCGCGAACAGCTTCCAGCGCGGCAGCGAGGGCCCGCTTTTCGACGTGCGCTCCGGCAGCGCCCGGGGCAGGTCCATGGTCACCGTGGTGGGGCCGCCCGGCGGGCTGTTCAGGGCGAGCACCCCGTCGAAGGCGGCCAGCCGCCGCTCGATGCCGGACAGGCCGCTGCCCTTGGCCGGGTCGGCGCCGCCCATGCCGTCGTCGGTGACCGTGACGCGCAGGTCGGCGCCGCTCGTACTGATGTCGACCGTCGCCGTGCGCGCGTCTCCGTGCCGAGCGGCGTTCGAGAGCAGCTCGCTGACCGCGAAGTAGGCCGCCGCCTCCACCGGCGCCTCCAGCCGGCGCGGCAGGTCGACCGTCACGCTGACCTGCATCGCGCTGTCGATCGCCAGCGCGCGGACGGCGTCGGCGAGCCCGCGCTCGGCCAGCACCGGCGGGTGGATGCCGCGGATGACCCTGCGCAGCTCCGTCAGCGTCTCGGACGAGGACTCCCTGGCCTTGACCAACAGCGCCTTGGCCGCGGCGGGATCGTCGTCGACGAGCGCCTCGACCGCGCCGAGCGTCATGCCGATCGCCACCAGCCTGGCCTGCGCGCCGTCGTGCAGGTCGCGCTCGATCCTGCGCATCTCGGCCGCCTGGGAGTCCGCCGCCAGGTTGCGCGTACGCCTGAGGTGGCTCACCTGCCCGGCCAGCCGGCTGGCGGCGGTGGCGCCGAGCAGCCAGTTGCTCCAGATCGCGTAAGCGCGCAGGCCGAGCCCGGGCGCCAGGATGAACGCGGGCATCAGCAGCGGCTTCACCACCGGTTCGAGCAGCAGCCAGAGACCGTCGCGCCAGGTCGCCGGGTCGGTGAGCAGCCACTTCCACCGGTCGTTCCAGGCCGGCACCCGCGGGGTCCGGTAGAGGGTGCGGTCGGAGCGGTACATGCCGTCCGGCTGCGGCACCGGGGGCGGCGGTGCCGGCAGGTACGGGGCCTCGATGGGCACGTCCGTCCACGCCCGCATCCACCGCCTGTTGAGCTCGGCGAACCTCCTGATCAGCCGGACCAGCGGCGGGAAGAGGAAGACCAGGCCCATGGCGAACGACAGGAACATCATGGGCACCGCGACGATGATCGCGGGGACCTCGACGACGAGCAGGGCGAGCAGCGCGGCGACCTGACCGAACCTTCGGAGCATGTATTCAGTCTGCGGCAGGGCCCGCGGCCCAGTCACTGCACCTAGGTACACCCTTGCTGGGCATCTATCGATATTCCAGGATAGATCGTCCTTTTCTAGCATCCATATTGTGAAAATTATCGAAGTCAGGAATCTGCGCAAGCAGTATCCGGACCACCTGGCGGTCGACGACGTGTCGTTCGACGTGGCGGAGGGTGAGATCTTCGGCATCCTCGGGCCGAACGGCGCCGGCAAGACCACCACCGTGGAATGCGTGGCGGGGTTGCGCGTGCCGGACGCCGGCACCGTACGGGTGGCCGGGCTGGACCCGCGAACCGACCGTGACCGCCTGCGTCGCGTGCTCGGCATGCAACTGCAGAGCGCGACGCTGCCCGACAAGATCAAGGTATGGGAGGCCATGGACCTCTTCGCCTCCTACTATCCCGACCCCGCGGACTGGTCCGAACTGCTCGACCGGGTCGGGCTCACCGGCAAGCGCGGCACCTCCTTCATGAAGCTCTCCGGAGGGCAGCGGCAGCGGTTGTCCGTGGCGCTGGCGCTGGTGGGCCGGCCGCGGGTCGCGGTGCTGGACGAGTTGACCACCGGGCTCGACCCGCAGGCCCGCAGGGACACCTGGGAGCTGGTCGAGCAGGTGCGCGACTCGGGCGTGACGATCGTCCTGGTCACCCACTTCATGGAGGAGGCCGAGCGGCTCTGCGACCGGCTGGCCATCATCGACGCCGGCAAGGTGGTCGCCACCGACTCGCCCGCCGGGCTCATCGCGCAGGTGGGCGCGGAGCAGCGGATCTGGTTCCGGCCGTCGGCGCCGGTCACGGACGACGTGCTGCTGGCGCTCCCCGAGGTGCGCGACGTCGGCAGGAACGGCGCCCGGATCGTGGTGAGCGGCTCGGGCAACCTCGTTCCCGCGCTCGTCCTTGCCCTGGCCCGGCACGAGGTCGTGCCCATGGACCTGCGGATCGAGCAGGCCACCCTCGACGACGCGTTCCTCGCCCTGACCGGGAGGCAGTTCTCATGACGAAGATCCTCTACGTAGAGCTCAAGCTGCACCTGCGCCAGTGGCCGGTCTTGATGTTCGCCATCGGGCTGCCGGTCGCGCTGCTGCTCGGGCTCGGCCTCTCCGTGCCGTCCATGACCCGGCTCAACGAGGCGTCCGGGGAGCGGCCGCTGGACACGCAGATGCCGAGCGCGATGGTGCTCCTGGCGCTGCTGACGCTCGGCTGCAGCGTGCTGCCGGCGGTGCTGTCCACGTACCGCGACCAGGGGGTGCTCCGGCGGATGTCCACCACGCCGGTGCATCCGGCGCGGCTGCTGGCCGCGCAGCTCCTGATCTACCTGGGCATCGCGATGGTGACCACGGCGCTGTTGATCGGGACGGGCTCGCTGGTGTTCGGCACGCAGGCGCCGCGGCAGTGGGTGGGGTTCGTGCTGGTGCTCCTCCTCGGCACGGCCGCGTTGCTGGCGATCGGGCTGGTGATCGGCGCGCTGGCGGCCAACGGCAGGGTCGCCCAGGCCGTCGGCTCGGCGGTGATGTTCCCGCTGATGTTCGTCGGAGGGGTGTGGATACCGCGCGAGGCCATGCCGGACGTGCTGGGCGCCATCAGCGACTTCTCCGTCGCCGGGCCGTTCACGCAGGCGCTCAGGGACACCTGGGCGGGGCACGCGCCGCAGCTCCCGCACCTGGCGGTGATGGCCGCCGGGCTGGCGATCTTCGGTGGGCTGGCCGCGCGGTTCTTCCGGTGGGAGTGAGGCTAGCGGCGGGCCCAGACGGGGCGGGCGCCGGTCACGTTGAGCATCAGAGAGTAGAGCGAGGACGTGGCCGTGATGAACATCCGGTTGCGCTTCGGCCCGCCGAACACCAGGTTGGCCACCGACTCGGGCAGCTTGAGCCGGCCGATCAGGGTGCCGTCCGGGTCGTGGCAGAGCACCGCCCGGCCGGCCGCGGCCCACACCCGGCCGGTGTCGTCGAGCCGCAGACCGTCGAAATTGTCCTGGTCGGTGCCCGCGGCGAAGACCTTGCCGCCCGACAGCACGCCGCCCTCGCCCACGTCGAACACGCGCAGGTGCCGCGCCCGCGTGTCAGCGACGTAGAGCCGCCGCTCGTCGAGAGAGAAGGCCAGGCCGTTGGGCCGGACGAAGTCGTCGGCCACGACGCGGACCTCGCCCGTCACCGGGTCGGCGCGATAGACGTGGCAGCCGTCGATCTCCTGCTCGGCGGCGACGCCCTCGTAGTTGCTGAGGATGCCGTAGGGCGGATCGGTGAACCAGACGGAGCCGTCGGAGTGCACGACCGCGTCGTTGGGGCTGTTGAAGCGCTTGCCCTGCCAGCGGTCGGCGATCACCGTGATCGAGCCGTCGTGCTCGGTGCGGGTGACGCGGCGGGCGCCCTGCTCGCAGGTGATCAACCGACCCTGGCCGTCGAGGGTGTTGCCGTTGGAGTAGCCGGACGGCTGACGGAACGGCCCCACCGCGCCGGTCATCTCGTCCCAGCGCAACATGCGCTCGTTGGGGATGTCGCTCCAGACCAGGAAGCGGCCCGCCGGGAAGTAGACCGGGCCCTCGGCCCAGCGGGCGCCGGCGTGCAGGCGCTCGATGTTGTCGTCGCCGCCGATCGCGGCGAACCGCTCGTCGAGCACCTCGAACTCAGTGGGGATCATCTCCGTCATATCGATCACCATACGCCGTTCTGCATGTGGTGCATATGACCGGATAGGATTTGGCTGTGGATGATGTCGACAGGATGCTGATCGGTCTGCTCCAGGAGGACGCGACCCGGCCGTACGCGGACCTGGGCAGGGCGGTGGGGCTGTCCGGCGGGGCGGCGCACGAGCGGGTGCGCAAGCTGCGCGAGCGCGGGGTGATCCGGCGCACCACGATCGAGGTGGACCAGGCGGCGCTCGGGCGCGAGGTGACGGCATACGTGCTGGTCGACGGGGACACGTGGATGGGCGACAGCGGGGACCGGCTGGCGGCGATCCCGGAGGTCGAGGAGGCCCACGTCATCGCGGGGCCCGCGTCGGTGCTGCTCAAGGTCCGTACGGCGGGCACGAGCGAGTTGCAGGACGTGCTGCGCCAGGTGTTCGGCGTGGAGGGCGTGTCGGGCACGAAGACCATCGTGGTGCTGGAGACGTTCTTCGAGCGATTCCTCAAGTAATCTCAAGGTATGACCGTGGTCGCGTGGAACACCAAGGAGCTGACCGTCGGGCAGCTCGCCGAGCGGAGCGGGGTCGCCGTCTCCGCCCTGCACTTCTACGAGGCCAAGGGCCTCATCAAGAGCCGGCGCACGGCCGGCAACCAGCGCCGCTACAGCCGCGACAGCCTGCGCAGGGTCGCCTTCATCCGGCTCTCCCAGCGCATCGGCATCCCGCTGAAGACCATCAAGGAGGCTTTGACCGAGCTGCCGGACGAGCGCACGCCCACCCGGGACGACTGGGCCCGCCTGTCGGGTGCCTGGCGCAGCGAGCTGGACGACCGGATCGAGCAGCTCATGCGGCTGCGCGACGATCTGACCGACTGCATCGGGTGCGGCTGCCTGTCGCTGGAGTCGTGCCCGGTGGCCAACCCGCGCGACCGGCTGGGTGAGGCGGGGCCGGGTGCGCGACGGCTCGACACCCGGCTGTGCCCGACCCGGGAGCCCTGCGCCCCCGCTGCCTCCTGACGGCTACCGTCCTCCCCTGCGCCCCCGCTGCCTGCTTGCGGCTCCCGTCCTCCCCTGGCACCCCCCGTCGTCCGGCGGCTACGCCTTCTCGGGTGCCTTGGTGGGCGGGACGATGAGGGTGGGGCGGTGCGCGTGGTGCAGCACGTGGTTCGACACGCTGCCGAGCAGCACCGACCTGACCCCGGCCAGGCCGCGCGAGCCGGTGACGATCAGCGTGGCGTCGATCTCGTCCGCCACGTCCACGATGGTCTTCCAGATGGACTCGTTGTCGGCCACCGCCCGGAAGGTGACGTCGGAGATCCCCGACGCCAGCGCCAGCTCGGCACCCTCCTTGGCGTGCTGCTCAGCCTGGGAACGCGCCTCATCCTCGGTGTCCGGGGAGATGCCCGCCGCAGCGATCGGATATTTCCTGAACTGCACCAGCAGCGGCTCCCACACCGTGATCACAACGGTGGGTTCGGCCGAAAGATGCTTGGCGGCGAACTCGATCGCGGCGCGCGAGTCGGCCGAGCCGTCATAGGCGACAAGGATGGTCATGGCGTTTCTCCACTTCGGTCAGTCATGCGATAGAGCGCCGACGCGATCACCCGCCATTCCGTACGCCGATGTCTGCTTGGTCACACCCTCGGCGGCAGGGCCGTGATGACGAGCAGCACGCCGCCGGCCCGCCCCGGGTGCGTTCGGTCACCGCGTGTGGTGTTGCATGGAAAGAGCCTCCTGTTGACCCGGTCGAGTGCCGTCACAACGGGGTCGGAGCCGAACTGGCGGTTCTCGGCATGTCGAGGGCGGCTTTCCCGCTCCGACTCCTCCATGAGGGACGCCGCCCGGGCATCTCACGAGCTGAGGAGAAACACGATGAAATTCCTGCTGATCATGCAGATGAACACGGAGGTCTGGGAGGCCCTGACGGAGGAGGAGCGCCAGGAGGTGATGAGCGGCCACGGGGAGTTCATGAAGAGCATCCAGGAGTCAGGCGAGATGATCAGCACCCACGCGCTCGCCGACTCGTCCAACAGCGCGAGCGTACGCGGGACCGGCGGCGCGCCCGCCGTCACGGACGGCCCCTACCTGGAGTCCAAGGAGTACATGGGGGGCTACTACATGGTCGACTGCGAGAGCCGGGAGCGGGCGATCGAGCTGGCCAAGATGATCCCCGACACCCGGGTCGCCGGGATGGGCGTGGAGGTGCGGCCGGTCATGTTCTCGGCCGGACAGGACATGTGAGCGCTCATCCCGTGAGCACACGTACACCCCTCGAGGACCTGCTGCGCGCTCTCGCGCCGCGGGTCCTCGGCCTGCTCGTCCGCCGGCACGGACAGTTCGGCCAGTGCGAGGACGCGGTGCAGGAGGCGCTGCTGGCCGCCGCCGTACAGTGGCCGGAGCAGGGCACGCCGGACGATCCGGCGGCCTGGCTCATCACCGTGGCCGACCGCCGCCTCACCGACCTGTGGCGCAGCGAGGGAGCGCGGCGGCGGCGCGAGGAGACGGCCGCGGCGCGGGTGCCCGCGGACGAGCTCGTGGTCCGCTCGCCCGGCGAGGACGAGGGGGTCCGGCACCACGACGACACGCTGGCGCTGCTGTTCCTGTGCTGCCATCCGGCCGTCTCCCCCGCCTCGCAGCTCGCGCTCACCCTGCGCGCGGTCGGCGGGCTGAGCACCGCGGAGATCGCGCACGCCTTCCTGGTGCCGGAGTCGACCTTGGCCCAGCGCATCAGCCGGGCCAAGCAGGCGATCAGGAGCAGCGGGGCGACGTTCGAACCGCCCGTGGGGCCACAGCGCGCCGAGCGGCTCCGGGTGGTGCTGCACGTGCTGTACCTGATCTTCAACGAGGGCTACACCGCGACCTCCGGGCCCGACCTGCAGCGTACGGACCTCGCGGCCGAGGCGCTGCGGCTGACCCGGCAGGTCCACCGGCTGCTTCCGGACGACGGCGAGGTGGCCGGGCTGCTGGCGCTGATGCTGCTCACCGACGCCCGCCGCCCGGCCCGCACCACCCGGGACGGCGCCATGGTGCCCCTGACCGAGCAGGATCGCGGCCTGTGGGACCGGGCGGCGATCCAGGCGGGCACCGAACTGATCACGCGGACGATGGCCCGCTCGGCGCTGGGGCCGTACCAGTTGCAGGCGGCGATCGCCGCCGTGCACGCCTCAGCGCCCAGCACCGAGAACACGGACTGGCGGGAGATCCTCATCCTGTACAAGATCCTCGACCGGATCGCGCCCAACCCGATGGTGACGCTCAACCGCGCGGTCGCCACCGCCATGGTGCACGGGCCCCGGGCCGGGCTCGACCTGCTGGAGACGCTGGCGGCGGACAAGCGGGTGGCCGGGCACCACCGGGTCGCCGCGGTGCGCGCGCACCTGCTGGAGCGGTCCGGCGAGCACGCCGCGGCCCAGGAGTGCTATCTGGCGGCGGCGCGCCGGACTTACAGCATCCCGGAGCGTCGCTACCTCGAGTCCCGGGCCGCCCGGCTGGGAGGCACCTGAGCCGCTGGCAGGGTCGCCTCAGGGCAGGAGTAAGGGGCGCCCCTGATGTCCGGGGCAGGCCGGTGAGGCCAGCATCTGATCCATGAAGATCGCCCGCTTCGCGGCCGTGGCCGCGCCGCTTCTCATGCTCGCGTACGGAGTCATCAGACTGGCCGGCAGGATGGACGGCGTGTACGGCCCCGGCCTGGACTGGCAGGCCGCCCACCTGGCGAACCTGGCCGGCCTGGTGCTGCTCGTGTTCCTGGTGCTGGGCATCCGCCGCCTCCTTGCCCCCGGCGTGGGCAGGACGGCCGTCGTCGCCGTCACGCTGGTCGGGGCGGCCACGTCGATCGTGCAGTTCGTGGCCGACATCGCCTGGGGGCTGCTCGCGGCCGACAAGGCCGGGATGAGCGAGTTCAGCCGGCATTTCCGCGCGCTGCCCGGCGTGGATCTCGCCTTCTACCAGGTGGGGCCGCAACTGCTGTACGTCGGTGTGATAGCGCTCACCGGGATGCTGGCCTACCGGAGACTGCTGCCCTGGTGGTGCGTGGGCGTGGTGGTCGTGAGCAGCCTGCTGCCGGTGGTCACGCTGGACCTGCTCCCGGTGGCCGGCGCGGGCTACCTGGTGGCCCTGCTGCCGCTGCGGCAGCGGCTCGGCACGCAGGCGCCGGCGCTCGCCACCCAGCGCGCGTGATCCCGGATGGGCGGTGCCCGCCGCCCCACCGGCCGCGCGGCCACCTGACCGGCCGGCAGCACAGCCGGCTCGGGGGGCAGGTGGAACCGCGGCGTGGGAACGGATGTAGGAACTCAAAGTTCCCGGACAGCTGAGGAGCGCTGACCAGGTAAGAGGGTCGTCGTCTCACGACTTGGCCACCGATGTCGTCTCAACTGGACGAGATTTCCCTCAAACCTGGCCGCGATCGCATGCTGAGCAATGAGCATGAAGGGATCCTAGAGACCAGATCGACATGCGTGACAACTACTCGTTGCGTTCGATGTCAGAAGCCGGCATCCCGCCAGCGGCAGTGTCGGCGCTCAGGATGGCGGGGGCTCCGGCCGCCGGCCCGCCGGAGTGGCCAGCTCCGACGGACCATCTGCTCCAGCACACGCTGCGCGTCTTCGGCGGTCATACCAGCGATGACCGCCAGTTCCTCCGCCGGGTAAGGTTCGCCGCCGTGACGCTCGATCACCGCGCGAATGGCCCCGAAGACGACAAGATCGTGAGTCTCGGAGAAGAGCGGGGCTATGCCGAGGCAGTGGCCGAGAGCGAAGCGAGCCCGATCTCAGCGCACGCGTCGTCATGTTCGGGTATGCCTCCACTGACTGCGATCGCACCGACCACGGCATCGCCGCGCCGGATCAGCCGAGAACCCGCGCCCGCAATGATGGGCACGCCTGCTACCTGATCCATCTGGGCGAACAGTGCAGGCCACGCCTGCTGCAAACGCACCAACTCGCTGCCGTCACGATGGAACAGTGCCACGCTGGACGCCTTCGCCGGGGCAATTCGAGCCGACAGCGGCGGGGCGCCGTCCATGCGATCGACAAGCAGCAAGTGCCCGCCGCCGTCGGCAATCGCGACCGTGACTCGCGCACCGAGTCCAGCGGCATGCTCGCGTACGCGGGCACCTACGGCCCGAGCTTCCTCTGAAGTGAGTGACATGGCTCCACCTTTCAAATCTCTTGGGTCAACCAAGCTTGGTTGACCCAAGAATAGCCGTATTCGTGGGGCGAACCAAGAGTTTGGCTAGACTTCCATGCATGGAGCCGGAGGAAACACCCACACGCCTGCGTAGCAAACCGACCTGGCTCATCAGCAAGGCTGCCCGACAAGCACAGCGGTTCATCGGCGAAGCGATGGCCTCCGTCGACGGTCGCGCCTACCACTTCGCGATCCTCGCCGCGCTCGACGAGTTCGGTCCGGATAGCCAGGTGCGGATCGGCCAACGGTGCGGAATCGACCAGAGCGACATGCACGCCATGCTCAAGGAGCTGACTGAGCAAGGCCACGTTGCGCGCACCCCGGACCCCCATGACCGACGCCGCAACCTGATCACCGTGACCCGATCGGGCCGACGACGGCTCAAAGAACTGGACTCGGCACTCTCAACTGTCCAAGACAACCTGCTCAAAGCCTTGTCGGCCGCCGAACGGGACCATCTCGCCGCACTACTCACCCGCGTTCTCGCGTAGAACGACAAAATCGGGTGCGTCAATGTAACCCTTCTGCCGCTTGTCGATCAGTCGCGGACATCCTCGTATAAGAATGATGCGCAATCTGTTCAAGCTGCTTGCTCGCCAGCGAGGACGAGGAACAGTTCGACGGCGTCGTGGTAGGCGAGGGTGATCATCGCCGACAGCGGTTCTGGGCGCTGGGCTTGCTCGTGGCCTTGCTCGTGGAGAGAGTGGATGAACGCCAGCCTCTTCATGGTGGTCGCGCTCAACGCCGCTGCCAGGGTCGCTCTCCAAGCCGTTTTGACCCTCGGTTCTCGGCCGCACTCTACTGATCGCCTGCGACAGTTTTCGACGCGTTTTCGGAGGTCACGGCGAGTTGAGCGGCCTGGCTCGCAGAGCCTCGAGGACGGGAAGGAATACCCACCTCGCGGGCAAGAGAGTAGAGCGCCCCGGCGCTGACACCGAGCTCCGCTGCAATCTCGGCGAATGGTCGGCGGTGGACGAGGTATTGCTGAGCGACCCAGTCCGGATCTGCTGCGATCGGGGGCCGCCCGGCTCTGATCGGGATACCAGCTTCGGTGAGCAGTGCGGAGATGACACGTTTCGGGAAGCCGGAGAACGCGGCGATGATCTTGATCGACTTTCGTTCAGTGATGTAGAGCTGCTGGAGTCGATCTGCGGGCAACGACTCGCGTGCCTGAGCCATGCGCAAGTGAGCGCTCCATGGTGCCTTCGGCGGTAACGGTCCGGCAGGTGCAGGAGACTGCTCCAACACTCGTCTCACATGGTCGACCGTGGTGCCCAGCCGCTCAGCGGCCGCGCTTGTGGTGAGATCTCCGCTTCGGACGAGCGCGTGCAAGAGATCAAGATCCAACACCTTGTCGTCGTCGGCCGGGAGCGCGATCGCCGAAGCAGGCGGCTCCCAGGTCAAGGGCTCGTCAGCGATGCCGGATCTGTGCAGGAACTCGTCACCGTGGTGGCGTAGCTGCTGGAGGAGCTCTGGAGTGAGGTCAAGGACGAAGGTGGCGTAAGCGGCCCTGTCGGGTGCCCCGGCGATGGCGTAGGCGGACGGGGCACTTGCTGGATCGCTGCCGGTGAGGAGGTGGAACAGAAACCGGCGGGCGTGACGGTGACGCTGGGAGATCCCCGGGAGGGTCAGAGCCTCTGCGCAAATGCGTAACCATGCCTCTCGCGGCAGGAGCTGGGAGTAGTCCAGGTGGCGACGGCGGGTGTAGTCGATGGGGCTTAGGTGACTCGGCTTGACGTCTACCACGAGCGGCGCCTCCCCAGCCGTGGGGATGAGCAAGTAGTCCGGGACGTGTCGGCACCAGGCGCCGTCTATCTGCGCCTTGAGCAGGAACGGCTGGGCGACGATCTTCCGTACGCCACGGTCGAAATCGGCATAGATCAGCCGGGCAAGTTCGAGGCGCGACTCGTAGATCACGTGATCATGATTGGTGGCGCACCAGTAGGTTCCCGAGTAGTGCTTCTGCCCGGCATGCCAGCGAAAGCTCCGCCAGGGCGCGACCGCGCTCCATACGTCTGCGGGCATCTCTGCCCAGGCGCAGTCCTCCTCCGTACGCCCGTCTTCCATACGGAGACTGACCAGCGCGCTGTCGACCTCAGCGTCAACCGCCACGACCCTCTCCCCAGCAGACCAAGGATCACGAATCGCACTAAATCGACCACATAGAGTGACCTAATTATGGACCGACCGTACAATCCAGCGACTACTGCGCCAAGAGGGGCGAACGACAAAGCTGATAGCTATGCCGTCTCAGCATGACGGCCAACTGGCCAGACGGTGGCCTTGGCCACTGAGATTTGGCCAAGATCGATGAGAACCTACAACGGAACTTCTAGTGCTGGGCCATGTCCACGAAGCGGCTGTAGTGGCCCTGGAACGCGACCGTCACCGTGGCGGTGGGACCGTTACGGTGCTTGGCCACGATGAGATCGGCCTCACCCGCCCGGGGCGACTCGCGCTCGTAAGCGTCCTCGCGATGGAGCAGGATGACCATGTCGGCATCTTGCTCGATGCTTCCGGATTCGCGCAGGTCGCTCACTTGGGGGCGTTTGTCCGTGCGCTGTTCGGGGCCGCGGTTGAGCTGGGAGATGGCGATGACGGGGACCTCCAGCTCCTTGGCCAGCAGCTTGATCGCACGGGAGATCTCCGAGACCTCGTTCTGGCGGCTCTCGGTCTTCTTCGGCGAGCTCATCAGCTGGAGGTAGTCGATGACCACGAACCTCAGGTCGTTGCGCTGCTTGAGCCGCCGGCACTTGGCCCTGATCTCCATCATGGACATGTTGGGCGAGTCGTCGATGAACAGCGGCGCCTCGGCCACCTCGCTCATCCGCCGGGCCAGGCGGGTCCAGTCGTCGTCGCCCATGAGACCCGAGCGCATGGCGTGCAGCGCCACCCGGGCCTCGGCGGACAGCAGGCGCATGGTGATCTCGTTGCGGGACATCTCCAGGGAGAAGATAACGGTGGTCATGCCATTCTTGATCGCCGCAGAACGGGCGAAATCCAGACCTAGTGTGCTCTTTCCGATGGCCGGGCGGGCGGCGACGACGATCATCTGGCCCGGGTGCAGGCCGTTGGTGAGCTGGTCGAGGTCCTGGAAGCCGGTGGGCACGCCGACCATCTGGCCGCCGCGGCTGCCGATGGCCTCCAACTCGTCGAGGGCGCCCGGCATGATGTCGGCCAGCGGCGCGTAGTCCTCCGAGGTGCGGCGCTCGGTGACCTTGTAGATCTCCGCCTGGGCGCGGTCCACGAGGTCGTCGACCTCTTCGTTCTGGCCGCCGTAACCGAAGGAGACGATGCGGGTGCCGGCCTCGATGAGGCGGCGGAGGATGGCCTGCTCCCGGACGATCTTGGCGTAGTAGCCGGCGTTGGCGGCCGTGGGGACGACGGCCGTGAGGGTGTGCAGGTAAGCGGCACCGCCCACCCTGGCCATCTCGCCGCGCTTCTGCAACTCGTCGAAGACGGTGACCGCGTCGGCGGGCTCGCCCCGGCCGTAGAGATCGGTGATGATGTCGTAGATCATCTGGTGGGCCGGGCGGTAGAAGTCGTCGGAACGCAGGATCTCCACGACGTCGGCGATCGCGTCCTTGGACAGGAGCATGCCGCCGAGCACGGACTGCTCCGCCTCGATGTTGTTGGGAGGGGTGCGCTCGAAACCCGGGCCGCCACCGGCCTCGTCGTCAATGCTCACCGCGCCCCCTCGAACAACCTCGCAGGCGGTCGCACCACCCCCACTTGTAGCCGACCGGTCTGACAGTTTCGCGGAGTCCGGGGCAGTCGGCAACGCAGCCTGTGGACAACGCTGTGGTCAAGCTGTGCACAGCCGCGCCCAGGGTGTGAAAGGCCTGTGGACGGGGCTGGGGATAACTCTCGCGGATATCCACCGAACCGTCACTGACCTGGTCGAACAGTATCCACCGACTGTGGAGGAAAGAAAGTTGTGCCGACACGCCGAGTAATGGCCATAATAGGCAAATGCCCATTACACCCCGAGACCGGGAGATCCTGCGCCTGGCCGTGCCGGCCTTCGGAGCCCTGGTCGCCGAGCCGCTCTTCCTACTGGCCGACTACGCCATCGTGGGGCACGGGCTGGGCACCACGGCGGTGGGCGCGCTGGGCGTGGCGGGCACGATCCTCACAACTCTGATGAACCTGTGTGTCTTCCTCGCCTACGGCACCACCGCCTCCGTGGCCCGGCTGACCGGCGCGGGTAACCACGCACGGGCCATGCGCAGCGGCGTGGACGGGATCTGGCTGGCGCTGGGCATCGGCGCGGCGCTGATCGTCGTGGGCTGGCCGCTGGCCCCGGCCGTGGTGGAGCTGTTCGGGGCGAGTGCGGGCCAGAGCGCGCAGGCCGTCACCTACCTGCGGATCAGCCTGTTCGGCGCGCCGGGGATGCTGGTCGTGCTGGCCGGCACGGGGGTGCTGCGCGGACTGCAGGACACGGTCACGCCGCTGGTGGTCGCGGTGGGGTCGTTCGCGCTGAACGCGGCGCTCAACGCCTGGTTCGTGCTGGGGCTGGAATGGGGCATCGCCGGGTCCGCTTGGGGCACCGTGCTGGCCCAGACGCTGGGGGCCGCCGTCTATCTCGTCGTGGTGGCCAGGGGCGCGCTGCGGCTGGGGACGCCGCTCGCGCCCGATCTGGCCGGGATCAGGCAGGCGGGTACGGCCGGGATCGCGCTGCTCATCCGTACCTTGTGCCTGCGGATCGTGCTGCTGGCCGCCACCGCGTTCGCCACCAGGATGGGTGAGGGGCAACTGGCCGCGTACGCCATCGCCACGCAGGTGTGGACGCTGCTCGCCTTCGCGCTGGACGCCATCGCCATCGCCGGGCAGGCCATCACCGGGCGCTCGCTCGGAGCGGGAGACACGGCGGCGACCAAGGACGCCACCAAACGCATGGTGCAGTGGGGAGTCTGGTCGGGGGTCGTGCTCGGCGTGCTGGTCGTGGCCGCGCGGCCGGTGCTGCCCGGGCTGTTCGACGCCGACCCCGAGGTCACCGGGCTGCTGCTGGACGTGTTGTGGCCGGTGGCGTTGTTCCAGCCGGTGTGCGGGGTGGTGTTCGTGCTCGACGGGGTGCTGATCGGCGCGGGCGACCAGCGCTACCTGGCCTGGGCCGGGGTGTGGACGACGCTGGCGTACCTGCCGGCCGCCGTGCTCGCCGCCGGCTACGGGGTGGTCGCGCTCTGGTGCGCGCTCGGGGTGTGGATGATCGCCCGGCTGATCACCCTCGTCCGCCGGGCCGCCGGCACCGCCTGGCTGGTTACCGGGGCGTAAATACGGACCGTTACCTGCTACGGGCCGTGACCCAGCGTGAGATGCTCCCTGGCCACCTGCGGTAATCACCGAAGGCGTGAATCCCTCGCTCCGCGACGGCGACCACCGTAATCGTCTCGTGCTTGCTGTTGTCCAGGTGGTGGGACATTGTGAGCGAGTTCCCTGAGCGGGGTGTTCCTTGACCACGATTCTGCGACGACTGCCGCCATCCGAGGCGACCGGGCTGCGGACCGGCGCCCGCCACAGCCTGGCCGAGCTCTACCGCCCACGTGACCTGGTCGTGCTCGGGCTGGGTGTGATGATCGGCGCGGGCATCTTCTCCATCGCCGGCCAGCAGGCCGCCAACACCGCCGGTCCCGGCGTGCTCCTGTCGTTCATGATCGCGGGCATCGCCAGCCTGCTCGCCTGCCTGTGCTACGCCGAGCTGTCCTCCACGATGCCGACCTCCGGCAGCGCCTACACCTTCACGTACGTCATCTTCGGCGAGGTCTGGGCCTGGATCATCGGCTGGGCCCTGATCCTGGAGCTGCAGCTCGCCGCCGCGGTGGTGGCCCGGGCCTGGGGCGGGCTCACGGTCAGGGCGATCTCCAACTTCGGCGTCGAGTTGCCGCACGAGGCGCTGGTCGAGGACCTGCTCGTGTTCGGGGTCCTGGTGGTGCTCACCGGCATCGTGGCGCTGAGCGCGCGGGTCGGGCTGCGCGCCCTGTGGATCATGGTGTCGGCCAAGCTGCTGGCCATCGGCGCGGTCATCGTGGTGGGCCTGCCGCACATCGACGTGGCCAACTTCGGCGATTTCTTCGTTCCGCCCAAGACGTTGCCGTCGGATCCGGCGACCGTGCTGGAGGTGTTCGTCGGGCAGAGCCAGGCGTTCGGCTGGTTCGGGATCTTCGCGGCGGCCTCGGCCATCGCGTTCGCCTACATCGGGTTCGACGTCGTGGCCACCTCCGCCGAGGAGACCGTCAACGCGCCCAGGGCCATGCCCAGGGGCATGATCCGCAGCCTGGTGATCGCCACGGTCATCTACCTCGCGGTGGCGCTGGTCATGGTGGGCATGGTCTCCTACACGAAGATCTCGGGAGACACTCCCCTGTCGAGCGCCTTCCGGGTGATCGGCGTGGACTGGATGGTGCACGTCATCGACGTGGGCGCGGTGCTCGGGCTGACAACCGTGGTCCTGGTGCTGATCGTGGGGCAGACGCGGGTGCTGTTCTCGATGGCACGCGACGGTCTCATCCCGCGTGGGCTCGCCTCGGTCAGCCGCCGCTATCACACGCCCACCCGGGTGACGCTGGTGATCGGGTTCGTCGCGATCATGCTGTCCGAGTTCGTGCCGGTGCTCACGCTGCAGGAGCTCGTGGTGATCGGGGCGCTGTTCGCGTTCGCGTTCGTGGCGGCCGGGGTGATCGTGATGCGGCGGCGCATGCCGTACCTGGAGCGGGGGTTCCGCGTTCCGCTGTCGCCGCTGCTGCCGGCGCTCTCGCTGGTGGCCACACTCTGGCTGATGGTCAACCTGCGGGTGGTGACCTGGGCGTGGTTCGCCCTGTGGATGGCCTTCGGTCTGGTCGTCTATCTCCTGTACGGCCGCCGCCACAGCTTGCTGGCCCACCCCCACCCCCGTTCCGCTCCCGAACCGGCCCGCGGCCGGCACCGCCGCTAGAACCGGCCGGATTCGAGCACGCTACGCAGGAACTCCCTGGTCCTGGGGTGCTCGGGCGCGGTGAAGAGCTGCTCGGCCGGGCCCTTCTCAAGGAGTACGCCGCCGTCCAGGAAGCACACCGTGTCCGAAATATCGCGACAGAAGCCCATCTCATGGGTCGTGAGGATCATCGTCATGCCCGACTCCTTGAGCTCCCTGATGATCCCCAGCACCTCCACCACCAACTGCGGGTCGAGCGCCGAGGTGACCTCGTCGAGCAGCATCAGCCTGGGCTGGGTGGCCAGCGCCCGGATGATCGCCACCCGCTGCTGCTGCCCGCCCGAGAGCTGGTCGGGATAGGCCCGCGCCTTGTCCGCCAGCCCGAACCTGGCCAGCAGCCCGTGCGCCTGCTCCTCTGCCTGTGCCCTGCCCACCCCGTGCACCTGGCGGGGCGCCAGCGTGATGTTGTCCAGCACGGTCATGTGCGGGAACAGGTTGAACGCCTGGAACACGATGCCCAGCCGCTTGCGTACGTGGTCCACGTTGACACGCGGGTCGGTGATCTCCTCGCCGTCGAGGAAGATCGCGCCGTCGTCCACCGTCTCCAGCAGGTTCAGGCAGCGCAGCAGCGTGGACTTGCCCGAGCCCGAGGCACCGATCAGGCTCACCACCTCGTGCGGGCTCACCTCCAGATCGATGCCGCGCAACACGCTGTGACCGTGGAACTCCTTCCACACCCCGTCAACCGTCAGCACACTCATACGCCCTCCTCCGCCGACCGCATGAGCGTGGCCGGACTGAGTCCAACGGGTCGCTCATACGCCCCCACCGTCAGCCGCATGAGTGTCGCCCGACCGTGTCCAATGGGTCGCTCGCTCATGCGTCCCCCGTCGGCCACGTGCGCGTGGCCCGACCGTGTCCCGGTGAGTGGCTCGCTCATGCTCCGCGTCTCCTGCGCGTGCGGGCGGCCAGGTGGTCGGTGAGCCTGGCCATGGGGATGGTGAGCAGGATGAACAGCAGCGCCGAGGCCAGGTAGGGCGTGTAGTTGAACGTGCTGGCGGCGTGGATCTGGGCCTGCCTGAGCGTGTCCAGGGGCCCGATGGTGGCGACCAGCGCGGTGTCCTTCTGCAGGGAGACGAAGTCGTTCAGCAGCGGCGGCACGACCCGGCGGGTGGCCTGCGGCAGCACCACGAACCGCATGGTCCTGCCGTGGCTCAGCCCGAGCGAGCGGGCCGCGGCCACCTGGCTCGGGTGAATGGACTCGATGCCCGAGCGGAACACCTCGGCCACGTACGCGCCGTAGGACAGCGTCAGCGCGATGATGCCCAGCGTCGCCAGGTCCGACGGGATGCCCTGCAACCTGAGCGCGGGCAGTCCGAACCCGATCAGGTAGATGACCAGGATCGTCGGCACGCCACGGAAGATGTCGGTGTAGAGCGTGGCCAGCGCCCGGATCGGGAAGAACGCGGGCGTCCTGATCCCCCTGGCCAGCGCCACCAGCAGACCGACGATCAGGATCAGCGGCTCGGCGATCAGGAAGATCTTGATGTTGAGCAGGAACCCGCTCAGCACGTCCGGCAGCGCCGCGACGAACTGCTCGGCGTTGAAGAACGTCTCCCGCACCCGCGGCCAGCCCGGCGAGCTGGTGAGAAGCCAGCCGACCAGCACGATGAAGACGACCGTCGAAGCGGTGGCGATCGAGGTCGAGCGCCGGGCATGCGACCTGCGGACCTTCTCGCGCCGCAACTGCCGCTCGGACTTGACCCGCCCGCCCGCGTCCTGGTGCCCGGATCCGATGTGCTCGCTCATCACGGGGTGGCCTGCCGGTCGAGGTGCGCCTGCTCGCTCATCGCAGCTCGGGCGCGCCCGCCGCCGAGCCGAGCCACTCCTGCTCGATCTTGGTCAGCTCGCCCTTCGACTTCAGGGCGTCCACGGCCTTGTCCACGCAGCTCTTGAGCGGGCTGCCCTTCTCCATCACCAGCCCGAACTCCTCGGGCGTGCCACCCGTCGAGCTGAACTGACCCACGATCTTGGAGTTCTCCA
Organism: Nonomuraea sp. B12E4; assembly: GCF_039871825.1. Lineage (NCBI taxonomy): Bacteria > Bacillati > Actinomycetota > Actinomycetes > Streptosporangiales > Streptosporangiaceae > Nonomuraea > Nonomuraea sp. B12E4. Next base: position 62,800 of record NZ_JBDPME010000016.1, on the reverse strand, counting down.
CCTGCGCCGCCGTCACGTAGAAGGCCGTCGGCAGGTCCACGATCAGGGCGTCCACCTGCTTGTTCTTCAGCGCGTTCACGGCGTCGATCTGCTCGTTGTAGACGTTGGGATCCTGCGCCGGAGCGATGACGTTCCGCACCGCTTCGAGCGAGGTCGTGCCCACCTGTACGCCGATCTTCGCGTCCTTCAGCTCCGCCAGGCTCTTCGCCCCCGCGAACTTGCTCCCCTCGACCGCCACGACGGCCTGCTTGACCGTGTAGTAGCCCTTGCTGAAGTCGACCGCCTTGGCCCGCTGGGGCGTGATCGAGACCTGGTTGATGTCGAAGTCGAACTGCTTGTCACCCGGTGCGAACGCCGAGTCGAACTTCACGGTGTTCCACTGCACCTCGGTACGGTCGAAGCCGAGCTCCCCCGCCACCGCGAACGCCACCGCGCTCTCGAACCCCTGACCGTTGCTCGGGTCCTCCTTGAACCACGGCTCGTAAGCGGGCTTGTCGGTGCCGATGGTCAGCTTGCCCGCGTTGACGAGCTGCAACTGATCCTTGGCACAAGCGGTGGACGCGGTCGGGGCCGCCGCACCAACCGTGTCGTCGACCGGTGCGCAGGCGACGACCGCCGCCGCCAATGCGCCGATCGCGAGCAGCATCGAGGGACGGGCCATGGCCATGCCTCCAGGGGAAACGCGCGAAAGAACCACCGCATTCTACGCTGCCCATATAGGAAATAACTCCCCCAGTGTCCGCCTCTTGAGAAGCCCAGGTGCGCGGTCCCCGGAGGACCATGGCAAGGGGGTGCCGGGCGTCCGCCGGCGAGCGGTGCTCAGAGGGCCGTGGCAAGGAGTGCCTGGGATGCCGTGGGTAATTGGGGCCCGAGCAGCCGTGGCGGGTGGTGTCCCGGGTCGCCACGGTGACCGGGCAAGTACGGGCTCGCGTAACGGCGCTCAGCCGGTGAAGGGTCAGAGGCCGTTTCCTGGAGGGCCATCAGCCGCGTGCGGCGGGTGGTGGCGTTGGCAGCGCGTAACAGATGAAAAGGCCCCTCATCCAAAGAGGAGGGGCCTGATCGGGAAAACAGCTCAGCCCGCGACAACCTCAACATCCACGGAAGCAGAAACCTCCGGGTGGAGCTTGACGGTGACCTTGTGGGAGCCGACGCTCTTGATCGGGTTGACGATCTCGATGCGGCGCCGGTCCAGGATCGGGCCGCCGGCGGCCTTGACGGCGTCGGCGATGTCACCCGTGGTGATGGAGCCGAACAGCCGGCCGGACTCCCCCGCCCGGGTGGTCAGGCGCACGCGCAGCGCGCCGATCTGGCCGGCGACCTCCTTGGCGGTGCCCAGGTCGCGGATCTCGCGGGCGTCGCGAGCCTTCCTGATGGTCTCGATCTGCTTCTCGGCGCCGCGCGTCCAGCGCATGGCGTAGCCGCGCGGAATGAGGTAGTTACGGCCGTAGCCGTCCTTGACCTCGACGACATCGCCCGGGGCGCCGAGGCCGGAGACCTCGTTGGTGAGGATGAGCTTCATATCGACAGTCCTCCTTAGCGCGCGGTGCTCGTGTAGGGCAGCAGGGCCACCTCACGGGCGTTCTTGATCGCGGTCGCCACGTCACGCTGGTGCTGGGTGCAGTTGCCCGTCACCCGGCGCGCACGGATCTTGCCGCGGTCGGAGATGAACTTCCGCAGCAGCGCCGTGTCCTTGTAGTCGACGTAGGAGATCTTGTCGTGGCAGAACAGGCAAACCTTCTTCTTGGGCTTGCGCAGTGCCGGCTTGGCCATCGTGGTGCTCCTTTCAGAGCCCCGCTTTCAGAGCGGGAATGGACTCGGACTGTTGGACAGAGTTTAGAAAGGCGGTTCGTCGCTGAAGTCGCCGCCGCCGCCGAAGCCGCCGCCGCCCTGCTGGCCACCGCCACCGAAGCCGCCGCCACCACCGCCGCCGCCGCCCTGGAAGCCACCGCCCTGAGGCGGGGCGGGCGTCGCGGAGGCCCACGGGTCGTCGGCCGGGCCGCCGCCGAAGCCGCCGCCGCCCCCGCCACCCTGGCGGGAAGTGCGGTTGACCTTGGCGGTGGCGTTACGCAGGGACGGGCCGACCTCGTCGACCTCGACCTCGTAAACCGTGCGCTTCTCGCCTTCCTTGGTCTCGTAGGACCGTTGCTTGAGCCGCCCCTGCACGATGACCCGCATCCCACGCTGGAGGCTCTCGGCGGCGTTCTCCGCCGCCTGCCGCCACACGTTGCAGGTCAGGAAGAGGCTTTCGCCGTCTTTCCACTCGTTGGTCTGGCGATCCATGAACCGCGGAGTGGACGCGATGCGAAATCGAGCCACCGCTTGCCCCGTGGGGGTGAAGCGCAGCTCGGGGTCTTCGACAAGGTTGCCGACGATGGTGATTACGGTGTCGCCTGCTGCCATGGCTTGCGCTCGCCTTCCTGCACGCCTTGCTTGGGTTACGGCCCAGAGTACGGGGGGTCCCCGACAAAAGCCGGGACTTAGTGCACGTCCGGCCGGAGGACCTTGGTGCGCAGGATGCCCTCGTTGAGGTTCATCTGCCGGTCGAGCTCCTTGACCGTCGCGGGCTCCGCGGACAGGTCGATGACGGCGTAGATGCCCTCGGACTTCTTGTCGATGTCGTACGCGAGCCTGCGACGACCCCAGACGTCGACCTTCTCCACGGTGCCGCCGTCGTTGCGGACCACGGTGAGGAACTGGTCGAGGGACGGCGCGACGGTGCGCTCATCGAGCGAAGGGTCCAGAATGACCATTACTTCGTAACGACGCATGCGGGACTCCTACCTCCTCTGGACTCTTGCGGTCACGACACTCTGCCGTGACAGGAGGACGCTGTCGTATCTTCCCTGGCGCCCCTTTCGGCACCTGGGGGCGATGGATCACCCATCACAACGCAGCGTGCTCAAGGTTACCAGCCTCGGGTAGATGGGAAGGCCTTTAAGAAACCTAGGGGGTGATGACAGTGCCACACGTGCTTCAACCCTCCGAAAGGGAGCGGTTCAGGCTGACACTCAATACCGACGGACGCGCACATCCGACGGAGAACATCCTGGCCATCGCCACGCTGGCGCTCGGAGTGGTGGCGTTCGTATCGACGTTCTGGCTCGCGGCGCACATGATCTCGGCCTGGGTCGGCACGCTCGGCTTCGGCGTGGGGCTCTATTCCCAGTACATCTCGGCGACCACGCCGCAGCGCTCGCTCAACATCGTCGGCCTGGTCGGCGCCTTCGTGGGGGCCGCCCTCGGCATCGCCCACGGGGGCTTCCTGCCCCATCCATGAGCGACGGCCCCGGCGTGCCGCACCGGGGCCGTTTCCGAGCAGGACATCGCTAGCCGATGTGCAGGTCTATGCCGAGCAGGACCAGGAACCAGAGGAACACCGAGAGCAACGCCTCCGCGACGTCCCTGAGTAGTCCGGGGGTGATGTAGTCGTACACCCAGGCCACGTAGATCCCGATCACAACGTAGATCATCAAGATCAGCGCTCGTAAGCGCCACCGCGTCATCGCTCGTCTCCTCGCTTTGGGGGTGCCCCCGCGACTGCCCCACCGGCGCCGCGGCAAACGGATAGGCTCGCTGACATGGTGCGAATCGGAGCTCACGTCGATCAGGACGACCCCGCCGCTCATGCCGCCGAGGTGGGGGCCGAGGTGGTGCAGTTCTTCCTCGGCGATCCCCAGGGCTACGACAAGCCGGTGCTGCCCGCCAAGCCGGTGGAGGGCGTCGACCTCTACATCCACGCCCCCTACCTGATCAACGTGGCCACCACCAACAACCGGATCAGGATCCCCAGCCGAAAGCTGCTGGAGCAGCACCTCAAGGCGGCCGCGAGCCTCGGCGCCAAGGGCCTGATCGTGCACGGCGGCCACGTCAACAAGAGCGACGACCCGCAGAAGGGGTTCGACAACTGGCGCAAGGTGTTCGAGCGCATGGAGTGCCCGATCCCCGTGCTGATCGAGAACACCGCGGGCGGCGACAACGCCATGGCGCGCAAGCTGGAGCGCATCGCCCGGCTGTGGGACGCGCTCGACGGCTTCGACGTGGGCTTCTGCCTCGACACCTGCCACGCCCACGCCGGCGGCGAGGAGCTGGTCGACCTGGTCGATCGGGTCAGGGCCATCACCGGCCGCATCGACCTCGTCCACTGCAACGACTCGCGCGACGAGTTCGACTCAGGCGCCGACCGCCACGCCAACCTGGGCCAGGGCCGGATCGACCCCGAGGTGATCCTGGCGGTCTGCCGGGCGGCCGGCGCGCCCATCGTGGTCGAGACGCCCGCGGCGGGCCAGGCCGACGACATCGCCTTCCTCAGAAAAAATCTTTGAGGCCGCGCGGACCGGCGCAGGCCCCGGCCACCGGCGTGAACCGGCTGGTCAAGGGCTACTGGGGAAAACTTCTTAGGGAAAACACACAGCCTGTGGATAACTTCCCTGGATTACCGAGACGAAGAAAAGGGTATGGAGCTCAGCCCGCCCACGCGCCGCTGAGGAAGCGGCCGGTGTTGACGAGCGTGAGCGGCCCCGAAATCAGCGCATAGAGCACGATCACCCACGTCCTGCTGGTCGCGACCCTGGCGACCAGCACCCACAGGGGAAACCACAGCAGCAGCGAGCGCGGGATCGACAGGTAGAAGGCGGAGGTCATCAGCGCCCCCGCCTGCAGGCCCGTGTAGACCAGTTCGCTCCACCGGCGCAGCAGGAGCAGCCACACCAGCACGGCGAGCGCCACCACGGCCCCGGCGATCTCCATGCGGAAGGCGACCGCCATGTCGTCGGATCCCAGGGCCGAGCGCCAGGTCGTCCGCCACGCCTCCCACGGCCAGGCGAAGTCCCGCCCCCACCCGGCCTGCTGGGCGTGCTTCCAGGCCAGCCAGTCGCCGGACCGGCCGTACTGGTAATACGAGTACGCCACCAGCGGCAGGAACGGCACGACCAGCCACCCGGCCCGCCGCGGCGACTCCTTGGCCGTGAAGAACTCCACCACCAGCGCGACCGCGAGGAACAACCCGGTGATCCGCACGCAGGCGGCACCCGCGGCCAGCAACGCCGCCGCCGACCACGCGCCCTGCCGGGCCGCCAGCCAGGCCGGGATCGCGAAGGCCAGGAAGAGCGACTCGCTGTAGCCCGCCGCCAGGAAGACCGCCATCGGGAAGGACAGCAGCGCCAGCACCGCCATCCAGCCGTGCGCGCCCTCCACCTCGGCCAGCCGGGCCAGCGCCATCATGGCCACCGCCCCGGCCACCAGCGAGATCAGCAGCCCGGCCGCCGACCAGTCCGGGACGACGAAGTGCACCATCCGCAACATCACCGGGAAACCCGGGAAGAAGGCCGGCAACCCCTCGTCCACCGGCTCGCCGGGCTCGCCGTCGTACCCGTGTTCGGCGATCGTGATGAACAGTTCGGCGTCCCAGTGGCGCCAGCCCGCGACGTATTCGGCGAACGTCGTCCCGAGCAACGTCGCCACCAGCAGTCCGGCGCGCGAGCCCAGCCAGAGCAGCAGAGCGTCCCGCGCGGACGAGCGGGTGATCATCTCAGGATGGACGCCAGCGTGAACCGGTCGCGGGCGTCGTCGAAGACACCGCCCGTCTGGTCGTCGACGTCGGCCTGGCGCACCACGTCCTTGTCGGGGCGCAGGATGTCCCGCACGACGAACGCCATCATGATCGCGATGGTGATGACCCGCCCCCAGACGGCGGTGAAGTAGGTGTCGTCACCGATGCCCAGGTCGTCGCGGCTCAGCGGCGGCTGGGAGAGCAGGTAGAGCCAGATGGCGGCGAAATACCAGACCTCGGCGAGCTGCCACAGCACCAGCGGCTTCCAGTTGGGCCTGGCCAGCACGGCGAACGGCACCAGCCAGAGCACGAACTGCGGCGACCACACCTTGTTCGTCATCATGAAGGCGGCCAGCGCCAGGAAGCAGATCTGGGCCAGCCGTGGCCGGCGCGGCGCGGCGAGCGTGAGCACGGCGATGCCCAGGCACAGCAGCGCCAGCGCCGCCATGCCGAGCGTGCTCACGTCGCCCTGGCCCAGGAACCCCCACCCCTTGTTCTGGAAGAACAGCCACACCGAGCCCCAGTCCACCCCGCGATCGGCGGAGAAGACGTAGAACCTGCGCCAGCCCTCCCAAGCGAAGATCATGAATGGCGCGTTGACCACGATCCACGCGCCCGCCGCCGACCCCATTGTGACAAGGAACGGTCGCCATCTCCCGGTACGCCACGTGAGCAGGAACAACGCGCCCACGAACAGCAGCGGGTAGAACTTCGTCGCGATGGCCAGCCCGAGCAGCACGCCGGCCAGCACCTGCCGGCGCCGCGCCCAGGCCAGCAGCATGCCCATGGACAGCGCGCCCGCGACCAGGTCCCAGTTGATGTAGGCGGCCAGCACGACGGCGGGCGAGATGGCGTACCAGAGCGCGTCCCAGCACCGGGTCGGCCCGGCCACCGCGGCCATCAGCAGGACGCCGGCCACCAGGGAGACGCCGAGCAGGATGACCGTCAGGTCGTAGAACCTGACGGCCTGCGCGCCCACGTCCGTCTCCAGCCACCGGGCGAACCAGCTGATCACCTGCATGACCTCGCCCAGCACGACCGGGTATTCGACCTGCTTGTCGAAGGGCACGTGGGCGAAGTAGGGGTTCTCGGTGGACAGGGCCCGGTCGAAGTAGAGCGGGTAGATGTCGGTGTAGCAGAAGTTGGTGTACGTCGAGACCTGGTCGTTCCAGCCACCGGTGCGGCACGGCAGCCGCACCACGTATGCGAGGCTCGCCCCCAGGGCCGCGATCAGCCCCAGGGGCAGGTACGGAATGGTGCGCGCCACCAGGGGAACGCGCACCTCCGTGCTCGTCACTGCTCTCCGGACCCGGACGACCCTCCGGGGCCGCCCTGTCCGCGATCCGGCGGTCCGTTGCCGTTGCCGCCGTTACCGCCTGGAGCTTCGCCCACGCCGCCCAGACCGCTCAGGCCCTGGTCGTCGACATCGGAGGAGCCCTGCGGGAACTCGCTCTCACGATCGACGTCCGGGGCGTCACCACCGGTGTCGTCACCGCACGGCGGGATGATGCAGTTCTGCTCGCTGTCCCCGAGGTCGAACGGGTCGTCCTCCCCGGTGCTGAACGGGTCGTCCGGGGTCACCGTCGGCTTGGGCGCCGGGCTCGGCACGATGTTCTCCGGCACGCCGTAATCGGCCCTGGTCGGGAACTGCTCGACCGGCAGCCCTTCGTGCGCGAGCAGCATGAACCTGCGCCAGGCCGCCGTGGGCGGACCGGCACCCTCGAAGCCCAGACTGACCTCGAACGGCCGGGTGTAGGGGTTCTGCTGGTTGTACTTGGCGTGCGGCTTGCCGCCCGGGGTCTCCGGACAGTTGGAGTGGATGGGCGGGACGACCTTGCCCGTCTTCGTCCGGCACTCCTCGCGATAGAACCCGACCGCCGTCGAGATCTGCGGCGTGTAGCCGACGAACCAGGCGCCGTTCTCGTCGTTGTTGGTGCCGGTCTTGCCGGCCGCCGGCCGGTTGCCCAGGCCCTGACCCCGCGCGGTGCCGCTCTGCAGCACCGCCTCCATGGCGACCGTGGCGTCGGCGGCCACCTCGGGGTTGACGACCTTCTTGGGCGCGTTCAGCTCGGGATAGGCCACCTTCTGGCCCAGCTTGACCTCTCTCACCACGTGGTACGGACGGTACTGGCCGGCGTTGGCGAAGATCGAGTATCCCGCTGCCTGCTCGACCGCGGTGACCGGGGCGCTGCCGATGGCGAACTGGTAGTGGTGGTCGGTGACGTCCTTCTCCATCCGCTCCTGGTTGAACCCGGCGGCCTCGACCAGGTTCTTCACGTCGTCGATCTGGCCGGGCAGCTTGAACGCCATCGACACGTACGCGGTGTTGACCGACTCCGCGGTGGCCTTGACCACGTCGACCGCCCGGCCCACGTTGTGGCTGTTCCTGAAGCCGCCGGTCTGCTGGCCGGGTAGCTCCTTCGGAACCGTCTCGTTACCCGGAACGAAGCTCTTGAGCGAATATCCGGCCTGCAGCCAGGCCGCCAGGACGTAGGGCTTGAACGCGGAGGCCGCCTGTTTCTTGGAGTCGAAGGGCTCGTTCCACGGGTCCTCGAGGTAGTTGGTGCCGCCGAAGGTCGCCAGGACCTGGCCGGTCTTCGGGTCCACCGCGGCCAGGCTGCCGTGGAACTCCTTGTTCATGCCCTTCATCGTGTCCGTCATGGCGGTCGCGGCGGCTCTCATCAGCTTCTTGTCGAAGGTGGTGTAGATCTTGTAGCCGCCGGTGCGGATCTCGTCCTCGGTCAGGCCGCGGCCCTTGAGCTCCCGTATCACCTCGGTCACCATGTAGCCCTTGAGGCCGCCGTACTCCTCGTTCTTGGACTCCTTGACCGTCTTGGGGAACTTCGCGGTCTTCGGGAGATTGCCGTACTTCTCCGGGAACACCTTGGCCATCGCTTCGACGACCTTGTTGAAGCGGAACTTGAGCCCCGGGGCATCGGGCTCCCAGTTGGGCTGCTGGATGCGCGCCGCGAGGTAGGCGCCCTGCTCGGGCGTCAACTTCGCGGCGGATTTGCCGAAGTAGGCCTTCGCGGCGGCCTCGATGCCGTAGGCCCGGCCGAAGTTGATGGTGTTGAAGTAGGTCAGCAGGATCTGGTCCTTGGACATGGTGTCGTCGAGCTTGACCGCGACGAAGATCTCCATGACCTTGCGCTTGATCGACACTTCCTGGCTGAGGCCGTCGTAGTAGGCCCGGGCCATCTGCTGGGTGATCGTCGAGGCACCCTGCAACTGCTGACCGGACAGCGTCATCCAGGCCGAGCGGAAGATGCCGGAGATGGAGATGCCCGAGTCCTCGTAGAACGTGTCGTTCTCGATGGCTATGGCGCCGTCCTTGACCGAATCACTGATCTTGTTGATGTCGGTGAGGATCTCGCGCCTCATGCCCAGTTTGGTGATGGGCGACTTGTCCCGGTAGTAGAGAGTGCTCGCCTGCGCCAGCGCCTCGGACTGGGTCGCGGTGGGCACCGGGGTGTTGGCGTAGGCCACCATGACCATGCCGAACATGCCGGCCGCGAGCACCACGAACCCGGCCACGACGATCTTCCAGTTCGGCACGAACCTGCGCCAGCCGCCGCGTCCCCTGCCTTCCGGGGAATGCGGGGGTCCCGGGGGCTGCTCGGGGGGCCCGCCGCCCGAGCCCCGCCGGCGCGAGCGCCGCGGCCCGTCGCCGACCATGGTCTCCTGGTTACCCAGCGTGCGCGTGTCCTGGCGCGCGCGCGAGCGCGCCGGCGGCCGGTCGCCGCCATCGACGTATTCGTCGTACGGCTGCGCCGCCATGGCGCCCGTCTGCTCGTAGGCCGCTTCGGGACGGCGCGGAGGCGACCCCGCGCCCCAGCCCGCCTCGTCGTTCTGGGGCGGAGAACCCGGGGGCACAGAACGGGATGAGCCGGACCGGCGGCGCCTTCCACCAGGGCGTGGAGGCTGGCCGGGCCCCTCATGCATGCTGTTACTCACACGTCCTCGCATCGTCATCGGAACAAAACGGCGTTGGGGGCGTGAGGTTCCTCGCCGCCCTCGGTCTTCAAGCTCGGCCGACGAGGTCGGGCGGTCCGTTGCCGAGGACGTACGAAACCGTCAGGTGGTTCCAGGAACAACCTTGGCAGACCTCGACGACGTACACCCGGAACTCATCGTAATCATGAGCCATCGCGACGAGTTCCGACATGACCTTTGCCTGTCCGGCATGCCTCCCGAGGGAGTCGCCGTAGACATAGGTCACATTGGTGACGTTCTCCCTTTCGCAGACCGGGCAGAGACGTTCGGTCGGCTCGCCGAGGTGGCGCGCCGCGCGAAGGAGGTAGGGCTGTGCGTCACAGACGTCGCCGCGTGAGGTGCGTCCATTGCGCAGCGAGCGGACCACCGCCCGTTTCGCGAGGCCGTAATCCACCACCCTCCGCTGTGACCACATGAGCGCCAGACTACGGCTTTTTACCGATTCATCCCAACGACTTGGCAGATTCAATGATTGCAGTGATATAGCGGCGCGACGTATCCTCAGGATGTATCGGCTCGATACATCGACGCGAGAGGGGGCGGTTCCGGTGGCCGGCGGACAGGGCAGGGTCTTGGAGCTGGCCGTGCTCGGGTCGCTGCATGAGACACCACTACATGGCTATGAGCTGCGTAAACGGCTCAACGCCCTGCTGGGGATGTTCCGTGCGTTCTCCTATGGATCGCTTTACCCCTGTCTGCGTTCGCTACTGGCTCAGGGGCTCATCGCGGAGGAGCAACCCGAGCAACCCCCGATCGTCGGCGGCCGATCGAAGATCGTTTACAAGCTGACCGCCGAAGGCAAGGAACGGCTGCAGGACCTGCTGACCCAGGCCGGCCCGTCCGCCTGGGAGGACGAGAGCTTCGGCGTGCACTTCGCCTTTTTCAGGCACACCGAGGCCGAAGTACGCCTGCGCATCCTCGAAGGTCGCCGCAGCCGGTTGGAGGAGCGGCTGGACGCGGTGCGCACGGCGCTGGCGCGCACCAGGGAGCGGCTCGACAGTTACACGCTCGAGCTGCAGCGCCATGGGCTCGAGTCGGTCGAGCGCGAGGTGCGCTGGCTGAACGAGCTGATCGCAACGGAACGTCGGGCTTCGGAAGGGCCCGAGAGAGATACCACGTCAACTGATGAGTAAGGGAGCGAGTGCGATGGGTTCGGTTCGCGTGGCCATTGTCGGTGTCGGCAACTGCGCGTCGTCGCTGGTCCAGGGCGTTCACTACTACAAGGACGCCGACCCGGAGATCCGGGTGCCGGGCCTGATGCACGTGAAGTTCGGCGATTACCACGTCGGCGACGTCGAGTTCGTCGCCGCGTTCGACGTGGATGCCAAGAAGGTCGGCCGTGACCTCTCGGAGGCCATCGTCGCCAGCGAGAACAACACCATCAAGATCACGGATGTGCCGCCCACCGGGGTGACGGTCCAGCGGGGCCACACCTTCGACGGTCTGGGTGAGTATTACCGTGAGATCATCGAGGAGTCCGACGAGGCGCCGGTCGATGTGGTCCAGGTGCTGCGTGACAATCGCGTCGACGTCCTGGTGTCCTACCTGCCGGTGGGCTCGGAGGAGGCCGACCGGTTCTACGCGCAGTGCGCGCTGGACGCCAAGGTGGCGTTCGTCAACGCATTGCCGGTGTTCATCGCCTCCGACCCGGAGTGGGCCGCGAAGTTCACCGAGGCCGGCGTGCCGATCGTCGGTGACGACATCAAGTCGCAGGTCGGCGCCACGATCACGCACCGGGTGCTGGCCAAGCTGTTCGAGGACCGCGGGGTGGAGCTGCTGCGCACGTACCAGCTCAACGTCGGCGGCAACATGGACTTCATGAACATGCTGGAGCGCCAGCGGCTTCTCTCCAAGAAGATCTCGAAGACGCAGTCGGTCACCTCGCAGATCCCGCACGAGATGGCCAAGGCGGACGTGCACATCGGGCCGTCGGACCACGTGCCGTGGCTGGACGACCGCAAGTTGGCGTTCGTACGGCTCGAAGGACGCTCATTCGGCGACACGCCGCTGACCCTGGAGTACAAGCTCGAGGTGTGGGACTCCCCCAACTCGGCCGGGATCATCATCGACGCGGTCCGGGCCGCCAAGATCGCCCTTGACCGGGGGATCGGGGGGCCGATCCTGTCGGCGTCGTCGTACTTCATGAAGTCGCCGCCGAAGCAGTTCTCCGACGACGAGGCCCGGGACTCCGTCGAGAAGTTCATCCGGGGCGAGGTCGAGCGCTGACGCCCTGACCGGGGTCGTGACGAAGGCGCCGCGCCCGGCCGGGCGCGGCGCCTCCCCATGTGTTCGGGCGTCCAGTTTCGGATGTCCGAATCATGGCCTGTCAGATTTTTCGGTCATCGGGTCTTCTCGGATGTCAGGATCGCCCGGCCGGGCGTCGTCCCGACCGCCGTGCCGCCGGCCCGGCTAGAGCCGGGCCGCCGGAGGCAGGGCGGAGTCGGGGGCCGGTTGCCAGGTCATCGGGTCGGCGCCGAGCTCCGTGAGCAGCGGCACCTGCTCCCGGCACCACGGCGAGATCGCCAGCAGCCCTCGCTGCACGCCCTCGACGAACTCCTTCCACGGCATCCACAACACCTCCCCCACCTCCTCGGGGTTGGGCTCCACGGGAGCGTCGGCCGTCACCCGGTAGACCGGGCAGAGCTCGTGCTCGACGATGCCGTTGGCCATCACCGCCCGGTAGGCGAAGGTCGGCAGCATCAGATCGGCGTGCTCGGCGCGCAGGCCGAGCTCGTGGGACAGCCGGCGCAGGACCGCCCTCGCGGGTGGCTCGCCCGGCAGTGGGTGACCGCAGCAGCTGTTGGTCCAGACACCAGGCCAGGTGATCTTGTGATCCGCCCTCCTGGTGAGCAGCACGCGGCCTCCGTGATCGAAGACGTAGCTGGAGAACGCCAGATGGAGCGGGGTCTCACGGCCGTGCACCGACGTCTTGGGGGCGGTGCCGAGCGCATGGCCGTCATCGTCGACCAGCACAACGTGTTCCTCGGTCGTCACGCTATGAAGCGTACGAGATCATCGCCATCAAAGGGAACTTGTTGTTCATCTGCCGCACCAACCTCCGGGCATCCTAGACGACGCCCACAGGGCTAGGCTTGCGGAGTGTCATTCGTCGCCGATCTACGCGTTGTCCTGCGCGGCAGGGATTTCCGGCGGTTGTTCGGCACCCGGCTGACCTCCCAGTTCTCCGATGGGATCTTCCAGTTCGGGGTGGCCGGGTTCGCCTTCTTCAGTCCTGAGAGCCAGACGACCGCGATCCAGGTGGCCGCCGGCCTCGCCGTGCTGCTGCTGCCCTACAGCATTCTGGGACCGTTCGTCGGCGTGTTCATCGACCGCTGGTCGCGGCGGCAGATCCTGATGGTGGCGCCGATCGTGCGCGGCGCGTTGTTGCTGCTCGCCGCGGCGCTGGTCGCCGCCGACGTGCCCGACTGGGCGTTCTACGGGGCGGCGCTCGGCGTGCTCGGGGTCAACAGGTTCTTCCTGACCGCGCTCGGCGCCTCGCTGCCGCACGTGGTGCCCGCCGACCGGCTGATGGCGGCCAACGCGGTCACGCCCACCTCGGGCACGGTGATCACGTTCGTGGGCGCGGGAGCGGGGTTCCTGCTGCGCGAGGTGTTCGGCGGCGACGACCGCGGCGCGGCGCTGCTGCTGATCACCTGCTGCGTGCCGCTCGCGCTGACCGCGCTGATGGCGCGGACCATGGGGCGCGACCTGCTCGGCCCCGAGCCCGACCTCAACCGGCCGCAGGCGCGCGAGGCCATGCGCAACGTCGTGACCGGCCTGGCCGACGGCGCCCGGCACCTCGTGCGGCAGCGCATGGCCGCCGCCACGATGGGCGCGATGGCCACCCACCGGTTCTTCTACGGCATGTCGACCGCGCTGGGCATCATCCTCTACCGCTACTACTTCACCGACGGCGACCCCGAAGCCGCCCTGCGCGGGATCGGCCTGGTGGTGGCCACCTCCGGCGTCGGCTACTTCCTCGCCGTGATCATCACCCCGTACACGACCGAGTGGTTCGGCATCGAGCGCTGGGTGCCGATCGCGCTGGGCGCCTCCGGGGTGCTGGCGGCCGCGCTGGTGCTGCCGTTCCAGGAGTGGGGGCTGCCGGTGGCCGGGTTCGTGCTGGGCGTGTCGGCACAGAGCGTCAAGATCTGCGCCGACACCACCGTGCAGCGCGACGTCCGGGACATCTACCTGGGCCGCGCCTTCTCGATCTACGACATGCTCTTCAACGGCATGTACGTGCTCGCCGCGGCCCTGTCGGCGCTGATCCTCCCGGCGAACGGCAAATCCTACGCCACCGTCGCGATCATCGGGGTCGGCTATGTGGTGGCGGCGTTCGCGTACCGGATGGTCACGGCGCCCTCCTCACGCGCCGAGGTCACCTGACCCCACCTCGTTGGCCCGGGCCCACTCCAGCAGCGCCGCGGTGGCCGCGTCCTTGCCGATCACGCCCTTGTCCAGCCTGATGTCGAGCAGGAACTTGTAGGCCTGCCCCACCACCGGCCCGGGACCCACGCCGAGCACCCGCTGGATCTCGTTGCCGTCGAGCTCGGGCCGGATCTTGGCCAGCTCCTCCTCCTCGGCGAGCCGGGCGATGCGCTCCTCAAGGTGGTCGTAGGTCCGCGACAGCGCCGCCGCCTTGCGCTTGTTGCGCGTGGTGCAGTCGGCCCTGGTCAGCTTGTGCAGCCGGTCCAGCAAGTGCCCCGCGTCGCGCACGTAGCGGCGCACCGCGCTGTCGGTCCACTCCCCCGTGCCGTAGCCGTGGAAGCGCAGGTGCAGCTCGACCAGGCGCGCGACGTCGGAGATCACGTCCTTGGGGAACTTCAGCTCCGTCATCCGCTTCTTGGTCATCTGCGCGCCGACCACCTCGTGGTGGTGGAACGACACCCGGCCGCCCGCCTCGTGACGCCGCGTCTTCGGCTTGCCGATGTCGTGCATGAGCGCCGCCCAGCGCAGGACACGGTCGGGCTTGCCGTCCTCCTCCTGCGCGATGGCCTGCTCGAGCACGGTCAGCGTGTGCTCGTAGACGTCCTTGTGCCGGTGGTGCTCGTCGATCTCCAGGCGCAGCTTGGGCAGCTCGGGCAGCACGTGTCCGGCCAGGCCCGTCTCGACCAGCAGTCGCAGCCCCTCGCGCGGATGGACGCCGCAGACGAGCTTGTCGAGCTCGTCCCGGATGCGCTCGGCCGAGACGATCTCGATGCGCTCGGCCATCGCGCTCATCGCGGCCAGCGCCTGTGCGTCCACCTCGAACCCGAGCTGCGAGGCGAACCGGGCGGCCCGCAGCATGCGCAGCGGGTCGTCGTCGAAGGACCGCTCCGGCGTGCCGGGCGTGCGCAACCGCCCCGCCCGCAGGTCGCTCATGCCGCCGTAGGGGTCGACGAACTCGTGGCCGGGCAGCCGCACCGCCATCGCGTTGACCGCGAAGTCACGCCGCTCCAGGTCGGCCTCCAGCGTCTCGCCGTAGACGACCTCCGGCTTGCGCGACTTCGGATCGTAGGACTCGCTGCGGTAGGTCGTGATCTCGATGAGCCAGTTGCCCTTGCGCAGCCCGACCGTGCCGAAGTCGATGCCGATGGTCCACACGGAGTCGGCCCAGCCCCTGGCGATCTCGAGCACCCGCTCGGGACGCGCGTCGGTGGTCAGGTCGAGGTCGTTGCCGGCACGGCCGAGCAGCAGGTCACGCACCGGACCGCCGACGAGGGCCAGCTCATGGCCCTGCGCCACGAACAGGCGACCGAGCTCGTCGGCCACCGGCGCGATCTTGCGGAACAGGTCGGTCATGGCCCGATGCCGGCTTTCGGTCAGAGTTGAGTCGGACAAACGCGAAGAGTCCTTCCGGAACATATCCCCCGAGCCACATCGGGTCCGGGTTACCGTCGGTCAAGGGACCGTCGGGGGGCATGGAACAAGGCAAGGAGGACTATATGAAGGACGCCCTCGCGATCCATCGCTGGCTCCTCGCACACCAGGTCCATCATGAGATCGTACGCCTTCCGCGTCCCATGACATGCGCGGAAGAGCTGCCGGAAACGCTCTCCGCGGCGCCCGAGAGGTGCCTCATGGTCACGGTGCTCGATGCCGTCACGCGGTTCGGCCACGAGGTCGTCACAGCGGTCACCAGCACGGTCGCCTGCCCGCCCCGGCCCGGTGCCGTCGGCGGCCGGCTCGGCCTGCGCAAGGTGCGACCGGCCTCGACCCACGTGGTCAATTCGGCGACCGACTACGCGGACGGGCTCGTGTGCCCGCTGCTGCTGCCGGAGTCGCTGCCCATGTTCATCGACGACCGGCTGATCGCCGACGACGACCCCGTCTTCACCGCCACCGGCGAGCGGCACACCGCGCTCTCCATCCGGGCGCTCGACCTGCTGGCACTCCTTCCAGGCAAGATGGTCGACCTATGTGGATCACGACCGAGAGGATCTCGTGCGGCGGTCGCACGACGGCACTGAACCCGTACCATTGCGGGCGTGCCTCGTCGTTACCCAGCTCGGGCATCCGCGTGATCCGTAAGGCCACGCTGCTCGTCGCGTTGTCCACCGCGTTGCTCGCCCCGATGATGGCGGCGACGGCGTCGAGCACGGCTGCCACCAAGGTGAGCAGGCAGACGGTCGCCGTGACGATCTCCTCGATCACGCCGGACGTGCCGAGATCACCGACCGATGAGATCAAGTTCTCCGGGACGGTCCGCAACGACACCGGCACCCCCCAGTACAACCTGCGGGTGAGCCTGCGCTACGTGGCGCAGAAATTCACCGACCGCGCCACCATGGCCGCTTACCAGTCCGACGAGAACCCCGCGACACTCCCGTGGAATGTCTCGGACAGCTCGGGCATGGACATCCCGGCGCTGGCCGCCGGCGCGTCGGTGCGCTGGGAGTTCACCGCCACGCCGGTGCAGCTCGGCTACAACTCGTTCGGCGTCTATCCGGTGGCCGTGCAGGTGGCCCAGAACCGCGTGCCGATCATGACCCCGCAGCGCACCTACCTCACGTACGCGCCCCCGACCGTGCCGAAGACGCCGCGCAACCGGCTGGCGATCGCCCTGCCCGTCATCGACCAGCCGCACCGGGCCACCGACGACGCCACGTTCATCGACGACAAGCTGAGCGAGGCGCTCGGCGACCGCGGCCGGCTGGCCGACCTGGCCGAGATCGCCCAGGTCGCGCCCAAGGAAGTCACGTGGTTCATCGAACCCGCGCTGCTCGACGACCTCGACACGATGAAGAGCGCGTACAGGGTCAAGACCAAGGACGGCACGCAGTCCAAACCCGCCAATCCCGCCGCCCAGGAGTGGCTGACGACCATGCGCACCTCGCTGGCCGCCTCGCCCGTGGTCGCGGTGCCGTACGCGGACCCTGACGTGGCGGCGCTCGCGCACCAGGGGCTGGACACGCAGACCGACAAGGCGATGAGGATCGGCGGGGACCTCACCAGGAGGCTGCTCAACCCCGGTGCCAAGACCACCGTCAACTGGCCGCCCGCCGGAGTGCTCGACCCCGACGCGCTCGACCTGCTCTCGGTCAGCGGCGACAAGGTGAACAGGGTCCTGCTCAACGCCACCAACCTGCCGCCGCAGCCGCCCGTCGCCTTCACCCCCGACGCCGCCTCGACGCTCGACTCGGTCAACGGGCCCGTCACCGCGCTGGTCGCCGACCCTGAGCTGAGCCGCCTGTTCGAGCCCGCGTCGTCCACGTCCGTGCTGCTCAGCTCGCAGCGCTTCATCGCCGAGACGGCGATGATCTCCTCCGAGGTCGGCCAGACCTCGCCGAGGTCGCTGGTCATCGCCCCCTCGCGGCGCTGGAACCCGAACCCGACACTCGTCACCTCTCTGTTGGGGGTCGCGCAACGGCTGCCGTGGCTGCGGCTCACCCCGCTGGAGTCGCTCAAGCCGAGCCGGGTGTCGGTCCCGCGGGCCGGCCTGACCTACACCGAGCACGACCGTAAAAACGAGCTGACCGAGAAATACCTCACACCGGTCAAGGACGTCGGGGCGAAGGCGGATCTCACCTCCCTGATCACGGAGCAGAGGGTCCCCTCCGGCTTCGACAAGGCGGTGCTGCGTCTCAGCTCGACGGCCTGGCGCGACCACACGCGGGTGGGCCGCTCGGTGACCAACCAGGTCAAGGCGGCGGTGACCACCAAGACGGACGAGGTCCAGATCACCGGCTCGGGCCCCGACCGGTCACGTGCCATCGCCGGCAGCAACGGAGTCGTGCCGATCAGCGTGCGGAACTTGCTGAGCATCCCCATTCTTCTGTACATCGACGTCAGGTCGAACAACCCCGACCTGCTGCAGGTCGCCTTCCCACAGGACAAGCCGCTGAGGATCGGCGGCAGGCAGAGCGGCACGGTGCAGGTGCCGATGACCGCCACCACTGACGGCGACGCGACCGTGACCGTCCAGCTCAAGACCACCGACGGGCGCCCGTACGGCAAGCCGCAGAAGCTGACCATCCGCACCACCGGCTACACCGGGATCGCCCTGGTGATCGTGGGAGCGGCGCTGACCGTGATGCTGGCCGCCGTGGTGATGCGCGTGCTGCGCCGCCGCTCGGAGCGCAAGCTCGCGCGGGCCGCCAAGAACCGGGAGAGTGAAGCCGTATGAGCCGCATGCTTCGGGCCAGCGCCATCATGGCGGCGGGCACCATGGTGTCCAGGGTCACGGGGTTCGTGCGGACCATGGTGCTCGCCTACGCCATCGGCACGGCGGCCCTGGGTGACTCCTACAACGCGGCGTACGCGATCCCGTACAGCATTCTCGACCTGCTGCTGCTGGGCGTGCTGAGCAGTGTCGTGGTGCCGATGATCGTGCGGGCGCAGCAGCACGACCCCGACGGTGGCCGGGCCTACGAGCAGCGGTTGCTGACGATCTCCACGGTCGCGCTGATCGCGGTGGCGGCGGCGGCCGTGGTCGCCGCCCCGCTGCTCATCGACCTCTACACCGTCTGGGCGCCGGGGAGCAGAAGGTTCGAGGTCGGGGTCACGCTGGCCCGGTTCATCCTGCCGCAGCTCGCCTTCTTCGGAGTCGGCGCGGTGGCGGGCGCCATCCTCAACACGCGCGACCGCTACGGCGCCCCCATGTGGGCCCCCGTGCTCAACAACCTCGTCCAGATCTGCGCCCTGCTGGCCTACGTCGTGGTCGGCACCGGCCGCGGCGACATCAGCAAGGTCACCGACTTCGACCTGGCGCTGCTCGGCCTGGGCACCACGGCCGGCATCGTGGCGCAGGCGGCCGTGCTGATCGTGGCGCTCAAGCGGGTGGGGTTCTCGTTCGTGCCCCGGCTCGACGTGTGGAACGCGCGGCTGGGCGAGATGACCAAGGCCGGCATCTGGACGATCGGCTACGTCGTGGTCACGCAGCTCGGGTTCATGCTGACGACCAACCTGTCGAGCTCGGCGGGCGACGCGGTGCCCGGGCACGGCATCAGCCCGTACACGCTGGCGTTCCAGCTCTTCCAGCTCCCGTACGGCGTCATCGGCGTCTCGGTCATCACCGCGATGCTGCCGCGGATGAGCCGGGCCGTCACCGAGGGGCGCTTCGGAGACGTGCGCGGCGAGTTCGGGTCCAGCGTACGGCTGATCTGCGCGCTGCTGGTGCCGGTGTCGTTGCTGCTCATGGTGCTCGGCCCGGCGATCACCGTGCCCATCTACGGCCACGGCGCCAACACCATCGCCGACGCCGTCTACATCGGCAACGTGCTGCAGGTCTACGGACTGGCGCTGGTGCCGTTCGCGGTGTTCCAGCTCTTGCTGCGGGTTTTCTACAGCTTCGGCGACACGCGGACGCCGGTGTTCGTCGGGGCGGGCACCACGGCGGTCAACGCGGCGCTCATGCTGTTGTTCTACGTATTGTTGCCGGCCCGTTATGTGGTGATGGGGCTGGCGCTGGCGTACGCGATCGCGTACGCGCTGGGTGGGGTCACCGCCTGGTGGCTGGCCAGCCGCCGGGTTCAGGGACTGGGTGGATGGACCATCGGCATGGCGCTGACCAGGATGTACATCGCAGCCCTGCCCACGGCCGTGCTGGGGCTGGCAGCGGTGTGGGTGGTCACGGGGGTGTTCGGCGGGCTAGGGTTCATCAACTCGCTGATCGTTCTGGCCGTCGGCGGGGGCCTGGGATTGCTGCTCTATCTCGGTATTGCGCACAGAATGCGCATCCCTGAGGTCAACTCGATCGTTGGGACGGTCGCCAGGCGGGTAGGCCGGTAAAGAACGCGGCCGGAATCTACTCGGCACTACCATGGAGCTCGACACGCGCGAATGGAAGCAGGAGGGGCGTGGGCGGATCCACCCGGCATAGCGCGCCTTCGTGGGACACGTCCACGCAGGTGAGTGGAGTCATGAATACGCCCGATCGGCCTAGCGGAGTGAGCCTGTGAGCACGTCGGCCGTCGAACCCGGCACCCGCCTCGCCGAGCGCTTCCGGCTCGAGGACCGCGTAAGCGAGTCCGACGGGGCCACCTTGTGGAAGGCCATCGACGAGATCCTCGCGCGTCCCGTCGCCGTGCACACCTTCGGACCGGGCTTCCCGCGCGTCCACGAGGTCGTCACCGCGGCCCGCGCCGCGAGCAGGCTGACCGACCCGCGGCTGACCCAGGTCTTCGACGCCGCCGAGGACGAGAAGGCCTCCTACGTGGTGAGCGAGTGGGTCACCGGCGACACGCTGACCGACCTGCTCGCCTCGGGCCCGCTGGAGCCGGAGCGCGCGGCCGGGCTGGTCGCCGAGGCCGCCGAGGCGCTGGCGCACGCGCACGAGGCGCAGCTCTACCACCTGTGCCTGCGCCCCGCCCACCTGGTGTGGACGACCGGCAACACGGTCAAGGTGCTCGGGGTGGCCGTCGACGCGGCGCTGTCCGGGCTCACCACCGACCAGCCGGCGCTCGACGACGCCGAGGGGCTGGGCCGGCTGCTCTACGCCGGGCTGACCGGTCACTGGCCGGGCGACGAGGAAGAGGGCGGGCTGCCCGCGGCCCCCATGAGCGACGGCCATTTCTGCACGCCCCGGCAGGTCACCGCCGGGGTGCCCGGCTACCTCGACTCGATCACGGTGCGGGCCTGCCTGCCCGAGTCGCGCAGGGGCCAGGGCGCGCTGACCAGCCCGGCGTCGGTGTCCGAGGCGCTGGCCGACGTGGCCAGGCCGATGCCGATCCCGATCGCCTACCCCTCCACCCCCGCGGTGGCCTCCGCCTCGCACACCGAGGGCCTGGACATCGCGCACCGCCAGCATCACCTCACCGTGCCGGCGCCGCCGCTGCCGCCGCACCGCCCGCCGAGCGGCGGCAGCGGCGGCTCGCTCAACCGGGTGCTGATGACCGTGGTGGTGCTGCTGGTGATCGTCGCGGTCGGTGTCGGGGCGTGGACGATCGGCCGCAGCCTGGGCAGTCCGAGCTCTACGGCGACGCCGAGCGCCGGCGGCCCGACCAACTCGGCTTCCGCCCCGGCCGAGGTCGAGGCCGTCGAGCCGGAGCGGGCGCAGGCTTTCGACCCGCTCGGAGGCGGCGGCGAGCAGGACGAGAAGCCGGAGCGGGCCCCGCTGGCCATCGACGGCAAGCCGAGCACGTTCTGGGAGACCGAAGGCTATTCCAACGCCGAGCTCGGCGGACTCAAGAAGGGCGTCGGCCTCCTGCTCGACATGGGCAAGTCCATGCAGATCAGCGACGTGGTGGCTACGCTGGCCGATACGCCGGGCGCGACCGTCGAGCTCAAGGTGGGCGACTCCCCCGATCTTGACTCGCTGAAGACCGTGGCGACCGAGAAGAACGCAGCAGGTAAGACCACCTTGACCCCGGAAGAGGCGACAAGCGGTCAGTACGTTTTGATCTGGTTTACGCGTGTTCCGGCGGATGGAGGCAAGTTTCATGGCACCATCTATGAAGTAGTGGTGCACTCTCCCGGATCGGCATAATCAGGAAACCCTCTTGTGAACTCCCCACCCGAGACACCCTCAGCAGCGGAGCGGCCGGCGGTCACGGACGCCGCGCTGCTGACCGCGCACATCAACGGGGATCCACACGCCTTCAGCGAAATCGTCAAGAGGCACCGCGACCGCATGTGGGCGGTCGCCCTGCGGACGCTCGGTGACCCGGACGAGGCCGCCGACGCCGTGCAGGACGCCTTCGTCTCCGCCTACCGCAAGGCAGCCACGTTTCGCGGCGAGGCGGCCGTCACGACCTGGCTCCACCGCATCGTGGTCAACGCCTGCCTCGACAGGATGCGCCGCAAGTCCGTCCGGCCGGTGGCCGACGACGAGCTCATCGAGGCCGCCGAGCGCGAGACCCCGCTGCCCGACCAGACCCTCGAGCGCGAGGTCTCGATGGAGGTTTCGGCCGCGCTGAAAATGCTGCCCAGCGACCAGCGGGCGGCGCTGGTGCTGGTCGACATGATGGGCTATTCGGTCGAAGACGCAGCTCAAGTGCTCCAGGTGCCCAGCGGCACGGTGAAGAGCAGGTGCGCCCGCGGGCGCGCGAAACTTGCCCCAATTCTTTCGCATCTGCGGAACCGAACGGACCTCAATCGCGTCTCATCCGCGAAGGGAGCAGAACTTCGTGACGGGTGATACGCACTACGATCTGGAAATCCTCGCCGAACTGGCCGAGGGTCTCCTGGACGTCGGCACGGCACGCCAGGTCCGCGAGCATCTCGCGGTCTGTGACCCATGCGGGGAGCTTCTGGCTGACCTTGCGGCGGTTCGCGAGGTGCTCGCGGCGACCCCCACACCGGCCATGCCGATGGGTGTCGCACTGCGCATCGACAGGGCGCTGGCCGCGGAGGCGGAATCCACGCGCGGCGGAGGCGTGGGCCTCGCCGAGCCACCCGACTGGGACGAACTCATGCGGGACGCCCCGTGGGAGCGACCGGTCGAGTTGCCGGCGCGGGTGGTCCCCGAGCCGGTGAGCACGGTTCCGGAGGAGGAGCCCCTGCGTCTCGGGGTGGTCTCCGACGACGGCACCATCGTCCCCGCCAAGCGGAGGGCCAGGCGCCGGTGGGCGGTGCCCGCCGTGGCGGCCGCCGCGGCGGCGGTCGTCGTGGGCACGGCCGTGGTCTCGACCACCCTGCTCGCCACCGGTGGAGGCGAGACCGGCAGCGGCGGCGCCAGTGAGGGCGTCGTGGCCAAGTCCGGGACACCGCCGAGGGCGGAGGTGTCGGCGCGGGCGAGGTCCTACGCGCTGACCGACAGCCGTCACAACTACAGCGACCACGACCTGCGCCAGCCGCTCGAAAGCATGTTCGGCTACGCCACCATAGTGGGTGGCGACGCCTCCGACAACGCGAAGGTCGACAAGTGCGTCAGCCGGGTGGTGGGCCGGTCCAAGCTGCCGACGTACGCGGTCGACCAGGGTCTGTACAACGGCCAGGATGCCCTCATCATCGCCTCCTTGAAGGACAAGGCCGCCCAGACGATGCGCATCGACATCGTTGACCCGTTCAACTGCAAAAACCTACGTAAACCCGCGCTTGGCCGCTGGTAACGCAAAATCCGGTGGCGCAAGTCACTCCAAAGGGCCCGCTTCGGCGGGCTCTTTTCTTTAGGCGTGCTCTGTGTCCCGGCGAGGTGGGTGGGGGCGGGAATCAGGGCGCCCTAGGATCTGTTGACGCCGATGCAACCGCAGACGAGGAAGGCGTGGAGCGTTGAGCGACGTTCGTAACGTGATCATCATTGGGTCCGGCCCGGCGGGTTACACCGCGGCCGTCTACTCCGCGCGCGCCGAGCTCCAGCCGCTGGTCTTCGAGGGCTCGGTGACCGCGGGCGGCGCGCTCATGAACACCACCGACGTGGAGAACTTCCCCGGGTTCCCCGACGGCATCATGGGTCCCGATCTCATGGACAACCTGCGCAAGCAGGCCGAGCGGTTCGGCGCCGAGCTGGTGGCCGACGACGTGATCGAAGTGGACCTGGAGGCCAACCCCAAGGTCGTCAAGACCCACAGCGAGACCTACTACGCCAAGTCCGTCATCCTGGCCATGGGCTCCGGCTACCGCGAGCTGGGCCTGGCCAACGAGAAGCGCCTGTCCGGGCACGGCGTGTCCTGGTGTGCGACCTGTGACGGCTTCTTCTTCCGCAACAAGGACATCGTGGTCGTCGGCGGCGGCGACACCGCGATGGAGGAAGCCACGTTCCTGACCCGGTTCGCCCGGATGGTGACGGTGGTGCACCGCCGCGACTCGCTGCGGGCCAGCAAGATCATGCAGGAGCGTGCCATCGCCAACGAGAAGATCCGCTTCGTCTGGGACTCCGAGGTCGTGGACGTGCTCGGCGACTCCAAGGTCGAGGCCGTGAAGCTGCGCAACGTCAAGACCGGCGAGGAGTGCGAGCTGGCCACGGACGCGCTGTTCCTGGCGATCGGCCACGATCCGCGTACGGACCTGGTCAAGGGCCAGATCGATCTCGACGAGAACGGGTACATCAAGGTGGCCTCCCCGTCCACCGCCACCAACATCGACGGCGTCTTCGCGGCGGGCGACGTCGTCGACCACACCTATCGCCAGGCCATCACCGCGGCCGGCACCGGATGCTCTGCCTCGCTCGACTCCGAGCGCTGGCTGGCCAACACCGAGAAGTAAGGAGCGCACCGTGAAGGCAGTCACCGACGCCACTTTCGAGGCCGACGTTCTCAAGAGCGACAAGCCTGTGCTGGTCGATTTCTGGGCCGAATGGTGCGGCCCGTGCCGTCAGGTTGCGCCGATCTTGCAGGAGATCGCGAGCGAGCACGCCGACAAGCTGGAGATCGTCAAGCTCAACATTGACGAGAACCCGGAGGTTCCGCGCCAGTACGGCGTGCTCCAGATCCCGACGATGAACGTCTACAAGGGTGGAGAGGTCGTGAAGCAGATCATCGGTGCCAAGCCGAAGGCCATGCTGCTGCGCGAGCTCGAGGGCATCATCTAGCACGCCCTGGGGCGCGGCTGTGCGCACTTGACGGCGCGCTTCACCCGACGAGGCCCCCCGCTTCCGGCGGGGGGCCTTCGCGCTCGCAGGGTCCCTTCTTGAGGGCTGAACGACCGTCAGACGGGACGTAGGGCGCGTTCTGGACTCATGGAGCCCAGGAGCCGTTCCAAGGCCACCTCGACGTCCTCACGCCACGAGACGGCGGTCTTCAGTTCAAGCCGGAGCCGCGGGAATCGCAAATGCGGACGAACAGTCTTAAAACCAACAGATAGCAAGTATTCCGCTGGAACGACGCAACTAGGCTCTTCCCACTTGAGGTCGCCAAAAGCTTCAATTGCCTTTACGCCACGCCGTGTCAGGTCTTTGGCCACGCCCTGAATCAGCATCCGCCCCAGCCCGCCACCCGAGAACTCCGGAATGATGTGCGCCGTCATCAGCAGCACCGCGTCGGCGCTGACCGGAGACGTGGGGAAGGACACCGAGCGTGGACTGTAGAGGGGCGGGCTGTAGAGGACGAACCCCGCGGGCACCCCGTCAACGTAGGCAATTTTTCCGCAACTGCCCCACTCAAGCAGCGTGCCGGAGATCCAGGCTTCCTTCTCCAGCCCCGGGTCGCCCGACTTGATGGCGCGTTCGCCGCTGACAGGATCGAGCTCCCAGAACACGCACCGCCGACAGCGGTGCGGCAGATCTTCAAGATTGTCCAGGGTTATGTTGACCAGCCGGCGCGACAACTACCGCCCCTATCGTTGACCCGGAAAAGCGCGCGAAAACCGCGTCCACAGGTGGCATCGTAGCTCAGTGAAGATGGCCTCAGCGGACACCACGACGGTGGAGGTCGGTCACTAACGACATGTCCGGCTGGCGTAATCTGGTATTTCCGCCCGATATGACACCTAGGAGGTGGGCCGTGACGGAAGAGCGGGATCACGGTCAGACACCCGCGACCCAAGGGTCGCGCATCGACGCATACGTCGATCGGTACGCCGCGCGAGCTACCGGGATGGTCGCCTCCGAGATCCGAGCTCTTTTCGCCGTCGCGTCGAGGCCCGAGGTGGTCTCGCTCGCCGGCGGCATGCCGTACGTCACGGCGCTCCCCCTCGACATGGTCGGCGAGCTGGTCTCCGACCTGGTCACCAGGCGTGGCCCGGTCGCGCTGCAGTACGGTTCCGGCCAGGGCGACCCGCACCTGCGCGAGCAGATCTGCGAGGTCATGCGGCTGGAGGGGATTCACGCCGGGGCGAACGACGTCGTCGTCACCGTCGGCTCGCAACAGGCCCTCGATCTGGTCACCCGGATCTTCATCGACCCGGGCGACGTGGTGCTCGCCGAGGGCCCCTCGTACGTGGGAGCGCTAGGTACGTTCGCCGCCTACCAAGCCAAAGTGGTCCACATCGCCATGGACGATCAGGGCATCGTGCCCGAATCCCTGGCCCAGACCATCTACGCGCTGGAGACCGCCGGCGCGCCCATCAAGTTCCTCTACACGATCCCGAACTTCCAGAACCCCGCCGGCGTCACCTTGAACATCGCCCGCCGCCAGCAGGTGCTCGACATCTGCCAGCGGGCCGGGGTGCTCATCATCGAGGACAACCCGTACGGGCTGCTCGGCTTCGACGGCGACCCCATGCGGGCACTGCGGGCCGACAACCCCGACGGGGTGGTCTACCTGGGGTCGTTCTCCAAGACGCTCGCTCCCGGCTTCCGGGTCGGCTGGGCCCTGGCCCCGCACGCCATCCGCGACAAGCTCGTGCTCGCCATGGAGTCGGCGGTGCTGTCGCACTCCTCGTTCACGCAGCTCGCCGTGGGCCAGTACCTGGCCACGCAGCCGTGGGAGGAGCAGATCAAGTCGTTCAGGGAGCTCTACCGCGAGCGCCGCGACGCCCTCCTGGACGCCCTCGACTCCCTCATGCCGCCCGAGGTCACCTGGACCCGGCCCGGCGGCGGGTTCTTCGTGTGGGCGACCCTGCCCGACGGGCTCGACTCCAAGGCCATCCTGCCCAGGGCGGTGGCCGAGCGGGTGGCGTTCGTGCCGGGGACAGGGTTCTACTCCGACGGCAGCGGGGCGCGGCACATGCGCCTGTCGTACTGCTATCCCGAGCCGGATCGCATCCGCGAGGGGGTGCGACGGCTGGCCGGGGTGATCGAGCAGGAGATGCAGCTGCGGGACACGTTCGGGACGGGCTCGATACGCGACCACCAAGGGGTGGACACGCCGGGTCCTGACCTGAAATAGCGCCTTCACTCGGCGGGGCCGGCGTTCTCCTTCGGGACGCCGGCCCCGCTCGTTTTGCCGGTTGGGACACCGGGACGGCCCCCGCACGCACCTTCGGTCCCCGCGCCGGTACGGTTGGACAGCGTGCGATCAGCAGAGGAGATGTGATGAGCGATCTGGGCCACGTGCTCGTGCTGGCCGGGGGCCTCTCCTACGAGCGTGAGGTGTCCCTGCGCTCCGGTCGCCGAGTCAGCGAGGTGCTGCGCGCGGCGGGCATCGACGTGGAGGCCCGTGACACCGACGCCTCCCTCGTGCCCTCGATCCTCGCGGACCCCCCGGACGCGGTGTTCGTGACGCTGCACGGCGGTGCCGGTGAGGACGGGGCGATCCGTTCCGTGCTGGAGCTCCTCAACGTCCCTTATGTGGGGGCCGATCCGGACGCCTGCCGGGTGGCCTTCGACAAGCCCACGGCCAAGGCGGTCGTACGCTCGGTCGGGCTGCGCACGCCGGAGTCGGTCACACTGCCGAAGGAGACGTTCCACGACCTGGGCGCCACCGTGGTGCTGGGCCGCATCGTCGACCACCTGGGCCTCCCTCTGTTCGTCAAGCCCGCTCGGGGCGGGTCGGCGCTGGGGGCCTCGATCGTACGCACGGCTGAGGAGCTACCCGCCGCCATGGTCGGCTGCTTCGCCTACGGCGACACGGCGCTCATCGAGCGGTACGTGGAGGGCGTGGAGGTGGCGGTCTCGGTCGTCGACCTGGGCAACGGCCCGGTGGCGCTGCCTGCCGTGGAGATCGTCCCGGACGAGGGTGTCTACGACTACGCTGCGCGCTACACGGCCGGGCACACGGAGTTCTTCGCCCCCGCCCGCCTGTCCCCGGAGGCGGCCGCGGCCTGCGCGGAGACCGCCGTCACGGCCCACACCGCGCTGGGACTGCGCGACATCTCCCGTACCGACCTCATTGTCGATGACTCCGGCACGCCCTATTTCCTGGAGGTCAACGTGGCACCGGGGATGACGGAGACGTCCCTGCTGCCCATGTCGGCCGAGGCAGCCGGCCAGGACCTCGGCGACCTCTGCAGCACCCTCCTCCAGATCGCCGCCACCCGCTCCCGAGCCTCGTAACCCCTTACTCCTGGTGGGTGCGTACCACCGTCCCTGCGGGCCGGCGGCGGGAAGCCAGCCGTTTTGGGTCACGGTGCGATCCTCGGTCCCTTGGGGTCTCCGGCAGGCGTTCGCCGCACAGCACCGCCGCCGCCATCTCCCGCCCCCGCTGAGGCTTCGGCCCTACCGGCGGACGACGGGACCAAGGATGAAAGTCGTCCCCTCGTTCTCCGGCATCTTCAGCACCAGCCCTGTCTCAGCGAGGGCCTCGGCGATCTCCTCACGGTCGCCTACCCAGCCGAGGTGGAGCTCGCCGGCCAGATCGCCCCGGACGTCGAAGGCGGAGTCATGACTCTGGGTGTTCCAGAAGACGGCCATGGGCGACTCCACGTCCTCGGTTCGCCCGTACACGCGCTCCCAGCAGCCCGACGTGGTGGGCCAGAGAGCAGGCTCGGCAACGTACCCCTTCGCGGCCAGCCGTTCGAAAGCCCGCAGAATCCGGCACAGATCGGAGGGCTCAGCCGCGGCCAGCAAGGTCGCAGTGCCTTCGTCCGGATCGAGGAGTCCACGCTCCGCCGCCAGCAGCCGCTCCATCGCGGCATCGAAATCGAAGTCGTCCTCGTCCTCCGGTTCCTGCTCGGGAAGCCGGATCACGAGCCCCTCCCAGGCGAAGGCCGACTGAATATCCGACGTCATCGAACCCCTCCAGCGCACCTCAACGTCTTGGACCAGAGCCCCCTCCGCCGAGAACGCATCCGAGAAGCCCTCAGGCAGAGCCAGCAGTCCTGACTGACCGGTCGCGGACGCGAACTCCTTGCTGGTGACGTGCCGCCAGCCCTTCTCATCCAGCCGATCAAGGGCCCGGTGGAAGGCCTCGCTGTGCGACTGGGCAGGCGAATACGCCCTCTCCCGCCTGGCCACGTTCCGCCGGTGATGCGCGATCACCATCGCCCACCAGCAGTGCGGATGCCTGAACGCCTCAGGATCGAGCTCCTCAAGCTCAGCGGCGATCTCCGCGAGCCGGGCCCTGTCATCCGCGGGCCGCTCCGCCCAGGGCGAGCTCGTGTACGCACCCAACCGACGAACGAACTCGACGAAGGTCGCAAGCGTGGTGTTCACGACCTCGTACTCGGGCTTCTCGTCACCGTCCCCCAAGGCCAGGAGCACGACTAGTCCCCTGCTCACATCGAGGAAGTACAACAGATCACCGTCGGGCCCGGCTCCGCCGAGGATCAACGCTTGATCGTCCTCGTTCAACGGCTGGACGGAGAACAGCCCGGGCAACCCCTCGGAGATCTCCGTGCAGAAGTGCTCCCCCGCATCCCTGGGCAACCCGATCTCGGTGAGAAGCACGAAATCGTCCTTGGACAACCCAAGCTCCTTCCCCTTCTCGACCTCCAGGGTGACAACGCCCTCCTCCTCAACTGCCGCCATTGCGTCCCCTTCATCAGGTTGAGTTCTTCCGACTGAAAGAACCGTAGTGACCCGACCTCGCCGGCGTCCTTGGATCACCAACACTGATGATCATGCGCACTCCCATCGCGCCCGATCCGCCAGCCGACCCGGTGTGGGCAGCAGCGCGTGCCCAGCAGCCGGCACACGGCCGACCGGGACACCGTCGCATCATCGCTCGCGACAGCTCGGCCAATGGAGGGCCTCGCAAATCCCTCAACGCGGTGAAAGTAGCCTTACGTTGTGCTGAACGATTCGATGTACTCAAAGAGTTTTGCCAGCGACAACCACGCAGGCGTGCACCCGACCATTCTCGAAGCCATTGCCACGGCGAACCACGGAGACGCGCCCGCCTACGGGGACGACAGTTGGACCTCGACGTTCCAGGGCAAGGCCAAGGAAGTGTTCGGCGCGGGCGCGGAGGGCTTCCCGGTGCTCAACGGAGCCGGCGCCAACATGGTCGGCCTGGCCCTCATGCTCGGCCGTTTCGACGCCATCATCTGTGCCGAGAGCGCCCACATCGCCACCCATGAGGCCGGGGCGTCTGAACGCCTGCTCGGCGTGAAGCTCATGACGGTCCCCACCAATGATGGCAAACTCCGGCCGGACGACATCAAGGCGCGCCTGGGCGGGATCGGCAACCCGCACGAATCGCAGCCCACGGTCGTCTCCATCTCCCAGGCGACTGAGGTCGGCACGTGCTACTCCCCCGCCGAGATCGCCGCCCTCGCCGAGACGGCACACGCGGCGGGTCTGCGTCTGCACATGGACGGCGCGAGGCTGGCCAACGCGGCCGCTCATTTGGGCAGCGACCTGAAGGCCATCACGACGGACGCCGGAGTGGACGTCTTCAGCTTCGGCGGCACCAAGAACGGCGCGCTGGCGGCGGAGGCCGTCGTGGTCCTCGATTCCACGCTCAGCCGCGCCGTCCCCTTCCTTCGGCGCCAGTCACTTCAGCTCGCCTCGAAGATGCGCTTCATCTCCGCCCAACTCACCGCCCTGCTGACGGACGACCTCTGGCGGCAGAACGCGGACCACGCCAACCAGATGGCCACCCGCCTGGCCCACGGCCTGGAAGACATCCCCGGCGTCGCCCTGGCCTACCCCGTCCAGTCCAACGCCCTCTTCGCCGTGCTTCCCCAATCCGTCGCCGAGACCCTCCGGCAGCGCTACCTCTTCCACTACTGGGATGAGCCGGCGGGCGTCGTCCGCTGGATGACCGCCTTCGACACCACCGCGGAACACGTCGACGACTTCCTCGACGACCTCCGCAAGGCCGCCACCGCGTAGCTCCAGCGTTCCGCCGCCATGTAGGCCTACCTCCTCACCGTCGCGTAGGCCTACTCCTCTCGCTCCCACCATGCAGCACGCCACGCTCCCGCAGGCACCCCTGGTCTGTTTCACGTGAAACGACAGACCGGCACTCACGAGCGCCCAGGTTGCCCATGACTCCGCCGCGCCTGCGACCATGTAGCCCCACCGCCCCGCCGGAGGCAAAGCCCGCCTGTTTCACGTGAAACAGCGCACCGCGGCCCCATCCAACTCACCCGCCCCCAAGCGACCCTCTCTCACACCTCCCCTTCCCGTCGCCCAATTGCTTGCCGGCCATCCGCCGCACAACGCCGTGCCGCAAGAGACCGCGACCGCCGCCTGCCTACTTGGGGCAAGCGCGCTTCCCCAGGCGAACATCAGAAGCCCGTTCAACCTGGGCAACGACGCGCTGGACTAGCGACGAGGGCTCCCAGCGAGCCCCTCCCGCAAATGTTGAATAGACGCTCAGCCAATGGGCTCCGGTGGTGTCCCACCGGGTGGTGGATAAACGATCCCTTTTGTGCGCTGCTTAGCTTGGCGAACAGGCCTGAGCAGGCGAGGAACTACACCGCTATGCGGGACGTCACCCTGGACCATCCGTGAGGTTCGGGCTACACCCGCTGAGGTCGGCGTGTCACATCAGCGGGGCTGGTGCGGCGGCCTGGGGTCTAGATCCGCCGGCTGGCCGCCACCCCGTCGCCGGCCGTGCTGACGTCGCTCTGTTGCCGACAACGATCGCCGGTTCCCGTCCCCGACAGCCGTTGCCACTTCGCTGTTGCGGTCGGCCGTCGCCTCCTGTTGCTAGCCGTCCGCCCTTGCCCTGTTGCCGCCAGCTCTGGTTGTGAAGCTCTCTGGCGGCGGTCAGGGGAAGGTAGGCGGGTGTTTCACGTGAAACAGAAGGGCGGGGTCGTGAGGTCAGTCTTCGGCTTCTCGCATGGCACGGACGGCTTCTGGAGCCATGGTGCCGATGATTCGCTCCAGGTCGTCTATCGTGGCGAACTCCACCACGATCCGGCCCTTACGGTGCCCCAGGTCGACTTTGACCTTGGTTTCGAAATGGTCTGAGAGGCGGTCGGCGAGGTGGGTCAGGCCGGGGGCGGTGCGTCTGGCCGCTTGGCGTTCGCGAGGGGCTTTCTGGGCCGCCTTCGCGCTGCCCATGGCGACGATCTCTTCTACCGCGCGGACCGAGAGAAGCTCCGCCACGATTCGCTTGGCCAGTTGTATCTGCTCCTCGGCAGAGTCGAGACCGAGGAGGGCACGGGCGTGGCCGGCGCTGATGACTCCGGCGGCGACCGTACGCTGCACGTCAGGCGGGAGGTTAAGGAGACGCAGGGTGTTGGTGATGTGGGAGCGAGAGCGGCCGACCTTCTGCGCCAGTTGCTCATGGGTCGCTTGAAAATCGTCGAGGAGCTGCTGGTATGCGGCGGCCTCTTCAAGGGCGTTCAGCTGCTCGCGCTGAAGGTTCTCAATGAGGGCGTCCCTGAGGAGATCAGTGTCCTGCGTGTTGCGGACGATCGTGGGCACCGGATCCAGGCCCACCTGCTTACAGGCCCGCCAACGCCGCTCCCCCATGATCAACTCGTACCGGCCTCCGCCAACTGGCCGGACAACGATCGGTTGCAGCAAGCCGACCTCGCGGATGGACGCCGCCAACTCCTCCAGGCGCTCGTCATCGAACACCTCGCGCGGCTGGCGTGGGTTCGGGACGATCGCCTTCAGAGCGACCTCCTTGAAGTACGCTCCGGCGATCGGCTGCGGGCCCGAGTCTCCCGTTGAACCGTTCGCAGGAGCTGCCACCGCCCCCGTACCGTCAACGATGGGACCGGTCGGGATGAGCGCCCCGAGTCCCTTGCCCAATCCCCGCCGCTGCTGACTCACTGCGTCTCCTCATCCACCCGGTCGATTCCGGTCACTCCAGGAGAGGTTACCGTTGCGAGCCCGACCGAGTGCCCCCTCGCCACACACCGCCCTGTTTGATTTACACCGACACGGTCACAAACCTGCCCAACCCGTGACCCAGCCCCACTTGTGGCGCTCCACCCGCCGCCGGCAAGTCTCCCCGCACCGACTCCCCCGCTTCCTCGCTCTGGCAACACCACCCTTGGTCCCCGCCGACGCATGCCTCCAGTCCCCGGCGAGAACTCACCCAGGCGCGATTCTGGTCCCCGGCTGGGCTTTCCGAGGCACGCCTCCGATCCGTGGTCGGACCCACCGGCGCGCGATGGATGGGGCCTGGCCCTGTGCGTGGTTCGGGGCGAGCACCGCCGCTCCAACTGTGGGCCGATGATCAGCGACTGCTGGCGGGAGATGGGTGTCGGTGCTCCGAGTTGCGGCGCGCTGGTGTGGGCATGGCGTTGTGCTGCCAGTGGATCCGTCTGTAGACGCCGACAGTGAAGATCCTCAAGATCCCGCTCGAAGCGCGCCGCCGGGCGAGGGCATGACGATTCGCCTTCGGTGGATCCGCCGCTGTTATGTCTGCTGTCGGTGGATCCGGCTGAGTATCGGCGGCGTGGCTCGGAGATGTGCCGTGGATGTTGGTTGGTCGGGAAGCCGTGCCGTCCCTCAGAAGCCCCTCCCCTGACTTGGGGTTGGGGGCCTGGCTATCGGTCATGCCGCAGCGGCCGCCTGGTGTCGCGGACCGCACAGGTGTGGGCTGCGCCGACGACGCGGCCGCCCCGCGGATGGCGATGACGGCCTCGGCGACCAGCGACAGGTCGTCGTCCTCCCTGCCCCGGGGTGAGTCGTCAAGCCACCTTGGCGCGGTGGGCTATCTCACGGGCCGCGTCCATGTACGCCATGGCGCCGCTCGACCCCGGATCGTACGTCATCACCGACTGCCCATAACTGGGCGCCTCCGACAGTCGCACACTCCGCGGGATGACCGTGTTGAGCACCGTGTCCCCGAAGTGGGCCCGGACCTCGTCCGCCACCTGTGAGGCCAGCCGCGTACGGCCGTCATACATCGTCAGGACGATCGTCGACAGGTTCAGCGTCGGGTTGAGGTGGGCCTTGATCAGATCCACGTTCCGGAGCAGCTGGCCGAGACCCTCCAGGGCGTAGTACTCGCACTGGATGGGGATCATGACCTCTTCAGCGGCCACCAGGGCGTTCACCGTCAGCAGACCAAGGGACGGCGGGCAGTCGATCACAATGTAGTCCAGCTCGATCGACTCGAACGCCGCCAGCGCCCGTCGCAAACGGGCCTCCCTGGCCACCAGCGAGACGAGCTCGATCTCCGCGCCCGCCAGGTCGATGGTGGCCGGGGCGCAGTAGAGGTTCGGCATGTCGGGGACCTGCTTGACGATGTCGGCCATCGGCAGGTCGTCCACAAGGACTTGATAAACATCCGGGACGTCACCGCGATGCTCAGTGGACAAGGCTGTGGAGGCATTGCCCTGCGGGTCCAAGTCCACCACGAGGACACGCTGGCCGTGCATGGACAGCGCGGCAGCGATATTCACCGATGTGGTGGTCTTGCCCACGCCACCCTTCTGGTTCGCCACCGCGATCACCCTCGTCTTGGGCGGACGCGGCCAACTGCCGTCCCCGTCACCGGGGCTCTGGGCGGCCGTCTGGGTTGCAGATGTTTCACGTGAAACCACTGAGCTGAGCGCCTCTCGTACCAACGGCGAATCACCGGGGTTCAGGGGGGTCTGGGTCACAATGGCCATCCTTTCAACCAGTGGTGGGCCGGTGCCGGGAATTCGCTGTCGCGACACGCCCATTTCGGGCCAGCCAACCCCGGTTGGACTCTCGGATGGATGGCTTTCCGGCCAGCCAAGACCGCTTGACACGACTGGCACAGCCGTCACCTCCTTCGTCGCCGCCTTGCTCGCTCCGGCGCGCGACCCGCTACCACCCGAACCAATGTTGCAGGCGGCTCGACCTTACCGTGCCCGACGGTCACAAGCTCGGCCGTTCGTGCTCCGCTGGACCGCAATTGAGCCTGTGCCTCAGCGAGCTCTCCGGCTGCGCGCTCCCCCTTCATGGCGATCAGCTCGCCACCCTCCCGGAGCAACGGCATCGCCCACGTCAGGAGCCGGTCGAGCGGCGCCACCGCGCGGGCGCAGGCGACGTCGAACTCGCGCTCCCCCACCAACTCCTCCGCCCGGCCCCGCACCACCTCGACGTTGTCGAGCTTCAGCGCCGCGACGCACTCCTCCAGGAACACGGTACGGCGCAGCAGCGGCTCCAGGAGCGTGACCGTGACATCCTGCCGGACGATCGCCAGCACGATCCCGGGTAGCCCGGCGCCGGACCCGATGTCCACCAGGCGTACGTCCGGCGGCACCGCCTCAGCGACGACCGCGCAGTTGAGCAGGTGGCGATCCCAGATCCGGGGCACCTCCCGCGGACCCAGCAGCCCTCGGACGACGCCGGGGCCGGCCAGCAGCTCGGCGAACGCGTTCGCGCGATCCCAGGCCGGTCCGACGAAAACGTCCCGCGCTATGGCCGGCGGCTCCGGAAGCTCATCGCTCACTGAATGGTGGACCTTTCTGGGGGCTGGTGGCTCATGATCGGCGGCGCCTCACACCGATCGGCGGGGAACGGACGGTGGCGGCGCGGTGCCGGGTGGTGCGGTGATGATCGTGATGGCGGTCAAGGTGGCTGGACAGTGCTTCTGGTGGTGGTGGTCTGGGCTGCTGATCGTGGGCTCCTGCCGGCTCATGGTCCGGCTACGGCGCTACGGAAATGTTCCCCACCCAAGGCTAGAGGTGAGATCACAAGGGAAGACTAGCGGGCTGGACTGAAGGGGACCTTCGAGCGCGCCGTCCTGCGAGCCGGCCGGGTCCCCAATCCCGGGCCTGGCCGATCACCTTCCCATGAGGGTGGTCGGTGGCCCCGTTTTCGGAGCCCAACCATCGCCTCCGGCGCCAGCGGCAATCCTGCCTTGGCAACCCGGCCGGTCGCCCGCTCGACGTGATGAGTCGATCGCCACCCGGAGTCGGTGGGCCCGCCGTGAGGTGGCTTGCCGGTCTGGGGTGGGTTGCGGCCGGGAGTGGTACGGGAGCGTAGGCGAAGGGCATGTGGGACTTTGGGCGTGTATAAGGGCGAAGCAGCAGACGTACGGGGATAAATGACTGTAAAAGTGGAAACGGCCGTCCACCGCGCGCACAAGCGGGCAGACGGCCGTACCGGACGGCGGGACACGCCTCAGGCAGGCAGGACCACCACGTACCGCTGGGGCTCCTCGCCCTCGGACTCGCTGCGGAGCCCGGCGGCCGCCACGGCGTCGTGGACGATCTTGCGCTCGAACGGCGTCATCGGGTGCAGCGACTTCGGCTCGCCCTGCTCCTTGACCTGGTTGGCGATCTCGGTGCTGAGCTTGGTCAGCTCGGCCCGGCGGCGCTCGCGGTAGCCCGCCACGTCGAGCATGAGCCTGGACCGCTCACCCGTCTGCCGGTGCACGGCCAGCCGGGTGAGCTCCTGCAGCGCCTCCAGGACCTCTCCCCCGGGCCCCACCAGCTCCGTGCCCTTGAGCCCCACGACGGAGACCATGGCGCGGTCGCCTTCGACGTCCATGTCGATGTCACCGTCGATGTCGGCGATGTCGAGAAGGCCCTCGACGTAGTCGGCAGCGATCTCGCCTTCCTGCTCTAGCGCGTTGAGATCAGGAGCCTTCTCCTGCTCGGCCTCGGTCATGGCCGGCCTCTCCTTCATGTTCAAGACTTCTTGCTGCCGGTGCGCTTGCTGCGGGACTGGCGGCTTGGCTGCTGCCTGATGATCTTAGGCTCCGGCGGGGGCGGAGGCGCCTGCTCTTCCGGGGTGGCCTTGCGGAGTTTCGCGAACAGGCCAGGCTTGGGCTGGATGGGGATCACGTTGCCCTTGGCGTCATATTGCGGCATGGGATGCCGGCTGTAGAACCAGTGCTGCTGCCCGAGGGTCCACAGGTTGGTGGTGACCCAGTACATGATCAGACCCAGCGGGAAGTTGAGGCTGAAGAAGGCGAACAGCGGCGAGATGTACATCAGGATCTTCTGCTGCTGCGCCATGGGGTTGTCCGGCATCTGGGCCATGGAGCGGGTGACGCTCTGCCGGACGGTGAGGAACGTGGTGGCCGAGCTGATCGCCACGAAGATGCCCAGCACGATCTTGGTCTGTACGACCGTGGCGTCGAAGCCGTGGATCTGCGCCTCGGACATCCAGAAGTTCGCGGGCAGCGGGGCGCCGAAGATGTGCGCCTTCCGGGCGCTGTCGACCAGTGCCTGTGTCATGCCGTACTTCGCGTGGCCGTCGGCCATGTTGTGCAGCACGGTGAACATGGAGATGAAGATCGGGAACTGGGCGACCACGGGGAGGCAGCCGCCGAGGGGGTTGGCGCCGGCTCCCTGGTA
The DNA here is from genome assembly GCF_039871825.1 of Nonomuraea sp. B12E4. Lineage (NCBI taxonomy): Bacteria > Bacillati > Actinomycetota > Actinomycetes > Streptosporangiales > Streptosporangiaceae > Nonomuraea > Nonomuraea sp. B12E4. The sequence goes on along the minus strand of NZ_JBDPME010000016.1, from coordinate 25,950 downwards.
GAGCGCCATGACCTCCTGGTTCATGCGCTGCTTGTCATTCTTGTAACGCTTACGCAGCTCCTGAACCTTGGGGGCGAGCTCCTGCATCTTCCTCGACGAGCGCATCTGCTTGAGGAAGAGCGGGAAGATCAGGATCCGCATGAACACGGTCAGCGTGATGATCGTCAACGCCCAGGTCAGCCCGCTGTCCGGGTTGAGGACCGTGCTGTATCCAGTATGGATCCAGATGATGACATGGGCTACGGCTTCGTACAGCCAGCTCAGCCAGGACAGCTCCACCGAGCTATCTCCCTTGCGTTTCGTGGGACCGGACCGGGCGTGGGGGCACCGGGTCTATACCTCCGGGATGGAATGGGTGGCACCGCCCGATGCGCCGGACAGTCAGCCATGTGCCGCGCAATGCTCCATGTACGGCAATCGCCTCGAGTCCATAGGCACTGCACGACGGGTAGAAACGGCAGCGCGGACCGAGCATCGGGCTGATGAAGGCCCGGTAGAACCGGATCGGGATGATCAGCGCCTGAGCGGCGAGGCTCGGCTTCACCCCTTGCGGCTGCTCCGTCATCTTTGTCCACCCGTCGAGGACTCACGCCGCCTGAGCAAACGATCCAACGCGGAATCGAGCTCGGCGGCCAGGTGCTCGAATCGCGCGGACGCGGCCGGTGGATTGGCGCGTACCACCAGCAGGCTACCTCGCGGCAGCCGGTCAAGACGGTCCCGCATCAGGTGTCGGAGCCGTCGCTTGACCTTGTTTCGGGTCACGGCGCCACCGACGGCCTTACTCACCACGAAACCCACCAGGGGTGGGTCTTCCCCCGAAATGGCGAAATGCACCACCAAGGACGGTCGACCAGCGCGCTTGCCGCGTCTGACCGCCGCTTCGAATTCCTCCCCGCGCCGCATGCGGGAATGACGGGACAGCACTGTATACGCCTATCGCCCGCCGGTGACTTGCACCGGCGGGCCTGCGATCGGGCGCGGGACGGTCAGGCCGACAGCTTCTCGCGGCCCTTGCGGCGACGAGAGGCGAGGATGGCGCGACCGGCCCGGGTGCGCATCCGCAGCCGGAAGCCGTGGGTCTTCGCGCGGCGACGGTTGTTCGGCTGGAAAGTACGCTTGCTCACGGGTGGGCTCCAGGCTTGATGATGCGCCCCGGGCGGGCGCCTGACACACATGGATGGCCTGCCATGTAAGCGAGGGCATGCGAAATAGCCGTCGCGTGACAAGCCGACCGTCGTACGTTACGGGCCAGACCCGCCTCAGGTCAAACCAGGCCGGTTATCCACTAATCCACAGGGGAGTTTTCCACGCTCCGGCGGGCGTCCACAGTATGTGCACCCGAGTGCCACTACGCTGTGGACAACGTCTTGAACACGGCTGTGCACATGGATACTGTCGGCCCTTCGGACCCGCCCAAACGCTGTGCACAACCTGTGGACTTCCTGTGGAGGGCCTGGGCACGAAGCTCGGCCGGCGCGTTGTGGACGAAGGGCTCGCCAGTCGGGTCGGGCGGCCGCGCCATGTGGACAAACGATCGCGGGGGGCCGCGACAGGGAGGAGGGGGAACCGCATCATGAACGGTGTCGACCTCGGCACGGTATGGGCGAGGGCCCTGAGCAACTTCCTCGATGAGAACGTGCCCATCCAGCAGCGCACCTGGCTCTCCATGGTGCGCCCGATCGCGCTGGCCAACGACACGATCGTGCTCGGCGTCCCCAACGACTTCGTCAAAGACCTCATCGAGGGCAACAAGCTGCGCCCGCTCGTGGCGCACGCTCTGTCACAGGAGCTCGGCCGGACCATGCGGGTCGCCGTGATGATCGACACAACGGCTCCCGAACAGCCTGAGATCGAGATTCATCAACAGTCTGTGACTCAGAGTTATCCCCAAGGTGTGGAGAGCCGGCCGCGTTACCCACAGCTCCCGCCATCGCAGCACAACCCGGCCTCCGAGCCGCCACAGTTCTATTCTCCACAGGCGGAGCTGCCGCAGATATCCACCGAATATCCACAGCCGGGGTTCGCTTTTGAACAGGCGCAGTCGTACACACCGCCTGTGGAGAAAGCGCCGGAACCGGCGCCGAATCGGTGGGAGGCAAAGAGCAACAAGCCCAGCGAACCCGCCCGGCTCAACCAGAAATACACATTCGAGACATTCGTCATCGGAGCCAGCAACCGGTTCGCCCACGCGGCGGCCGTGGCGGTGGCCGAGTCGCCGGCGAAGGCGTACAACCCGCTGTTCATCTACGGCGACTCGGGGCTGGGGAAGACCCACCTGCTGCACGCGATCGGGCATTACGCCCAGAGCCTGTACGACGGCGCGCGGGTCAGGTACGTGAGCTCGGAGGAGTTCACCAACGACTTCATCAACAGCATCCGCGACCACAAGGCCGACGGGTTCCGCGGCCGCTACCGGGCGATCGACATCCTGCTGGTGGACGACATCCAGTTCCTGGAGGGCAAGGAGCAGACGCAGGAGGAGTTCTTCCACACCTTCAACACGCTGCACAACGCCAACAAGCAGATCGTCATCTCCAGCGACCGCGCGCCCAAGCAACTGATCACGCTGGAGGACCGGCTGCGCAACCGGTTCGAGTGGGGGCTGATCACCGACGTCCAGCCGCCCGAGCTGGAGACCCGGATCGCGATCCTGCGCAAGAAGGCCATCCAGGAGGGCCTGGCCGCGCCGCCCGAGGTGCTCGAATACATCGCCAGCCGCATCTCCACCAACATCCGCGAGCTGGAGGGCGCCCTGATCAGGGTCACCGCCTTCGCCAGCCTCAACCGGCAGGGCGTTGACCTGCAGCTCGCCGAGGTGGTGCTGAAGGACCTGATCACCACGGAGTCCGACTCCGAGATCACCATCGCGGCGATCATGAGCGAGACCGCCAACTACTTCGGCATCAGCCTCGAGGACCTGTGCGGCACCTCGCGCAGCCGGGCGCTCGTGAACGCCCGCCAGATCGCCATGTACCTCACACGCGAACTGACCGAGCTGTCGCTGCCGAAGATCGGCCAGCAGTTCGGCGGCCGCGACCACACCACCGTCATGCACGCCGAGCGCAAGATCCGGTCGCTCATCGCCGAGCGCAAGTCGATGTACAACCAGGTCAACGAGCTGACAATACGGATCAAGCAGACTCAGCGTGGATCTTGATAGTCGTACACAGCCTGTGGAAAACGTTGTGGACCAGCGGAAACGTCGGATGGGCGCGGCCGTACGTACGGCAATGGCCGGAAAAATCCACCCACAAGGGCTGGGGACAACACTGGGGACATCAGGCCCAGATCTGGGGACGACTCGTGGATAACGTGTGGACGGCGTGTGCACAGTCGATCTGGGGCTCCAGAAGGGGCCTCTTTACCCCGTGGATAACCTGTGGAAACCCCGTGGATAACCCGTGGATGAACACACCATGATCTGGGGAAGAGCTGTGCACGAAGATTCGCCATCCCCAGGCGGCCGAGTTCTCCCCAGGCGCCGCCCACACCCTCGGTGGATGAAAATCTGGCTACTGACCAGCCATAACGCTGGTTGTCCACAGTCTCCACAGCCCCTAGTGTGATGACCTCTTATCTCTCTAACAAAGAAACTCAAGACCCATAGAGGGGTTCCCGCGAATCCGAGGTGCGGGAGAGTGAACACTTGAATCAACGACGAACCCAGGAGGCTGATCACCGTGATGTTCCGAATCGAGCGAGACGTCCTCGCTGAGGCGGTGGCATGGACGGCACGCAGCCTCCCGGCGCGCCCGTCGGTGCCCGTTCTCGCCGGCATGCGGCTGGAGGTCACGGAAGAGCAGCAGCTCAAGCTCTCCGGATTCGACTACGAGGTCTCCGCCGAGGTGACGCTTGAGGTCCACACCGGCGAGCCGGGCGTCGTCCTCGTCTCGGGCAAGCTGCTCGCCGAGATCACCCGCGCCCTTCCCGCACAGCCTGTGGACTTCGTGGTGGACGGCGCCAAGGCGGTCGTCACGTGCGGCAGCGCCCGGTTCACCCTGCTGACCATGCCCGTGGAGGACTACCCGTCCCTGCCGGCCATGCCGCCGGCCGCGGGCCGGGTGGGCAGCGACGTGTTCGCCTCCGCCGTCGGCCAGGTCGCCGTCGCCGCGGGCCGGGACGACACGCTGCCGATGCTCACCGGCGTACGGATGGAGATCGAGGGCGACACCGTCACCCTCGCCGCGACCGACCGCTACCGGCTCGCCGTGCGGGAGCTGAAGTGGCAGCCGGGGCAGCCCGACTTCGCGGCCATCGCGATGATCCCCGGCAAGACGCTCGCCGACACCGCCAAGGCGCTCGGCACGACCGGCGCCGAGGTCGAGGTCGCGCTCAGCTCCGCGGGCGGCACCGGAGAGGGCATGATCGGCTTCTCCAGCGCGGGCCGGCGTACCACGACGCGGCTGCTCGACCCCGAGTTCCCCAAATACCGCTCACTGCTGCCCACGGAGTTCTCCGCGCGCGCCGACCTGTCCACAGGCCCGTTCGTCGAGGCGGTCAAGCGTGTGGCACTGGTCGCCGAGCGCAACACGCCCGTACGGCTGGCGTTCAAGAGCGGCGAGGTCGTGCTCGAGGCGGGCAGCGGCGACGAGGCGCAGGCCGTCGAGGCGCTGCCGGTGGACTACGAGGGCGAGGAGATGAACATCGCCTTCAACCACCAGTTCCTGCTGGAGGGGCTGGGCGCCATCGACAGCGACGTGGCGCGGTTGCAGATGACCACGTCCACGAAGCCCGCTATCCTCACGGGTGGCAAGCCTGTGGATGACGGGGCCGTGACGGACTACCGCTACTTGATCATGCCCATCCGCCTGTCAGGCTGAACCTGCCATCGGAGATGATGGAAGCCTGACAAGGGGGTAGTGGGACACCATGCAGATCGGCATGATCGGACTCGGCAAGATGGGCGGCAACATGGCCGAGCGGCTCCGCCGCGGCGGCCACGAGGTCGTCGGCTACGACCGCGATCCGGCGGTCAGCGACGTGAGCGGCCTCAAGGAGCTGGTCGAACGCCTGGAGAAGCCACGGGCGGTCTGGGTCATGGTTCCCGCGGGTAAGCCCACGCAGTCGACCATCGACGACCTCGGCGAGTTGCTCGACGCGGGCGACATCGTGGTCGACGGCGGTAATTCACACTATGTGGATGACCAGAAGCACGCCGGGGAGCTGGCGGAGAAGGGCATCGGCTTCGTCGACTGCGGCGTGAGCGGCGGAGTGTGGGGCCTGCAGAACGGCTACGCGCTCATGTGCGGCGGCGACCAGGCCCACGTGGATCGGCTGATGCCGATCTTCGACACCCTCAAGCCCGAGGGCACGGACGGTTTCGTCCACGCGGGCGACGTCGGCGCCGGCCACTTCGCGAAGATGGTCCACAACGGCATCGAATACGGCATGATGCAGGCGTTCGCCGAGGGCTGGGAGCTGCTCGAGGCCTCCGACGTCGTCAAGGACGTCAAGGGCTCGTTCAGCAGCTGGCGCCACGGCACGGTGATCCGTTCGTGGCTGCTCGACCTGATGGTGCGGGCGCTCGACGACGACGAGCACCTGGAGCAGCTCCGCGGCTACGCGCAGGACTCCGGCGAGGGCCGGTGGACGGTGCAGGCCGCCGTGGACCACGCGGTCCCGCTGCCGGTCATCACCGCCGCACTCTTCGCCAGGTTCGCCTCCCGGCAGGAGGACTCCCCCGCGATGAAGGTGGTCGCGGCGCTGCGCAACCAGTTCGGCGGCCACGCGATCTCCTCGGCGGAGGGCAGCACCGGCAAGGGCGCCGACGCGCCGGGAGCGGACGTCTCGCCGCCTCCCGGGATCCCGCGCTAGCCGTTCCGGATATCGGTTTTCCACAGGAACGCATGCCGGTGACCCCAGTGACCCGTGTGGCGCACTAACCTCGTGGGGTGCATGTCGCCCACCTGTCGCTGACCGACTTCCGGTCCTACGCGTCCGTGGAGTTCGGCCTGGAGCCGGGTGTCACGGCGTTCGTGGGGCCCAACGGCCAGGGCAAGACCAACCTGGTCGAGGCCCTCGGCTACGTCGCGACGCACTCCAGCCACCGGGTGGCCAGCGACGCGCCACTCGTGCGACGGGGCGCCACCCGGGCGATCGTGCGCTGCGTCGTCCACCGCGACGACCGGCGGGCGCTGATCGAGCTGGAGATCAACCCGGGCCGGGCCAACCGCGCCCGGCTCAACCGCTCCCCCGTGTCCAGGCCGCGCGAGGTCGTGGGCCTGCTGCGCACGGTGCTGTTCGCCCCCGAGGACCTGTCACTGGCCAAGGGCGATCCGTCGGAGCGCCGCCGCTTCCTCGACGACCTCCTGGTGGCCAGGGCGCCCAGGTTCGCCGGCGTGCGCGCCGACTACGACCGGGTGCTCAAGCAGCGCGGCGCCCTGCTGCGCACCGCCGCACAGGCCCGCAGAGGCGCCAGGAGCGCCAGACGGGCCGAGCGCGACAACGGGTTCGCCGCGGCGGGCGCGGGCGACGTGCTGAGCACCCTGGAGGTGTGGGACGCCCACCTCGCCCGGCACGGCGCGGAGTTGCTGCGGGCCCGGCTGGAGCTGATCGAGGCGCTGCGCCCGCTGGTCGCCGGAGCCTATGCCGCGCTGGCCCCGTCGAGCGCCGCCGCGACGCTGGCCTACCGCAGCACGTTGTCCACAGGTGGGGATGCCGACGAGGGGCTCCCGGAGCACGAAGCCGCCGGTGAGCGGGGATCTTTCGATACACAGACGTTATCCACAGACTTGGGGAAAACCCTTGAAGAACGTCTCCGGGAGCGGCTATTGGAGGTCCGCTCGGCGGAGCTGGAGCGCGGCGTCACACTCGTCGGCCCACACCGCGACGACCTGATCCTCGGCCTCGGCGACCTGCCCGCCCGGGGCTATGCCAGCCACGGGGAGTCCTGGTCGTTCGCGCTGGCGCTCCGGCTGGCCGCCTACGACCTGTTGCGGGCCGACGGCGGCGACCCCGTGCTGATCCTGGACGACGTGTTCGCCGAGCTCGACAGCCAGCGCAGGCGCCGGCTCGCCGAGATCGTCGCCCCGGCCGAGCAGGTGCTCATCACCGCCGCCGTGCCGGACGACGTGCCGGGAGAGCTGACCGGAGCCAGGTTCGACGTCGCAGAGGGGAGCGTGACCCGTGTCCGTTGACGACAACCCCACGGCCAGGGGCGCCGCCATGGCCAGGGAGAAGCTGGCCCAGGCCAAGGCCGACGCGGCCAAACGCGGTCAGCTCCCCCGGCGTGAGCCCAGGCGCAAGGCGGGCGGGGCGCGCAGGGAGAGCGGCGATCCCCAGCTTTTCGGTCGGGCGATCGCCGACCTGCTGGCCGACCGGGGCTGGGAGCGTTCGGCGGCCGTGGGGGCGGTGTTCGGCCGCTGGATCGACATCGTGGGTCCTGACCTGGCCGCACACACCAAGCCCGAGTCCTTCGAGGACGGCGAGGTGCTGGTCCTGGCCGATTCGACCGCCTGGGCGACGCAGGTGCGGCTGCTCGCGCGCACCCTCGTACGCAGGCTCAACGAGGAGCTCGGCACCGGCACCGTGACGAAGGTCAAGGTCAGAGGACCGCAGAATGCTCCGAGGCCCGCCGGGGGGTTGCGGGTGACCGGAAGCCGGGGCCCCGGCGACACCTACGGTTAGGCGCCAAGAGCGATCAGATTGCCGCAGACGCGCGGAGCCCCCTTTCCGGAGGGGGGATGCTTGCCAGGGGGCAAAACGAGCTAGAGGGCATCACAGGCGCGTTCATTGCCACCTTCGGGCTCCAGACCCGGTAAGATGGAGAAGGATTCCGGACACGTCCGCTTGCGTGTCACCCCGGCAGCAAGCCGACTCCCCTGGGTGACCGCGCATCGGGGCACTCACGACGGTGACGGGCACGGTAGGGGCAGCAATGCAGTTTGGTCGCCTCCCCCGCCGCGTGTCCGCGGCAGGAGGATTTCGCAGTTGTCCTACGACGCTAGCTCAATCACCGTACTCGAGGGGCTTGAGGCGGTTCGCAAGCGCCCGGGTATGTATATCGGCTCCACCGGAGAGCGGGGCCTGCATCACCTCGTCACCGAGATCGTGGACAATGCGGTGGACGAGGCCCTGGCCGGGTTCGCCACCAGGATCGACATCACGCTCTTGGCCGACAACGGCGTCCGCGTGATCGACGACGGCCGCGGCATCCCCACCGGCATTCATCCGGTGGAGAAGCGCTCCGCCGTCGAGGTCGTGCTGACCACGCTGCACGCGGGCGGCAAGTTCGACAGCCAGTCCTACGCGGTCTCCGGCGGCCTGCACGGCGTCGGCTCGGCCGTCGTCAACGCGCTGTCCACCGCCCTGGACGTCGAGGTCAAGCAGAACGGCCACTACTGGCGCCAGCGCTACGAGATGTCCAAGCCGCTGGCCCCGCTGGCCAAGGGCGAGGCGACCGACGAGACCGGCACGACCATCACGTTCTGGCCGGACGCCGAGGTCTTCGAGACCACGACCTGGAACTACGAGATGCTCTCGCGGCGCTTCCAGGAGATGGCCTTCCTTAACAAGGGCCTGACGATCACGCTCACCGACGAGCGCCCCGACCACATCAACGGCGAGCCGCACGCCGTCACCTACTTCTACGAGGGCGGCCTGGCCGACTTCGTGCACCACCTCAACGCCAAGAAGGAGCCGGCCCACGCGTCGATCATCTCCTTCGACGAGGAGGGCGACGGCATCGCGGTCGAGATCGCGATGCAGTGGAACAACTCCTACTCCGAGTCCGTCTACACCTTCGCCAACACGATCAACACCGCGGAGGGCGGCACTCACGAGGAGGGCTTCCGCGCGGCGCTGACGACGATCGTCAACCGCTACGCGCGCGAGCAGAAGTTCCTCAAGGAGGGCAAGGACGACAACCTCTCAGGTGAGGACGTCCGCGAGGGCCTGACCGCGATCATCTCGGTCAAGCTGTCCGACCCGCAGTTCGAGGGCCAGACCAAGACCAAGCTCGGCAACACCGAGGCGAAGTCGTTCGTCCAGAAGGCCTGCAACGACCACCTGCGTGACTGGTTCGAGCGCAACCCCGGCGAGGCCAAGGACATCATCAACAAGTCCCTGCAGGCCTCGCGCGCCCGCATCGCGGCCCGCCAGGCCCGCGACCTGACCAGGCGCAAGTCACTGCTCGAGTCGGGCAGCGGGCTGCCGGGCAAGCTGGCCGACTGCCAGTGGAACGACCCGGAGAGATGCGAGCTGTTCATCGTCGAGGGCGACTCGGCCGGTGGCTCGGCCAAGGGCGGCCGCGACTCGCGCTTCCAGGCCATCCTGCCCATCCGCGGCAAGATCCTCAACGTGGAGAAGGCGCGGATCGACAAGGTCCTGAAGAACAACGAGGTCCAGGCGCTGATCACCGCCCTGGGCACCGGGGTGCACGACGAGTTCGACATCTCCAAGCTGCGCTACCACAAGGTCATCCTCATGGCCGACGCCGACGTCGACGGCCAGCACATCAACACGCTGCTGCTGACGCTGCTGTTCAGGTTCATGAGGCCGCTGATCGAGGCCGGCCACGTCTACCTGTCGTGCCCGCCGCTCTACAAGATCAAGTGGGACCGCAAGGGCGAGGACGCCTCCTACGCCTACTCCGACACCGAGCGGGACGCGGTCATCGCCGACGGCATCGCCAACGGCAAGCCCGACCCGCGGCCCCGTGACAACGTACAACGGTTCAAGGGTCTGGGCGAGATGAACGCCGCGCAGCTCTGGGACACCACGATGAACCCGGAGACCCGGCTGCTGCGCCAGGTCACGCTCGACGACGCGGCGCAGGCCGACGACCTGTTCAGCGTGCTCATGGGCGAGGACGTGGAGGCCAGGCGAGACTTCATCATCCGCAATGCGCGCGACGTCCGTTTCCTCGACGTTTAGCCAGAAGAAGGATCATCACCTGTGACGGACGTGAACACCACTCCCCCGGCTGACCGCATCGAGCCGGTGGACATCCAGTCCGAAATGCAGCGCAGTTACATGGACTACGCGATGTCCGTCATCGTGTCCAGGGCGCTGCCGGACGTGCGCGACGGCCTCAAGCCGGTGCACCGGCGGGTGCTCTACGCGATGTACGACGGTGGCTACCGCCCCGACCGCGGCTACTTCAAGTGCGCCCGCGTCGTCGGCGACGTGATGGGCAGCTACCATCCGCACGGCGACACCTCGATCTACGACGCGCTGGTGCGCCTGGCGCAGCCGTGGTCGTTGCGATATCCGCTGGTCGACGGGCAGGGCAACTTCGGCTCGCCCGGCAACGACCCGGCGGCGGCTATGCGCTACACCGAGTGCAAGCTCGCGCCCATCGCCATGGAGATGCTGCGGGACATCGACAAGGAGACCGTCGACTTCCGCCCCAACTACGACGGCAAGTCGCAGGAGCCGGACGTCCTGCCGGCGCGCTTCCCGCAGTTGCTGGTCAACGGCTCGGGCGGCATCGCGGTCGGCATGGCCACCAACATCCCGCCGCACAACCTGCGCGAGGTGGCCGCCGCGGTCAAGTGGGCGCTGGAAAACCCCGAGGCCAGCGACGAGGAGCTGCTCGAAGCGTCGATCAAGCTGGTCAAGGGGCCGGACTTCCCGACCAGCGCGCTGATCGTGGGCCGCCGGGGCATCGAGGACGCCTACCGGACCGGGCGCGGCTCGATCACCATGCGGGCCGTGGTCGAGGTGGAGGAGGACAAGGGGCGGCAGGCGCTGGTCGTCACCGAGCTGCCGTACCAGGTCAATCCCGACAACCTTGCGCTGAAGATCGCCGAGCTGGTGCGGGAGGGCAAGCTCACCGGCATCGCCGACGTACGCGACGAGAGCTCCTCGCGGGTCGGGCAGCGCCTGGTGATCGTCCTCAAGCGGGACGCGGTCGCCAAGGTGGTGCTCAACAACCTCTACAAACACACCCAGCTCCAGGACACCTTCGGCGCCAACATGCTGGCGCTGGTCGACGGTGTGCCGCGTACGCTGCGGCTCGACCAGTTCATCCGGCACTACGTCGCGCACCAGATCGAGGTCATCGTCCGCCGGACGCGCTACCTGCTGCGCAAGGCCGAGGAGCGGGCCCACATCCTGCGCGGCCTGCTGAAGGCCCTGGAGCGGCTCGACGAGGTCATCGCGTTGATCCGGGCCTCGGAGTCCGCGGCGCACGCCCAGCAGGGCCTCATGGGGCTGCTGGAGATCGACGAGGTGCAGGCCCAGGCCATCCTCGACATGCAGCTGCGCAAGCTGGCCGCCCTGGAGCGCCAGGCGATCCAGGACGAGTACGACTCGCTGATGACGCAGATCGCCGAGTACAACGCGATCCTGGCCAGCGAGACCCGGCAGCGGGAGATCATCAACGAGGAACTGGCCGAGATCGTCGGCCGCTACGGCGACGACCGCAAGACCGAGATCGTCGCCTACGACGGCGACATGTCGATCGAGGACCTGATCGCCGAGGACGAGATCGTCGTCACGATCACCCGGGGCGGCTACGCCAAGCGCACCAGGACCGACCTCTACCGGGCGCAGAAGCGCGGTGGCAAGGGCGTACGCGGTGCGCAGTTGCGCCAGGACGACATCGTCGACCACTTCTTCGTCACGACGACGCACCATTGGCTGCTGTTCTTCACGAACAAGGGCCGGGTCTACCGGGTGAAGGCGTACGAGCTGCCGGACGCCGGTCGTGACGCCCGCGGCATGCATCTCGCGAACCTTCTCGCCATGCAGCCCGACGAAACAGTCATGGAAGTCCTCGATCTGCGCGACTACAACGTCGCGCCCTATCTCGTCCTGGCCACCCGCAGCGGGCTGGTCAAGAAGACGCGCCTGTCCGAGTACGACTCCCCCAGATCCGGCGGTCTGATCGCGATCAACCTGCGGGAGGACGACGAGGTCATCGGTGCCCGACTGGTCTCCGAGGATGACGATCTGCTGCTCGTCTCCAAGGGAGCCCAGTCGATTCGCTTCACCGCTTCGGACGAGGCGCTTCGTCCCATGGGACGGGCGACCAGCGGTGTTATCGGTATGAGGTTCCTCGAAGGTGACGAACTTCTTGCCATGAATCGGATCGCGGACGGTCAAGACGTGCTTATCGCCACTAAGGCTGGGTACGCAAAACGGACGCCAGTGGAGCAGTATCCAGTTCAAGGACGTGGCGGTAGGGGTGTGCTGACTGCGAAAATCGTAAGTTCTCGTGGGAAGCTGGTCGGAGCGGTCATGGTCAACCCCGAGGATGAGGTCTTCGCGATCACGTCCGCCGGAGGGGTGATCCGGACGAGTGCCGGTGAGATCAAGCAGTCCGGCCGCCAGACCATGGGAGTGCGATTGATGAATCTCGCTGAAGGCGACAGCGTGGTGGCCCTCGCCCGAAATGCGGAGTCGATGGAGGCTTCGGTGGAGACTGAGGAAGACGGGGGAGGAGAGTAGCTCATGAGCTCCCAAGGTGGGACCGCCAGAACCAAGGCGGTTTCGGGTAACGGACAGCAAGCGAAGAAGGCCAGCGAGACCGAGATCTTCAACGCCGTGGACGACGGTCAGGAGACCTCGCCCGCGCACAGCCGGCCCGTCCTGCCACAGGACGAGCCGGGCCGCACGGCATCGCCCGCGCCGACCCCTCCAGCTCCGGGCTCGGCGGCTCCGGAGGGCAACAACGAGACCGCCATCCACATCCGCCCGTCCTCACTGACCTCAGAGGCTCCGCCGGCCGTGGAGCTGCCCAAGAAGAAGTCCAACGCCGCCTCGGGGGGCCGGCTGCCCCGCAAGGCCCACCTGGTTCTGCGCCGCGTGGAGCCGTGGTCGGCCATGAAGTTCAGCTTCGTGGTCTCCCTGGTCTGCTTCGTGGTGCTGTTCGTGGCGGTGGCCGTCCTGTACGGCGTGCTCTCCGCCCTGGGAGTCTTCGACTCGATCGTGGACCTGGTCAACCAGCTCGGCCAGGGCGAGCAGGGCCAGAGCTCGATCCCGATCGACATCGCCTCCTGGTTCGAGCCGGTGCGCATCCTGGGCTACACGGCGCTGATCGGGGCGGTCAATGTCGTCCTGATCACGGCTCTGTCCACGCTGGGGGCCGTCATCTACAACATCGCCTCTGACCTGGTCGGAGGCGTCGAGGTGACCTTCAGCGAGGCCGAGTAGGCCGACGCTTGCGCCGTGCCGGCCGCTGCGGCACGGCGCAAGCAGCACGCCGGAGGCGGTAAGCTTTACCTCACCCGAACAAGCCGGTTCGCCTCAGCCTTGCGGATGCGATACGGTTCGTGGTGCGGCGGGGCTATAGCTCAGACGGTTAGAGCGCTTCCCTGATAAGGAAGAGGTCCCAGGTTCAAGTCCTGGTAGCCCCACAGTGTTTCACCAGCTCAAGGCTATTTCCTGAAGATCGGGAGATGGCCTTTTGATCGTTTGCCATCAATTTGCCACCAAGATCGTCCGTCACCAGGTGACATAGGTCGATCCACATCGGCACATGGCGTCATCGGGTTACCAGGTGCAAGGTCGCTGTGTGAACACACCGGGGTCGAGGGGGGCCGTTCTTGACCCCGAGACTGCAAGAGCCCTTCAGAATCTCAGCATCAGCACCGGCAGCCATCGTTGGCCCCGTCATGCCTGCCCGAAGTCGGTGCAGTGGGCGATTGTTGCATCGTCCGCCGCCACTGCGTGCTGTGCCTCCGCCTGCCGGACACGGCGAATGATCTCCTCCGGTCCGCTCGACGCCAGGATGGCCATAACCCCTGGCCAGTCGGTGAGCCCGAACCGGTCCACGATGCCGCTGGCGCCATTACTGAGGAGAACGGCGCCGACATGGGTCAGTTCGGAGATCGGACAATTTCCGGTGATGGCCATGTCTGCCGCTCGTGGGTCGTCCTTGGCCACCCAGAAGCCGCCCGGCTGGTTTCGGTTTGAGCGTAGGTTGCTGAGGATCCTGTTGTACTTGTCGCCATCTTCGGCGGCGGCCTTGAGCGCGGGCTCGTACGAGCGGCTGATCACCACCTCCCGGGGATCGGAGACGACGAGCGGCGCACCGCCTGCTTTGTCCAGTACGACGTACGCGTCGCCGAGCACCAGGTACTCGACGAGGCCATCGGACAGGCGCAGGATGGCGACCGCCGCCGACGGGCTTATGCGGTTAGCGACGTCGCAGGTGTCTCGATGATCGTCCGTCACCTGCTCGATGGCATCGGCAAGCACTGCCGGAAGGCTGCGATCTTGTGTGAGTGACAACAGGCCGAGGAGATTGCCTCCCAAACGGCTGGCATACCAGGCTACGCCGTGTCGGCAGATCGATTCCGTGCCGGAAATGCCGGCGCCGTCGGCTAACACCGCCGCCGTCGGCAAGACCCCAGTGAAATCTTCGTTCGCGCGGCCGGCCCGCCCCGCAGCCGCGCTCGCCATCGCCACCCGCATGTACTACCGCCGCTCTTCCGCCGATCAGATCATCCACCATAAACAAATCGCCGAGCCGCCTGGAACCACATCTGCGGGCCCGCGAACACGTCGGGTCCGCACTTCGGCCCTTGATCGATATCCGGCTACGTCATGATCCACAATGGGGTTGGTGTCCTGGTTCGGCAGTTCGTCGCCGTGTCAGGCGAAGCGCTCCGACAATCCCGGCAGGAGCACCACTCCTGGGAAACGATCAAAGAGGCCGCGGGAAGCGATCTTCCTAGCGTCCGCTCCACACCTGGTCAGTGCTATTCGTGAATACCCCAGGGGTGCAACACAGTTCGGCCGGACGCTCTCACTGCCAACCTCCTCTGAGCAGTCCGCCGTCTGCGGTGGCCTCCGCACACCAGCTGGCTGGCGACGGTGAACAGGCGAAGCCGTTGGAGCTAACATTCCACCTGGAATCCGGCGTCGGGGACCATGGTGCCCAGCAGGGTCGCGGGGGTCGTGCTGCATGGCGGGACCGGAGAGCAGGCCGACAAGGTTTCGGACAGGTGGGCGGTCGGGGACGGAATTCGACGATGAGCATCGGTCGTGATGTGTCGTACCGAACAGGGGGTGGGAAGCGTCCGGAGACCGGGTGCGGAGCACGCGGCGGCGGCTGATTCAGGAGGCTCTGGTGGCGTTGATCCTGGAGAAGGGGTGATGGCAGGATCCCTCTTCGCGCTCAGCACGGTCCTGTTGATGCTTCGCCGACGCGATGGCCAGCCGCCGGACGAGCACACCAGGGCCGAGACCGCCGCGAGTCGTTGATCCATGATGGGACATCCCCGTCGTCGGCGCTCACAGCCAGTCGTGTTCCCGCGCGTACCGCGCCGCTTCGTGCCGGGTCCGGGTCTGGGTCTTCTGCATCGCGTTCGAGAGGTAGTTGCGCACCGTGCCTTCCGCCAGGTGGAGCCGGGTGGCGATCTCGGCGGCCGAGTAGCCCTCGCCGGTAGCTCGCAGCACGTCGAGCTCGCGGTCGGTGAGCGGGCAGTCGTCGACGACGGCGAGGGCGGAGACATCGGGGTCGATCCATCGCCTGCCCTCGTGCAGAGTCGTGATGACCGAGACGATGTGCGCCGGTTCCGCGGACTTGCTGACGAAGCCCTGGACTCCGAGTTTCAGTGCCCTGCGCAGCACCCCGGGCCTGGCATGGCGGGTCAGCATGAGGATCACCTGCTCCGGCCGGGCCCTACGGATCTCCGCCACGGCATCGAGGCCGTCCATACCGGGCATCTCCAGGTCGATGACGAGCACGTCGGGCTGGTGTCGCAGCGTGGCCTGAACGGCGGCCTCGCCGGCTCCCGCTTCGGCGAGTATGGTGATCTCGCCCTCTAAGGGGAGCAGCGCCGCCAGTGCTTTGCGCAGGAGTGCCTCGTCGTCGGCGAGTACCACGGTGGTCATCAGTTGTCCTTCCCCGCTTCAGCGGGCAGTGTCCGAGCGACCGTCCGGGAATGCCGCGGCCGTCAGGAATCGCCCGTCCTTCTGCTCCACCGTCAGCTCGCCCCCGTTGCCCGCCACTCGTTCCCTGAGCGTGGCGAGCCCCCGCAGTTCGGGCAGCGGAGCCTCCTGTGCGCCGTCGTTGACGATGGCGATGCCCGACTCCGACAGGGTGATGCGCACCTGTCTGGCCTGGGCGTGTCGCAGGATGTTGGTCGTAGTCTCGCGCAGGACCTGGCCGAGCAGCTCGCCCGCGTGCGCGTCGACCTCGGCCTCACGGTCGACGCGAACGCGGATGCCCGCGGCCTCGAAGAGGTTCTTCGCGTTCTCCAGCTCCGCGGACAGGTTGAGCCGTCGTTGCGCGTTGGCGAGCTCCTTGGTCTGGGTGATGGTGTCGCTGACCAGGGTGTGCACCTCGCGTAGTTCCTGCTCCACCCGTTCGGCGTCGCTGTGCAGCAGCTTCTGGGCCAGCGTGATCTTCAGCTTCACCACGTGCAGCGTGTGGCCCTGGATATCGTGCAGATCGCTGGCGAAACGCATGCGCTCTCGGATGACGGCCAGCTCGGCTTCGCGTTCTCGTGCCTCCTCCAGCTCCGCCACGAGACCGTAGAACCTCTGGTTGGGGAACATGAGGCCGGTCAGCACCGCGGTGACGCCCGCGGGGACGATGACGTACTCGATCAGCACGCCGGAGAGATGTTCCTGTGTCACCAACAGCCGCGCCGCGCCTGTCAGGGCGACGTAGGCGGTCACCCCCAGGGCCGCCCATCCTCGGTGGCGCGGTAGCTGGGGGATGGTCAGGGGGCCCACGATCGAGATGCCGTAGAACGCCGTGTCATTGCCCGTCACCAGCACGCCTAGGGCCCATACGGTCGCGGCGACGATCAGGCAGGGGAGTGCGACGCGGGAGATGTCGCGCGCCGCCCACCATACGAAGGCCACCAGGGCCGCGACCACGCCCAGAGCCAGGACAACGGCCTGCCACCAGGTCCGGGCGTCCGTCGCCACCAGCAGCGCCCCCACGGCGGCGAGCAGCGGGAGGAACATGATGAGATTGAGCCTGCTCAGCCGTCCCTGCGTCGTCTCTGTGTGCCCGGACCTCGGGTGTGATCCTGCCCGAACCGCCTGGGCCGGTCCTCCCCCGGCCCGGGGGTCGTCAGGCCGGGCCGCGGGAGCACCGGAGCGCTCGCCACGATGGGGGCCGTCGCCGTCCACATCGGTCACCGGTTGGGCTCCGGCCACGGCTCCACGCCGCCGGGCGGGAGACCGGCACCGGGGTGGTGGAGGAACGCCGCGCAGGCCGCGAGGCAGACGGTCATGTTGATCGCTAGCGGAATGCGCGGGGCTTCGGTGTCCATGGGTGGCTCTCCGGGATCGAACAACAGAGTTTTTCCAGTATTCTTCCGGTTTCGTGGTGGCGCCAGTGACGCTGCGTCATGCTTTCCGGCAAGAAATGTCATGGCGAGGCCATGACGTGGTCGCACTGCCCGGTGAGCGCGGCGGCTGCTGAGATCGACGGCATGTCCTCGACACCGGTTATCGACGTTGAACGTCTGAACCTCACCTACGGCGACTTCCACGCCGTGAAAGACCTGTCCTTCCATGTGGAGCGCGGGGAGCTCTACGCGCTGCTCGGCACGAACGGGGCGGGTAAGACCTCGACCCTGGAGACCGTCGAAGGCCACCGCACCGCCACCTCGGGCGCCGTGCGGGTCTTCGGGAAGAGCCCGCGAGACCGGCGCGCCGTGCGGCCCAGGATGGGCATCATGCTGCAGGAGAGCGGATTCTCGCCGGACCTGACGGTGAAGGAGTCGGTCCGGCTGATCGGAAAACTCACCCAGCGCACCGACCGGGTCGAACGCGTCCTCGGCATCGTCGACCTCACCCGCAAGGCCGCCACCAAGGTGTCCCAGCTCTCCTGCGGCGAGAAACGGCGCCTGGACTTCGCCACCGCCGTGTACGGAAAGCCCGAGCTGATCTTCCTGGACGAGCCCACCACCGGTTTGGACATCCAGTCCCGAGACGATCTGTGGGACGTCGTGGGCAAGCTGCGCGAAGACGGCTCCACCGTCGTTCTCACCACCCACTACCTGGAAGAGGCGCAGCAGCGCGCCGACCGCATCGGCCTCATGCACAAGGGCGCCTTCTACCGGGAGGGGACCGTCTCCGAGCTGACGCGGATGCTGCCGGCCGCCATCCGCTTCCTTTTCGCGGACCCCGTCCCCGCGCTACCGCTGCAGGCCACGCGCGAGGGTGACGGGAAGGTCCTCATCGAGACCTTCGACCTGCAAAAGGACCTGCACACCCTGCTCCGCTGGGCGCAGGACCACACGGTGGAACTGCGGGAACTTCAAGCTGGACCGACCCGGCTCGACGACGTCTTCCGCGCCCTGGGCAGCGACTAGACCTGCTCCCGGAACTCTCCCCAGGACACTCCCGGAACCCTCCCAAGAAGAAGGACCTTCGCCATGTTCCCGATCGCTCTCAGTGAGCTGGTCCAGATCTTCCGGAATCGGCTGGTTCTGGTCACCAGCCTCATCATGCCCGCGGCGGTCAGCGCGCTCTTCATCTACCAGCACGAAGGCTTCGCGGCCCTGGGCAGCCTTGGATACATCGCGGCGGTGGTCATGTTCACCGTCGGGGCGTTCGGGCTCTACACCACCACGGTCACCACCCTGGCCTCACGCCGGCAGAACCTCTTCCTCAAGCGGCTGCGCTCCACCGCGGCCGGCGACGCCGGCATCCTGGCCGGGCTGCTTCTCCCGATCACCGTCATCTCGCTGGTCCAGGTGGCCGGGATCATGACCGTGCTGGCCGTGGTCACCGGCCGGCCGGACAACGTCCTCCTCCTGGCGGCGGCCGTCCTCGCCATGGTGATCATGATGCTCGGCCTGGGGCTGGCCACGGCGGGACTGACGAACTCTCCCGAGCACGCCCAGGTGACCACGCTGCCCATCAGCCTCGGCACCATCGCCGTGACCAGCTGGGTGGGGATCACCGGCACCGAGGAACTCACCCTGATCAAGCGGCTGCTTCCGGGTGGCTCGGCCACTGAACTGGTCCTCAACGCCTGGAACGGCGGCGTTCCCGTCACGGAATCCCTGATCCTCCTGGTGCCCACGCTGGGCTGGGTCGCCGTCGCCGTCGCGCTGGCCTCCCGGATCTTCCGCTGGGAGCCGCGCCGATGACGACACCCGGCGTGGGGTGTCCCTGGGCGCGGATGATGCAACCAACAGGGTGAGTGTTGTGGATCATTTGTCCTTCGATTCTGATGTGCTGTGACGGCACGGTCCCTCCTTTGTATTCAGACAAGCTCGGCCAGAAGCGAGACAACGCCACGCGGGCCCTCACCGCGGTGATGGGCGACCTGTACAAACCCCGGCCTGACGTCCTGAAAACGCATCGGCCACGCACCACCGGCGGGTCCAGAAGCCGCCTGGCGCCCGTTACCGGCCGGGCACACGCCGGACCCGGCGACACCCATCGAAACCACGAGAACAAGGAGTTCACCACCATGTCGGCTGATCATGTCGATCACCCGCAGCAGCCGGCCCCGACCGGCGCCACTTTTCCGGCGCGACCGGGCTGGCCCGAGATCGTGGTCGGCCTACTCGCGATGGCGGCCGCCACGGCCGTGGCTCCGTTCTTCGGCCCGCTGGGGCTCGGGTTGGACGGGGTGGTGTACGGGCTGACCCTGGCCGCCTGGTCGGGCATCGTCTGCCTCGTCGGCTTCGCCGCGGCCGCACGGATCCGCATCCGCTCCTGGGGCGTCTTCGGCGTGCGCCGCACCTCCTGGCGCTGGATGGGCATCGGCGTGGTCGCGGGCGTGGTCGCGTTCGTGCTCAAGGGCGTGGTGAACTATGCCGTCATCACCCTGCTCTCGTTCGACGCCGATCCCCAGGGCTCGTACTACGACGCGGCCGGCGGCGGCGTGCTGCCCCTGATCCTGACCTTCGCCTTCCTGTCCGTCCTCACCCCCATCGGCGAAGAGTTCCTCTTCCGCGGTGTCGTCACCAACGCCCTGCTGCGCTACGGGCCCGTCGTCGGAGTCCTGTCCAGCTCGGCGATCTTCGCCCTCTTCCACGGCATCAACCTCGCCATGACCACGGCGCTCGTGGTGGGCATCATCGCCGCCGAGGTGATGCGCCGCAGCGGGTCTATCTGGCCCGCGGTGGCCGTCCACGTCGTCAACAACATGGGCCTGCCGCTGTTCGTTCTGATCACCGGAAACACCGGATCTGCCTGATCATCACGTCAGTAACCATGGCTGCTTTTCGTTCGGATGTTCCATCCTCTGAGAAATCTCGCAGTTCAGGCGAACCGGAGGGTCGTCAGTTCCATGTGGGTGTGGGTCCTCGGGTTCGTCTCGACCGGCTTGACCTGTGGGTCTTCCCCATCGTGCTCGGCGTCGGCAAGAAGGTGTTCGACGGCGGTTAGGAGGCGCCAGAGGGCTCGTTCCCGTAGGGGGTGGCGGTTGCTGGTGAACAGCGTCTCCTGCCGGGGCCGCGGGATAGCGCGGTCGCCTTGGCGAGCAGTCGCGCGGCGCGTCAGGCGGGGTTGTCTGGGAAGAGGCCCGTCACCAGCGCAAACGCGGTGGTGGGTCTCTGCTGTTGCGTCCGGCCGCCGTGCGGCCATCACCGGTCTTCGATGGGTACGAGGCGTACATGATGACGGAGCGCAGTGGACCTGGTACCCGCCACCACCCCACTGGTCAATCAGTCGTCGGGGCCTTCCATCTCGCCACTCAAAGCTTGCACCGGGCCCCTACGGCCGGGGACTTGAGGTCGATGAGGTAGGCGGCCACGGCCTCGTTAATGCAGGCGTTGCCGGCCTGGAGGGTGCCGTGCTGCTCGCCCTCGACGGTGAGCAGGCTGCCGCCCAGCGCGTTGGCCAGGTTGATGCCGCCCTCGTGCGGCGTCATGGCGTCGCCCGTGACGGAGACCGTCAGCGTGTCGGGCAGGCCCTGGATGCCCGTGGCATATGGGTAGCCGAGCGTCGGCTTGACGGGCCAGTGCTCGCAGCCGTCGCGCGCCTGCTTGATCGGACGGCCGGGGTCGGTGAACGGCGCCACGTTGAATATCGCCCGGTTCATCGCGGTCTCCTGCTTCGGCGTGTGGCGCTCTTCGTCCAGGCAGTTGATCGTCATCGTGGCCTCGAGCGAGTTGGGGTAGACGCCGTCGGCGGTCCGCTCGTGGTAGATGTCGCGCAGCTTTCGCAGGGTGTCGCCCTTGCCGGCCTTCAGTTCGGCGATGCCCGCGATCGCGGCGGGCCAGATCACCTCGCCGTACATCGCGGCCGTCACCCCCTCGATCGCCTGCACGAACGTCAGCCGGAGCCCGTCGGACGTCGGTGCCGGCCTGTCGATCAGCGGTCGGACGAGTTTCTGGAAGACCTTGGTTGCGCGGTCGGGGTCGGTGCCGAGCGGGCAGTCCGGCTTGGTGGCGCACGACGCGGCCATGCGCTCGAACGAGCGCTGCATCCCGGTGTACTGCTGGACACGTCGCTCGTGGCTGCCCTTCAGCGGATCCATCGCCCCGTCGAGCACCAGCGCGCGGACCTTCTTCGGGAACATCTCCGCGTACACGGCGCCCAGCCGGGTGCCGTAGCTGGCACCCGCGAAAGAGAGCTTCTCATCGCCCAGGGCCTGGCGCAGCACGTCCATGTCCCGCGCGACGTCTCGGGTGCCGACGTGCGCGAGCACCTGCTTGCCGCCGGAGCGCTCGGCGCACTGCTGGAGGAGCCGGCGGGTCTCCTGTTCGGTCCAGTCGTCCACGCCGGCGGGGAACGAGGCGAACTTCGCGTCGCGCTCGCGCTCGGCGTCGGTGTAGCAGTCGAGCGCCGGCTTGGAGGCGCCGACGCCGCGCGGGTCGAACCCGACCATGTGGAAGCGCTCGGTGATCGGCGATGTCGCCCACCCAGCGGCGGTAATGGCGGCGTGCTCCGTGCCAGGGAAGCCGGGGCCGCCGGGGTTCAGCAGGAGCGAGCCGATCGGATCCTTGCCGCGCGCGGCCACGCGCAGGACCGCGATCTCCGCCTGCCTACCCTCCGGGTTCTGGTAGTCGAGTGGCACCTTGAGCCGCGCGCACTCGGCTTTGACGGCCGGCGCGCCCGGCGGCATCTGCGGATCGCAGGGCTTGAACGCCAGCTTCTGCCCGTAGAAGCGGTCCAGGCCGGTGCCGGGGGAGGCTGGTTGCTGACCGGCCTGGAGAGTGTCGGCCCGCCCGCCTGCGCAGACGCTGAGCAGCAGCGTCAGCGCCGCGGCGCCCATGACGACGGCCGGTGTCGTGCGATATGGCATGTGCTTTGTCCCATTGTCGGAGTGATGGGTCAACTGGGGATGAGGGCCGGGCGGGCTCACGTCCGGTGCGCGGCACCGCCCAGGGCGTGGACGTGCATGCGTTAGAGCACGTCGAGTTGCCGCGTACCGCCCGAATGCCGACGAGCATGGTGCCGTCGGGAGCCGCCGAACTGGCGGCGGCACGCTCGTGTTCGACTTCCCGAGCCTCCGTCGCCGGCCCGGGAAGTCGAACGCGATCAGGACCTTGGCCCGAGTCGCGGCCATGATCGCGTGCTATTGCGTCTCTGGCCGTGGCCGGCGCTACCCTTCGGGAACGGGCGGGCTCGCCCGACTGTGCGCGGCGCGCGGACCGTTCTCGGAGGGTGCTATCGCGAGGGCTGGCCCTGGACGTCAGGAGCCCAGCTGACGCTGCACCGCCTGGGCGTCGATCAGATAGTTCATCTCATAGAAGCGCCCATCGCGGACCTTGTGGAAGGAGTACTCGGCATACTCGACCGTGGCGCCGGTGGGGGTCACGCCGAACCACTCCTTCGCGGGCGTGCCCTTGTTGAACAGACGGGCCGCCACGCGATCACCGTCGATGGCGACGTCCTTGACCCGCCAGGTGAAGTCCGGCACGGCATCGCCGTGCCCCTTCAGTTCCGCGATCACGTCGTCCCGCGTGACCGGCTGGCCGTTCTCGATGAGCTCGTCGTGAATGAACTCGGTCATGCGGTGAAACTCATGAGCGTTGAGCGCATCGATGTAGCGCTGGAAAAGTTCGCGCAGTTCAGTATCGGACATGATGGCCTCTCCGTCGCCCTGGATCGAGGGTTGCGTACTCGGATGGGGATGATGTGCGACGCCCTCCCACGATCTCGACGTGGCGGCCGTCGCCGAAGGTAAGAACTCGACTGCAAGTACTTCTATTCTAATCGGTACAAAATCAGACGGGGCACGGTGATGTCCCGTCATGGACGCAGGCGTCTGAAGCAGCGCAACTACACCTCTAGGTCGCGCCCGTCAGCTCTCGTCACACCCCCGCGAGCGTGATGAGGAGCGGGACGAGCAACGCGGTTGCGTTGTTGGCGCCGGAGGGACGCCTCCTACAAGCGGTAGCCGCCGGTGGCGTCGATGACCTGTCCTGTGATCCACCGGGCGTCATGGGAGATGAGGAGGGCGACGACGTCGGCGACGTCGTCGGGCTCGCCGATGCGGCCGAGGGCGTTCTGCGCGGTGATGGCCGCGATGAGGTCGGGGTTGCCGCGCAACCAGGAGGCGTTCATGTCGGTGTCGGTGGTGGCGGGGACGACGGCGTTGGCGGTGATGCGGCGGGGGCCGAGGTGCTGGGCGAGGGGAAGGGTTAGGGCGTCGATAGCGCCCTTTGTCATGGTGTAGCCGATGATGTCGGGGAGTGCGACGCGGGTGGCGGCGGAGGAGATGTTCACGATGCGCCCGCCGTCGGCCAGGCGAGGCAGGGCAGCCTGAATGATCAGGAACGGCGCGGTGGTGTTTATCTGCTGCTGGCGGATGAAGTTCCCGGCATCGAACTCCTCGATGGTGCCGTGCAGGGCGACCCCGGCGTTATTCACCAGCACCCGCACGGGAGCATCGCGCAGCGGGCCCGCAGCCGCGTCGTAGGCGGCCCAGAACGCGGTTCCGGTTTCGGGTGCCGCCAGGTCGGCGGCGAAGGAGAACGCCGCGCCGCCGACCGCGATGATCTTTTCGACGACGCCGGCCGCGGCGGCCGAGTCCTGGCGGTAGTGAACGGCGACGGTGTACCCGTCGGCGGCGAGACGGCCGGCGATGGCCGCCCCGATGCCACGGCTGGCGCCGGTGACGACTGCGATGCGGTCGGACTCATGAGTGTTGAGCGCCTCGATGTTGCGCAGGCCGGTGTCAGACATGATGGCCTTTCTGTCACCCCGGATCGGGGCTGTATTCGGGTGTTGATGACTCGCGACGCCCTTCCACGCTCTGGTCGCGGCGGCCATCGCCGAAGAAGACAACTTCGGCCCTGCGATTTCTATTCCGAGCGGTACATAAGTCGGCATGCCGCTCCGAGACGCGGCATCGCAGCAGCGTCAGTGCAGCGCGCCGGTTGGCTCGCCCGGCGTCGCACGGACATGCGCCGGGCTCCATGACCCGGAAGGAACGGGCCCCGCAGTCCTCCCGCGCTGCACTGCCGACGCGCACGCGCCAGCGGGTCTCCTCACGCCCCGGCGAGGGCGACCGCCGCGCTCACGACGACCGCGATGGGCGACAGCAAAGGCCGCGAGCGCGCGGATGCGGATGAGCACGGCGGCCGCGAAGGCGATGAGGCCCATCGCACCCGATACGACAAGCCCCACGACGCCGGCCACGGCAGCGTTTTCGATGAATGGCAGCAGCACGGCCACGAGGACGAAGGACACCACGTAAACCCCGCCACCAGCCAGGATCTCGGGCTATCCTGGCGCCTTCGGCCGGGTGCGTCTCGTCGAGGTTTCGTCAGGTGTGTCGACGGTCATGGTCTCTCCTCTGTCATTCCCGCGTTGGTCTTTCGACAGGAGAAACCATGTTGTCGGGACACGGTCAAACCTTCGCTCGCATGGCGAGTTCAGCGTGAGCGCGTCAACGGCCGGCCTGGCGGGGCGTCTGCGCCGGATCCGGTCCGGGGCCATCGACCTCGTACTGGCTGGCGATTCGCTGACCGCCGTCGTGTTTCGGCTGCCGTTCGACCGTGGCGGGACCACCTGCCACCGCTGTGATGACTCAGCCCCGGTGTAGAGACTCTGGAGTCGCACGCCCGCTATGGTTGCCAGCTACGCAGCGCCGTGTCGGCGATCTCCTGGAGTTCGTCGTGACCGAGGCCGCCGGCGGCCTGGACGGCGATGCCGAACGCCACCGTCATGATGTATCGGGCCAGTCGCACGGGGTCGGCGTCGCGCGGGAGGTCGCCCTCGTCGACGGCGCGCTGGAAGCGCTCCTCAAGGCGTAGGCCCGCATCGTTCCGCCAGCCGACGAGCAGATCGTGCGCGGGTCGACTTCCATCACTTGACGCCAGCGCGCCCTGCACTGTCAGGCATCCAGGATGGCCTTCGGAAAGGGTCGTGGTCCGAACCGCTCCACGCAGGAGCGCCTCGGCCACCCCTCGTGCGGTCGGCTCCTCCAGGGCACGCGTCGCGTAGGAGGCCGGCCCCTCGGCGTAGCGCTCCAGCGCCCTGCGGAACAGCTGCTCCTTGTTGCCGAAGGCCGCGTACATGCTCGGTTTGGTGATCCCCATGGCCCCGGTAAGATCAGAGAGGGTTGCCCCCTCGTATCCCCGCTTCCAGAACACCTGCATGGCGCGCTCCAGCGCCTCGTCGATGTCGAATTCCCTCGGCCGGCCCATGACAGTACTCCGGGAATCACTCATGCCACAATTGTACTCCTCGGTACTGATCGGCACTGAGCATGCTGGTCATGGCATCGCCGCGACGTTTTCATCGGACCAGCGCCGCTCGCGCGCATGAAAAACTCGCCCGCAGGCGCGGCCGGTCATCAGGTCCTGACCAGGTTCGGCCTCCAGCCAGATGGGTGCCCGCGCGGAACCGCCGACGCAGGCGCTTGTCCTCAGACAGAGCAAGGGCCAAATCCAGGACCAGCGAGCGCTTGGTGTGTATGCAGGTTGTTGGGTGACGGATGGCCACGCCCGCCGATCCGCCGGTGCCGGAGAGGCGGATCAGCGGCGCCGGCCCACCGCCGTGCCATCCGTGAACCGGTTACCAGGCGCCCACCACGAGGCGTCCACCGACGGGGTCGAGGGAGAAAGGACCCGAGGAGGTGTACCACCTACCGGCATAGGCGCCGCCGTTCTTCCACACATGGAA
>NZ_JBDPME010000015.1:0-228403 GCF_039871825.1 Nonomuraea sp. B12E4 | reverse complement strand
TGAACAGTCTGTACAAGAAAGAGCTCATCGACTTTCGCGGCGGCTGGCAGGGTGTCACCGACGTGATGCTTGAAACCATGGAATGGGTTGCCTGGTACAACGAGACGAGGCTCCACTCGTTCTGTGGAAATATTCCGCCGAAGGAGTACGAAGGCGCCTTCTTTAAGGCGCAGGAATCTGCTATGTCATTCGCAAGTTCGCAGGAATCGTAGCCTCCAAGATTCCCGGGGCGGTCCACTCAAGCAGGGCCTCGCTCACAAGGCGCGCTCGTTCTCGCCGCCTGTCCAGCTTACGATCAGCGACGCGGAGGTGGATGGGGCACCGGTCATCGTCGCCAGGGTGCATGAATGCGATCCGTCGGCCAAGCCATGTCGGATCACGGCATCGGGTACGGCATACATGCGGGGGTACGATGGGGACTTCCCACTGTCGGATTTGGAAGAGCAGGCATTCCTCGCTGCCCGGAAGCCGCCGCTCTTCGACCGGCAGCCCGTGCCAGGTGCCACCCGCGAGGACCTGGACGGCGACCTTGTCGCAGCATTCCTACGTTCGGTCCGCGAACGGGATCCCCACGGCCTGGGCCGTTTCCCTGACGATGCCGAGTTGCTACGGCGTGCCGGAGTTACCTTGCCCGACGGCACTCCGACCGTCGCAGGAGTGTTGGCCCTGGGGGTTCATCCACAGGAGTGGTTTCCGCGCTTCGTCATCCAGGCTTCGGCGGAGCCCTTGCCGACCGATCCTGTAGGTTCCCGGGCTCGGAACCAGGCAACGATCACTGGGGCCATTCCACGGATGCTGGAAGAGGCACTGAACTGGGCACGGCGAACCTTTGACACCAGCGTCGTGTCGGCGCCGGACGGGACTGTTCGTGATCAGCCCGCCTATCCATACATCGCCTTTCGCGAGATCATCGCGAACGCTCTTCTCCATCGCGACCTCGATCATTGGTCGGCCGGCATGGCCGTGGAGGTTCGACTCCGTCGTGACCGGCTGATCGTCTCCAACCCGGGTGGCCTGTACGGCATCACGGTCGACCGGCTCGGCCGGGACGCCGTCACCTCAGCACGCAATGCGCGACTCGTTGCGATCTGCCAACACGCTCGCACACCAGAAACAGGCGCGCGAGTGATCGAGGCGCTGGCAACCGGCATTCCGATCGTGGCCGATGCCCTGACAGAGGCCGGACTTCCACCTGCGCATTACATCGACGCCGCCATCCGATTCACTGTCGTCCTGCGGCGGCAGGCATTTCCCGTCATCCGCCCGGGCGACGACCTGAACGAGACGGAGCTACGCGTCTACGACACCTTGGCGGCAGGGACACGCAGTGTCGCTGACCTCAAGCAGGAACTGAACCTGTCCGCACCCAACATCCGCAAGGCACTCCGCGAACTGAGATCGAGGGGGCTCGTCGAGCAACTGGGGGGGCAAGGACGGCCAACAACCTACCGGAAACTCTCGGAGTAGAGGGATGCTGATGTCCTTGCACGCCGGTACGCCTATGCCCAGCGAGACAAGATGGCCGCTGATGTCCAGTTGGACGACGACTGATCAGGCCAGTCTCGTCGATGACGACGAAACTCGCGTGTGCTCGCCTGCGCGAGCCAATGGCACGAGAGGTCCGCAGCATGATCCTGCGGAGTTTCTTGATGCAGGTGGGCGGTACTGGGTTCGAACCAGTGACCCCTCGCTTGTAAGGAGCCAAGATCGGCTCCGCGTGGTCCCGACCTGGAGCTGTTCAACGCGGCCCCCACCTCTCGGAAGCAGTCCAGACACAGCTAATGGCACGCTAATGGCACGGTGATCATGCCTCTCCGGCCTGCAGCCATGCCGACTGACCAGGGCTTCCCCATCGCTCTCGGATCACTAAATGGCACGGGCATGGCACGCACGCGTACGCAGGTACACGCTGGCCCCTGGTGCCTGCCGCGATCACCACGGGAGCGACAACGGCGTCAGAACCAGCCCGATGATCAGCCACGTTGCTCAGTGGGCCAGGGCTGAGGAACGAAGCCCTGGACCTTCGATCGCCCCAACCATGCACGGCGACCAACCATGCCGTGGCGATCGCAAGGGCTGCATCTGTGCGGCGGCGCGGCAACCCCGATCAGAGCGTCCGGTCCGTGCGGCGAGGTGGGCGTGCGGCGGCCGGCCCGCAGTCCCGCGCCGTCCGGGACCGGCCCCCAGGCCGCACGCCCGGACGGCGGGCGGGTGGCGGGCCGGAGGTACGGCGGCGCGCCGCGCCGCCGTCTTGATATCTACTAGAACAATTCGGCAGTTAGCCGGGAGGACATTTCTGGTCTACGCTGCCTATGAAGGTAATACAAGCGTCTCTGACTATACCAGCCGTGGCTAGACTCAAACGTATGCGCCCTGCATTAACCGATACTCCGATAGGGGCGAATAAGCTCGACACGTTTGACTTCTTTTGCTGTAGCGGAGTTAGTCGACCAAGCCCATGAGCGATTGTATTTCTGGCTTCAATTGCCGCATTTACCTTGTTCCAGTCGGCGCAGCCTTTGAGGTGTATCCTGTGAACTTTATTGTACTTGTCGTGTCGACGGTCCCAGTTGCTCGTTGATTGAAGCTCGTACTCGTCCACAAGTATCTTCACGATAGGATCTGGATAAGGCAGAGCTTCACCCAATAGGTCCAGAGACAAACTGTCGATATATGACTCTGCAATGCTTACATATCGAAAAATAGCTGCTTCAGCTTGAAGGACGTTCGGCTCGAGAGTACCCAGGTAGTTGTACGATGTCCGAATGCGACCAGGCTTCCGAGCGGATGTACGAGTATCCGACTCAAGCGTAACCTCGCGTATCAACACTAGGGCGGCTTCGCTTATGCTCCTGCGCGGGTAGGGAGTGAGTGCGCCCATATCAACCATCCATCAGCCATCGATAAAGGCGCGACGATTCCTTAATAGCATTTATCTGCTTATCTGTGGGGCGCGCATCTGTAGCGACTAGTTCTTTGATCGCGAGGATATACCAGGGCGCAAGAGCTTGAGGTTCCATCCGCAGGGCACGGTCCAGGTCGGGGAAAGTGCTCGCTGCAATGGTGGCTAGCGCCAACTCTGCTTCGCCATGAATGAGACGCCCATATCCCTTATCTCTCTGGCTTTTAATCCACTCTGTGCGACTGTGAGTTGCCGCAATGCCTAGCTTGCGACTTATGTAGATTAACCAGAGGCTTTGCCACTCGCTGGAGGAGCGCTTTGATATCGTGTCCCATATCTGTTCAACTCTCCCCTTGTTTCCTTCGAACATAAGGACGAGGTAGTTGGCAATCTCAGGCGTGAGTGAGGGAACGAAGTTGAAGAGGCGAATCACATACGAAAGTCCCAAGTCACTTTCATGACGTGTTAGCGATGCAAGAGCATTGCGGAGGACCGTCACTTCCTCACGCTTAGTATTTTTCAGGTCGATACTGTCGGGATCGTCTGGATCTAGGCCGATGCGCTTAAGGGTAGTCAAAGCTTCCTCGATGGACTTCTCTCCGCCTGGGTCGAAGTAGTCGTTGAGCTCGGCCTGCTCGATGTCATCTTCAGAGTCCCCTTCCAAATTATCTGGCTCAGATCGCAGAGCTCTTTTGATATAAGTTTGGATTGTTGGCGTGTATGTCTTGTGGTCAGCTATGACAAGTCCGATTGCGCGCAAGGATTCCGCTAGCATTTCAATGGCGCTTAGTGCGTCCGAGTAGCTTTCGCAGGCGATCCTGAAATCATCGTTGAAGCGCCACAAGGCAAGACCTCGACGTATGAGGTCTCGCTCGACAATGCCGATATGAACTTCGGAGAGCCAATCTGAGGGATCTAGTAGCTGCGGGAGGCCGAAGGTTCTTCCTTCCAGCTCTGCTAGAAATTGAATAAGAAACCCTATTGCCTCAATTTCGCCAGTTTGTAGCTCCAACTCTCGGCGGAGCACTTCGTGGTCGATGTATTGATAGAATGCCGTGACATCCGCTTCTACTACGTATCTGATGGGCCGTGCGGTCGGCAGATCCGCTTCCGCGAGCCCCCTCCTCTCGAGGATCCTTGCTCGCGCGTAGGCGATTGGAGCAATGACGAATAGTCGATATTCATCCTTGCTTCTAGATGAGACGGCATGGCTTCTCAAGATATATTCGACTAGGCTTCTATAGATGATGCGATCTATCAAACTTATAGTGGGAACCGGCCGTATACCATGGCCGGCCTTTTTAGCATTTGTTAGCACACTAGAGGTTGGTTGGTAGCGCGAGGCAAGTAGGGTAGAAATCCATGCGGCGATTTCCTTTCCCTTGGAGGGAAGAATGTCTGTCCATGGCTCTGGCGGGATCAGGTTGCGCACAGCAGATAGTTCCGACCCGACCGCGTCAATGATATTCAGTTTCTTTATTAAAGCCTGTGGCAGCGGATCCATGATTCCATCTCTGTCGATCTTCTATCAAGTTGCTAGCGGCATGGTTGCTAGGGTGTTCGGTGCAGAGCTTTCCTTAATACTGCACATCGAGCCACTCGTCAAGATCTCTGCTTCCGCGATAGGGCCGTAGTTCGCCGTCCATGCTGATGGTGGAAGCTCTCCAACTACCTCGGCATGTGATCGGAAGCTGCAGTATGACTCGTAGCCAGATCAAGCTCGTCGTGCTGTCATGTATACAAACCCGCGAGCGATTACGGATACGTGTTATAAAGCAGAGCAATCACGAGTGCTCGACGAAGACCGATGCAATATCAATCGAGAAGGTCGGGACGTCGGCTCGTGAGGGCTCGTCGCGCAGTGATGAATCGCTCGTGAAATTCTGTGGCGAGCGCTTCCCGACGATAACGCTGTCGGAGAATGCGATCTAGATCTGCTGCACGGTTTACGAGGTCGGTAAGGGAGCGTCGATCTATGTCGAAGGCCGCTATACCCGCCTCAACTGCTGCGTCAAGGTTACCCCGTCGAGCGTGGACGATGCCGAGATCTATATGCGCGTCAGCGACACGCATGGGAGCATTGGAAGTGCCGTCAGGGCGCGTATGCATCTGGATCGTTTCGCGGGCATGTTCTTCCGCACGATCGTCGTCTGCGAGCCAGGTGTAGCAGGTTGCCGCGTAAAAGACCCACTTGGCGTGGTCGAAGACGAAGTGGTGGTCTGGGCGGTCAGGTAGAGGCAAGCTGCTCAGAACTTCGGCTCCGCGGGTCAAGGCGCGGTCGGCTTCGCGACGGTCGCCGATGCGGGCCAGGCCGCGGGCTTCTTGGAGGGTGAGTTGGACCATGGCGCTGCTGGTGCCGGCCACGGCTTGCCCCATGCGGGCAGAGGTGACGACGTCTTCGTAGCGACCTTCGACGAGGGCGAACCACGCTGACATCTCGTGAGCCCATCCCATAAGTTCGCCGTGCCCGACCTGACGTCCCATCTCGAAGGCTGTTCGACGGGCGGTTTCGGCTTCCTCCCTCTCTCCCAAGTCGTAATGAACGCATCCCAGCAAGGCCGTAAGCCATCCGGTAGTCACGAGCAGCTCGCGATGCTGGTCGAGGGTGAGGCGCCCCGCAAGCAGGTGATTGATCTGGGCCAAGCGTTTCTGCGTGCGTTCGCGCAGGGTTCCGGCGGGCACCACCGGGTAGGCGCGGCACAGCAGATCAACGGCCTCGGCGAGAGCCTCCAAGGTGCCCGTTCCGACGTCGGATGCCTGGAGTTGCTGGGCAAGCTGCATCGTGCCGTACAAGTCGGCTTCGGCGCGTAGGGCGTCGATGGGCATTTCCTGGGCTTCGATGAGACGGCTCTCGTTCTGCCTGCCCTGCGAGAAGCCGAGCTCTTCCGGTTGCTTCCCGGTCAGTTGGGTCAGCGCCAGCCGGTATTCGGTGCGCGGCCACCTGACTTCGCCTGCTTCCCAGCGCCGGATCCGCTCCTCGTCGCAGGCCAACCTTTGCGCGACGCCGATGGGGGTGGCGTTGACCTTTTCGGCCATCTGCGCGCGGTTGAGCTGTTCCTGGTTGCGCCAGGCGCGGAGGCGAACGTTTGGGATGTAGTCGGGCATCTGCGGGCCTTCCTCCCGGCTGGGGGCTCGAAAGGGGAAATGAGGGGGCCGTTCAGGGGTCCTGCTCAGACTCGGTTGCCGGTGGACTTGTCATCAATCAACCACGGTACGTCACGCGGCCTCCCGCCACAGGGAACGCCGGATGAACGAGGAGATGGCGACGGTGATCCGGCCAGACGAGACAAGCAAGACGTCGCCCTGCCCTGCTTGCCGGGGACGCGGGATCAAGCTGCGCGACTCGCGCCGTGCGCTCCTTACCGGCGACACCGACAGAGATGAGATCTCGAGTGAGGAGCGGGAGTGTCTCGACTGCCTCGGAGACGGCCGGGCCGAAGGGAGCGGAAAATGAATTCGATCATTCAAGCGGCGGTGAGCGGTTTCCCGCAGGGTCAGGAGGAGGGCGACATGCTCGTCCGGCTGCGTGATCAGCTCACGCGTCTCGGTGTCAACGCCGAGTTGCGGGACAACAACAGTGCGCTCATGGTGCACAAGCCCGTGCCGGGGATGCCGGTGTGGGTGTTCGTCGGGTACGGCGGGGCCTACTACTCGTGGCAGAACGCCGAAAGGCGGCACCCGACCAGTGATGTCGAGGGTGCGGCGGACGTCCTGGCTGAGTACATCGCCAGGTGAATGACGGGCGCGGCGAGGCGGGCGCGGTCCCTTCCGGAGGGGGTGGGGACCGTGGCCTGGCCTCGTCGCGCCTCCCCGGCAGGCAGACGCAGTGGCAGCCCCCGCGGCGGCCTTCCCAGCCCGGTCGCTGCGCTGTCTGCCGGATTCCTCGTGTTCGGTTTCCCGTTGTCGGCAACTACGTGGACAGTCGGCGACGAGCCGGATACGCTCAAACTTGGTAAAACAACCTGTCGGCTGTTGGACGGTCATGATGTCGCTTGAGTCCGTGCCGCCTAAGTATGCGCAGCTTGTGCAGAACCTCCAGAGGCGCATCGAGGCGGGAGAGTACCCGCCGGGCACGCTCCTCCCCAGCGAGAACCAGCTCATCCAGGAGTTCAGCGTCTCCCGTCCCACCGTGGTCGCCGCTCTGCGCGTGCTGCGTGAGCAGGGGTGGATCGAGTCCCAGCAGGGCAAGGGCCGGTTCGTGCGCGGGCGGCCAGCGATGGCCTCGGTGGAGCAGAAACGTCCCGGCCAGGCGTACCTCACCAAGGCAGAAGCCGACTCCACAGGTGAGGTCATCGAAGTGGGCGCGGTGACCGTGCCGAATCGAGTTGCTGTCCTGCTCGACGTGCGGCCCAAGAGCAAGGTGTTCGTACGGCGACGACTGATCACCCGCGAAGGCGAGCCAACCGAACTGGTGTCGCTCTGGCTGCCCTTGGAGCTGTCCGAAGGGACCGATCTCACCAGTGGTGAGCCGTTGCGACAGGGCTTCCGGGAGCATCTTCAGGCGCGCAAGGGCGTGCGCTTCGATCACATCGTGGAGCAGATCACCGCCCGTATGCCCTCGGCCGACGAGGTCAAGCAGTTGGGCATGCCCAAGAACGTCCCGATGCTGGCTGTCTTCGGCGCGGTCCGTGATGCTTCCGGCCGGCCTCTTGCCGTCGTGGAGGTTCTCCTGCCCGCCGATCGGCACGAGCTGGAGGACGCTTACCCGATCTCGTGAGGAACGACGACTACCTGTCCGTCGTCCTCGTAGATGATCCTGCCGGGGTCCGCCGATTCGAGGCGTACGCACTGCACGTCGTGAGCGGCGAGGATCGCCAGATATCCGGGCACTCTCTGCATGAGGTGACCGGCTGAGAGCTTGAACCAGGCTGCGGCTCCTGGGTTGGTGCTCCGGTCGTAGACCGCAGGGTCCACGGTCGCGGGATTGGTGAAGTTCGCCTCGTACCAAGCGTTGTTCTCGCGCCTGAACCGCTCCTCCGCATCGGAC
This sequence comes from Nonomuraea sp. B12E4, assembly GCF_039871825.1. Taxonomy (NCBI): domain Bacteria; kingdom Bacillati; phylum Actinomycetota; class Actinomycetes; order Streptosporangiales; family Streptosporangiaceae; genus Nonomuraea; species Nonomuraea sp. B12E4. The sequence goes on along the minus strand of NZ_JBDPME010000015.1, from coordinate 220,514 downwards.
AGGCGCCCCTGCGCGGCCAGCCCGTTGACGAGGCCGAACATGCCCGGGTACGTCCCTCGCCCGTTCGGTGTCGGGCTCTGGAACCTCACGTACATCGGCACTCCTTCCGTGATCACCCTGCCTGGTGCGTTCTACCAGCTTCACCAGTTGGACACCAGCCCACTTAGGCACTTGACCTAGCAAGCTACGGAGAGTTATCGTCTAGCTACTTGATAGGTCGAGTGCCTGTCATACAAGAGAGGAAGTCGTTATGGCTCTGCAAGGCCCCATCCCCGTCACCTACACCATGGTGTTCCCGCACGGCTGCTACATCGTCGGCGAAGTCGAGCCCGTCAAGGACTTCGACGCCTCGTCCAACGGCCGGTTCGTGCAGGCCCGCGACAAGCAGACCCAAGAGCTGGTCTGGCAGGTCGCGGTCATGGACGGTGACCCGACCCTCAAGCCCGCCCAGAAGACGGTAGCGGTCAAGATCCTCGCGCCGGTCCAGCCGGTGCCGCCCTCCCCGATGCCGGGGCTTCCGTTCACCCCGGTCGAGTTCGACGGCATGTCCGTCACGCCGTACGTCAACGCGGCAGGCCGTCTCGCCTACTCGATCAAGGTCCAGGAGATGCGCGCACCCCGGCAGACCACCCAACCCGCCCAGAGCAAGGCTTCGGCCGGAAAGGAAGCCGCCTAATGACCCGTCGCCGTACCCCGCGCAACAGCGTGATCCGGCTGACCACCGGGCACGCCGCCCGCACCATGAACCACCCGCTCGCCCGCCGTGAGCCCGTCCTGGCGCTCGACTTCGGCGCCACCTCCGTCCTGGTCACCACAAGCGGACCCGTGACGGTGGAGGACCTGGAGTTCGCCCGCCAGCTCGCCCGCGAGGCCCACCGCTTCGCCCGCTCCATGGAGCGCAGCTTCTACGGCCTGCCCGACGGACGCGGGGTGGCGGCGTGAGCGAACACCGGCCCTACACCTACGTCACCCTGTCCATGCGACCCGACTCCGACACGCACGTCGGAGTCTCCTTCCACACGCCGCGCCTCCAGATCCGCGCCGGACTGCTGGTCAGCAATCCGCGGCCGTACCTAGAGTTCGCCTCCCACGAGGCCGACGTACACATCTCCACCACCGGGGCCGGGCCAGTCACCGACGCCGACCTGGCCATCGCCCGGGAAATCTTCAACGCCGCCGCTCGCTACCTGGCCAACTGCGAACTGCTGCACACCGAAGAGCCGGCCAAGGACGCCACCGACACGGCGGCCTGACACGAAGCGGGGCCGCTGGAAGCGGCAACTTCCGGCGGCCCCTCGGTTCTCCCCTGACTTCCACATCACGAGAGGTACCCAGCTTATGTTCAAGCGGCTGCCTGGCGACGAGGCGCGCAACCTCGTCTCCACCACGCCCGACACGGCCGTCGTCTTCCGACCGGCCGTCCTCAAGACACCCGCCATCATCACCTCCATCGTCTACGGCTGGCGCTTCCTGTCAGCCCTCGTCCGCACCACCTGGCGACATCCGGTCGCCGTCGCCGTGCCGGTCGGCCTGGGAGTCGTCTGGACCTGGTACGGCTGGCCCGCCGCAGCATCCACGCTCGGCTTCGTCGTTCTCGCGCTGCTCGCCTGGTCCTTCACCGAGCCCGACTCCTTCTCCCGTCTCGTCGGCTGGCGACTGCTGGCCTGGTGGCGGCTGATGTCGGTGTATCGCCGCCACTGGCACGGCGTCATGGACGTCTCCGGCCTGGCCAAGCGCGTCAACGGACGCGTCTACATGCCGCGTCTGATGCGTGTCACCTGCGACGGCTGGGCCGATCGGATCACGGTCCGGATGCTCGGCGGTCAGGCGGTCAAGGACTGGTCCGACCGCATCGACAACCTCGCACAAGGTTTCGGCGCCACTTCGTGCCGGGTCGCGGTCATCAAGGGTGGCCGGCTGTTGCTGACCATTCCGCGAAGTGATCCATTGGCCGCGCCCATGCCTGCTCTGCCCATCCCGGACGAGCCATCGGTCGGACCGGTCGAGATCGGCAAGCAGGAGGACGGCCGACCGCTCCGGCTCAAGGTGCACGGAACCCATGTCCTGATCGCGGGCGCGACCGGGGCAGGTAAGGGCTCCTTCCTGTGGGACACCATCCGCGGACTGCTCTGCGCCATGCGGGCAGGGCTGGTGCAGATCTGGGCGCTGGATCCGAAGCTTATGGAGCTGTCCTTCGGGCGGGAGCTGTTCGAGGGCCGATACGCCGCCGATCCGGCCGACTGCGCCGACCTGCTCGACGAGGCCGTCTCCGTCATGCAGAAGCGCGCGACCCGCTTCGCCGGACTCCAGCGCTCCCACGTCCCAACCGTTGAGGATCCGTTCGTCCTGGTGCTCGTCGACGAGGTGGCGTTCCTCACCGCCTACCAACCCGACCGGCAACTCCGGCAGCGCATCTCCGCCGCCCTGGCCACGCTCGCCACCCAAGGCCGTTCGGTCGGTGTCGGCGTCATGGCCGCTCTCCAGGACCCACGCAAGGAGGTCATGAACATCCGCAACCTGTTCCCCGACAAGATCGCGCTCCGGCTGGATGAGTCCGAGCAGGTGGACATGGTCCTGGGCGACGGCGCACGCGACCGGGGAGCCCTCGCTGACCACATCTCACCCGTCCCGGAACTGGGCGCGGGCGTCGCCTACATGCGCCTGGAGACCTCACCCGAACCGATCCGAGTCCGCGCCGCCTACGTCTCCGACGCCGACATCCGCGCCATGGTCGCCTACTACGGGCAGGCCGCATGACTCACCTGCTCCACGGCCTTCGCTGCGCCACCTGCCTCGCCCTCAACGTTCTCTGGCTCGACCCCGTCCGCGCCCTGATCGAGTGCGCCGAGTGCGGCCAGACCGCGCTCATCGTCACCGACCCCGACGAAGGGAGGCTCCTTTGACTCATGCGCAAGACCGCGCCCTCCCCCGGGCCGTCCGACAGGCCATGCCCATGGCCCGCGACGTGCTCGTAGAGGTCGCCAAGCTCCACGGCGTCTGTATCCGACCCATCCCGCTCAAGCGCCTCGACGTCGTCACCGGCAAGTCCGAGATCATCGATGTCCCGTGCGGGGCCACACTCGACAGCAAGTGCCCGCCGTGCGCCAAGCGCAACAAGCAGCTCCGCAAGGCCCAATGCCGCGAGGGCTGGCATCTCGACGAAGAGCCCGCCATCACCCCGGATGAGCCGAACGAGGAACAGCGCTGGCTGGTGGAGTTCCGCGCCGACTACCAAGCCCAGCGGGATGCCGCCGAAAAGGCCGGCGACGACACCACCGAACTGGACGCGATCATCACCGGCCTGGACGAGGAGATCAACGCCGCAGGCATGCGCGGCAACGTGCTGGGCCGTACGACCGCCAAGCGCTCTCGCTCCACCAAGCGGCGGCAGGGCGCGCCCGACCTGCCCAAGCGCAAGATGACCAACACCACCCTGGGACGCACCTTCCACGGCACAGACGGCAAGACCTACCGGCCGTCCCTGTTCGTCACGCTCACCTTGCCCTCGTACGGCAAGGTTCGCGACGGCGCACCCATCGACCCCGACGCCTACGACTACCGGCGCGCGGCTCGGGACGCGCTGCACTTCTCCAAGCTGGTTGATCGTTTCGTGCAGAACCTACGCCGCGTCGCAGGCTATGACGTGCAGTACTTCGCCTCCGTGGAGCCTCAGAAGCGGCTCGCCCCGCACCTGCACATGGCCATCCGTGGAACGCTCCCACGCGCCGAGATCAAGCAGATAGCCGCCGCCACCTACCACCAGGTCTGGTGGCCCCAGGCTGACGAAGTCATCTTCGACGGCGACCACATGCCCATCTGGCAAGACGGCACCGGCTACCTCAACCCGGCCACCGGCGAAGTCCTGCCCACATGGGACCAAGCCCTCGACGCACTCGACGAAGGCACCGAACCGCTCCACGTCATCCGCTTCGGCGAACAGGTCGATGTCCAAGGCGTGCTCGCAGGCACCCCGGACGCCGACCAGTGCATCCGCTACCTGTCCAAGTACCTCACCAAGTCCATCGGCGACGCCCTCGACGGCGGCCAGGCCCAGCAACAGCACGCCGCCCGCATGCTGGATGCCCTTCGTTACGAACCCTGCTCTCCTGCCTGCCCGAACTGGCTGCGCTACGGCATCCAGCCCAAGGACGCCAAGTCCGGCATGCAGCCTGGCCGCTGCCGGGGCAAGGCCCACAAGCCGGAGCACCTCGGCTACGCCGGTCGTCGAGTCCTGGTCTCGCGCAAGTGGTCCAACAAGACCCTCGCCGAGCACAAGCAGGACCGCCGCACCTGGGTCCTGGAAGCCCTCGGCCAGGCCGACGAACCTACCGACCCACACCGCTACGTCTGGCGACCCGTCCCGGCCGGAGACGCCAACGTGCCACCTCTCGCCCTCCGGCTCCTCCGATCCGTCCACGAACGCCAACGCTGGCGAGCTCACCTCCGCGAGCTGGAAGCCAGAGCGAATGGCCAAGATCTTTCGGCAACTGACCTTGGGAGGGTGGCCTAATGGCGAACAAGCCAGGCAAACGGCGGTTCGGAAGCATCCGCGAACTCCCCTCCGGCAGATTCCAGATCCGCTACCCCGGTCCTGACGGCAAGATCCGTATGGGCGAGACCACCTATGCCCGCGAGCGTGACGCCGAAAAGGCGCTGTCGCTGATCGAGGCCAAGCTGATCACCGGCGATTGGACCGATCCACAACGGGCCAAGGTCAAGCTCGGCGACTACGCGGACAAGTGGATCACTGAACGGACGAACCTCCGGCCTCGTACGGTCGAGATCTACAAGGGACTGCTCAAGCGCTACATCCGCCCGCACCTGGGCGGTATGCCCCTCGGCAAGGTGGACACGGCTACGATCCGTGAGTGGCGGGTCCTGCTGCTTGGCAATGGCATCGGCCAGTCCGAGGTAGCCAAGGCTTACCGCTTCCTGCGGGCCGTTCTCATGACGGCGGCCGACGATCAGATCATCCCTCGAAATCCCTGCCGCATCCGGGGCGCCGGTGAGGAGAAACCGGAGGAACGACCGGTCCTGACCGTGGCGAAGGTCTTCGAACTCGCTGCCCTGATGCCTATACGCCTGCGCGCCCTGGTCCTCCTCGCCACCTTCGCCAGCCTGCGTTGGGGCGAAGTAGCGGCCCTGCGCCGGATGGACCTGGACCTCGCGGCCCGGACCGTCAGCGTTCGGCAACAGCATGTCGAGCTCGACACCGGCGAACTCCTCGTCGGCCCACCCAAGTCCCGCGCGGGCGTCCGTACGGTCGCCATCCCGGAAGCGATCATCCCGGCGCTCCGCGATCACCTCGACGAGTTCACCAACCCAGAACCCGACGCACCGATCTTCACCGGATCACGAGGTGGCATCCTTCGCCGCAGCAACTTCCGGCGCGCGGCTAGATGGGACAGGAACACAAGGAAGATCGGCTTTCCCAGCCTTCACTTCCACGATCTTCGACACACCGGCAACACGATCGCCGCCAGCTCCGGCGCGAGCCTCAAAGATCTCATGCAGCGGATGGGACACGACTCCGTCCGTGCCGCGCTGATCTACCAGCACAGCACAGCGGAAGCCGACCGCAAGATCGCCGACTCCATGAACGACAAGATCAATCAGAGCAACCCCGACGACGAAGATGGATCTTCAGGAGTGCTCGCCCGCGTGACCTAATGGCACGTTAATGGCACGACAGCCCCGTAGCATGATCGCTGCGGGGCTTCTCGATGCAGGTGGGCGGTACTGGGTTCGAACCAGTGACCCCTCGCTTGTAAGGCGAGTGCTCTACCGCTGAGCTAACCGCCCCTGATCGGCACTACACCTTACGACACCACAGGGGCCGATCGCACATCCACTGTCCAGCCCGGTCCCAGCTCGGGCCGGTCCGCCGCGCGCCAGCCCAGGAGGGCGGCGCCGAGCATGCTCGCGTCCACCCCCAGGGCCGCGGGGATCAGCGGGGGCGCGTCCCGCCAGACCAGGCGCTTGACGAGGCGCGTATGTACCGGGTCGAAGAGGGCGGGGCCCGCTTCCGCCAGGCCACCGCCCAGGACGATCACCGAGGGGTCCAGCAGCAGCGTGTACGTGGCCAGCGCCAGGGAAAGGGCCTCCACGGCCTCGTCCCAGACCTCGATCGCGATCGGGTCGTCCGAGGCCACCACCTGCTCCGCCCTGACGCCCTCCACCCCCGCACGCTGGCTGTAGCGGCGGCCCACCGAGGCGGCCGAGGCGTACGTCTCCAGGCAGCCGAACTGGCCGCACGCGCACTGCTCGCCGTCGGGGAAGACGGGGGTGTGGCCGATCTCGCCGGCCCAGCCCGAGGAGCCGCCGTACGCTTCGCCGTTGATGATCGAGGCGCCCGCGATGCCCGTGCCGATGGGCAGGAAGAGGAAGTCCGTCAGGCCCCTGCCGGCGCCCAGGATGCTCTCCGCCATGCCCCCGGTGCGTACGTCGTGGCCCAGCATCACCGGGATGTCCAGGGTGGTGAAGTCGGAGGCGGGGACGTCGTGCCAGCCCAGGTTCGTCGCGTAGACGGCCGTGCTCTCCGTCACCAGCCCCGGTACGGCCAGGCCCACGCCGGCCGGGGCCCCCTCGCCCGAGGCGGCCAGGTGGCTGATGAAGCCGGAAATGGCGGTCACCACCGCCTCCGGACCCTCCGCTCGGGGGGTCGGGCGCCGCTCGCTCAGCAGCACCGCGCCGGACTCGTTGACCAGGCCGCCCTTCATGGACGTGCCACCGACGTCAAGCGCGACGACGAACGAACTCATAGCGGACACGGAAGGAGACGATATCGCAGCTCAGCCGATGTCCGTAAAATTTTCGTCCGTGCGCGGCGAAGACCCTGTCCAAGGGCCCGCGCCTGAGCGCGCGGTCAAACGCCCGACGCCGCCGGCAGGCCCTCAGGCCCGCCCCAGCACCCGGTTGAGCGCCGCCTCCACCTCCGCCGAGAGCCCGGGCGCCGTGGGCGTCGACGGTATCGCTGCCTCGGCCGAGTCGGTGACGGCGGTGTCGTCCGAGCGTGCCGGTCGCACCGCCCCGCAGGACCGGCATTCCACCTCCCCCAGCCGGCAGATGAGCGCGGTGGACCCGCAGGTCCCGCAGGAGTCGAGGTCGAGGTCATGCAGCCGTTGACAGTCCGGGCAGATCAACACCTGGGACTCGTTGCGCACCCCGCGCTGCCACGGGCTGGCGCCGCGCACCGGGTCGGTCTGCCGGGCCCCGCACCGGTAGCAGGGCATCGTTCCCTCCGAAGGTCAAGAAATGTCGGCGAGTGCCTTGACGTAGCCGGCGACGTCACGTGCCGTGGAGACCGGATGGACCACCGACCACCGGATCACGCCCTCGCCGTCGATGATGAAGGTCCCCCGACGTGCGAACCCCTTCGCATCATCGAACACACCGTACGCCCGCGCGACCTGTCCGTGTGGCCAGAAGTCAGAGAGCAGCGGGAACGCGTAACCCTCCCGATCCGCCCAGGCACGGTGCGTGAAGACGGAGTCGACGGAGACCGTCAGCACCTGCGCGTCGAGTGACTGATCGCGCAATGCCGACAGCTCACTGTGACAGGTCCCGCTGAAGGCCAGCGGATAGAAGACCAGCACGACTCTGCCGCCCCGGAACCGGGACAGCCTCACCGGTGTGCCGTGCTGGTCCTGCAGCTCGAAATCCGGAGCCAGGGCGCCGACCTCGGCAGGATGTGCGTTCACAGCCACCATCCTGCCGTACGGCAGGCGCTCGGGCTCCCCTTACCGGCGGCCCTTGGGCGTGACGAGCCTGGTGCCGGACCAATCGGGTGCGGCTGAGATGCTGCTGGTCTGCGAGAGACCCGCCGAAGCGGCATCCTCCCCTATGTCGCTCGGCTCCACGTGGCCCTCGCGCCCGGCCTTGGGAGTCAGCAGCCAGATCTGGCCGCCCTCGGCGAGTGCTCGCATGGCTACGGTGAGGGCGTCGAACAGGTCCCCGTCCCCGTCGCGCCACCACAGCAGCACCACGTCGACGACGTCGTCGCTCTCCTCGTCCAGCAGCTCGTTACCGGTCAGGTCCTCGATGGAGTCGCGAAGCTCGTCGTCGACATCCTCGTCCCAACCGATCTCCTGCACCACCTGACCCGGCTTGAGGCCGAGTCGTTCGGCCAGGCCGCGCTCGCCCTGCGCCTGACCCGCGGTCGCGCTCACGTTTATCCCTCCTGCTTGAGTGGCCCCGCTCTATGCGGTTTATCGCTTCGGCACAGTCCACACGCTGTGACCCTCAGTCGTCAACGGTCGCCACGGGTACGGCCGTAGTCGGCCAGAATCAATCAGACAAAAACGACAGGCGAACCTGGCGTTGCGGGTTGTCGATGTTCAGATCAACGAGTGCGACCGATTGCCAGGTTCCCAACGCCATTCGCCCGCCCAGCACGGGGATGGTGGCGTACGGCGGGATGAACGCCGGCATGACGTGCGACCTGCCGTGACCGCGCGAACCGTGGACGTGACGCCACCGGTCGTCGGCGGGCAGCATATCGCGCAACGCGGCCACCAGGTCATCGTCGCTGCCCGAGCCCAGCTCCAGCAGCGCGACGCCGGCGGTCGCGTGCGGCACGAAGACGTGCAGCAGCCCGTCCTCGCCCTGCGCACGCACGAAGTCGGCGCATTCGGCCGTGATGTCGTGCACCGTCTCTCGTGAACCCGTGGACACGGAGATGATTTCGGATCTCACAGACGAAATCTTACTTTGGCAGGACGACGGCATCGGGGCCGGGAAACACCAGCCCAGTGTGCCCGTCGTCGAACCGCACCACGTAGGGGGGCCCGCCGTCGAGGCCCTGGACCTCCGTGATTACTCCGCCCCGGTCCCTTTCGCCCACGGTATTCGCGTGGACCAGGAGCCGGTCTCCAACCATCGCATTCATACCTCCAGATTGGTACGCCGAAAGCCGGGGGAAAAGACCAAATCACAACTAGGGTGATTTTTTGCTCCTCCGCTCGGGAGGGCAAAAAAGATGACCAAAACGTTACGCTGCGCGGATGTGGCGATTCGGGCTCCGCGGCCGGATGGCGGCGTCCTACGTACTCGTCACCGCCACCGCGGCACTGCCGGCCGAGGCCGTGATCGTCGGCCTCGGCCTGGTCCCCGGGCCGACGCCGACCTGGCCGCCGCGCTCCAGGAGCAGGCGAGCAAGGACGCGACCATGCTCAGCCTGGGGGGTCACCCGCCTGCCGGCCGCCGACCCCGGCGCGTGGGCCGCGGGGGTTGCGGCCGGGCGTGGTGCCGCTCGGCCTTGGCCATCGTCGTACCTGTCCAAGACGTCCGCGGTCGACCGGGGGGGTGGAGGCGGTGCGCGCCGTCCCGCTGGGACGGTCGAACTCGGAGATCGCCGGGGAGCCGAGCATGGACAGGGAGACGGTCAAGAGCCACGTCCGGCCAAGCTCGGCCCGGCCGATCGCACCCAGGCCAGCCATCTTCTCCCTCCGGCAGGGGGTGAGCGGGTCACCTCCCGCGCCGTGCGGGCGCATCGCGCCAGCGCGGGTGAGAACCTCCCCTGTTCGGGGGAGGGGTGAGGTACGCCCGCGGCGTCCGGAGGCAGAAGGCCACCGCATTTGAGCGAAATTTCGTTCGTTTTCCGGTCTTGTTAAATTGCTCCCGCGCTGTAACCTTTGTGGCAATTCGTCCTACCATCGGTGGTCTAGGCCACCGGGAGGACCCCTGCCAGTGGGGACACCCTGGTTACTAGCCAGTAGAGATGCGTTTTCTACGACTAGCGACCAGGATGGAAGGCGACCCAAGACCAGACATCAGTCATCCTCGGAAGGCGAGACCCAGTGGCTTCCGGACGCCAGCGTTTCTCGATCATCAGCGACGGCCTACCCAGCCAACTGCCTGATGTCGATCCCAGTGAGACCAACGAGTGGCTCGAGTCTCTCGACAACGTCGTCAAGACCGAGGGCCGCGCCAGGGCCCGCTACCTGATGCTGCGCATGCTGGAGAGGGCGCGTGAGCACCAGGTCGGCGTGCCAGGCCTGCGCAGCACCGACTACATCAACACGATCCCGCCGGAGCGCGAGCCATGGTTCCCGGGTGACGAGCACGTCGAGCGCCGCATCCGCGCCTACATCCGCTGGAACGCGGCCATCATGGTGTCCAGGGCCAACGCCCGCACCAACGTCGGCGGCCACATCGCCACTTACGCCTCGGCCGCCTCACTCTACGAAGTGGGCTTCAACCACTTCTTCCGCGGCAAGGACCACGGCGAGTCGGGTGACCAGGTGTTCTTCCAGGGTCACGCCGCGCCGGGGATCTACGCCCGCGCCTTCCTCGAAGGCCGCCTCAACGAGAGCCAGCTCGACGCGTTCCGCCAGGAGCTGTCGCACGGCTTCCGCGGCCTGCCCTCCTACCCGCACCCGCGGCTCATGCCGGAATTCTGGGAGTTCCCCACCGTCTCCATGGGTCTGGGGCCGATCAGCGCGATCTACCAGGCGCGGTTCAACCGCTATCTGCTCAACCGCCAGATCAAGGACACCAGCCGCAGCCACGTGTGGGCGTTCCTGGGCGACGGCGAGATGGACGAGCCCGAGTCGCTCGGCGCGATCGGCCTGGCCGCCCGCGAGGAGCTCGACAACCTCACCTTCGTGATCAACTGCAACCTGCAGCGGCTGGACGGCCCGGTCCGCGGCAACGGCAAGATCATCCAGGAGCTGGAGTCCTACTTCCGCGGCGCCGGCTGGAACGTCATCAAGGTCGTCTGGGGCCGTGACTGGGACCCGCTGCTCGCCGCCGACGTCGACGGCGTGCTGGTCAACCAGATGAACACCACCCCCGACGGCCAGTTCCAGACCTACTCCGTCGAGTCCGGCGAGTACATCCGCGAGCACTTCTTCGGCGGCGACCCGCGCCTGCGCAAGATGGTCGAGCACCTGACCGACGACGACATCCGCAAGCTGTCGCGCGGCGGCCACGACTACCGCAAGGTCTACGCGGCCTTCAAGGCGGCCCGCGAGCACGTCGGCCAGCCGACCGTGATCCTCGCCCAGACCATCAAGGGCTGGACGCTGGGCAAGGACTTCGAGGCGCGCAACGCCACGCACCAGATGAAGAAGCTCACCAAGGCCGAGCTCAAGGAGTTCCGCGACCGGCTCTACCTGCCGATCCCGGACTCGGCGCTGGAAGGCGAGCTGCCGCCCTACTTCCACCCGGGCGAGAACGACCCCGAGATCCAGTACATGAAGGAGCGCCGCGCGGCCCTCGGCGGCGTGCTGCCCAAGCGGGTCATGCGCGCCAAGCCGGTCAAACTGCCCGGCGACGAGGTCTACGGCACCTTCGGCAAGGGGTCGGGCAAGCAGCAGGTGGCCACCACGATGGCGTTCGTACGGCTGCTGAAGGACCTCATGCGGGACAAGGAGATCGGCCACCGGTTCGTGCCGATCATCCCGGACGAGGCCCGGACCTTCGGCATGGACGCCATGTTCCCGACGGCCAAGATCTACTCGCCGCACGGCCAGACCTACGAGGCCGTCGACCGGGAGTTGCTGCTGTCGTACAAGGAGGCCGTGCAGGGGCAGATCCTGCACGAGGGCATCAGCGAGTCGGGCTCGATGGCCTCGGCCATCGCGGCCGGCACCTCCTACGCCACGCACGGCGAGCACATGATCCCGATCTACATCTTCTACTCGATGTTCGGGTGGCAGCGCACCGGCGACCAGATGTGGCAGATGGGCGACCAGATGGGCCGCGGCTTCCTGCTGGGCGCCACCGCGGGCCGCACCACGCTCAACGGCGAGGGGCTGCAGCACGAGGACGGCCAGACGCCGCTCATCGCCTCGACGAACCCGGCCGCCGTCTCCTACGACCCGTCCTGGGCGTTCGAGGTGGCCCACATCGTCAAGGACGGCCTGCGGAGGATGTACGGCGACCAGCCCGAGGACGTCTTCTACTACCTGACCGTCTACAACGAGCCCTACCTGCAGCCGGCGCAGCCCGCGCACCTCGACGTGGCGGGGCTGCTCAAGGGCCTGTACAAGTTCGCCGCAGGCCCCCAGACGCAGGGCCCCAAGGCCAACATCCTGTCCTCCGGCGTGGCGGGCCCGTGGGCCATGGAGGCGCAGCGGCTGCTGGCCGCGGACTGGGGCGTGTCGGCCGACGTGTGGTCGGCGACGTCGTGGTCCGAGCTCCGCCGTGAGGCCCTGGCCTGCGAGGAGCACAACCTGCTCAACCCGGACGCCGAGCGGCGCGTCCCGTACGTGACCCAGGCGCTGTCGCACGCGCGCGGGCCGTTCGTGGGCGTCAGCGACTACATGAAGGCCGTGCAGGACCAGATCGCGCAGTGGGTGCCGGGTGACTGGTCCTCGCTGGGCACCGACGGGTTCGGCCTGTCCGACACCCGTTCGGCGCTGCGCCGCCACTTCCACGTGGACGCGGCCTCGATCACGCTGGCCGTGCTGACCAGCCTGGTCAAGCAGGGCGAGCTCGACGGCGAGGTGCTGCGTGAGGCCATCGCCCGCTACCACCTCAAGAACGGCGTCACCGAGGCGGGCGGCGCCGAGAGCAACGACACGCAATCGATGGGCGTCTGAGTCAGACATGAACGGCGCTCCCGCGAATGTTCTGCGCGGGAGCGCCGTCATGTTGGACCGCCCGCGCTGTTCGGCCTGTGAGGCGGCACGTTCAGGAGGGGTACGTGCCGCCTCACCCAGGTTTGGTGCAGGCTCACGTATTGTGGGCACTACTTCCCCCTGAGACATGAGGGGACTTTCAGTTATGCGCCGCGTTCTAGCCGCCGCCCTGGTCGTGACGGCCGCCGGTTGTTCCACCGCACCCGCCGAGCCCGCCGCCGACGCCACCACCGCACCCGAGCAGGTGTCCTGGGGTCCGTGCACCGACCTCAAGCGTCCCGACGGCGCGCCGCCCGCTCGCCAGGACCCCTCCGTGCGGTGCGGGAAGCTGAGCGTGCCGCTGGACTACACCAAGCCCGACGGCGGCACGCTGGAGCTGGCGCTGATCAAGCTGCCCACCACCGGCAAGAGCAAGCCGCTCGGCTCGATCGTGTTCAACTTCGGCGGTCCCGGCGCCTCCGGCGTCGACACGCTCGACCAGGCCGCCAAGGCGCTCGCCACGATGCGCACCCGCTACGACCTGGTCAGCTTCGACCCGCGCGGCGTCGAGCGCAGCTCCGGGGTGCGTTGCGGCAGCGGCGCCGAGCTGGACGCGTTCACCTCGCTGGACACGTTGCCGCCCAACGAGGAGACGCACCGGGAGAGCGAGCAGGCCAACAAGGAGTTCGCCGCGCTGTGCCAGCAGGACTCCGGCAAGATCCTGCCCTACATCGGCACCGTGAACGCCGCCCGTGACATGGACCGCATCCGCGCCGCCGTGGGCGACCCCAAGCTCAACTACGTCGGCATGTCGTACGGCACCCAGCTCGGCGGCGTCTACGCCACCCTGTTCCCCCGGAGCGTGGGCCGCATGGTGCTCGACGCGCCACTCGACCCCACAGTCACCTTCGAGCAGCGCACGCTGGCCCAGACCCGCGGATTCCAGCAGGCCTACGAGAGCTTCCTGCGCGCGTGCGTCAAGGACGGCTCCTGCGCCGTCGGCAAGGACGTGGCCACCGCCAACGCGAACGTCGCCAGGCTGATGAACGACGTCGCCGCCAAGCCGCTGAAGGTCGGCGGCCGCGACCTGACCCAGGGCCTGGCCTCCACCGGCGTGGCCGCCGCCCTCTACTCGGAGCTGACCTGGCCGTTCCTGGAGCAGGCGCTCGGGGAGGCTCTCAAGGGCCGCGGCCAGGGACTGATGTACCTGTCCGACTCCTACACCGGGCGCAGCGAGAACGGCAGCTACTCGACGCAGATGACCAGTTTCCCGGCCATCACCTGCGTGGACACGGCCGAACGCCCCTCCCAGGCCGAGCTGCGGAAGACCGAGGCGGCCGCGATGCGGATCTCGCCGCTGTTCGGCAGCGAGGGCTCGGGCGGGTTGTGCCGGGTGTGGCCGGTCAAGGGCAGCAACGAGGCGCGGCACGTGGACGCCACCGGGTCGGGGCCGATCCTGGTGGTGGGCGGCAAGGGCGACCCTGCCACGCCGTACGAGTGGGCGCCGCGGCTGACCTCCCAGCTCAAGACCGCGACGCTGGTGACGTACGAGGGTGAGGGGCACGGAGCCTACCTGTCGGGCAGCAAGTGCATCCGGGGCCTCGTGGACAGCTACCTCATCGAGGGCAAGGTGCCGGCGAAGGGCTCCACCTGCCCGGCCGCCTAGCCTGGGACAGGCGGTGCCCGGCGGCTTAGGGTGGGCCGTGTGACGACCGACTACCGATCGCGGATCTCGCTCATCGAGCAGGAGACCGCACGTCTCGCGGCCCTGGCGGGCGACCTGTCCGTCCCGGTGCCCACATGCCCGGAATGGACGATGGCAGAGCTGGTCACCCACGTCGGCCGGCTGCACCGCTGGGCGGTCCACGTGCTGCGCGGCCGGGTCCAGGAGCGGATCTGGTCGGCCCAGGTGCCCAGTGACCTGGCCGAGGGCCGCAGCGGCGACGCCGACTGGCTCCTGGCGGGGGCGGCCGAGCTGCTCGACACGCTGCGGGTCACCGATCCCGAGATGGAGGTGTGGACCTGGGGCCCCGACAGGCGGGCGTCCTGGTGGCCCCGCCGGATGCACTTCGAGCTGGTGATCCACCGGGCCGACGCCGAACTCGCGCTCGGCATCGACCCGGTGGTCCCGGCGGAGACCGCGATCGACGGGATCGAAGAGCTCCTGCACAACCTGCCGTCAGCCGTCTGGGTCACCCGGGCGCTGGCGAAGGCCGGCCTGGAGGGGGCCACGATCCACCTCCACGCCACCGACACCGCCGGCGACACCGCCGGCGAGTGGACCATCACCCAGGGTCCCGCCGGGAAGATCACCTGGGACCGTGGCCACGCCAGGGGTGACGCGGCCGTGCGGGGCCCGGTCCGCGACCTGCTCCTGCTCCTGTACGGCCGCCGCTCCCCCGACGCGCTCACCGTGTACGGCGACCACGACCTGCTGAACCGCTGGCTGACGACGGCCGCACTCTGACGGAGACCCCTGCCTCCGCGGCGGCTGCCGTCAAGGCCTGACGGCGGCCGGCTTCCGCGCATCCGGCCTTCCTGTGCCGTGTCTTTCAGTGCCGGGACTTCCAATGCCGGGCCTTCGTGCGCCCGGATTCATGTACCCGGATTCATGCGCCCGGCCCTGGACGCGCCGCCGCTCGGCGATCGGCGGCGTGTCCAGGGCGTGCGGGTGAACCGCTCCCCAGGAGCGGCCCGGCGGCGCGCCCGGGTCGGCGGGGAAGGTGCTCTCCCCGGCGCGCAACCGGCTCACCCCCTCTGGTGGAAGACGCCGAAGAGGTTGCCCGACCTGTCACGCAGGTAGGCGAAGTCGGTGCCCGCACCTTCGCCGATCACCTTCGTGACCACCTTGCCGCCCAGCGACTCGCTCCTGGCGCAGGTCTCCTCGACATCGGCCACACGAACATGGAAGACGGCGTGCCCCGGGAACTCACCCTTGGTGTTGAACAGCCCTCCGGCCGGCTGCGCGCCGCCCGGATAGCCGATCATCCGGTAGTCCATCGGCCCGTCGTCGCGGGTGAAGGCCCACCCGAACAATCCGCCGTAGAACTGCTCGGCACCTTCGGGGTCGTCGGTCGCGACCTCGAACCAGGTCACCGTGTTGTCCATCGTTCGTCTCCCTTGTTTTTAGAACAGGACAACGATCTAACGCGTAGGCGACAACCCTATGTCGGTGTTTTCGATTGACTTTTCGAGCGATTCAGTCCAGGAGGGTGCCGTGAACGATCATCTCGGGCACGTCGGGGGCGAAGCCTTCGAGCGGCCGGTCGGGGCAGCGCTCAGCGGTGACGGTGGCGGCGGCGATGCGGTCGAGGCGGAAGACCCGCACGTCCTCGCGCAGGCGGCACCAGGCCACCAGATACCAGAACCCGCCCCGGCCGCCCAGGAACACCCCCGGCTCGACGTCGCGGGAGGTCAGCGCCCCCTTGGCGTCGGCGTAGTCGAGCCTGAGCACCCGGCGGCGGAGCAGCGCGTCCTCGATCGCCCGTGAGATGCCCTCCGCGCCCAGCGGCTGGATCTCGGCGCCCTGCTCGGGCGGCAGGTGAACGAGCTGCACCCGCCGGGCCAGCTCCCTGGCCAGGTCGCCCTCGGTGCCCGGCATCGCGGCCACCACCTTGCGTAAGGCGCTGCGCGCCTGCCGGCCGAACGGCTGGTCACCGGCCCGGCTGAGCGCCACCGCGATGGCCACCGCCTCGGCCGGGGTGAAGTTGAGCGGCGGGAGGGACATCGTCTTGTCGATGGCGTAACCGCCCTTGCGCCCCGGCTCCGCGTAGATCGGCACCCCCGACTCCTGTAACGCGGTGATGTCGCGCTCGATGGTGCGCACGCTCACCTCGAACCGCTCGGCCAGCTCACGGGCGGAGCGGCAGCGGGGTGAGATCGCGCGCAGGTCCTCGACGAGCGCGTAGAGCCGGTCGGTACGGTTCACATTCGCGACGTTACGCCGCGCCACCGACATTCGCGCGGCACCCGCCGGCCCCGCCACCCCCGTCTATCCACCCCGCCACCGTGCCATCCCGCCCGAGCCACCACCTCAACCGCCACCCCCGCAGCGAACCCAGGCCGACACCCCTGCCCGACAGCCCTGCCCGGGGCTCACGCCGGGTCCGGCGTGTCCTCCTCCCTCCGGGTCCACGCGAGGAGCCGGTCGAGCGGCCAGGTGTTCACGACCCGGTCCGCCTCGATCCCGCACAGGGCCGTCCGCTCGCACCCGTACCGCTGCCAGTCGAGCTGCCCGGGCGCGTGCGCGTCGGAGTCGATCGCGAAGACGCACCCCATCTCGTACGCCAGCCGCATCAGCCGCTTCGGCGGATCGAGCCGGTCGGGCCGCGAGTTGACCTCCACCGCCACCCCGAACCGCCGGCAGGCCTCGAAGACCAGCTCCGCCTCGAAGGACGACTCCGGCCGCCGCGCCCCGCGCTCGCCCCCGGCCCGCACCACCCGCCCCGTGCAGTGCCCCAGCACGTCCACCAGCGGGTTGGCTATGGCGGTGACCATCCGGCGGGTCATGTCCGCGCTGGCCATGCGCAACTGCGAGTGCGCGCTGGCCACCACCACGTCCAGCCGCTCCAGCAGGTCGGGCGACTGGTCGAGCGAGCCGTCGGGATTGATGTCCACCTCGATGCCGGTCAGGATCCGGAACGGGGCCAGCCGCTCGTTCAGCTTGCCCACCACCTCCAGTTGCCGCTCCAGCCGCTCGGCCGGCAGCCCCCTGGCCACCTTCAGCCGGGGCGAGTGGTCGGTCAGCGCCCAGTATTCATGCCCCAGTCCGATCGCCGCCTCCGCCATCTCCTCGATCGGCGACCCCCCGTCCGACCAGTCCGAATGGCTGTGCAGGTCGCCTTTCAGCGCCGCCCGCAGCGCGGCCGCCGCCTCGTCGAGCTGGACGCCCTCGGTGGCTCGCATCCGGCGCAAATATGTCGGAACCTCACCAGCCAGTGCTTCGTTGATCACGAGTGTGGTGACCTTACCGATGCCGGGCAGGTCGCCGAGCCCGCCGGTGCGGGACAACCGCGCCAGCTCGTCAGGGGGCAGATCCGCGACGACCGAGGAGGCACGACGAAAGGCCCGCACCCGATATGTGGGCTCTCCGGCGCGCTCCAGCAGGAAGGCGATCTCGCGCAGAGCCTCAACCGGTTCCATAAGCCGATTCATACCCCATGGCAAGACAACAGCCGACCATCATTGAACGGGGAGCAGGGCCGCCGATAGGCTGTTCGGCCCATGAAAGCAGGATCTTGATGGCAATACCGTCGCACCACCACGACCACTCGACGCAACCGCGCAAGTCGTCCAAGGCCGTGCCGCTGACCATCGTCGGCGTCCTGTCCGTGATGCTGGTCGGAGCGTGGATCATCGCCGAGAACGACGACGACGACGTCACCGCGGACTGCGTCATCCAGTTAGCGGACGGCACCTACCAGGTCGTGGACGACGACTACTGCGACGATGACGACGACGGCAGTTACCACTACAGCGGGTCGCGCGGCGCGTACCACTGGTATTACGGCGGCACCAGGACCGGCAACACCGTGCACGGCGGCACCACCTACCGGCCGTCCGACACGAACATCACCACTCGCGCGGGCAAGCAGATCCAGCGCGGCGGCTTCGGCAGCCACGGCTACGGCGGGAGCTGACGCGTGCGCCGTGAGCATGGCACCCCCCGCCAGGGCTGGGAGAAGACGATCGAGAGCCATGGCCTGGCCTACCATCGCACCGCCCACCCGTCCGGGCTGCACCGGCCGTACTGGGACGAGTCGGTCCACTACGTCTTCTCGATGGACGAGGTCGAGGCGCTGGAGAAGCAGGTCGAGGAGCTGCACGACATGTGCCTGCGCACGGTCGAACACGTGGTCTCGACCGGGCGCTTCGCCGACTTCGCCATCCCCGAATGGGCGTGGGAGGACGTGGCGCGCTCATGGGAGCGCCGCGACCCGCACGTGTACGCCCGCTTCGACCTGCGCTACGACGGCACCGGCCCGGCCAAGATGCTGGAGTACAACGCCGACACCCCCACGGCCCTCGTGGAGTCGTCGGTCGTGCAGTGGTTCTGGCTGCAGGACGTCCATCCGGCCGACGACCAGTGGAACTCCCTGCACGAGCGGCTCATCGACCGCTGGCGCGAGCTGAGACTGCCGCCGGGGCCGACGCACTTCGCGTTCACCAACATGGACGAGACGGGCGAGGAGGCCATGACGGTGGCCTACCTGCAGGACACCGCCGAGCAGGCCGGCCTGCGGACGGTCGCCGTCGCCGTCGAGGACATCGGCTGGGACTCGCTCAACCGCCGCTTCGTGGACGTCGGGGAGCGGATGATCCGCTCGGTGTTCAAGCTCTATCCGTGGGAGTGGATGCTGGGCGAGCCGTTCGGGCGGCACGCCGTACGGCACTCCACCTGGATCGAGCCGCTGTGGAAGACGCTGCTGTCCAACAAGGCCCTGCTGGCCCTGCTGTGGGAGCTCTATCCTGGCCATCCCAACCTGCTGCCCGCCTACCTCGACGGACCTCGCGACCTGACCTCCTACATCGCCAAGCCGCTGCTGGGCAGGGAGGGCGCCTCGATGCGCATCGTCACCCCTGAAGGCACCCAGGAGACGCCCGGCGTCTACGGTCAGGAAGGCTACGTCTTCCAGGGCTTCGAGGCGCTGCCCGTCTTCGAGGGGCAGCGCCCCGTGCTCGGCGCCTGGGTGGTCGCCGACGCGGCCGCCGGGCTGGGCATCCGGGAGACGACCGGCTTCATCACCGACGACACCTCCTCGTTCGTCCCGCACCGCATCGCCGACTGAACCACCCTGACTCACCGCACCCCCGATTGGAACTGACCGTGACCCTTCTCGAAACCCTCGCCCGCGGTGCCGGCGCCATCGCCGCGTACGCCGCCGTCGGCCTGCTCCTGATGATCATCGGTTTCTACGTGATCGACTGGGCCACCCCCGGCAAGCTGAGCGAGGTCATCCGCACCGAGCGCAACCCGAACGCCACCCTGCTGGCCACCTCGGCCCTGGCCGCGGTCGGCCTGATCGTGGCGGCCTCCATCTGGTCCTCCGGCGGCCGGCTGGCGGAGGGGCTGGCGGGCACCGCGGTCTTCGGCCTGGTCGGCATCGTGGTGCAGACCGTGGCGATGCTGCTGTTCGACCGGATCGTCGGCATCTCGGTCCGCGACCTGGTCAAGGAGCCGGATCTGCAGCCGGGCGCGCGCCTGCTGGCCGTCACCCACGTGGCCATCGGCCTGATCACCGCCGTCGCCGTCATCTGAGCACGCCCCTCCGCCCGGACGCCGCATGGGGGCCGGGCAGGGGGTTCAGCTCATCTGAACGGACCTGGCACTCTAGGAGACGTGACAGACCGGACCCGGGAGGACACCACACGCAGGCTTGAGCGGGCCATGGGCTCGCTCGGCACGGCGGCGATGGCGCGCATGGACGAGCAGCTTCCGTGGTTCCGCGCGCTCAGCGCCGAGGACCGGTCGTGGGTGGGGCTCGTGGCCCAGGCCGGCATCGCCGCGTTCGTCGAGTGGTTCCAGCACGCCGGCAAGGACCGGCCCACGCCCAGCATCGAGTTCTTCGGCACGGCCCCGCGCGAGCTCAAGCGGTCGATCTCGCTGCAGCAGACCGTCGACATCGTCAGGGTCGTGGTCGAGGTGGTCGAGGCGCAGACCGACGAGCTGGCCGCGCCGGGCGGCGAGGACCAGCTCCAGCAGGCCATGCTGCGCTACACCCGCGACGTGGCCTTCGCCGCCGCCCACGTCTACGCCAGGGAGGCCGAGGCCAGGGGGTCGTGGGACGCCCGGCTGGAGGCGCTGATCGTGGACGCCCTCGTACGCGGCGAGGTGGACGACGGCCTGCACTCCTGGGCGGCCGCGCTCGGCTGGACCTCCTCCCCCGTGGTCGTCATCGCCGGCCACGCCCCCGAGGGCGACCCGCGGGCGGTCATCGACGGCCTGCGGGAGAAGGGCCGCCGCATCGGCATGGACCTGCTGGCCGGGGTGCAGGCCGACCGGCTGATCGTGATCGTGGGCGGCGCCGAGAGCGTCCACGACGCGGCCAGGCAGGTCGTGGCCCGCTTCGGCGTGGGCCCCATCGTCATCGGCCCGGAGGTCGCCGACCTGCACGCCGCCGCCAGCTCCGCCAGGGCGGCGCTGGCCGGGCTGAAGGCCTCCTCCGGCTGGCCGGACGCGCCCCGCCCGGTGCACGCGGAGGACCTGCTGGCCGAGCGGGCGCTCGACGGTGACACTGACGCCAGGGAGCAGCTCATCGAGAACGTCTACCTGCCGCTCGCCGGCACGCCGCTGCTCGACACGCTGGCCACGTACCTGGAGCAGGGCACCTCGCTGGAGGCGACGGCACGGCTGCTGTTCGTGCACCCCAACACCGTCCGCTACCGTCTGAAGAAGATCACGGAGCTGACCGGATACCAGCCCACGGAGGGCCGCTCCGCCTTCACCCTGCAGGTCGGCCTGATCCTCGGCAGGCTTTCCGAAGCCGCCGTTACCTGGCCGCCCTGAAATCCCCACTGTAGGTTTCCTACAAAACACGCGACACAAAGTTCGTACGGATCTCCATCTCGTGTCGGAGTTCTACAGGGCAAGGTGGATTTTGTGCTTGTACTCGTCGCTCCGGGCCAAGGTGCCCAAACACCAGGTTTCCTGACTCCCTGGCTAGAGCTGCCCGGCGTCGCGGACAGGATCGGCGCCTGGTCGGAGGTCGTCGGGCTGGACCTGGTCACCTATGGCACGACCGCCGGCGCCGACGAGATCCGTGACACCGCCGTCGCCCAGCCGCTGCTCGTGGCGGCCGCGCTGGCCTCGGCGGAGGTGCTCGGCGTGCGGCCCGACGTGGTCGCCGGCCACAGCGTCGGCGAGTTCGCCGCCGCCGCGCTCGCCGGGGTGCTCACCCCGGAGGAGGCGCTCGGCCTCGTTCGCGACCGGGCCCAGGCCATGGCCAAGGCAGCCGCCGTCACCGAGACCGGCATGACCGCCGTGCTCGGCGGCGTCGAGGAGGAGGTGCTGGCCGCCATCGAGCGGCACGGCCTGACCCCCGCCAACGTCAACGGCGCCGGCCAGATCGTCGCGGGCGGCACGCTGGAGCAGTTGGCGGCCTTCAAGGAGGACCCGCCGGCGCGTGCCCGGCTCATCCCGCTCTCCGTGGCCGGCGCGTTCCACACGCACCACATGGCCCCGGCGGTGGAGAGCCTGCGTGAGGCGGCCGGGCAGGTCGTGCCGTCCGACCCCGGGGTCACGCTGCTGTCCAACGCCGACGGCCAGGCCGTCCCCTCCGGCACCGAGTTCGTCGAGCGCCTGGTCAGGCAGGTCAGCAGCCCCGTCAGGTGGGGTGCCTGCATGGAGACCATGGCGGGCCTCGGCGTCACCGAGATGATCGAGCTGCTGCCCGGCGGCACGCTGACCGGCCTGGCCAAGCGCGGCCTGCGCGGCGTGCGGACCGCGGCACTGAAGACACCAGACGACCTCGACGCGGCCAGGGAGTTGACGAAGTGAGGATCCCGGACATCGCCCCCGGCGGCAGAGTGCTGGCCCTGGGCCACTACCAGCCGTCGAACATCGTCACCAACGACGATCTGGCCAAGACCATGGACACCAACGACGAGTGGATCCAGTCCCGGGTCGGCATCAAGCAGCGCCGGGTCGCGGGCAAGGAGGAGTCCGTCGAGGACATGGCCACCATCGCCGGTGGCAAGGCGCTGGCCGCGAGCGGCCTGTCGCCCGAGGACGTCGACCTGGTCATCGTGGCCACCTGCACGCTCGAGACCCAGATCCCCAACGCCTCCGCCGTCGTCGCCCACCGCCTCGGCATCAACTCGCCCGGCGCGTTCGACGTCAACGCCGCCTGCGCCGGGTTCTGCTATGCGCTCGCCACCGCCAGCGCCGCCGTCCGCGGGGGCGCGGCCAGGCACGTGCTGGTCATCGGCGCGGAGAAGCTGTCGCAGTGGGTCGACTGGACCGACCGGTCCACGGCCGTGATCTTCGCCGACGGCGCGGGCGCCGCGGTGGTGGGTCCCTCCGACAATCCCGGCATCGGCCCCGTGGTGTGGGGCAGCTCCGGTGACAAGGCCGAGGCGATCAGCATCAGCGACCGCGACTCCTTCCTCTTCCAGGAGGGTCAGACCGTCTTCCGCTGGGCCACCACCGCGCTGCACCCGGTGGCGCTCGAGGCCTGTGAGCGCGCGGGGGTGGACCCCTCGGAGCTGGCGGCGTTCGTGCCGCACCAGGCCAACCTGCGCATCATCGAGGCCATCGCCCGTAAGCTGGGCGCCGACAAGGCCGCCATCGCCCGCGACATCATCATGGCCGGCAACACCTCGGCCGCCTCCATCCCGCTGGCGCTCTCGCGCATGCTGGAGCGCGGCGAGGTCCGCTCCGGCGGTCTCGCGCTCGTGCTCGGCTTCGGGGCGGGCCTGACCTACGCGGGCCAGGTCATCGAGATTCCCTGACATCCGGTACGGTTGCCCGCCGTACCTGTAAGAGCTTGTGCGGCGTGTCCGCACAGAACCAAGGAAACCAGAAGGAGAAATAGCGACATGGCCGCCACCGACCAGGACATCCTCGAGAACCTCAGCAAGATCATCAACGAGATCACCGGCATCCCGGCGTCCGAGGTGACCCCCGAGAAGAACTTCGTGGACGACCTCGACATCGACTCCCTGTCCATGGTCGAGATCGCCGTGGCCGCCCAGGACGAGTTCGGCGTCGAGATTCCCGACGACCAGCTCAAGAACCTGAAGACGGTCAAGGACGTCCTCAACTTCATCCAGAACTAAGAGATTCCCACCTCACCTGACCTGTCAGGTCCCAGTCTGACCAGTAAGGAGCGCGAAACGTGAGTGCGAACCGGGTACGTGTCGTCGTCACCGGGCTTGGCGCGACGACGCCCGTCGGTGGAGACGTCACCTCGACCTGGACGGCGCTCCTCGCCGGTCAGTCGGGCGTCGAGACCCTGACGACGGACTGGATCGACACCGTCCCCGTGAAGTTCGCGGGGACGGCAGCGGTCGATCCGACCACGGTCCTGCCCGCGCCTGAGGCTCGCCGCCTCGACCGCAGCGAGCAGCTCGCGCTGGTCGCCGCCAGGGAGGCCTGGCAGGACGCGGGCGCCCCCGAGGTGGCGCCCGAGCGGCTCGGCGTGGTGGTCTCCAGCGGCATCGGCGGCATCTCGACCACACTGACCGCCTACGACACCTACCGGCAGCGCGGCTGGAACAGGCTGTCGCCGTTCACGGTGCCGATGCTCATGCCCAACGGCCCGGCCGCCTGGATCGGGATCGACCTGCGCGCCCAGGCCGGCGTGCACGCCACCGTGTCGGCCTGCGCCTCCGGGGCCGAGGCCATCGGCTACGCGATGGACATGATCAGGTCAGGCCGTGCCGACGTGGTGGTCGCCGGTGGCACCGAGGCCGCCATCCACGGCCTCAACATGGCCGCCTTCGCCGCCGCGCGGGCCATGTCCAAGCGCAACGACGACCCGGCGGGCGCCTCACGGCCCTGGGACCGCGGCCGTGACGGGTTCGTGCTCGGCGAGGGGGCGGGCATCATCGTCCTGGAGTCCGAGGAATACGCCAGGGCCCGCGGCGCGCGGATCTACGCCTACGCCGCCGGTGTCGGCTACTCCGCCGACGCCCACCACATCACCCAGCCCGAGCCCGAGGGCCGGGGCATCATCATGGCCATGACGCAGGCGCTCAACGACGCCGACGTCTCCGGCCTGGACGTCAAGCACCTCAACGCGCACGCGACCTCCACTCCCGCCGGCGACGTCGTCGAGGTGCAGGCGGTGGCCAAGGCCATCGGCACGCACCCGCTGGTCACCTCGACCAAGTCCATGACCGGCCATCTGCTGGGCGGCGCGGGCGGCATCGAGTCCGTCTTCACGATCAAGGCGCTGCAGGACCGGATCGTCCCCCGCACCATCAACATCGACGATCTCGACGACGGCATCGAGGTGGATCTCGTCTACGGCGAGAACCGTACGCTGCCGGAGGGTGACATCGCCGCGGTCAACAACTCGTTCGGATTCGGTGGACACAACGCGACCGTCGTGTTCAAGGGAGCCTGAATGACCGTGCTGGACAACCGGGTCGCCGCCGGCAGCTCCGAACAGGAGTCCGGCGATCCCCGTGATCCAGTCGTCCGGCTGACCGCGCTGCTCGACGAGGGCACGCCGCGGCTCATCACCTCCGTCGACAAGAGCGGCGTGCTGGCCGCCATGGGCCGCGTCGAGGGTGTCCCCGTCGTCGCCTTCTGCAGTGACGCCCGCTTCCAGGGCGGCGCGATGGGCAGCGAGGGCTGCGAGCACATCGTGCACGCCTACGACGTGGCCGTCCGTGAACGGGTGCCGGTCATCGGGATCTGGCATTCCGGCGGTGCGCGACTCGCCGAAGGCGTCGAGTCGCTGCACGCCGTCGGCCGGGTGTTCGCCGCCATGACCAAGGCCTCCGGCGTCGTGCCGCAGATCTCCGTGGTCGTCGGCCCCGCCGCCGGCGGCGCCGCGTACGGGCCGGCGCTCACCGACCTGGTCATCCTGGCCGACTCCGGCCGCATCTTCGTCACGGGCCCCGACGTGGTCCGCAGCGTCACCGGCGAGGACGTCGACAGCGCGTCGCTGGGCGGCCCCGAGCCGCACAGCAGGCGCAGCGGCGTCGCGCACGTCGTCACCGGGTCCGAGACCGAGGCGTTCGTCAAGGCGCGGCAGCTCGCCACGCTCCTCGGTCACCAGGGCCGGGTGCGCATGGGGGAGATCGGCGAGGTGGACTTCTCCTCGCTGCTGCCCGAGTCCCCGCGCCGCGCCTACGACGTCAAACCGCTGGTCAACGGCCTGCTCGACGAGCCCGGCATCGAGCTGCACCCCAAGTGGGCACCGAACATCGTCACCTCGCTGGGCCGCCTCGGCGGCCGGACGGTCGGGGTGGTCGCCAACAACCCGCTGCGGCTCGGCGGCTGCCTCGACGCCACGTCCGCCGAGAAGGCCGCCCGCTTCGTACGCATGTGTGACGCGTTCGGGGTGCCCCTGGTGGTCCTCGTGGACGTGCCCGGTTACCTGCCGGGTGTGGGACAGGAGCACGACGGAGTGGTGCGCCGGGGGGCCAAGCTGCTGCACGCCTTCGCCGAGGCCTCGGTGCCGCGGGTCACGCTGGTGACGAGGAAGGCGTACGGCGGGGCGTACGTCGCGATGAACTCCCGCGCCCTGGGCGCGACCAAGGTGTTCGCCTGGCCGACGACCGAGGTCGCGGTCATGGGGCCGGTGGCCGCCGTCCGCGTCCTCAAGCGGCGCGAGCTCGCCGCGACGCCCGAGGAGGAGCGCGCCGAGCTGGAGCAGCGGCTGGCGGCGGAGCACGAGAAGCTCGCCGGCGGCCTGGAGCGGGCGCAGGCCCTGGGGGTCATCGACGAGGTGATCATGCCTCGGGAGACCCGCGGCGCCATCGCCCGGCTGCTCGCCCAGGCCACCCCGGCCCGCGGCGCCCACGGCAACATCCCCCTCTGATCGACCGCGACAAGGCCCCACGCCGGCGACGGCGCGGGGCCTTTCGCATGTGCGCCCGCCTCAGACGGCGGCGTGCAGCCAGCGGACCGGGGCGCCGTCGCCCGCGTACCGGAACGGCTCCAGCTCCTCGTCCCACGGCCGGCCGAGCAGCTTGTCCAGCTCGTCCTCCAGCGCGCACCGCCCCTGGGCGGCCGCCAGCATCGCGGTGCGCAGCCGGTCCTCGGGGATCATGATGTCGCCGGCGGCGCCGATGACCGCCGTGAAGGCGCCCAGCGTCGGCGTGTAGGCGTGCCGGGAGCCGTCCACCCCCGGCGAGGCGTCCTCGGTGATCTCGAATCTCAGTCGTTGCCAGCCCATGAGCGAGGAGGCGATGGCCGCGGCGATGCCCGGGCGGCCCTCCCATTCCGCCTGCGCGCGCACGACGTTGGGCGCGGCGGGCTGCGGCGTCCATGTCAGGTCTACGGGCACGCCAAGGACACCCGCGACTGCCCATTCAATATGAGGGCACAGCGCGGGCTGAGCCGAGTGGACGTAAAGGACGCCACGAGCAGACACCGGACCTCCCGTTTCGGTACGAGGTGCGCCTTCCCCAACGGCCTCGTATCGGGATGATCACAAGTGACTAGGGAGAGACTACCGTCGGTCGCTATCCGGCACCAGAGGGGGGCCATACCAAGTTGGTGCGGGAGTGGCGTGTGAAAGCTTGCCGAGCAGGGGGAAACACCCCGCTCATGGAAATTCAATCTGTCGGCGAGTCGTTCATCCGGGCAGGTCAGGTGCTGACCGAGCGGGCCGCGATCCCCGCCGTGGCGCGCTGGACCCAGGCGGTGTCGGAGGCGGACGGCGTCTGCGTCATCCACCTGTCGGCCGGCGTCGATCCCTGCCAGGTGGTGGCCGACCTGCGGGAACAGGGTCTCAGGGCCTCCCCCAACCACGTGCTCCGCGGCCAGCCCCTGTGGTTCGGCGGTCCCGCGTCCCGGCCGTTCCCCGCGCCGCCCATCGCCCACAAGCCGCGCAAGGCACGTTCCAGCGTGGTCGTGGGCCTGCTCGACACCGGTGTCGCCAAGCACCCGTGGTGGTCGGGCGGCGACTGGTACGACGCCCTCGGCCCCGGCGAGGCCGACGCCACGGAGGGCTCGCAGGCGGGCCACGGCACGTTCATCGCGGGCCTGCTGGTGCGCCGGGCGCCCGGCGCGGCGCTGCGGGTCCACCGGGTGCTCGACGGCGACGGGATCGGCGACGAGGCCACCGTGGTGCGCGTCCTGCACCGCATGCGCGAGCGCCCCCCGCAGGTGCTCAACCTGTCCTTCGGCTGCCACTCATTCGACGACCGGCCACCGCTCCTGCTGGCCGACGCCCTCGGCGCGCTGCCCGACACGGTGGCGGTGGCCTGTGCCGGCAACGACGGCTCCGACCGGCCGTTCTGGCCCGCGGCGCTGCCCGGCGTGGTGGGCGTGGCGGCCCTGGACGCCGCCGAGGAGCGCCGGGCGCTGTATTCGAGCTACGGCGACTGGGTGGACGCCTGCGCCCGCGGCGACTGGCTGACCAGCAGCTATCTCACCGGCGGCGGGTTCGCGGGCTACGCGGCGTGGAGCGGCACGTCGTTCGCCACCGCCCTGGTGGCCGGGACCATCGCCGGGGCGGCCGCGGACGAGCCGGTGAAGGAGGCGGCCAGGCGGCTGCTCGACGCTCCCCGGCAAATTCGCGATCTGGGAGTTCTCTTCCCGGCGAGTCTGTAGAGTTTACGCTCAGTCCTCAGCTCATCACGAGGAGGCATGATCGCCCCTCATACCGGCCGAAGGGAGGCCGCGTGAGCGATCCCCGCGAGCCGGCGGAGCTGCTGCTGGCCGCCGGCGACGGCGACCGGTCGGCCTGGGACGCGCTCGAGTCCCGGTTCGGGCCGCGGATGTGGGCCGTCGCCCGCGCCTGCGGCCTGAGCCCGGCCGACGCCGCGGACGCGGTCCAGGGTTCCTGGCTGCGCCTGCTCCAGCAGCTCGAGAGCATCAGAGATCCGGCGAGAGTGGGCGCCTGGCTCATGACGACCGTGCGCCACGAGTCCCTGCTGTTGTTGCGGAAGGAACGCCCGGGGATCTCCTCCTTCGAGGTCGTCGACGACCCCGACCCGGCTTCCGCCGTATTGGAGGCCGACGGCCGGCGCCTGCTCTGGAAGACGGTCTCCACCCTGCAAGAGCCCTGCCGCACCCTGCTCCAACTGGTCGCGATCGATCTCGGGAGTCAGCAGATGGCCTCGCGGCTCGGCGTCCCCATCGGCAGCGTCGGCCCGACCCGGGCCCGCTGCCTGGAGAAACTGCGCACTCTGATCTCAACCCAGGAGATGGCGCAATGATCAACGACGAATACTTCCTGGCAGCCCTCCGGCTGGCCGCCGGGAACGACCCGATCCCCGGTCGCGTGTCCGCCGCCGCGCGTGACCTCTTCAGGTTCCGGGTCCCGCGAGCGGTGACCGCCGCCCTCAGCGAATGCGCCGCGATCCGCGGCACCCGCGACGACGACGGTTCCCATCTGGTGCGCTTCGTCGCCGCCGGCCTCACCTTCGACCTGGAGGTGACGGTGGGCGACGGGCTCATCGACGTCGCGGGACAGGTTTCCCCCTACCCAGGAGAGGGCGCTCTCGTCGATGTCAGGACCCCGCATCTCACGCTCACCGCGCGCATCGCGCACACCGGTCACTTCATCGCGACCGGCCTGCCTCCCGGCTGGTTCAGCGTGGTGTGTCACCGGCCGGGTCACGCACCCGTACAGACCAGGTGGGTGCGTATCCGCCCCTGACCCCCGCACCTGTTGACCAGCCGGTAGAGCCGCGCCCTCTCCCGGCTTTTTCGAGTAACTTCTCGAGCAAGGCTTCATGAGCGTGACATCGCACTCCCAGCGCGACCGGCTCATCAGGGCGGCCGAGGCCGCCCTGATGCGTTCCCTCGTCGATCCCCACCATGCTTTGCACGCGGGCGGTCTCGTGCTCGCGACGTCCCGCCGCATCGGCTTCCCCGAGGGGGAGGTCATGGCGCTCAGGGCGATGGCGCTGGCCGCCCGCGAGCTGGGCGACCTCCAGAGCGCCGAACAGCACCTCCGCGCCGCCGTCACCACCGAGGGCGCGCCGCCGGAGCGGGTGGCCCAGGCGCGGCTGTCCCTGGTCACCGTCCGCACCGAACGCGGCCACCCGCTGCAGGCCCTGCGGGTGGCCGCGCTGGCCTGGGCCTACCTGTCGCCGCTGGACCGCGCCAAGCTGGACACCCAGCGCGCGGTCGCCCTGGCCCACCTCGGCCGCCACCAGGAGGCCATCGCCTCCTGCGACCGGGCGCTGCGGGCCCTGGTGACGGCGCCGGGCACCATCGACGACCGCCGGTTCCTGGCGGGCGGCCTGCTCAACCGGGGGCTCATCCACTCCTATCGCGGTGACTGGGACGCCGCCATGCGCGACCTGAGCGCCTGCCTGGAGATCTCCCGCCGGTCCGGGCTGCGGCATCTGGCCCGCCTGTCCGCCGCCAACCTGCCCTTCCTCGCCGTACGCCGGGGCGACATCGCGGGGGCGTTCAAGCACTACCGGGAGGCCGAGGACACGCTGTTCGGCTTCCCCGAGCGGCTGGCCACGATGCGGGCCGACTTCGCCGGGGCCCTGCTGGCCGCACACCTGCCCGGGGAGGCCAGGGCCATGCTGAGCCTGGCCGTACCCGATCTGGAGGCGGCCGGCGCGCACGTGGCGCTGGCGGAGGCGCGGCTGAAGCTGGCGCAGGTGGAGCTGCTGACCGGCGATCCGCGCCGGGCCTGGGAGGTGGCCGAGCAGGCGACGGCCGAGCTGGCCGCGCAGGACCGTACGTCGTGGCTGCCGCTGGCCCGGGAGGTCGTCCTGCGCTCCCGCCTGGCGCTCGAACCGGTCTCGCCCGCGCTGCTCGCGGAGCTGGTCGAGTGCGCGGACGAGCTGGAGCGGGGGTTCGCCGACCGGGCGGGGGCCGCGGCGTTGCGGCTGGTCGCGGCCGAGGCGGCGCTGACCGTGGACGATCATCCGACGGCCTCGGCGCAGTTGGCCAGGCTCACCCGGCACGTCAACCGGAACGAGCGCTGGATGCCGGTCGGCACCCGGCTCACCTCGCTGGGGGCCGAGCCGCAGACGACCGGGATCCCGGTGCCGGTGCGGCAGCACGCGCTCGCCCTGGAGGCGTCACTGCGGGAGGACGTCACGGGGGCCTTCCGGGCGGTCCACGACGGGCTGGCGAAGGTGAGCGAGCAGGTGGAGACGTTCGACGACCCCTCGGTACGCGCGCACGCGGCCAGGGCCGGGGACCGGCTGGCGGCGTTCGGGCTGGGGCTGGCGATGCGGGACGGGTGCGCGGCTGAGGTGTTCGAGTGGGCCGAGCGGTGGCGGGCGGTCACCGCCCCCGCGCATGCCTGCCAGGCGGTGGACCCCGAGCGGGTGCGTGCCGAGCTGGCCGGGCGGGGGGCACTGGTGGAGTTCGTGGCCGAGGGCGAGGCGCTGCTGGGCGTGCTGATCAGCGACGAGCGGGTGCTGGTGCGGCGGGTCGGGGACGTGCGGGCGGTCAAGGAGGCCATCGTGCGGCTGCGCTACTCGCTGCGACGGCAGGAGGGTCCGGAGGACGTCGAGACCGCCGGGGCGGAGGTGGAGCGGCTGCTGCTGCGGCCGCTGCTGGCCGAGCTGGGTGACCGGGCGCTGGTGGCGGTGCCGGTGGGCGCGCTGCACACCCTGCCCTGGGGGGCGCTGCCGTGCCTGCGCGAACGCCCGGTGAGCGTGGCCGCCAGCGCCGCCGCCTGGGTCCGGGCCCGGGAGGTGGGCCGGGCGCGCGGTGGCGGCTCGCCGGTGGTGGTGGCCGCGGCCGGGCCCGCGCTCTCGTACGCGCGGGCGGAGGTCTCGCAGGTGCTGTCCTGCTATCGGGGCGGGCGGGAGGTCCCCGGCCGGACGGAGGCGGTGCTGTCGGCGCTGGAGATGGCCGACGTGCTGCACCTGGCGGCGCACGGGGTGTTCCACGCGCGCAGCCCGCTGGTGTCGGGGATCACGCTGGAGGATCGCTCGCTGATGGCCTACGACCTGCTGGACGTGTCGCGGTCGGCGGGGCTGGTGGTGCTGTCGGCCTGCAATTCCGGCATGTCCCGTACGCCGGTGGAGGGGGCGCCACTGGGGTTGCCGGGGACGTTCCTGGCGAAGGGGTCGGCCTGCGTGGTGGCGGGGATGGTGCCGGTCCGGGATGACCTGGCGCCGGTGCTGATGAGCACGTTCCACGAACTCGTGGCGGCGGGGCACCCGCCGGACGCGGCCCTGGCCTACGCCTCCGCCAAGAGCAGCGAGGTCGGCTTCGTCTGCTTCGGCGCCGGCGACCTCCCCCTCTGTTAGGAGGGCCGGTGTGCGGTCAGCCCGTGGCGATCGGGCGGGTGGGGTCGGTGATCCAGTCGGACCAGGAGCCCACGTAGAGGGCGGCGGGGAGGCCGGCCACCGCCAGGGCCAGCACCTCGTGGGCGGCGGTCACCCCGGAGCCGCAGTAGGCGCCCGCCTGGACGCCCTCGCCGAGGCCCAGCCCGGCGAAGCGGGCCCGCAGGGCGGCCGGGTCGAGGAACCTGCCGTCCGGGCCGACGTTGTCGGTCGTGGGCGCGCTGACGGCGCCCGGGATGTGCCCGGCCACCGGATCGACCGGCTCCACCTCGCCCCGGTAACGCTCTGCCGCTCTGGCGTCGAGCAGCACGCCCTCGGTGGCCAGCGCCGCCGCCTCGGCGGCCGTCAGCGCCGGCATCCCGCCCGGCCGGGCCGTGAAGTCCCCCGGCGCGACGTCCGGGGCCTCCTTCGTGATCGGCAGCCCCGCCTCGGTCCAGGCCCGCAGGCCGCCGTCGAGCGCGCGTACGTCGTCGTGGCCGAAGTAGCGCAGCACCCACCAGGCCCGGGCGGCGGCCATCGAGGCGGTGTCGTCGTAGACCACCACCGGCCGCGCGCCCGACACCCCCAGACGGCGCATCGCGTCCTGGAACGGGTCCGCCGCCGGCAGCGGATGCCGCCCGCCCGCGCCGGGAGGGGCCGCGAGATCGGCGTTGAGGTCGCAGAAGACGGCACCCGGGAGGTGGCCCTCGCGGTAGAGCTCCACCCCGGGCGGGCCGCCGAGCCGCCAGCGGACGTCGAGCACCGTCACGCCGCCGAGCGCGGCGAGATCGGCGGGAGAGATCAACGGGCTCGTCACGTTCGTACCTCCATAAGCGGGACGTGCTGCTCGGCCCGCGTCAGCGAGCCGTGGTATCCGGTGAACAGGGCCTCGATCGGATGGTTGCCGGGGGCGGTGATGGCCAGGTCGGCGTGCGGCACGGCGATGACGTCGCCGATGCGCCCCAGCCACGCGTCACGCACGCGGGGCCCGAACCAGCCGGAGTCGACCGCCTCCTGCCTGGACACTACCCAGGCTTTCCCGTCGAGCCGCTCCCGCCACGCCTCCAGCACCTGTGTCGCCGCGCCGGGGCGGGCGTAGACGTGCCTGGCCCTGGCCTCGCCGCCGAGCATCGCCACCCCCTCGACCAGCTCGGGAACGCTCTCCGCGTCGAGCTTCTCGGTGGCGTTGACCATGCCGTGGTCGGCGGTGACGTAGAGGGCGGAGCCGGGCGGCAGGCCCTCGGCGAGCCGCCGCGCCATGTCATCGACGATGCCGAGTTGGCGCAGCCACTCCTCGCTCCCCCAGCCCGTCTTGTGCCCGGCGGCGTCGAGGTCGCCGTAGTAGACCGTGACGTGCGCGGATCGCTCGCGCATCGCCTCGTGGGCACGGGCGACGCGGTCGGCCACGGCCTCGGCCGCGACGTGGCGGACCCCGCGGTAGACGGCCCTGGTCAGCCCGGTGCCCTCGAACTCGGCGGGGGCCACGTAGGCGCAGTCGATCCCGGCCTCGGCGGCGCGCTGGTAGACCGTCGGGGCGGGCTGCCACACCTCCGGATCCATGGACAGGCCGTCGGGCATCGTCCAGCGCAGGCAGTTGAGCAGGTGGCCGGTGCCCGGGACGGCCAGCATCAGGCCGAGCATGCCGTGCTCGCCCGGGGTCAGGCCGGTGCCGAGGGAACACAGGCTGGTGACGGTGGTGGCGGGGAAGCCGGCGGTGAGGGTGCGGCTGGCCAGCCCGGACAGGAACGGGGCGGTCTCGGGGTGGGCGCGGAGCAACTCGGCTCCCAGGCCGTCCACCAGGAACAGGCAGATGCGGTCGGCGGGCTCGATGGCGAGCGTGTTGGGCTCGCGCAGGCCCAGCGCGGCCAGCAGCGAACCAGGCAGATCGGTCAGAGACCCCGCGCCGTAACTCGGCACCAGCATGTCCCTCATCGTAGCCCTCGCCCTGTCACTCCCTGTTCGTCCGCGTTGCTGGTCGGCAGGCGCCGGCGCGGCCCGGGGGTCAGGAGGCGGCGCGGGCGGTGGCCTCGGAGAGGGCCTTGGCGAAGGCGAGAACGTGGGTGACCTTCTCCGGGCCGTCGGCCGCCTCGCTGACCCTGAGCGAGAGGTCGTCGGCCGTGATCGCGCCCGTGTAGCCGTGGTCGGCCTCGCAGTTTTCGTCGCCGCACGTGGCCGGCTCCAGGTCCACGTGGGAGATGGCACCCCAGCCGATCGTGAGCGTCACCTCCGTGGGCGGCACCCCGGGCACGTAGGAGGCGGGGTCGGGCACGACGCGGGTGACGGCGACCGACTGGACCCGGCTGAGGCGCACGGCCTCCGTGGTGGTGGAGGCGTGGGAGGTCGAGACACCCTCCACCGCGGGGTGCTCATCGGTGTGACAGACCAGCAGCCGCGTCGCCGACAGCACCAGGACGGTGACGTGTCTGCGCACCTCCATCGCGGGATCGAATGTGGCCTCGTGGTGGACCACGAACGCGGTCACGGCCTCCTTGCCCAGCGCGGATTCGACCGCATCGGTGACGAGGTCGGGGTAGTAGCCGCTGCGCTCGATCGCTTCACGCAGGCCCGCGGCTGAGACTCGGGTTTCCCTCATGGCTCCATCCTGCCAGGGACCGGCTGTGCACTCACCCGCCGCACATAACGCTCTATAACGTCTTTATCCAGGCATCATTGCGCGCTCTGGTCACTTCTTTCGCTCAGGGCGCATCAGGAGAGGCGGTGCGGGCCGCCGTCCAGCCGGGGGCCCGCCGGGGTGCGCAGGGTGGCCCTGGCACCGAGCACCATGGCGTCCGACTCGCCCACGAACACGGGGTCCAGGTCCAGCCGGGCCAGCTCCGGCAGGTCGCCGGCCAGGCGGCCGACGCGTACGAGGAGGTCCTCCAGGGCGTCGACCGCCACGGGCGGGTAGCCGTACTGGCCGAAGAGCAGGGGCGCCGCGCGTACGGACCTGACCAGGGCGGAGGCGTCCGCGCCGGTCAGCGGGGCCAGGCGGAAGCCCTGGTCGAGCAGGAGGCGGGCGGCCACCTCGCCCAGCCCGAACGACACCACCGGCCCGAACGCCGGGTCCTCGATCACGCTCACCACGGTCGGCACGGCCGGCTGCGGCGCCATGCGCTGCACCGCCAGCTCCACCTCCGTGCCGAGCTGGTCGGTGAACTCGGCGTAGGCGTGCCGCACCATCTCCTGGCCGGTCAGCCCCAGGCGCACGGTGCCCGCACGGCGCGAGGCGCCCGGGTCGGCCACCTTGAGCACCACGGGCCCGCCGAGCCGCTCGGCGGCGGCGACGGCCTCGTCGGGCGAGCTCACCACCACGGCGGGCCAGACGGTCAGGCCGTAGCAGGAGAGCAGCTCGGTGGCGTCGATCTCGACGGGCGGTCCGGGCTCGGCGAACACGGGCGGCAACACGGACCCACCACCCGCCACCCCTGAGACCTTTGTCGGTGCCTCGGCCGGGGGCTCCTTCTCCGGGGCCTCCCTCGGTGCCTCGCTTGCGGCCTCCGCCAGCGCCTTCCCCGGGGCATCCCCCTGTGCCCCCTTTGAGGGCTCTCCCTGGGCCTGCGCGGCCGCGGCGGGCCGCGGTGTGGTGGCCGAGGGTGCCGCGTCGCCGGTCGCATCCGCCGCAGCCGGGGTCATCGCTTCGGGACCGGGCGACAGGGCGGTGTGGACGAGGGTTCTGGCACGGGCGGTGTCGATGTCGTCGAGCTCCGAGGGCGGCCTCACCGGCTGGGCGCGCCACTTCGCGTAGCGGACCGCGTGGGCCAGCGCCCTGACCGCCTCCTCCGGCGCCGCGTACGACGGGATGGAGCCGCGCGCGGGCGTCCCCGAGCCGGGCGTCTCCACGCGCAGCACCGGATCCATGCCCAGATGGCCGCGGAACGTCGTGAGCACCGGCTTGCCGGTGTCCTTCGCGGCCCGGAGCAGCTCGGCCGCCACCTCGGCCGTCTCGCCGGGAATGGGCGGCATGTAGATCACGACCGCGGCGTCCACGTCGGGGGAGGACAGTTCGCCGGCGAGCGACGTACCGAACTCCGCGGGGCCCGCGGCCGCACCCAGGTTGACCGGCGCGCGGGGCTCCAGCCCGGCGGCGAGGCAGGCGTCGGCGGCGAGCAGGCCGAGCGCGTCGGAGTTGGTCACGAGCGCGACCCGGGGACCGGCGGGCAGCGGCTGGTAGGCCAGCAACTGGCCCACGTCGAAGAGCTGGAAGAGGTCGTCGACCCTGATCAGGCCCGCCTGCTCGAACAGCGGGCCGATCGCCCAGTCCGGCAGCCCCGGCTCCGCCGCCGAGGCCCCGGCGCGGGTGCCGCCGCTCTTGACCACCACGATGGGCTTCCTGCGGGAGATGCGCCTGGCCAGCCGGGTGAACTTGCGCGGATTGCCCAGCGTCTCCAGGTAGAGCAGGATCACCTCGGTGGAATCGTCCTCCTCCCAATATTGCAGCAGGTCGTTGCCCGAGACGTCGGCCCTGTTGCCCGCGGAGACGAACGACGAGATGCCCATGCCGCGCTGGGCCACCCGCTGGAGCAGCGCGGTGCCGAGCGCGCCGGACTGGCTGAAGAAGCCCACCTCGCCCCGGCCGGGCACGGTGGCGGCGAGGGTGGCGTTGAGCCTGACGGCGGGGTCGGTGTTGGCGATGCCGAGGCAGTTGGGGCCCACGACGCGCAGGCCGTAGGAGCGGGCGATGCGCGCCAGCTCATCCTGCCTGGCCCTGCCCTCCGCGCCCGTCTCGCCGAACCCCGACGAGACCACGACCAGCCCGTGCACGCCCTTCTCCGCGCATTCCTTGACCACGTCGATGACGCTCTCGGCCGGCACGGCCACCACCGCCAGGTCCACGTCGTCGTCGATCGCGCTCACGCTCGGGTAGGCCCGCACGCCCGCGACCGCCCGCACCTCGCGGTGCACCGGATAGACGGGGCCGGTGAAGTCGGCGGCCAGCAGGTGGCGCAGGACCGTCTGGCCCACCCCGCCCGGCTCGCGCGAGGCGCCGATGACCGCGACCGAGCCCGGGGCGAGCAGCCGGGCGATCGACCTGGCCTCCGCCCGGTGCTCGCGCGCCGCCGTGACCTCGGTGGAGGTTTCGGTGGGGGTGAGGTCGAGCGTCATGCGTACGACGCCGTCGGCGAACTGGGTCTGCGCCGTGTAGCCCGCCTGGCGCAGCAGGCCCGTCATGCGCTTGTTGGCGGGCAGGACGTCGGCGACGAAGTGTTCGATGCCGCGCTCGCGGGCCGTGGCCGCCAGGTGCTCCAGCAGCACGGAGGCCACGCCCCTGCCCTGGTGGGCGTCCTCGACGAGGAAGGCCACCTCGGCCTCGCCGGGGCCCGTGCGGTCGTAGCGGATCACGGCCACCATCTCGTCGCCGATGGTGGCGATCAGGGCGACCCTGTTGACGTAGTCGACGTTGGTGAAGCGCTCGACCTCCCGGTCCGACAGCCGGGGGCGCGGGCCGAAGAACCGGAAATAGATCGACTCGTCCGACAGGCGGGAGTAGAAGGAACGGAGGCGGTCCGCGTCGGCGGGCCTGATGGGACGTACGTGTGCGGTGCCACCGTCCGTCAGGACGACGTCGGCCTCCCAGTGAGCCGGGTACTGTGCCTCCACAGTCTCGAGGGTAACCCTCATCCCACATGGCAAGACCAGTAGGCTTTTTGGGCAACGCTTGTGCATCGACTGCGGCCGGGTGTCGGGGGTCCGCCCCACGGGCAGCCCGGAAGCTGTTAGTTTTGCCGTGGCCAGGCTCGTTCTGAAGGATGCAAGGTGGTGGCATCATGACGCGGGTCGTCGTGGTGGGCGATCTCATGACCGACGCCGTCGCGCGCGCCCGCTATGCGCTCGCCAGGGCGAGCGATACTCCGGCGATCGTGACCATGCATGGTGGCGGCTCCGGGGCGAATGTCGCCTCGTGGCTCGCCGTCGAGGGTGCCGAGGTGGCGTTCATCGGCCGCAGGGGCGCTGACATCACGGGGCGCAACCGCGACATGGAGCTGATGGGCTACGGCGTGGACGCCCGGCTCGTCATGGACCCGGAGCGCCCGACCGGCACCTGCGTGGTGCTCGTGACGCACAAGGGCGAGCGCACCATGCTGTCCGACCCGGGTGCCAACGCGGCGCTGTCGCCGGAGGACCTGCCGCGCGACCTGTTCGCGCCGGGCACGCACCTGCACCTGTCGGGCTACACGTTGATCAACGAGGGCTCGCGGGACGCCGGGCTCGCCGCGCTCGACATGGCCCACCGCACCAACATGTCGATCTCGATCGACTGCGCCTCGTCGGCGCCGCTGGACCGCACGGGGGCCGAGCCGTTCCTGGAGTGGACCAGCGGGGCCAAGCTGCTGTTCGCCAACACCGACCAGGCCAAGGTGCTGACCGGCCGCGACGACCCCGAGGCCGCCGCCAAGGTGCTGACGGCGTGGTTCCCGCAGGTCGTGATCAAGATGGCCGCCGAAGGCGCGTTGTGGTACTCCAACGGCCGCCCGGATCCGGTGCGCGTGCCCGCCGAGCCGGTCGACAAGATCGTGGACGGCACGGGGGCCGGTGACGCGTTCTCGGCCGGGTTCCTGCCGGCCTGGCTGGCGAGCAAGCCGCCGGCGGAGGCACTGACCGCCGGGTGCCGGCTGGCGGCGAAGGCGATCATGCACCTGGGCGCGCGCCCGCCGTTCTAGGCACGCGGGCGTTCGCGGTTCGCGGCATGCGGGCGTTACGGCCAGGTGACCCTCCGTCGGTTGGCTCCTACGAGGTCGAATACGGTCTCGCCGGCGCCGAGCGCGCCGGCTACGACCTGCTCTCGATGGGCGTCGGCTGACCCCGGCGGTCAGGACGTGGTCGCCAGGGCCAGGGGCAGGACGGCGGGGGCGCCCGCGTGGCGGACGAGGGCCGCCGCCAGCGTCATCGTCCACCCCGTGTCCACCCGGTCGTCCACGAGCAGCACCGGGCCGCCGCAGCTCGCGATCGAGGCGGCCAGCTCCTTGGGCATGGCCAGGGTGCCCCTGATCGCCTGGACCCGCTTGGCGCTGTTGAACTGCTGCCCCGGCGAGCCCGCCCGATAGCCCAGCTCCCCCAGGTAGGACAGCCGCCCGATCTGCGCCAGCCGCTCGGCGAAGCCGCGCACCAGCGTGGGCCGTGCCGCCGACGGCACGTTGACCACGGCGACCGGGCGGGCGCTCCACTCCCAGGCCGCCAGCACCTGCACCACGGCCTTGAACAGGTCGTCGGGGAGCGGCCCGTCGTCCCCGTTGAACAGCTCCCGCAGCCGGTTGCCCCACCCGATGTCGGTCAGCCGCCCGAGCGCCCTGCCGGGATCCGCGCCGAGCTCGGCCTTGATCCGCCCGGACAGGTCGGCCAGGCCGGTCGGCCACTGCTTGCGGGCCTCGATCTCGACGCCGGGGCGGCTCAGGCGGTCGCGGGCGGTCGCGACGGCCTGCTCGCCGATCTCCGGGGAGCGGTGGTTGCCGGTGCAGTTGTCGCAGCGGCCGCACGGGGCGGCGGACTCGTCGTCGAGGTGCCTGCGCAGGTACTGCTCGCGGCACTCGGACGTCGTCAGGTAGCCGAGCATGGCCTGCTGCTCGGCCTTGCGTTCGGCGGCGATGCGGGCGTAGCGGTCGGCGTCGTAGGACCACGGCTCCCCGGTGGCCTCCCAGCCGCCCTTGACCCGCCTGACCGCGCCGTCCACGTCGAGGACCTTGAGCATCATCTCCAGGCGGCCGCGGCTGAGGTCGACGGCGGCCTCCAGGGCGGGGGTGGACATGAGGCCGCCCGCTTCGAGGGTCTGGAGCGTGGCGCGTACGACGGGCTCGGGCGGGAACGCCAGCGAGGTGAAATATGCCCAGATGTCGCGATCCTCGACGCCGGGCAGCAGGATCACCTCGGCCCGCTCGACCCCGCGCCCGGCCCTGCCGACCTGCTGGTAGTAGGCGACCGGCGACTGCGGCGCGCCCACGTGCACCACGAACCCCAGATCCGGCTTGTCGAACCCCATCCCGAGCGCGCTCGTCGCCACCAGCGCCTTGATCTTGTTGTTGAGCAGCGCCTCCTCGGCCGCCAGCCGCTCGGCCGGCTCCGTCTGACCGGAGTAGGCGGCCACCTCCAGGCCCTGCTCGCGCAGGTAGCCGGCGATCTCGTGGGCAGCGGCCACGGTGAGGGTGTAGACGATGCCGGAACCGGGCAGCTCGCGCAGCGTCCGGCCCAGCCAGGCCAGCCGCTGCTCGGCCGTCTGAAGGCGGACGACGCCGAGGTGCAGGCTGTCGCGCTCCAGCGGGCCGCGCAGCACGAGCGTGTCGTCGCCGTCGGACCTCAGCTCCCCGGGCAGGCGCATCTGCTCGGCCACGTCACGGGTGACCCGCGCGTTGGCGGTCGCGGTGGTGGACAGCACGGGGATGCCCGGCGGCAGCTCCGCGAACAACGTGGCCAGCCTGCGGTAGTCGGGCCTGAAGTCATGTCCCCAGTCGGAGATGCAGTGCGCCTCGTCGACCACCACCAGCCCGGCGCTCTCGGCCAGCTCGGGCAGGACGTTGTCGCGGAAGTCGGGGTTGTTGAGCCGCTCGGGGCTGACCAGCAGCACGTCGACCTGCCCGTCTGCGACCTGGCCGTAGATCTCCTCCCACGCCTCTGGGTTGGCGGAGTTGATCGTCACGGCGTTGATGCCGGCGCGCTCGGCGGCGGCGATCTGGTTGCGCATGAGCGCCAGCAGGGGCGACACGATGACGGTGGGGCCCTCGCCCAGCTCGCGCAGGAGGGCGGTGGCCACGAAGTAGACGGCCGACTTGCCCCATCCGGTGCGCTGCACGACGAGCACCCTGCGCCGGTCCACGACGAGCGCCTCTATCGCGGCCCACTGGTCATCACGGAGCCGTGCGTGATCGCCTGCCAGCGCCCGCAGCTTCTCCTCGGCCTCTTCCCGCAGCATCGCCGCATCCGGGGCATCAATCATGCCCTCCTTGTTACCAGCTTCTCCTACCCGGTGCATTTTCATCTTGAACGGCATTTCCAGCTCGTACGGCAGAGCCAAGCCGGCCACCACCCGCATTTTCATCCTGTACGGCGAAGCCAAGCCGGCCGCCACCCGCCGCCCATGACTGAGGGCCTCCAGGAGAACGCTCGCTGACCCGCATCGGGCAGGGCGCCGTGACGTGCGCGTTCTGGGCCCCCTGGGTGGTGATCCCGTGCCCGCCTGGAGGAGGTGGTGGCGATCGCGCGGCCGCCACCGCAGCCTCGGCTGGAATTCCGGCGACCTGATGGGGCCCATGGGGAACGGCAGCGGCGCCTCGTTCTCCCGATCGGTGAGCCCGACGGCGAACTGCAGGTG
Source organism: Nonomuraea sp. B12E4 (assembly GCF_039871825.1). Taxonomy (NCBI): domain Bacteria; kingdom Bacillati; phylum Actinomycetota; class Actinomycetes; order Streptosporangiales; family Streptosporangiaceae; genus Nonomuraea; species Nonomuraea sp. B12E4. The sequence goes on along the minus strand of NZ_JBDPME010000015.1, from coordinate 179,783 downwards.
CTGCTCGTCGTCGATCCCCGTCTCGCGGAAGGGCGTTTGAGCCGGCGGGGTCTCGGCCTCCAGCGGCCTGCGCGGATCGACCCCGGCGGCCTCGGCGCCGATGTGCTCGGCGCCGATGTGGCCGATGTGCTCGGTCGCGGGGATGAAACTCGGTCACGACGCCTCCGGAGGCCAGGGAGGTGGCCTCCGTGCCCAGAACGTGATACCCAGCAACTGCTTGGCCGACGAACTCCTCGCGCGACGACACGCCGCCCCTTGATCGAACAAGTATGCGAGAAGCCGCGCGGATCGAGTATCCTCTTGACTTCGACAGGATGTTCGATCCGGGTCATCGGGATTACCCGGCCAGACCCGGCGTGACCAGGTCAGTCATCGGCGAGGAGGTGCCCGTACCTTATGGGCGAGAAGCCCTGTCCCGCGCCCGCGCGGCGGTGGAGACCGCCGTCCCCGACGAGCACGGCCTTGATCCCGCAGGCGTCCGCCGAGGCACATGCGACGCTCTGGATACATCAATGGGGACCTGGCTCGTGCCATCATTCCCAGGGGCGAACACGTCGGAACCCATACCGGTCGCGTGGCCGCGCGCCTCTGGGCGTCACCGAGTCGCGACCGGGACGGGGTACGTTGACACCCCACACGCCGATCTGACGCTGCTCCAGCGGGCTGACGGCTACCGTTACAGCACAAGCACAGAAGGAGGATGCGCTTCCCCTCGGCGCGACGGCCGAGGCAGCCGCGCAGCACAAGATGGCCCGACGCACGACTGCACCCCCGCCTGAGGATTTCGAGGAGCGGATCGTCGACATCGACGTCTCCTCCGAGATGCGCACGAGTTACCTCGAGTACGCCTACTCGGTTATCTACCAGCGCGCCCTGCCCGACGCTCGTGACGGACTCAAGCCGGTGCAGCGGCGCATCCTCTACTCGATGAGCGAGATGGGCCTGCGCCCCGACCGTGGGCACGTCAAGTCCTCGCGCGTCGTCGGCGACGTCATGGGTAAGCTCCACCCCCACGGCGACTCCGCCATCTACGACGCTCTCGTACGCCTGGCGCAGCCCTTCTCCATGCGCCTCAACCTCGTCGACGGGCACGGCAACTTCGGCTCGCCCGACGACCTGCCCGCCGCCATGCGTTACACCGAGGCCAGGCTGGCCCCGGCGGCGATGCTCATGGTCGAGTCGCTCGACGAGGACACCGTCGGCTTCAAACCCAACTACGACGGCCAGGAGACCGAGCCCGGGGTCATGCCCTCGGCGTTCCCCAACCTGCTCGTCAACGGCACCAGCGGGATCGCGGTCGGCATGGCCACCAACATGGCCCCGCACAACCTCGCTGAGGTCGTGGCGGCCGCCCGCCACCTGATCAAGAAGCCGGACGCGACGCTCGACGAGCTGATGCGGTTCGTGCCGGGTCCCGACCTGCCGACCGGCGGCTCGATCATCGGGCTGCAGGGGGTCAGGGACGCCTACGAGAGCGGGCGTGGCACGTTCCGCATGCGGGCCAAGTGCGCGGTCGAGCAGATCACCCCGCGCCGCAAGGGCATCGTCGTCACCGAACTCCCCTACAACGTCGGCCCCGAGCGGGTCATCACCAAGATCCGCGAGCTGGTGACCAGCAAGAAGCTGCAGGGCATCGCCGATCTCAAGGACCTCACCGACCGGCACAAGGGCCTGCAGCTGGTCATCGAGATCAAAAACGGCTTCATCCCCGAGGCCGTCCTGGAGGAGCTCTACCGGCTGACGCCGATGGAGGAGACCTTCGGCATCAACAACGTCGCCCTGGTCGACGGCGAGCCCCGCACCCTGGGCCTGCGAGAGATGCTGCAGGTCTACGTGGACCACCGGCTCGAGGTCGTGCGCCGCAGGACGGAGTTCCGGCGCCGCAAGCGCGAGGAGCGCCTGCACCTGGTCGACGGCCTCATCATCGCCCTGCTGAACATCGACGAGGTCATCCAGGTCATCCGTTCCTCCGACGACTCGACCCATGCGCGGACGCGGTTGATGGAGGTGTTCGAGCTGACCGACATCCAGGCCTCCTACATCCTCGACACGCCGCTGCGCCGCCTGACCCGATACGACAAGCTGGAGCTCGACCGCGAGAAGGAGACGCTGACTGAGGAGATCGCCGCGCTCTCCGAGATCCTCTCCTCCGAGGCCAAGCTGCGCCAGGTGGTCTCCGGCGAGCTGGCCGACGTGGCCAAGAAATACGGCACGCCGCGCCGTACGGTCCTGCTGGAGTCGCCGGGCGTCACCCGCACCGCGGCGATCTCGCTCCAGGTGGCCGACGACCCGTGCCTGGCGCTGCTGTCCTCGACCGGCCTGCTGGCCCGCACCGGCGACGCCACGCCGCTGCCTGGCGAGGGCGATCGCGCGGCGCACGACGTGCTGGTGTCGGTCGTACGGACCTCCGTACGCGGCGAGGTCGGCGTCGTCACGTCGCTGGGCCGGCTGATCCGGGTCCAGGTGGTGGACCTGCCGACACTGCCGCCCTCGGCCAACCCTCCGACGCTGTCGGGCGGCCACCCGGTCTCCGAATACGTCTCGCTGCAGCCCGACGAGAAGGTCGTCGGCCTGAGCTCCCTCGATCCCGACGGTCCCGGCCTGGCCCTGGGCACGGCTCAGGGGGTGGTCAAACGGGTGGTTCCGGACTATCCGGTCCGTGACGACTTCGAGGTGATCGCCCTCAAGGACGGCGACCACGTGGTGGGCGCTGTGGAGCTGGTGTCCGAGGCCCACGACCTGGTCTTCATCTCCTCCGACGCCCAACTGCTGCGTTACCCGGCCGTGCTGGTCCGCCCGCAGGGCCGTCCGGCGGGCGGCATGGCGGGCATCCGGCTCGACGACGGGGCCAGGGTGATCTGGTTCGGCGTCGTCGACTCCGAACGTCCCGCGCAGGTGGTCACGATCGCGGGCTCCTCGACGGCCCTGCCGGGCACGCAGGTGGGCGGCGGCAAGGTCTCCGACTACGCGGACTTCCCCGCCAAGGGGCGGGCCACGGGCGGGGTGCGGGCCCAGCGGTTCCTGAAGGGCGAGGACGAGCTGCTGCTGGCCTGGGCCGGCCCGGCCCCGGCCAAGGCGGTCTCGGCGGTGGGCAAGCCGGTGCCACTACCGGACGAAATAGGCCGCAGGGACGGCTCAGGTGTCCGCCTCACCCACACCATCGGCGCCATCGGCGGCGCCCTCGCCTCCGACTCCGCGTCCCTGACGCCGACCCCCACCACCAACTCGGAGCCGATCGAGGAACCCGACGAGGACTAACACCCCCACGGCCTCTCGCCGCCGGCTTGAACTGGGGTCGCAGGGGGTGTGGGTCGTGGCGGGCCTGGGCCTTGACGGGGGTGTGGGCCGTGGCGAGCCGATCACAGCGCGCGGGTGCGCCGCCACGCCTCGGTCCAGGGGTGGACGCGGTCTCGGAGCGCCGCCCGGGCGGTCTTGGGCCGACCGCCCGGGCAGTCTCGTGCGCACCTCTCAGGCGGCCCTCGTGGGTACCACCCAGGCGGTCAAGGAGGCGCACGTAACGGTGATCAGCCCTGTGCGGGTCAGCGAGCGTTTTCCTGGAGGCCCTTGCCACGTGCGGCGGGTGGCGGCCGGCTTGGCTCTGCCGTAACAGATAGAGCTTTCGAGCGCGTCAGCGAGCGTTTTTCCTGGAGGCCCTCAGCCACGTGCGGCGGGCGGCTTGGCTTTGCCCCAACGGATGGAGTTTTTAGAGAAAGGGACCGCCAAGCAGCGGGAACAGCGTCGTCGGGGGCTGTTATGAAAGGTGCGGTATGGCCGATCGCACCTGGGAGTGCGCTCTCCCGACTGGAGGCACCGTGTTCCGATCGAGGCCCCCCATGTGGACCGCCCTCGCCACCCTGATCACGTCTCTCGTCGTCGCCCCGCCCGCAACGGCCGCCGCCGAGCCGCTCACTATCACCGACTTCACGTCGGGTGGCGTGCCCACCGGCGTCCACGCCTGGGGCAACGACGCGGCCTCCATCCCGGCTCTCACCACGGAACCCGCCACCGACAGGCCGGGCGCCCCGCCCGGCAACCGGGCGCTCAGGTCCGCCTTCGCCATCAGCCGGTGGGGCGGCTGGTCCCACGACCTGTCCGCCCCCCAGGACTGGACCCCCTACGAGGGCTTCTCCTTCTGGGTGAGAGGCGCCGGCTCAGGCCAGCGGATCTTCTTCGAGGTCAAGGACGGCGGCGGCGGAGCGGGCAAGGCGGAGCTGTTCGAGTCGTCGTTCACCGATGACACGGTGGGCTGGCGGCAGGTGCGGGCGCCGTTCGCCGGTTTCACCCGCCGCACAGACCACCAGCCCGGCGGCGCCCCCACCGACGGCGAGCTCGACCTGGTCGCCATGTGGGGCTACGCGATGCGCCTGCCCACCGGCACCGGCACCCTGATGTGGGACGAGGTCCAGGTCTACGGCACGGCGCCGCCGCGACCCGTGCGGCTGTCCACCGACGCGCCCGTCTACCCGGTGGACGAGCAGGGCCGGGCCGAGGTACGGGTGACGATCACCACCACCACCGGCGCCCCGCTCACCGAGGACCTGGCCGTGGACTACCGCACCGGCGCCGGCACCGCCACCCCGGGCGCGGACTACACGTCCGCCCAGGGCACGCTGACGTTCCGGGCGGGTACGGCGTCCGGCGCGAGCAAGGCGTTCACCGTCAGGACGAGCCAGGACGGGCAGGACGAGGTAGCCGAGACCATCCCGATCGAGTTGTCGGGCCCGGGCACCAGGCCGCCGGCCGAGGCCCCGGTCGTCGTGATCAACGCCCACGGCCTCCCCTACCTGAACGCCCGCCTGCCGGTCAAGAAGCGCATCGCCGACCTCCTGGGCAGGATGACGCTGGAGGAGAAGGTCGGCCAGATGACGCAGGCCGAGCGCGGCGCGCTGGCCAGGCAGAGCGACATCGCCACCTACCTGCTCGGCTCCCTCCTGTCCGGCGGCGGCTCCGCGCCCGCCCGGAACACGCCGCGGGCGTGGGCCGACATGGTCGACGCCTACCAGCTCCAGGCGCGGCGGGCCCGCCTGCAGGTGCCGCTGATCTACGGCGTGGACGCGGTGCACGGCCACAACAACGTGGTCGGCGCGACGATCTTCCCGCACAACGTCGGCATGGGCGCCACCCGCGACCCCGAACTGGTCGAGCGGCAGGGCGAGATCACCGCCAGGGAGGTCAAGGCCACCGGCATCCCGTGGGACTTCGCGCCGTGCCTGTGCGTGTCGCGTGACGACCGCTGGGGCCGGGCGTACGAGTCGTTCGGCGAGGACCCGGCGCTGGTGAGCCGGATGGCCACGATCATCGACGGGCTGCAGCAGAACGGCGTGCTGGCCACCGCCAAGCACTATGTCGGCGACGGCGGCACCGAGTACGGCTCCTCCACCAACGGCGACTTCACCACCGACCAGGGCATCACCAGGACCAGCCGCCAGGAGCTGGAGGCCATCCACCTGGCGCCGTTCGCGGAGGCGGTCAAGCGCGGCGTCGCCACCGTGATGCCGTCGTTCTCCAGCGTCGACCTCGGCTCCGGCCCGCTCAAGATGCACGCCCAGGACGCGCTGCTCAACGGCGTGCTCAAGGACCGGCTCCGTTTCAAGGGCTTCGCGATCAGCGACTGGCAGGCCATCGACCAGATCCCCGGCGACTATCCGAGCGACGTGCGCACGTCGGTCAACGCCGGGCTCGACATGATCATGGTCCCGTACGCCTACCCGGCGTTCACGAGCACGCTCAAGGCCGAGGTGGAGGCCGGACGCGTGGCCAGGAAGCGGGTGAACGACGCGGTCAGGAGGATCCTGCGGCAGAAGTTCCGGCTGGGGCTGTTCGAGCGCCCGTATGCCGACCGCTCCCGCCTCGGTGAGGTGGGCTCGGCGGCGCACCGGGCGGTCGCCCGCACGGCCGCGGCCAGGTCGCAGGTGCTGCTGAAGAACGCGGGCGGCCTGCTGCCGCTGCGCCGCGACGCCAAAGTGTACGTGGCGGGCTCGAACGCCGACGACCTCGGCAACCAGGCCGGCGGCTGGACGATCACCTGGCAGGGCTCGTCCGGGCCGATCACCTCCGGCACCACGATCCTGTCGGCCATCCGCTCCCGCGCGGCCGGCGTGACCTACTCCCGCGACGCCTCCGCCGACCTGGCCGGGCACGACGTGGGCGTCGTCGTGGTGGGCGAGACGCCGTACGCCGAGGGTCAGGGCGACGTGGGCCGCGCCGGCCGCACGCTGGACCTGTCCGCCGCCGACCGGGCCGCGATCGAGCGGGTCTGCGGGGCCATGAAGTGCGCGGTCCTGGTGGTGTCCGGCCGCCCGATGGTGCTCGGCGACCTGTCGGGGATCGAGGCCGTGGTGGCCTCCTGGCTGCCCGGCACCGAGGGCGACGGGGTGGCCGACCCGCTGTTCGGGGCGGTGCCCTACACCGGGCGGCTGCCGTTCACCTGGTTCCGCTCGGCCGAGCAGCTTCCGATCAACGTGGGCGACGCGGCGTATGACCCGTTGTTCCCGTATGGGTGGGGGCTGCGTACCGACCGCGGGCAGGACCGGCTCAAGGCTGCACGCGGCAGGCTGACCGGCGGCGACAACCTGTCCAGGGCCGCCGCCTCGGAGCTGACGCCCGCCCTGCAAGACCGCAACTGGCACGCCGACGGCTCGGCCCGCGACACCGGCCCCGTCCTGGACGCCCTGGGCACGGCCGCGTCCCTGCTCGAACGCTCGGAGACCGACGCGTACGCCGTCGGCGACGCGCTGGTCTCGGTGGCCAGGGACGTCGCGCAGCGCGCCGGCAAGCGGCCGGACCTGCAGGCGGCGGCCGACCACGAGCTCGCGGCCGGCAACCTCAGGAAGGCGGTGGACCTGCTGATCCAGTCCACCCGCTGACCCGGCTGGGGGACCGGCGCCGGCCGGTCCCCGCCACCCCACTCTCGAACCAGCACCCCCGCACCCCCACACACGAACTCACCCCGCCAGACCAGGCCCTATCAGACCAGCCCCCATCAGACCAGCCCCCGTCAGACGAGGTCCCGTCAGACGAGGTCCCGCCAGACCAGGCCCCCGCCCGTCCCCGGGTGCGGCGGCGGCCGTCAGTCCCGGCAGAGGCAGAACGGATGGCCGGACGGATCGAGGAACACCCGGAAGTCGCCCTCCACGCTCGGCTGGTGCCCGTGCTTCACCGCCCCGATCTTGATCGCCTGTGCCTCCGCCTCGTCCAGATCCTCCACGGTCACGTCGAGGTGGAACTGCTGGGGCCGGCCGGGGTTCGGCCAGTCCGGCGGCTGGTGGTCGGGCGCGAGCTGGAAGGCCAGCCGCATCGGCGACCCGCCGTCGCTGACCACGACCCAGTCGTCCTCGACTGACGTGATCGGCCACCCCAGCAGGTTCGAGTAGAACTCGGCCAGCCCTTTCGGGTCGGCGGTGTCGAGCACGATGCTCCGGAACGCGGCGATGCCACTCATCAATTCACCTCTCGACTCGTTTGCCGGCCCGCCCGGGGACGACAATTGATGCCATGGCTGCCAACTCGTTCATGGTTCCACTGGGGACTGCCGCGCCCGCCTTCGACCTGACCGCCATCAACGGCGGCAGTGTCTCGCTGGAAGACCTCAAGGGCTCGCCCGCGACACTGGTGATGTTCCTGTCCAACCACTGCCCCTATGTGCGGCACATCGAAGACGGCATCGGTGCCCTCGCCAACGACTACGGCGCCAGATTGTCGGTCGTCGCCATCTGCAGCAACGACGCCGTGAACTACCCGGACGACGATCCCACGCACCTGGCGGAGCAGGCCGCCAGGGCGAGATTCCCGTTCCCGTACCTGCTGGACGACACCCAGGAGGTGGCCAAAGCCTACCGAGCGGCCTGCACCCCCGACTTCTTCCTGTACGACGGGCAGTTGCAGCTCGTCTACCGGGGCGAGTTCGACGGTGCCAGGCCGGGCAACTCCGTCCCGGTGACCGGCTCGTCGCTGCGCGTGGCCATCGACGCCCTGCTGGAGGGCGACCCGGTGCCCGAGGAGCAGATCCCGTCGCTCGGCTGCGGCATCAAGTGGAAGCCCGGCAACGCTCCCGCCTGAGACCCGAGCTCGATGTCCGGAAATACGGGTCATCGGTTCCGAAACCCGGGTTTCGCCGCCTGAAACCCAGGCTTCCCGTCCGAAACATGGTTCTCCGGCCGCTCGTCGGCCGGAGCGGCCTCCCCGGTCTCCCCGTTTCTCTATGATCACAGGCATTCTGCCCCGTGAGTCCCCGAGGATGCCGAAGGAGACCGCCATGGTCGCACGATGGACCGCCTTACCCGTCCTGGCGGCGGTGGCCCTGCTGACCACCGCGTGCGTCAATCCCGCCGACCGCGGCACCGCCACGTACAGCTCCACGCCGGCCCCGGACACCGCCGGGCCCAAGCGCATCGGATTCTTCGGCTTCGCCAAGGCCAACTCCTTCTCGACCGCGACGTTCGCCGGGATCGAGGAGTACGCCAAGGCCAACAACGCCACCGCCGAGTTCCTGGACTCCAACTTCGACGCCCAGGCCCAGGTCCAGCAGCTCCAGGACGCGGTGACGGCCAAGCGCTTCGAGGTGTTCGTGGTGCAGGCCAACGACGGCGCGTCCGTGGTGCCCGCGATCCGCTCGGCCGTGCAGGCCGGAATCTCCGTCGTCGTCCACTTCACCCCCGTCGGCAATCGGTACGACACCGCCGAACCGCAGGTGAACGGCACGATCACGCTGGTGGACGTGCCCACGGTCAACGGTGAGGGCCTCGGCAAGCTGGCCGTCCAGGCGTGCCAGAGCAGGAAGCTGGACCCCTGCGAGGTCGGCTACTTCGAGGGCCTGAAGGCACTGCCGCTGGACAACGCCCGCACCCAGGCGGCCATCGGCGTGCTGGAGGGCGCGCCGGGCGTCGAGGTGAAGGCCCGGCTTGAGGGCGGTTACACGCAGGAGAGCGGGCGCAAGGCCATGCAGGACGTGCTGCAGAAGGACCCCGGCATCGACGTGATCATCGGGGCGTCGCAGGCCATCCTGGGCGCCGAGGCGGTGGCCAAGGACAAGAACATTTTGTACATCGCCAACGGTGCCTCCCGGCAGACCGTCACGGCGGTGCGGGAGGGACGCTGGTACGCCGCGTACTACCTGCCGGTCAAGACCCTCGGTGCCAAGGCCGCCGAGCTGGGCCTGAACAAGGCGCTCGGCAAGCAGGTGCCCACCACGAACCTCGCGACCGATCTCGACCCCGGCAAGGCCATGGGGACCAAGGAAGCGCTCGCCCAGGTGACCGGCGAATACGACGAATGACGACGCTCCGCCTGCGCGACTACGGGATCGTGCTGGCGGTCGCCGTGCTCGTGGTGGCGCTGTCGCTGTCCACGGACACGTTCCTGACCTCCGGCAATCTCGTCAACCTGCTGGACCAGGCCGTCGTCGTCGGGCTGCTCGCGTGCGGCATGACCCTGTGCGTGATCTGCGGCGTCTTCGACCTGTCGGCCGGCGCGGTACTCGCGGTGAGCGCCATCGTGGCGGTGATCGTCACCGAGCGCGCCGGGGTCCCCGCCGGGTACGCGGCCGCCGTCGCCACCGGCGGCCTGCTCGGCGCCCTGAACGGCGTGGTCGTGGTGCTGTCGCGGGTGCACTCGTTCATCGCCACGCTGGCGCTCGGCATCGTGCACCGCGGCCTGGCCCTCGTGATCACCGGCGGCGCGATCGTCTATCCGGGGCCGGAGCGGCTGGCCGCCTTCCAGTCGCTGAGCTGGCCCACGGTGCTGGGCGGCGTCACGGCCTCGTCCCTGCTGCTGGTGGCGGTGGCCGTGGTGGCGACGGTGCTGCTGTCGTGTACCGCGTTCGGGCGGCGCGTCTATGCCGTCGGCGGCAATCCCACGGCGGCCTGGCTGTCGGGCATCGGAGTGGGCAGGGTCCGCGTCGCGGTGTTCGCCGCCGGCGGGGTCTGCGCGGCGCTGGCCGGCCTGGTGCTGGCCGCGCGCGGCGGCTCGGCCCAGGCGGACATGGGCACGCTGCTGGAGCTCACCGCCATCGCCGCGGCCGTGATCGGCGGCACGAGCATCCTGGGCGGCCAGGGGGCCGTCTGGCGGGGCATGGTGGGTGTGCTGATCCTGACGCTCATCGGGAACGGCTTCAACCTCCTCGGCTGGAACTCCACTTATCGGCCGATCGTCGAGGGGCTGCTCATCCTCACGGCCGTCAGCACTGATTACGCGCTCAGGCACCGCCGGGATTAGCAGGAAAGATCAACAAATGAGAGTCATGCGCGTTAACATCTGGTCCAAGCAGCCAACGGTGCTTACTGAAGGGCCGAGATGACCAACCCCTCGCGGGTCCCGAAGGGGATCAACCCGAGCATCCCCAACGCAGCGCGCATGTATGACTACTACCTCGGCGGCAAGGACAACTTCGCGGTCGATCGCGAGGCCGCGGAGAAGATCATGGCCCTGGGACCCAGCAGGGAGATCTGCCTGGCCAACCGCCGCTTTCTCGGCCGAGCCGTCCGTCATGTGACCCAGCAGGGCATCGACCAGTTCATCGATCTGGGCACGGGGCTGCCCAACCAGAACAACGTGCACGAGGTCGCCCGCAAGACGCACCCGGAGGCGCACGTCGTCTACGTGGACTACGACCCCGTGGTGATCGTGCACGCGCGGGCCCTGCTGGCGGGCACCGACTCGAACATCACGATCGTGCACGCCGACGTGCGCGAGCCCGCGACGATCCTGGACCACCCGGAGACCAAGCAACTGATCGACTTCACCAAGCCGGTGGGGGTGGTGTTCCTCGGCCTGCTGCACTGCCTGACCGACAAGGAGGACCCGTGGCAGGTGGTCGCCGACTTCCGCGAGCGCATGGCGTCCGGCAGCGCGCTGATCATCTCCCACCTCACCGACGACGCCCACCCAGAGGTGGGGGTGGCGGCCAGGGAGGTGTACGAGAAGGCCGACGCGCCGCTGGTCCACCGCAGCCATGAGCAGGTCTCGCGCATGTTCGACGGGTTCGAGGTGCTCGATCCCGGGGTGACGCACGTGGCCGACTGGCGGCCGGACGAACTCTGGGAGACCGAACTGGCGGGCAGCGAATGGTGGTACGTCGGCGTCGGCCGCAAACCTTGACCACCCACGCCGGCAGCCCGGTCACCCCGGCACGCCCTCACCGGCCACGGCCGGGCCGGGCACGATGCACCGGCCCTGGCCGGACCTCATGCGGCAGCCCGACCGAACGTCAGGTGGCGGCGGCGATGGCGGCCGGGAGGGCGAGCAGCAGTTCGTGGGGCTCGCCGCCTTGCCAGTGCCGGACGAGCCGGTTGCCGGCCTCCCCCGGATCGAAGCCCTCACACCCCAGCGGCCCGAAGCAACCCGCCTCGTCCAGCACGAGAATCAGCGGGTCGTCCTCGGGGAGGCTGGCCGCGTAGACGGCGGTGTCGAGGAGGGCCAGGGCGCACTTGGCGTTGCGGCCGTCGTCCCTGGACTCCACACGGTCGAGGCGGCGCCGGGCCTGGACACGGAAATACTCGGCGAGCGATTCGGACCTACTCACGACAACCTTCTTCGAAGACGTACACAGGGCTACGACATCATCACGCGAAGTGAAGCGTTTTCGTGGGAGGTTGGCCAACTCCAGCCTGTCGCCACCCCGGAAAAGACCATCCGTAGGGCATAGGGGATCATTTTTGACATGAGCTCGTTCGACGACGTGTATGCCGCCAATGCGAAGTTCGCCAAGAGGTTCGGGAGCTCCGGGTTGACCGGCCGCGCCGCCCGCGGGCTGGCGGTCGTGACCTGCATGGACTCCCGCATCGACCCGCTGGGGCTGCTGGGGCTGAAGGCGGGCGACGCCAAGATCCTCCGCAACGCCGGGGCCCGGGTGACGGACGACGTGCTCCGTACGCTGGTGCTGGCGGTCTACGTGCTCGGGGTGGACCGGGTGCTCGTCATGCCCCACACGGACTGCGGCATGAGCAAGGTGACGGACTCGGACGTGCACGCCCTGACCTCCGAACGCGGCGTGGACACGCGCAGCCTGGAGTTTCACACGGTGCCCGACCAGAACGAGGCACTCCGTCACGACCTCATCCGCGTCAGGACCACCCCGTTCTTGCCGGAGGGTCTCCCGGTGGCCGGAGCGATCTACGACGTCCACACGGGCCGCCTGACACCGTCACCGCACTGACGACGGACGCGCCCGCACCCCCTCCCCGACGACCATCTGGGCACCTCGACCCGCGGACCCGCCAACGGGGCGAGCTCCGCCGCTCCGAGACGCGCGATCTGACCAGGTCACTCGGACTGCCCCCAGCAGACCAAACTGGCTCTCCGCCCGGGGTCCGTGCGACCAGCCGCAAAACGGCTGTGAGTGACCAGGACCTCGGGCAGCCTCACAAGGCGGCCGGGCCGGGCGGCCGGTGACCGGGCGCGAAGATCAGGAGCCCGCCATGGCACGACACACCCTGCGAGATAGCGCTCCGAAGCCCGCGCCCGCACGCTGCAAGCGCCCGGATCTCATGCAGCCGAGGCCGTATGAGCTCCAGGGGGCGGCCACACCGTCGCACACCGGCTGTGGCCGCACCCGCGCTCTCACGCGTCGATGTGATCGCGATCGACCTCGGCCGCGCTGTTGACGATGAACTCGCGCCGCGGCGCCACGTCGCTCCCCATCAGCAGGTTGAAGATGCCCTCGGCACCCTCGGCGTCCTCGATGCGCACCCGGCGCAGGATGCGGTGCCGCGGGTCCATCGTCGTCTCGGCGAGCTGGTCGGCGTCCATCTCACCCAGACCCTTGTAGCGTTGCACCGGATCCTTCCACCGCTTGCCCCGCCGCTCCAGGTCACGCAGCACCTTGTGCAGCTCGGCGTCGGAGTAGCAGTAGATGTATTTGTCCTTGCCCCGGCCGGGATTGGTCAGCTCGATGCGGTGCAGCGGCGGCACGGCGGCGAACACCCGCCCCGCCTCCAGCATCGGCCGCATGTAGCGGTGGAAGAGCGTCAGCAGCAGGGTGCGGATGTGCGCGCCGTCCACGTCGGCGTCGGCCATCAGGATGACCTTGCCGTAGCGGGCGGCCTCGATCTCGAACGAGCGCCCGGAGCCGGCCCCGACCACCTGGATGATGGCGGCACATTCGGCGTTTTTGAGCATGTCGCTCACGGACGCCTTCTGCACGTTGAGGATCTTGCCCCGGATCGGCAGCAGAGCCTGGAACTCCGAGTCACGGGCCAGCTTGGCCGTGCCCAGCGCCGAGTCACCCTCGACGATGAACAGCTCGCTGCGGTCCACGGCGTTGCTGCGGCAGTCGACCAGCTTCGCGGGCAGCGCGGAGTTTTCCAGCACGCTCTTGCGCCGCTGGTTGTCGCGGTGCTCGCGGGCCGCGATGCGCGCCTTGGCCGCGGCCACGATCTTCTCCAGAACGGCCCGCAGCGGCTGCTTGTAGCCGCGCGGCGGGTTGGCGAACAGCTCCTTGAGCTCTCGCGAGACCACGTGGGAGACGATGCGGGTGGCCGCCGAGGTGCCGAGCACCTCCTTGGTCTGGCCCTCGAACTGCGGCTCCGGCACCCTCACCGTGACCACGCCGGTCAGGCCCTCGGAGATGTCCTCCTTGTTGACCGGGTCGTCGCCGTTTTTCAGCAGGCGGGTCTCGCGCAGCAGCTCGTTGACCGTGCGGACCAGGCCGCGCTCGAATCCGGTGAGGTGGGTGCCGCCCTTGGGGGTGGCGATCACGTTGACGAACGAGCGCACGGTCGACTCGTAACCCTTGCCCCAGCGGATCGCCACGTCCACGGTGAGCTCGCGCTGCACCTCGGTGGGCGTCATGTGGCCCTGGTCGTCGAGGACCGGCACGGTCTCGTGGAAGTGGCCCACGCCCTGCAGGCGCAGCACGTCGCAGACGGGCTCGTCGCTGGCCAGGAACTCGGTGAACTCGGAGATGCCGCCGTCGAAGCGGAACTCCTCCGAGACGCGCTCCTCCTGCCTGCTGTCGAAGACGGCCAGGGTCAGGCCGGGGACCAGGAAGGCGGTCTGGCGCAGGCGCACGTGGATCTCGTCGAGCGAGACCTCGGCGTCCGGCAGGAAGATCTGCTTGTCGGCCCAGAACCGGACCCGCGTGCCGGTGACCTGCTTCGGCAGCTTGCCGCCGATCCGCAGCCCCGACTTCTTCTTGAACTTGGCGGTGGGGCCCTCGCCGTCGAAGACGCCGGGGACGCCACGCCGGAAGCTGATCTCGTGCACGAGGCCGGCGAGGTCGACCTCGACGTCGAGCCGCGCGGACAGGGCGTTGACCACCGAGGCGCCGACGCCGTGCAGGCCGCCGGAGGCGGCGTAGGCGCCGCCACCGAACTTCCCGCCCGCGTGCAGCTTGGTGTAGACGAGCTCGACGCCGGCCAGGCCGGTCTTCGGCTCGATGTCGACCGGGATGCCGCGCCCGTTGTCGCGGACCTCGATGGAACCGTCCGCGTAGAGCTCGACCTCGATGCGGTCGCAGTGCCCGGCCAGCGCCTCGTCGACGCCGTTGTCCACGATCTCCCAGAGGCAGTGCATGAGCCCGCGGCTGTCGGTGGACCCGATGTACATGCCCGGTCGCTTGCGAACCGCCTCAAGGCCCTCAAGCACCGACAGGTGACGAGCCGTGTAACCCGCCTCCACTAGCGTCACTCCAGCTCCCCTGATCTAGGCATCGAACACGTGTGCGTAGCTTACCGTTCTTCCCGTACGCGCGCGTACAAGCTTGCCATGGCGCGACGTTTGTCGTTACCAGCAGACTGATCATCATTACCAAGGGCCACATTCTGCTCTGGGCGTAGAGACCAGGCGGTTGGGAACGTCCACGTCCGGTTAGATGTTGTTCCAAGTGACTGACGCCAGATCCTCGCTTCGGCGGGGGTGACCCGAAAGGCGATACGTGACTGGAGCTCTCGCCCCCGTTAAGCCGCTGACGGCCCTCGACCGCTGCGACCGCTGCGGTGCCCAGGCCTATATTCGCGCAACCCTCCCTGTGGGTGGGGAGCTGTTGTTCTGCGCCCATCACGGGCGTCAGCACATCGCAGCGTTGCGTGAAAAGGGTGCCGACATCCTGGACGAGTCGGCTCGCCTCAGCGAAACCTCTTCAATCGCCCCCAACGACGAGCGCTGATCCTTGGCGCTGGTCGTGATGACATAACTCATTTGCACAACCGCGGACGGCGGTCCCGGCACACCCGGGCCGCCGTTCCGCACGCCCAAACTCCATCGGCCCGCACCCACCACGCGCGGCCCACCCTCGCAGGGATCCCTGGCCCACACGGCCGGCCGGCTCCTCCCGAGCCATCGTTCCGCATTCGCCACAGCCGACTCCCCGGGCCGTCATTCGCATCGCGACGGCCTCCCTGAGGAAGCACGGTCCGCACGTCCGAGCCCGCATCACGTCCGAGCCCGCATCACGGGTGAGGCCACGTCCAGGCAGGCCGGGGCCCCGGCCGGGCGAGGGCTCCCGTCGCACGCTCAAACCGTGGCCCCAGGCCCCGTTTCGCCCGCTCAACGCCCGGTCACCCGTCCCACACGGCCGGATTCCGGCCCACGTCACGCGGACGGCGTCATAGGGCCCGGTAGTGATAGCGTCCGGCGGTCTCGAAGCCCTCACTGCGATAGAGAGCTTGCGCGGCCTGGTTGGGTGCCGTGGTGACCAGATAGGCGGAGTTCGTCCCGCCATGGCGCATCAGGGCCCGCAGCACCTTGCGCGCCAGGCCGCGGCGGCGCGCCTGCGGCAACGTGGCCATGCAGTAGATGCCGAGCGTGTCACCCTGCGGCACGCCCCGCCCCACCGCCAGCGCCATCCCGTCCTCCTCGTACGCCGCGTACCAGGCGGGCACGCCGGTGCAGATGCGCTCGGCGACCTCGACCGCGCTGTCGAAACGCCCGTCCACGGTCCACCATGTCTCCAGCCACCCCGGCCACGGCCGCTCCGCGATCCTGACCCCCGAGCCGCCCCCCCGATCCCCGCCCCCGTTCCCGTCCCCGTTCGCGGAGTCGAGGCGGGGCGTACCAGCCATGATGATCGTCGAGTCGACCTGCCCGTAGCCTCTCCGCGCCAGTTCGTCCTCCAGCCCGGGCGCGGAATTCGACCCCATAGAGAAGACACAACGCTGCCCGCGCTCCCGGTAGAACGCCTCCGCCGCGCCGATGGCCCCGTCCAGATCCTGAGGGATGGTCAGGGCCAGCACCGAGTTGGCCCGCTTGGTCACTCCCCCGGCATAACGCAGCACCCACCCCTCGTGGACGTGCTGCTCGTAGGCGGGCCATGCCTCGTGGACAAGTAGGTCAAAATTCACCCGCGCAGCCTAATTGACCTGCTCTCCCCCGCCTTCATCCGGGCTACGGCCCGGTCACAGGCGGTGGCGCCGTAAGGTTGGCAGTCGTGCTGATGTTGTTGCCGCCGTCCGAGGGCAAGGCCCACGAAGGGGACGGCCCGCCCGTCGGAGAGTTGTCCTTCCCGGCCCTCGACCGGACCCGCAAGCGGGTGATCACCGCACTCGTACGCGCCTCCAAACGGCGCGACGCCCTCGACGTGCTGGGCCTGACCCCCGGCCTGGCGGGCGAACTGGCCAAGAACGCGGCCCTGAAGACGGCCCCCACCCTCCCGGCCGCCGCCCTCTACACCGGCGTGCTGTACGACAACCTCGGTCTGGACACCCTGGACAGCGATGCGAGACGGCGCGCGGAGGATTCCGTGCTGATCTTCTCCGGCCTCTGGGGTGTGGTGAAGATCACAGACCGGATCCCTCCGTACCGCCTCTCGATGGGCGTCAACCTTCCGCCGCTCGGGGGTCTGGCGGCCTTCTGGCGCCCCCAGATCACGAAGGAACTGGACCGGGTCTCCGGGCTGGTGGTGGACCTCCGCTCGGCCACGTACACGGGGGCTTGGCAGCCCGGCTCGCGTTCGGTGACGGTCCGGGTGTTCCGGGACGGCAAGGTCGTCAGCCACATGGCCAAGGCCACCCGAGGAGAAATCGCCCGTGCCCTCCTCCACCAGGACACCACCCCCTCATCCCCCGACGAGCTAGCCAAAACCCTCGACGCCCTGGGCTACACCGTCGACCTGACCGCTCCCCCACGCCCGAACCGCCCCTGGACCCTCGACGTCCACCTCACCGGCCCTGCCTAGACCCAAACGGGACGACACACCCAAGCGACCCATTTCCGGTGGACGGTCCAACACCCCGCTTCCAGGAGACGGGCTGTCGCGGACGGCACGCGAGAGGGTCGCCTGCGGGATGGGCTGGCTGTGAGTGGACGCGCAGTGGCCGGCCGCAGGACCGGCCGGCCGCAGGATGGCACACAAGAGGCTTCCACGTGTGATGCGCCGTCCAGCACCCGGACCGCGAGATCACGCCTGAGAGACGCCGCAGGGACCGCCTGCGGGCATGTGGGCAAGCCGGCATACGACCGCGCGCACGACTTCGCCAGGCGAGAACCAGAAAGAGCGGACCTCCTGGCCAGGCGCCCCCGCCACGAGCAATACCCAACCGACCCGCTGGCGCGCCCGCTCTCTGCTCCTGCCCGGCTGCCCCACCCCGACACGAGTCCCCGGAAACCCCATCCCACCCGAAACGATCCTCAGAAATACCATCGCCCCGCCCGGATGAGCCCGGGCGGGGCGATGGGTGGATGAGCGTTGGTCAGTCCAGGTAGTCCCGCAGCACCTGGGAGCGCGACGGGTGGCGCAGCTTGGACATGGTCTTCGACTCGATCTGGCGGATGCGCTCGCGCGTCACCCCGTAGACCTTGCCGATCTCGTCCAACGTCTTCGGCTGTCCGTCCGTCAGGCCGAAGCGCATCGACACGACGCCCGCCTCCCGCTCCGACAACGTGTCGAGAACGGAGTGCAACTGCTCCTGGAGCAGCGTGAAGCTGACGGCGTCGGCCGGCACGATGGCCTCGGAGTCCTCGATGAGGTCACCGAACTCGCTGTCCCCCTCCTCACCCAGCGGGGTGTGCAGGGAGATCGGCTCGCGGCCGTATTTCTGGACCTCGACCACCTTTTCGGGGGTCATGTCCAGCTCACGAGCCAGCTCCTCCGGCGTGGGCTCGCGGCCCAGGTCCTGCAGCATCTGCCGCTGGACGCGGGCCAGCTTGTTGATCACTTCGACCATGTGGACCGGGATGCGGATGGTCCGCGCCTGGTCGGCCATGGCACGCGTGATCGCCTGCCGGATCCACCACGTGGCGTAGGTGGAGAACTTGTAGCCCTTGGTGTAGTCGAACTTCTCCACGGCCCTGATCAGGCCCAGGTTGCCCTCCTGGATCAGGTCGAGGAACAGCATGCCGCGCCCGGTGTAGCGCTTGGCCAGCGAGACCACGAGCCGGAGGTTGGCCTCCAGCAGGTGGTTCTTGGCACGGCGGCCGTCCTCGGCGATCCACTCCAGCTCGGCCCGGACGTCGACCGGCAGCCCGTCGGTCTCGCCGCTGCCGAGCTGCTCCTCGGCGAACAGACCCGCCTCGATGCGCTTGGCCAGCTCGACCTCCTGCTCGGCGTTGAGCAGGGGGACCTTACCGATCTGCTTGAGGTAGTCCTTGACCGGGTCGGCGGTGGCGCCGGCGGCGGCGACCTGCGCGACCGGGGCGTCATCGTCGTCGTCGGAGAGGATGAGGACCTCGTCCTCGCCCTTCTCGACGGCGACCTCGGCGGCCTTGGGCTCGGCCTCGTCCTCGGACTCCGGCTCGGAGTCGTCGTCGGAGTCGCCCTCGGAGTCGGACTCACCGACGATCTCGTCGTCCTCGACGTCGAGATCCTCGAGGTCCTCCAGCTCCACGTCGCCGTCGAGCTCGATGTCCTCGTCGTCGTCGGAGTCGGCCCTGGAGCCCTCGGGCGCCTTCGGCTTGGTCTCGGCAGGCCCACCGTTCTTCGGCTCGGCCTTCTTGGCGGCGGCGGGGGCCGCGGCCTTCTTGGCCGCCGGAGCGGCCTTCTTGGCAGGGGCCGCCTTCTTGGCGGCCGGCTCGGCTTCAGCGGTGCCCACGACCGCGGTCACGGTCTCGGGCTGCTGCTCTTTGGCGGCTGCCGCCGTCTTGGTCTTGACGGGGGCGGCGGTGCGGCGCTTTGCTGGACCACGAGACTTCTTCGGCGCAGCCGAATCCGCGGCGGTCACCACCACGGTCACGCCCTCTTTGCTGAGGTTCCGCAAGAACGCGGCGGCGTGCGACATGGGGATGTCCGCCTCCTCGAAGGCCTGACGAACATCCTCAGACTCGAGGAAACCCTGCGAGCGCCCACGCTCGAGCAGTCGCTGAATGACGGGCTCGTTCAGCTCTTGTGGCTTCGAGCGAGTCGAACTTGCAGGCGACACGAACACCTCTCGAACGAACGCGTGGCGACAATGGACCCAGATGCCCGCTGGGGGGCTGTTGCCTCTCTCGGAGATCGGTGAGGCCGTGCGGACCGCGACGGACCTGCACAGCATTCTGGCATGACCCCGCACTCCATACGGCCACCTCCCGGCGGTTGACCTCCACCCTAGGCCGACCAAGACAGTAGTGCGTACGTAAGCGGGGCACTGATACCCGAAAGCAACCGTTATGACTGTTTCATTCAGTCACTCTTCGTGGCGGGCGGCACGTGGATGGCCAGGGCGGTAACGTCATCATCCTGTTCATATCCAGACAACATTCGATCAACCAGGAAGTCCAGCAACATATGCGGACTACTGACGACCTCAGGCGGCGCTTCGGTCACAACACTGCAAACCTCTGCCAGTCCGGCATCCAGCCCGCGCTTCCTGTTCTCCACGAGTCCGTCGGAGTAGAGCACGGCGGTATGGCCGGGCGGCACCACGAACCGGAACTGCCTGCGACTGGTCGGCCAGCCTAGCGGAGTGCCGGGCTCCGCGTCGCAGAGGATCGCCGTGCCCTGCGGCGAAACCAGGACGGGCGGCGGATGACCGGCCAGGGCCAGCGTGCCCTCGCCGGTCACCGGCTCGACGACCATGTAGGCCAGGGTCGTGACCTGTTCCTCTTCTTCGGTGGCCTCGAATACGCGGTCGAGACCGGTGAGCACGGCCGCTGGCGGCGGGTTGGTCAGCGCCAGCGCCCGCATGGCGTTGCGGATGCGGCCCATGCCCGCCGCGGCCTTGACGCCCTTGCCCATGACGTCGCCCACGACCGCCGCGACCCGCCCGTCCTGCAGCACGAACGCGTCGTACCAGTCGCCGCCGACCTGGACGTGGCGGCTGCCCGAGCGGAACCGCTGGGCCAGCTCCAGGCCCTTGACCACGGGCAGGCGGTCGGGCAGCAGGCTGCGCTGCAGCGTCTCGGCGGTGCGGTGCTCGCGCTCGAACAGCGTGGCCCGCTCGACCGCCAGCGCGCACTGGCCGGCCAGCGCCTCCAGGAAGACGCCGTCCTCCTGGGAGATCTTCTGCGGCCTGGTGAAGGAGAACCGCAGCGCGCCGAGTGCTCGTCCCGCCGCGAGCAGCGGCAGGCCGACCCAGGCCCGCTCGTCGCTGTGGAAGAGGTAGTTGGCCAGGATCTCCTCCTCGCCACCCGCCTCCAGGAGCTGGGCCTTCAGCGACTCGGGCGACTCGGCGAACACCGGCCGGCGGCTGTTGACCGCCATGGTCATGACGCTGGAGCTGGACAGCGGGATCTCCTCGCCGGCCACCCCGGACGCCTCGGGCACACCCTCGCCGTTGATCAGCTTGAGCGCCGCGCGGTCGGTGTCGAGCAGCGCGACCGCCGAGCGGTCGGCCGCCAGGGCCGTACGGCCCACGTCGATGATGACCTGGACCACCTGCTCCACCGTGAGCGCCTCGGCCAGCATCGCGGTGGCGCCCTGCAGCCGGGCGGTGCGCAGCGCCGCGGCGCCGAGCTGGTCGGTCAGCCGGCCGCGCATCTCCTCGGCCTCGCGCTGCGGGGTCACGTCGGTGTTGGCGCCGACCCACTCCACGACCCGGCCGTGGCGGATGATCGGCACGGCCCGCACCTCGAAGTGGCGGTAGCCGCTGGCCCGGGTGCGCACCCGGTAGTTCCACTCGAACATGGTCCGCCCGCGCAGCGCCTCCCGCCAGGCCTCCTCGGTCTGCTGGCGCTCCTCGGGGTGCACGACCTCCAGCCAGCCGCTGGCGAGGTATTCCTCCAGCCCCTGGCCGGTGATGGCGCGCCACTGCGGCGCGTCCTCGACGACGGCCCCGGTGGGCGAGGTGATCCAGACGAGCTGCGACTGCGCCTCGACCAGCGACCGGTAGCGCTCCTCGCTGCGGCGCAGCGCCTCCTCGGTCTGGCGGCTCTCGGTCACGTCGAGCCCGACCAGGGCGATCGCCCGCAGCTCCCCCGCCTCGTCGTGGACCGGTGAGAACGACAGCGACCAGTGCCGGGTGTCGCCCTCCGCCGAGCGCACCCGCACGCGGCTCTCGGTGACCGGCGCGTCGCTCTCGATGACGGCCTGTACGGCGTGCGTGATGATCTGGCTGAGGTCGGCGGCCAGCACCTCCACGGGCTGACGGCCGATCATGTGGTCCGCGGGCACGTTGACGACATCGCTGAACACGTCGTTGACCCGCTGGACGCGGCCATCGCCGTCGAAGAACGCGAAGGCGAACTCGGCCTCCGACAGCATGCCCTTGAAGAGGGCGGAGTCTGAGATGTCCACATCCGACTCCCGGGGACGGGGAACGGAGGTCTCGGCGCTCATGGTCGGCACCTCCGTCGCGTGCCAGGGTCTCCCACGCGGCACATCTCCATAACTGTGTATCGGCGTAGCGCAGCTCCGGGCGACCGGATTCTGCAGTACATCATCGGCGATGGGCATGTGTGGACGGAAGCCCCCGTCGCGGCCGGGTCGCCTTTAGGGTCAACGCATCCTGTCAAAGTAGCTCCACATTGCGCAGCAAGATCAGGTTACAGCGCAGGATTGTCGGGCCCGCCTACGGGCCTTCCTACTGGGCCTTCGCCGCGCGCTTGGCCTCCTGCTTGGCTGTGCGCACGCGGGTCAGGCTGTCGGGGTCGACCACGTCGGCCACCGAACGGTATGACCCCTCCTCGCCGTAGAGTCCGGCCGCCTCGCGCCAGCCTGACGGCTGGACCTCGAGTTGCTTACCCAGCAATGCCAAAAAGATCTGGGCCTTCTGCTTGCCGTATCCCGGGAGGGCCATCAATCGTTTCAGCAACTCTTTGCCGTCCGCCACCCCTGCCCACATCCGCTCCGGCTGCCCGTCGTAGTGCTCCACGAGGTAGGCCGCGAGCTGCTGGACCCGGCCCGCCATGGATTTGGGGTAGCGGTGCACGGCCGGTTTCTCCGCCAGCAGCGCGGCGAACGCCTCGGGATCATAGGAGGCCATCTCCGCGGCGGTGAGATCGTGCCCCAGCCGTTGCGAGATCGTGTAAGGCCCCGTGAACGCCCACTCCATGGGGACCTGCTGGTCGAGCAGCATGCCGACGAGCAGGGCGAGCGGGCTGCGGCCGAGGAGCTCGTCTGCCTCGCTCCGCTGGGCGAGCTGGATGCGCATGGAGACAGCTTTGCATGAATGCGCACCGGGTGAAGTGAACACAGGCTCCGCAGAGCCTTGACAGAGTCCCGAGAAAGAGTGAAATGAGAGCGCAAGTCGCCCTGTAGACGTTCCTGGGGGTTTGCCCCCAGGTCTCCAGAGGAATCTCACATCTATGCTCGCTCTGGCCACACGGTTCCTCAGGGAGCCGGTCAGTCTCAAGCTGGCCGAAGAGTTCCTGACCGTGCCCGTGGACACGATCGACCGCTGTGTCGCCGACGTGTGCGCGTGCGCACAGCACCTGGGCATCTCAGCGACGCCCGAAATCGTGGAGCGCATCGCTCGCGAGCACCTGCTCGCGATCGTCAACTCCGCGCCTCCGCCCCGAAGCCTCCGCTGAGGCACCACCAGCAGATCGAGGCACCACCAGCAGTTCCAAGGCACCGGTAGTCCCAAGGCACCAGGCTCACCAGATCAGAGGCACCCCTCATACCGAAGGCCCGCGTGCCTCAGTACCTGCCGGTCGCATGCCCCGGCGCCTGTCCGGCGGCATGCCTCCGGGGCCTGCCGAACGCGTGCCCGCGGCGTCCGCGCCGTCGTACCCTGGGGCGCGAGGAGGTTCCCCGATAACATCGGGGTCACCAGGCCGTGTTCTACGCACCGTTTGCGCCTGGAATACGAGAGAGTGAGGGCGTGCGCCGACACCGACGAGATCCCAGGGAGAGCACTTCGCCGGACGACGTGTTCCAGGAGATGGTGCAGGCGGCTCGCGAGCTGCTGGCCGTACGCAGCCCGCTGGACGCGGAGCTGATGGTCTCCGACATGATCGGCGCCTGGTGGGGCAGGCGGGTCAGGGGCGGTGACGTGGAGCAGGTGCTCGGCGAGGGTCTGGTCGACTACGCCGCCAAGGCGGGCACGCCGGCCTCTCTCACGCTGCTCATGTGCCTGGCCTACCTCGGCACGGCCCGCCAGGGCGCCAAGGCCGAGGGCGCGGCGCTGGCCATGATGGAGTCGGGCGTGGCCAGGCCGGGCTGGGCCGACCGGGTGGGCGCCGTCAAACCGGCCGGCTGCTACGTCTCCCGCGACGCCTATGGCGACCAGGACACGGTGATCTGCACCTTCGCCTACCGCTGGAACGAGAACTCACTGCCCGAGGACCTGCACGCGCTCGTCATGGTCGTCGACTACAACATGAGCGGCATGGCCCGCGACGCCTGGGTGTCCTCGCAGGTCGACAAGCTGCTGGAGCAGGCCAGGGCCGAGGCGGCGGGCAATCCGCTGCTGCTGTTCGAGGAGGTCCAGCCCGAGCAGGCCAGGGCCCTGCTGGAATCGGCGATGAAGGCCACCAGGGAGCCGAAGACGCCACCGCCGGTGAGCGAGAGCTACAGCTCCTACCACGCCTTCGCCCGCGCCCGGCTCAAGGCGCTGCCCCCGGGGCGCAAGCGGCCGGCGCCGCTGCACATCGAGGCCCCGTACAGCAGGGAACGGCGGGCCATGCTGGCGGCGGAGTTCCTGGCCTCCGACGCGGCCGAGCACCTGTCCGACCCGTCATCGGCCTCACGCTGCGCCGACCACATCATCGACTACGGGTGCGAGCAGGACTTCAACCGGCCGCTGCGGGTCAGCCCGACCAAGTGCCAGACGTTCCTGCTGGACTGGCTGCCGCGCAAGGTGATGCTGAGCGTGGCCGAGCAGGAGGCGATGCCGCACGTGATGTCGGCGTGGGTGCGGTTCGCCGCCCGCCGCAACGGGCTGCCCGAGCAGGGGCTGAAGGCCACGCTCGACGCCGTGTGGGAGGCCATCGGCAAGTTCCCCGAGGCCTACCGGGATCCGACGTCGTTCGGGCTGGACCGGCCGCTGCTGGAGCGGCTGCTGCCGGACGGCGACCTGTCGGCGCTGGCGCGGCGGGTCTTCGCCTTCCCCTACCTGCAGGGCACGCACAACGGGATCGAGCTCGACCGGCTCAACCCCGCCGACGAGGCCGACCGCCGTACGTTACTCGAGCTCGACCACGGCGGCGCGATCGATCAGGAGCACCTGGCCTGGCACGAGGAGATCGCAACGCGGCTGTGGGAGGGCGACCCGCCGCAGTTGTGGGAGGCCGCGCAGCGTCTGCTCGACCTCGGCCACGACCGACATGACGTGCTGCACGTGCTGATCGAGATCGCCGAGCGGATCGGCGGCGACCCCGACGAGCTGGCGGCGGCACTCGACGACATCGCCGACATCCCCGACGAGATCTGAGCCACTAGAGTCTCCTTCTATGGCGATGTACACGCACCTGGGCGCCGGCCGATACCAGGCTTCGGAGCGCACCCAGGGGCCGTGGGATCCCGGCACCCAGCACATGGGGCCCGTGACCGCGCTGATCGTCCACGAGCCCGCCGCGACCGCACCCCGGCCACGCCCGTCCCGGGACCCCCGCCGCCCATCCCGCCGCGTTCCGAGGAGCACGCCCGCTCGTGGCTGGGCTCCGGCTTCGGGCACGGCAGGGCGCTCGACTGGCGTTTCGTCACCGGCCATCCCGGCGTGACCGGCCTGGCCACGGCCTTGGGCAAGCTGACCATCCTCCTGGTCGGGGGCGAGGAGACGACGCCGCTGGAGCGCCTGGCGCTATTCGCCAATAGCGCGACGGCGTCGGCTCGACGTCGACTCCACCACGCACGTGTTCGTGAACGTGCCTGACGATCCCTCGCGGCGAGTGGATCTGCGTGACTCCTCCGCTCCCTGGAGGGAGCAGCTTCTCGCTTCCCTCAGCTGAGGTAGGCGACGGACAAGCCCTGCCCGTTCAACCACGGAGACGCTATCAAAGCGCCGGGCGACGCAGACATTGTTCGTCGTGCCGAGGCGGCCATAAGCCATGATGGGGGCATGGTGATCGACCTCAACGCGGATCTGGGCGAGGGCTTCGGCATCTGGCGGCTCGGCGACGACCTGGCGCTGCTCGACGTGGTCACAAGTGCCAACGTGGCGTGCGGATTCCACGCGGGCGACCCGGTGACCATCCGGCGCACGTGCGCGGCGGCCGTGGACCGCGGCGTGGCGATCGGGGCACAGGTGTCCTACCGGGACCTGGCGCACTTCGGGCGCAGGGAGATGGACGTCGAGCCGGAGGAGCTGTGCGCCGAGGTGCTCTACCAGCTCGCGGCCGTCGACGGCATCGCCAGGGCGATGGGCGGCCGGGTGTCCTACGTCAAGCCGCACGGCGCGCTCTACAACCGCATCTGCCGCGACAAGACGCAGGCGTCCGCGGTGATCGACGCGGTGGCCGACTACGACCCGGCGCTGCCGGTGCTCACACTGCCCGGCTCGGTGGTGCACGAGGTGGCGGCCGGCGAGGGGGTGCCGACGGTGAGCGAGGCGTTCGCCGACCGGGCCTACACCCCCGAGGGGATGCTGGTGCCGCGGCGCGAGCCGGGCGCGGTCATCCACGACGCCGGTCAGGTGGCCGCCCGGGCCCGCCGGATGGCCGTGGACGGCTCTGTGATGGCCGTAGACGGGAGTTCTGTCCCTATTTCCGCCCGGTCCATTTGCGTCCACGGAGACACGCCTGGCGCGGTCCGGCTGGCGCAGGCGGTGCGGGACGAGTTGCTGGCTGCCGGAGTGGTCCTGCAGGCGTTCGCGTGATCCGTGCCGCCGGGGAGCACGGGCTGCTCGTGGAGACCGGCTCGCTGGAGCTGTCACATCGGGTGCACGCGGCGCTCCGGGCCGAGCGGCCCGAGGGGGTCGTGGAGATCCTGCCAGGGCCCGAGACCGTGCTCGTGGTGGCGCCGGGGGCGGATCAGGGGCGGTTGCGCGCCCGGCTGGAGGCGGTCGTGGACCGCGAGCGCGGCCGGCGCGGCTCGGCGGCGGCCGAGGGGCCCGTGGTGAGGATCCCGGTGGTCTATGACGGGGCCGATCTCGACTCGGTGGCGGAGCTCGCGGGGATCTCCGTGGCGGAGGTGGTCTCCCGGCACTGCGGGCGGGAGCTGGTGGTGGGGTGGCTGGGGTTCGCCCCGGGGTTCGCCTATCTCACCGGGCTGGACCCGCTGCTGGAGATGCCCCGGCTGGACACGCCGCGCACCTCGGTGCCGGCGGGGTCGGTGGCGGTGGCGGGGCCCTACTCCGCGGTCTATCCGGGGCCCTCGCCGGGTGGGTGGCGGTTGCTCGGGCGCACGTCCGTGCGGGTGTGGGACGTGGCGGCCGATCCGCCCTCGCTGTTCCGGCCGGGCATGCGGGTGCGGTTCGAGCCGGACAGCGCATGATCGAGGTCCTGGCGCCCGGCCCGTACGCGACCGTCCAGGACCTCGGGCGGCCCGGCTACGCCCACCTGGGCGTGCCCCGGTCGGGGGCGGCCGACATGGAGAGCCTGAAGCTGGCCAACCGGCTGGTGGGCAACCCGGAGGGGCTGGCGGGGATCGAGCTGACGTTCGGCCTGGCCAGGTTCCGCTTCCGTGAGGGGGCGTGGGCGGCGCTGGCGGGCGCGCCGCTGGACGCGGCGATGGGAGTGCCGTTCTGGGTGCCCGCGGGCGGGGAGTTGCGGCTGGGGGCGCCCGCGCGCGGGCTGCGTACCTATCTGGCCGTGCGCGGGGGGATCGCGGTCGAGCCGGTGCTCGGCAGCCGGTCCACCGACTCGTTGTCGGGGCTCGGGCCCGAGCCGCTGCGGGCGGGCACGCTGCTGCCCGTCGGCCCGCCCCAGGGGGAGATCCACGCGGATCTGGCGCCGCCGCCCGAGCCGCGGCCGCCCGTGCTGCGGGTGCTGCCGGGGCCGCGCGACGACTGGTTCGTCCCGGGGGCGCTGGAGCTGATGTGCGCGCGGCCCTACGAGGTCAGCCAGGACAGCAACCGCGTCGGCGTCCGCCTGCGCGGGCCCGAGCTGGCCCGGGGCAGGGACGGCGAGCTGCCGAGCGAGGGCATGGTCGTGGGGGCCGTCCAGGTGCCGCCGAGCGGGCAGCCGATCGTCTTCCTGGCCGACCACCCGCCGACCGGCGGCTATCCGGTCATCGCCGTCGTACACGCCGCGGACCTGGCCGTCGCCGCCCAGCTCAGGCCGGGCGACGAAGTACGGTTCACAACTCGACGCGGCCGGTGACGCTCGTGATGGAGGCGCCGCCCACCCACACCTCGCCCTCGGGGCCGGTGGAGACGTGGATCTTCCCCGAGCGCCCGATCGCGGTTCCCTGCCGGGCCACGTAGGGAGCCGTGGCCCGGCCCGTCCGCAGCAGCCATCCGGCGAGGGACGCGTTCAGGCTGCCCGTCACCGGATCCTCCACGGTGGCACCCTGGTACGGGAAGAACGCCCGCACCTCGAACGCGTACGGCGAGCCCGCCGGGTGGGCCCCCACCACGCCGATGTCGTGCGTAACCAGCCCCGGCCGCAGTGCGAGCACCGACTCGGCGTCGGCGAGCAGCACCCCGATCCAGCCGGGACCGTTGTCGGCCCACTCGATGTCCACGATGTCGCCCCGCTTGATCCTCAGGGACTCGGCGATCCGCTCGGCGAGCTCCTCCTCCACCGGGCCCGAGCGCAGCAGCGGCGGCGCCTGGAACGCCAGCCCCTCGTCCGTCCTGCGCACACGGACGAGCCCGGCCCCGCATTCCTGCACGATCTCGGTCTCGGAACGCGGCCGGCCGCCCGCCTCCAGCCAGGCGTGGCAGGAGCCCAGCGTCGGGTGCCCGGCGAAGGGCAGCTCGCTCACCGGGGTGAAGATCCGCACCCGGTAGTCGGCCTCGGACGTGGTGGGCGGCAGCAGGAACGTGGTCTCGGACAGGTTGGTCCACCTGGCGAACCGCTGCATCTCCTCCGTGTCCAGCCCCTCGGCGTCCAGCACGACCGCCAGCGGGTTGCCCTGGTAAGGCGCGTCGGTGGGAAAGACATCGACCTGAGTAAAGGGACGCGACATAACCCGGAGTCTCCCAGACAGGTCTTTCCCCGTTCACACGGCACCCGCAGACTGGAGGGCGTGGCGGACTTTGACGTAGTGGTCCTGGGCTCGGGACCGGGTGGGCAGAAGGCCGCGATCGCGGCGGCGAAGCTCGGCAAGAAAGTGGCGGTGGTCGAGAAACGGCACATGATCGGCGGCGTCTGCATCAACACCGGGACGATCCCGTCCAAGACCCTGAGAGAGGCCGTGCTCTATCTCACGGGGCTCAACCAGCGCGACCTGTACGGCGCCAGCTACCGCGTCAAGGACGAGATCACGGTGGCCGACCTCGGGATGCGCACCCAGCACGTGATCGGCCGCGAGGTCCAGGTGATCCGCAGCCAGCTCGGCCGCAACCACGTGACCGTGCTGCCGGGCACCGGGCGGTTCCTGGACGCGCACACTATCGGGATCACCCGTGAGCAGGGGAACATCGAAGAGGCGAAGGTCACCGCCGACAAGATCGTGATCGCCACCGGCACCTCGCCCGCCCGTCCCGACACCGTCGAGTTCGACGACAGGACCGTCATCGACTCCGACGCCATCCTGCACCTCGACCGTGTCCCCGAGACCCTGGTCGTGGTGGGCGCCGGGGTCATCGGCATCGAGTACGCCTCCATGTTCGCCGCCCTCGGCACCAAGGTGACGGTGGTGGAGCGGCGCGAGCGCATGCTGGAGTTCTGCGACCTGGAGATCGTGGAGGCGCTGAAATACCACCTGCGCGACCTCGCGGTGACCTTCAGGTTCGGCGAGAGCGTGGCAGCCGTCGAGCGCCGCCCCGGCGGGGCGCTGACCCTGCTCGAGAGCGGCAAGAAGATCCCCGCCGACTGCGTCATGTACTCGGCCGGCCGGCAGGGCAAGACGGCCGAGCTCTGCCTGGAGGCGGCGGGCCTGGAGGCCGACGACCGGGGCCGGATCGCCGTGGACGCGAACTACGCCACGAAGGTCCCGCACATCTACGCGGTGGGCGACGTGATCGGCTTCCCGGCGCTGGCGGCCACGTCCATGGAGCAGGGCCGGCTGGCCGCCCAGCACGCGTGCGGTGAGCCGGTCGAGGACCTGCGCGAGCTGCCGCCCATCGGGATCTACACCATCCCGGAGATCAGCTTCGTCGGGAAGTCGGAGGACGAGCTCACCCGGGACAAGGTGCCGTTCGAGGTGGGCATCTCGCGGTATCGGGAGCTGGCCAGGGGGCAGATCATCGGCGACTCGTACGGGATGCTCAAGTTACTCGTCTCCTCCGAGGACCGGCGGCTGCTGGGCGTGCACGTGTTCGGCACGGGGGCGACGGAGCTGGTGCACATCGGGCAGACGGTCATGGGGTGCGGCGGCACGGTCGACTACCTCGTCAACGCGGTGTTCAACTATCCGACGCTGGCGGAGTCGTACAAGGTGGCGGCGCTGGACGCGATGAACAAGATGCGGGTGGTGGCCCGGCTCACGGCGGGCATGTGAGCCGGGCGGTGGCTCAGGTCAGCGTCCACTTCTGGTTGGCACCGCCGGAACACGACCACAACGGCAGCCGGCCGCCGTTGGCCGTACCGCGGTCGACCACGTCGAGGCACTTGCCGAGCGCGCGCAGCGTGCCGTCGCCCGGGCGGGTCCACCACTGGGCGGCGCTGCCGTTGCAGGTGTAGAGCTGTACGGCGGCGCCGTCGGCGTTGCTCCCCCCGGCCACGTCCACGCACTTGCCCGCCAGGCCGACGATCGTGCCTCCGCCGCCACCCGGGTTTCCGGTCTGCGTGCCGACCAGGTGAAGGTCGCGGTGGTGCGGGCGGGCGGTCAGCGCGGGACCGGGCCTGTGGAGCCGCGGACGATCACCTCGGTGCCCAGCGAGACGTGCAGCGCCTCCAGGGTGTGCCTGCCGAGCAGCCGCATCAGCAGCGTGACCGCCATCCGGCCCATCTCCGCCAGCGGCTGGCGCACGGTGGTGAGCGGCGGTGAGGTCGCCGTGGCGACGTCGATGTCGTCGAACCCCGCCACCGACAGGTCTCCGGGGACGCGCAGCCCCCGCTCGGCCGCCGCCCACAGCGCCCCGACCGCCATCTTGTCGTTGAACGCCACCAGCGCCGTCGGCGGCTCGGGCAGGTCCAGCAGCTCGCCGGCGAAGTAGGCGGCCGAGACGGCCACGATGTCCTTCGGCGGCGGGGTCCTCGGGTCGATCACCACGAAGGGGAAGCGGCGGTCGCGCAGGCGTAGGAGTTCCTCGCCGGGCTCGGGCCGCAGGATGAGGACCGCGCCCGCGACGCCCTGGCGGCCGGGCAGGGCGGGCAGCACCGCGGAGCGCTGGGCCGCCTCCCCCGCGCCGAGGATCATCTGCCTGCCGTGCGGCTCGATGGTCTCCCCCACCGAGGAGACGATGAGCCCGAAGTAGTCCGTGAGCACGTACGGGCAGCGCACGTAGATCGCGCGCGCTCTGCCCGCCCTGGCCGCCATGCGCGCCCCCCGCTCGGTCAGTCGGTGGCGGGGCGGCGGCCGCGGGCCGGGGGCTTCTTACGGCCCGCCACCAGCGTGTCGCCCTCGGCGGGAACGGGGGCGGGAGCGGGGGCCTCCGGCTCGCCCTTCGCCGGACGGGCCGGCTCCGGCTCGCCCTTCGCCGGACGGGGATGGGGGGCCGGGTCCTCACCCGCCGGGGCGGGCGGATCCTCCTGCGCGGCGGGGGTATCAGCGGGTTTGTCCGGGTCGCGCAGCGAGGCGATGACCCGTTCGGCCTCGGTGTCGGCGGCGAACTCGTTGGCCGCCTCCGACTCCCTGCGCCGGATCACGACCATGTGATCCACCGACACCCGCCCCGCCCCGACCACGGCGAGCAGGAGTGCGGCGGCGCCGAGCAGGATCAGCTCGTTCATGGTGATCGGATTGAGCGGCGGCGCCACCACGAAGACCGCCAGCGCCTCGGCGAAGAGGACCAGGCCGGTGGTGGAGACCGCCAGCCCGGCGATGAGCAGCGCGCCGCCGATGAGCTCGGCGAGCATGGTGACCGTGGCCCAGGCGCCCGGCGCGGGCGCACCCTGCTCCAGGAACTTCGCCCCGGTGATTTTCAGCCCGTCTTCCAGCTTGGTCCAGCCATTGGCGAAGAAAATACCGCCCACGCCGACGCGGGCGACTAACGCGGCAAGATCACGAAAGACCTGTTTCACGGTTGTTGTCTGCCCTAATGGTGACATGGCACACCTCAATCACGGCTGAGCAGCACGGCCACCGCGACGGCGGTCAGGCTGAGCAGGACGACGCTGACGACCACGGTCGTGTGCAGGGCGTTCACGAAGGCCCACCGCGCCGCGTCGAGCAACGCGCCGCCCGTGCTGCCGCCGACCTCGTGGGCCACGTGGGCGGCCGCGGCCAGCGACTGCCTGGCCTCGTCCATGCCGCCCGCGGACACACCGGGCACGGCGGGCAGGCCGGGGGCGTACACGATGGTGGTGATCGTGCCGAGCACGGCCACGCCCAGGCCGGCGCCCAGCTCGTACGCGGTCTCCTCGATGGCCGCGGCGCCGCCCGCCTGGGCCTCCGGGGCCGCGGCCATGATCGTGTCCGAGGCGGCCAGCAGCGCCACCTGCACCCCGAAGCCGATGCCCACGAAACAGACCGCCAGCATCACGGGATGGCGCTCGACCCCCCAGGTCAGCGTGGGGGTCAGGGCCAGCGCGACGAGCCCGAGGCCGCCGCTCATGGTGGCCCGCATGCCGATCCGGGGCAGGATGTGGGCGGCGGCGAGCCCGCCCGCGATGGCCGACAGCACCAGCGGCAGCATCCTGACCGCCGCGTGCAGCGGGCTGTCGCCCAGCACGAGCTGCAGGTATTGGGCGAGCATGAGCTGCAGCCCCACCAGCGCGAACACGCCGAGCAGCACACCCGCGACCCCGGTGCTGAACGCGCGCCGCCGGAAGAGCCCGACCTCCAGCAGCGGCACGCGCAACCGCGCCTGCCTCCGGACGAACGCCCCCAGGAAGCCCAGCCCGGCCACGAACACCAGCAGCGAGGCCCACAGCGGCATCAGGCTGCCCGAGCCCGCCTCCTTCAGCCCGAAGGCCAGCGCCAGGATCCCCAGCACCGACAACGCCGCGCTCGCGCCGTCCCACGGCCGCGCCTTG
The DNA here is from genome assembly GCF_039871825.1 of Nonomuraea sp. B12E4. Classification (NCBI taxonomy): domain Bacteria; kingdom Bacillati; phylum Actinomycetota; class Actinomycetes; order Streptosporangiales; family Streptosporangiaceae; genus Nonomuraea; species Nonomuraea sp. B12E4. The sequence goes on along the minus strand of NZ_JBDPME010000015.1, from coordinate 147,371 downwards.
CGCTCGGGCGACTCGGGCAGCAGCCGGACCGCGGCGGGCAGCAGCACCACCAGGATCGGCACGTTGATGAGGAAGACCGCGCCCCACCAGAGGCCGACCAGCACGCCGCCGATGAGCGGCCCGACGGCCGCGCCCGCCGCCGCGACGGCGCTCCAGACGCCCAGCGCGATGGCCCGCTCGCGCCGGTCGGTGAACACCTGGCGGATGAGCGAGAGCGTGGCCGGCATGATCATCGCGCCGCCGACGCCGAGCAGCGCCCTGGCCAGGATGAGGGTCAGCGGGGTGGGGGCGAACGCGGCGGCCGCCGAGGCCACGCCGAAGAGCACGAAGCCGCACAGGACCAGGCGTTTTCTGCCGTATCTGTCCCCGAGCGTGCCGAACACGATCAGCAGCGGCGCGACCACCAGCGAGTAGCTGTCGATGATCCACAGCAGTTGCACCGCGGACGGTTCGAGCGCGGCCGTGAGCGCGGGCACCGCGATGTGCAGAACCGTGGCGTCGACCGTGATCAGCAACAGGCTCAGGCACAGCAGTACGAGAATGGCCCAGCGGCGGTCATGGTGTTCGGGGTCGGCAGTCCGTACGGAGGGAACGGCCTGGGTGACGGTCATGGGTCTCCTTGCGGGCCGATCCGTGCACAGGGCCCGCACGTGCGGTTGGGCAACGGCCGCTGGCGAAATGCGGGCTAGACGCTCACTCCTCCCGAGCTGTTCAACCCCTGATTCCCGCGCTCCGGCTTGCGTCGCAGCTTAGGCCATGTCAGGCACTTGTCATAGCGGTATCAGCCGATCCACGGTGGCCCCCGCACCTCTCTAGAGAGATACACCCATATGTCGCTACCTATCCAACTTTCAGCCATCCGCCGATCATGGGTCAGGTGAGGATCGATCAAGGTAACGGTAACGGCAACATTCCGGACAGGTCCTCACGCGAGTGGTGCCAGGAGGCCCTGACCAGGCTGCACGCCGGCCGCCCCGAGTCCGCGCTGGACGCCGCGCGGCGGGCCGCGGACCTGGATCCGGGCGCGGAGTGGCCGTACCGGCTGATGAGCCTGGCGCACGAGCGGCTGGGCCGCGACGCCGACGCCGTACGCGCCGCGGAGCGGGCCTCCGACCTGGCCTGCGGCTCCTGGTCGGCCCGCCTGCGCCTGGCCGCGATCCTGCGCCGGGTGCCCGGCCGCTGGTGCGAGGCCGCCGAGCAGGCCGCGCTGGCCAGGAAGTTCGCCCCGGAGGAGGCCGACCCGGAGGTCATGGCGGGCGACCTGGCCCTGCTGAACGGCGAGCACGCCGACGCCGAGCGGCACTACCGGGCCGCGCTGAGGACCGACCCCGGCCACCCGCAGGCCCAGGTCAACCTGGGTCTGGCCCTGCTGCGCTGGGACCGGCCCCGCCCGCACCACGATCCGGCCTGGCCGGTGGACCCGCGCGAGACGGGCCGGGCCAGGCGTGCGCTGGAGGTCTGGTCCCGCCAGTCCCGCCTCCTGGTCGCCGTGGCCACGGTGGCGATCGGGGTGTGCGCGCTCTTCTTCGACTGGGGCGCCCAGGCGCAGCTCGGCGGATTCGCCGTGCTGGTCCTGCTGGTGCCGCTCACGGTCAGGCAGGCCCGGCGGGTCGGCCGCTGGCCGTACGTGCCCGCGATGCTCTCCAGGGACCCCTGGCTGGGCGCGTCCGTGGTGTCGGCCGTGGTGTCGGTGGCGGCCTTCGCCGCCTGGCTGCTGCTGGCGGCGGTGCCCTCGGTCCCGGCCGCGCTCGACCCGGTGTGGGCCGGGCTGGCGGGCCTGGTGGTGCTCGGCTGGCCGGCGCTGGCGGCCCTGCGCGCGCTGGCCGGGGCGTGGCGCGGGCGTCCCCTGCTGGCGCTGGCCGAGACGGCGCGCGCGGACGAGCGCAGCGCCAGGCGCAACACCGGCGTGACGCTCTGGATCGTGCTCGGCAGGACCTGGTCGGTGCTGGTGCCGCTGCTGGGCGGGGCGCTCGCGGTGGAGCCCAGGGCCGCCGTGGTGGCGGTGGCGGTGCCGTACCCGCTGGTGCGCGGCTACCTGCGGGCCAGGCACCGCGACAACGGGTGGCTGCTCGTCGCGACCGCGCTCGTCGTGGCCTCGGCCGCGGCCTGCGCGGCGGGCGGGCTGCTCGGGTCGGCGTGGGCGTGGCGCGCCGGGCTGGGCGCGCTGGGCGCGGCGGTGGTGGTGTTCGCGGTGCGGGCGCTGCGCGCGTGGTGGCGCGGCGCCCCGGGGCCGTGGCGCGCCTCCCTGATCATGTGCGACCTGCCCATGGGCTCCGCGCCCTCCGTCCCGTTGGACGCCGAGGTCCGCCAGACCTTCTCCTACGCCCGCGGCATCGTCCTGTCCTACGGCGACGACCGGGGGCCCAGGGTCGCCGGGGCGGTGGCCTCCGTGACGTCCTCCGGCGAGCTGCGCCTGATCGCCGAGACGGAGGCGTGGGCGGCCATCGAGGCCGATCCCCGGGTGGCGGTGTTCGCCACCGACCCGCTGCAGCGCCGGTTCTGGGTCGAGGTGCGCGGGATCGCGCTGCCCGACTCGAACGTCCTGCGCGTCACCCCCAAGCAGGTGTCCGTGGGCGAGTTCCCTGGGCGGCACCAGCGGCGGTGACTAGGATCATCCGTTATGCGAATCCTGCGCACTCCCGAGGAGCGCTTCGCGGATCTGCCCGGCTTCCCCCACGAACCCCGCTACGCCGACGTGACCGACGGCCTGCGCATGGCCTACGTCGAGGCCGGACCCGCCGGCGGCGAGCCCGTCGTGCTGCTGCACGGCGAGCCGAGCTGGTCGTTCCTCTACCGGCACGTCATGCGCGAGCTGGCCGCGGCCGGGCTGCGCGCGATAGCGGTCGACCTCGTCGGGTTCGGCCGCTCGGACAAGCCGGTCGAGCAGGCCGAGCACACCTACGCCAGGCACGTCGAGTGGACCCGCGCCCTGCTGCTGGACGCGCTCGGCCTGAACGGCTTCACCCTGGTCGGCCAGGACTGGGGCGGGCTGATCGGGCTGCGCGTCGCCGCCGAGCACCCGGAGCGGGTGGCCAGGATCGTGGCCGCCAACACGGGCTTGCCGACGGGTGACATTCCCATGCCCGACGTGTGGCACCGGTTCAAGGACGCGGTGCTCAAGGCCCCGGTGCTGGACGTCGCCCGGCTCGTCCAGGCGGGCTGCAGGAGCGTGTTGCCCGAGGAGGTGCGCGCGGCCTACGACGCGCCGTTCCCCGACGAGTCGTACAAGGCCGGGCCGCGCGCCATGCCGGGCCTCGTGCCGATCGCGCCGGACGATCCCGCCGCGCCCGCCAACCGCGCGGCCTGGCAGGTTCTCACCACGCTCGACAGGCCGTTCCTCGTTGCGTTCTCCGACGGAGATCCGATCACCGGCGGCATGGCGCCCATTCTTCGCAAATCTCTGGCGGGGGCCTCCGGCCTGCGACATCCTGTGATCACAGGTGCGGGGCACTTCCTCCAGGAGGACGCCGGCCCGGAACTCGGGCGGCGGATCGCCGCTTTCGTGACCTCCACCTAGCGTGTCAGGTCCGCCCAACAGCCGCTCCAGTGCGGTATAACCGGGGGCGGACCGGGGAGGCGTGATGCGTGAGTCCGACAGGGCCCAGGCCGCGGGGCGGGCCGCGGCGCGGGATCTGTTCGAGAAGGTTCGGCTGCGTTATTTCCAGATTCCCCCGGCTGTGCGCCGGGTGCTCTACGTGGTCGCGCTCGTCGCCACCATGGGCGTGGGCGCCGCGTTCGGCTGGGACCTGCTGAAGACCTTCCCCGTCGTGCTGCTGGTGCTCGCGTTCGTCGCGCTGACCATGCGCTTCCCCCGCGCCGCCGCCACCACGCTGGTGGTGGCGGGCTGGATGGTGCTGGCGCTGTTGGCCTTCTCCGGGCTGTTCCCGGCCGGAGCCGGCACCTTGCACCTGATGGTCGGGCTCGCCCTGCCCGTCGCCGCGGCCGCCCACCTCATCCGCTGGGTGACGCCGTGGGTCACCACGCTGGCCGCGCTCGCCCCGGCGGGCGTGCTCGCCGCCCTCCTCTCCTTCGTCTCCGACGAGGTGGCCGTCTGGGCCGCCTGCGCCGCCGCGCTCGCCGTGCTGGTCCACCGGTTCATGCTCGCCCGCAAGACCAGGGCGGCCCGCGCCGCGGCCGAGGAGCGGCAGGTCCGGATCAGAGGGCGGGAGGGCAGGTTGGAGGCGCCGCCCGACAAGTCGGGCGCGCCCCCGCAGATCTCCGTGGAGGACGCGCTCAGCGAGCTGGAGAGCATGGTCGGCCTGGCCCCGGTCAAGGAGCAGGTACGCTCCATCGCCGCCTCCATCGAGGCCTCCCGGCTGCGGGCCGAGGCCGGCTACACCACCGAGCGGCCCACCAGGCACTTCGTCTTCCTCGGCCCGCCCGGCACCGGCAAGACCAGCGTGGCCCGCGCGCTCGCCAAGATCTTCTACGCGTTCGGCCTGCTGGAGACCCCCTACGTGGTCGAGGCGCAGCGGGCCGACCTGGTCGGCGAGTTCCTGGGCGCGACCGCGATCAAGACCAACGAGCTGGTCGACCGGGCGCTCGGCGGCGTGTTGTTCATCGACGAGGCGTACGGGCTGGTCAACTCCTCCGACGGGCAGCCCGACCGGTTCGGCGCCGAGGCCGTGCAGACCCTGCTCAAGCGCGCCGAGGACGACCGCGAGCGGCTGATCATCATCCTGGCCGGCTACGAGCAGGAGATGAGCGCGTTCCTGTCCAGCAACCCGGGCCTGGCCAGCCGGTTCGCCACGCGCGTGCGCTTCCCCGGCTACTCGCCCGCCGAGCTGGTCGAGGTCACCGAGCTGCTGCAGCGCCGGCGCGGCGACACGATGGGCTCCGAGACCAGGCGCACGCTGCTCGGCCTGTTCGAGGACGTGCACCGGCGGGGCCTGGTCGACGAGCTGGGCAACGCCCGGTTCGCGCGCAGCCTGGTCGAGGCCGCCGCGCAGGCCCGCGACGTGCGCGTGGTGGGCGCCGGCGGCACCCCGACCACCGAGGACCTGGTGACCACCACCACGCCCGACGTGACCAAGGCGTTCGACGAGCTGACCGCGCGTTTCCGCGGCTACGTGGCCACGCCCACGCTGGAGGAGGCGCTGGCCGACCTCGACAGGATGGCCGGCCTGGCCCCGGTCAAGCGGCAGGTGCACGCCATCGCGGCCCAGCTCCAGGTGGCGCGCATGCGGCAGGAGCGCGGGCTGCCCACGCCGCCGCAGACGCGGCACTTCGTGTTCGTCGGGCCGCCGGGCACCGGCAAGACCACGGTCGCCAGGGTCCTCGGCCGCGTGTTCGCTGCGCTCGGCCTGCTGGCCAGGCCCGACGTGGTCGAGGCGCACCGGGCCGACCTGGTCGGGCAGCACCTCGGCGCGACCGCGATCAAGACCAACGAGCTGGTCGACCGGGCGCTCGGCGGGGTGCTGTTCATCGACGAGGCCTACAGCCTGCTCAACCCCGGTTACCAGGGCGGTGACGCGTTCGGTGCCGAGGCCGTGCAGACCCTGCTCAAGCGCGCCGAGGACGACCGCGACCGGCTCGTCATCGTGCTGGCCGGCTACGAGCGCGAGATGGACTCCTTCCTGGCCAGCAACCCGGGCCTGGCCAGCCGGTTCAACCAGCGCGTGGCCTTCCCCAGCTACTCCCCCGCCGAGCTGTCGGAGATCGCGGTGCTGCTGGCGGAGAAGTCGGGCGACACGTTCGACGAAGAGGCGCTGCGCAACCTCGACGAGGTGTTCGCCTGGGTGTGCGGGGAGCGGCTGATCGACGGCCTGGGCAACGGCCGGTTCGCCCGGTCCCTGTTCGAGCGGGCCGCCATGCGCCGCGACGTGCGGCTGGCCGCCCACGCCTCGCGCGGCGGCTCGGCCAGCTCGGCCGATCTGACGACGATCATGAGCGAGGACGTGCGCACGGCGGTGGACGAGCTCTCCGGACGTTGATCGGCGGTTCCGGCACTCTGATCTCCTCCCTCGGGGAAGGCGGAGCCCCCAGCCCTTGGCATGTCGTCTCACAGTGATGGCGTGATGTCGTAGAGTGAGCGGCGTCGGTGACAACCAGGGCGACGTTACGTCGGGTGGCGCGGCGGAGGAGGAGCGATGGCCGGGTTCCTGGCCCGCAGGCTGCTCAACTACGCCGTGCTCATCGTGCTGGCCGCCAGCCTCGCCTACCTGCTGGCCGCGACGGCCCTCGACCCGCGCTCCAACTACGCCGACCGCACCCCCAAGCCGCCGCCGGCCGTCGTGGACGCCCAGCTCACCGCGCTCAACCTCAACGACAAGACGCCGCTGCTGCAGCGCTATGGCACCTGGGCGGGCGGCGTGTTGCGCGGCGACTTCGGCAAGTCCGTCTCCGGTGCCCCGGTCAACGAGGATCTCAAGCGCCGCATGGGCGTCACGTTCCGGCTGGTCATGCTGGGGCTGGTCTGCGGGAGCCTGCTCGGGGTGCTGTTCGGCGCGCTCGCGGCGGTCCGGCAATACGGCTGGTTCGACCGGCTCACGACCGGCGGGTCCTTCGTGGTGCTGGCCGTGCCGGTGGTCGTGCTGGCCAACATGCTGATCCTGGCGGCGTCCTGGGCCAACTTCCGCCTCTTCGACCGCCAGATATTCCTGGTCAGCGGCGAATACAGCGTCGGGCTGGAGGCCGGGTTCTGGGGGCACGTGGTGGACCGGCTGCAGCATCTGATCCTGCCGACGGTCTCGCTGTCCGTGGGGCTCGTCGCCGTCTTCAGCCGCTATCAGCGCAACATGATGCTCGACGTGATCGGTGCCGACTTCGTCCGCACCGCGCTGGCCAAGGGGCTGAGCAGGAGGCAGGCGCTCACCCGGCACGCGCTGCGGACCGCGATGATCCCGGTGATGACCTACTTCGCGTTCACGTTCGGGGCGTTGCTGACGGGGGCCACGTTCACGGAGAAGATCTTCGGCTGGCACGGGCTGGGCGAGCAACTGATCAACTCCATCTTCACCAACGACGTCAACACGGTGGCGGCCATCTCCCTGCTGGCGGCCGTGGCCGTGCTGTGCGCCTCGCTCGTCTCCGACCTGCTGCACGCGGCGCTCGACCCGAGGGTGCGGGCCTGATGACGCTGTCCGACGAGGAGCTGGCAGAGGAGCTGTCCGACGGCGTGGCGGTCAAGGCGCCGTCACGGGTGCGGGTCGTCGCCGGGCGGTTCTTCCGCTCCACGCAGGGGCGGATCGGGTTCGCGGTGCTCGCGCTGATGTTCCTGCTGGCCTTCGCGGGACCGCTGGTCAACCGGTGGAGCTACACCGACAAGGACTTCACCGCGTTCATGCAGCCGCCGTCGGCCACGCACTGGTTTGGAACGCTCCAAACCGGGTCCGACGTCTTCGCGGTGACCCTGCGCGGGATGCAGAAGTCGCTGATCGTGGGGCTGCTGGCGGCGCTGGTGTCCACGGCGCTGGCGGCCGTGGTGGGGGCGTTCGCCGGCTATTTCCGCGGATGGACCGAGCGGTCGCTGACCTGGCTGACCGACCTGCTGCTGGTGCTGCCCGCGTTCCTCATCCTGGCGATCATCTCGCCGCTGTTCGGCTCGGGGCAGTGGGCGGTGTTCGTGATCATGCTGGCGTTGTTCCTGTGGATGGTCACCTCGAAGATCGTCAGGGGGATGGCGATCTCGCTCAAGGAGCGGGAGTTCGTCCAGGCCGCGCGTTACATGGGGGTCTCGCCGGTGCGGATCATCTTCCGGCACGTGATCCCCAACCTGTCGTCGCTGCTCATCGTGGACGCCACGCTCAACGTCAGTGCCGCGATCCTCACCGAGACCTCGCTGTCCTACTTCGGGTTCGGCATCCAGCCGCCGGACGTGTCGTTCGGGACGCTCATCGCCGACGGTTCCAGGACCGCGGTCTACGCGCCGTGGACGTTCTGGTTCGTGGCGGGGCTGCTGGTGGTGACCGTGCTCGCGGTCAATCTCATGGGCGACGCGCTGCGTGATGCCTTCGATCCGTCCGCCAAGAGGTCGCGATGAGCCCGGTTCTCGAGGTCAGCGACCTCAACGTGACCTTCGGTGACGTGCCCGCCGTCCGCGGGGTGAGCTATTCCGTACGCCCCGGCGAGGTGCTCGGCATCGTCGGCGAGTCGGGCTCGGGCAAGTCGGTCGCCTCGGCCGCCATCATGGGGCTGCTGCCGCCGGGGGCGCGCGTCACCGGGTCCGTGCGCCTGCACGGCACGGAGTTGCTCGGGGCCTCACAGCGGCGGCTGGCCGCCTTCCGCGGCAAGAGCATCTCCATGGTGTTCCAGGACCCCCTGTCCGCGCTCACCCCGGTCTACCGGGTGGGTGACCAGATCGCCGAGGCCGTGCGCGCGCACCAGCGGGTCAGCAAGGAGAACGCCCAGATCAAGGCCGTCGAGCTGCTGGACCTCGTGGGCATCCCGCGGCCCTCCGAGCGGGCCCTGGCCTTCCCGCACGAGTTCTCCGGCGGGATGCGGCAGCGGGTCGTGATCGCGATGGCCATCGCCAACGACCCCGACGTGATCATCTGCGACGAGCCGACCACGGCGCTCGACGTCACCATCCAGGCCCAGGTGCTGGAGGTGCTGAAGCGGGCCCAGGCCAAGACCGGCGCCGCGATCATCATGATCACGCATGATCTCGGGGTGGTGGCCGGGTTCGCCGACCGGGTGCTGGTCATGTACGCCGGGCGGGCCGTCGAGGTGGGCGCGGTGGACGACATCTACTACCGGATGCGGATGCCGTACACGGCCGGGTTGCTCGGCTCGATCCCGCGCGTGGACCGGGGGCGGCAGCCGCTGGTGCCGATCGAGGGCCAGCCGCCCTCCCCCGCGGCGCTGCCGCCCGGGTGCCCGTTCGCGCCGCGCTGCCCGATGCGCATCGACGCGTGCGACGACCGGGAGCCGCCGCTGTTCGAGGTGGGCGCCGGGCACGGGGCGGCGTGCATCCGCTGGGAGGAGGTGCACCCGGACGGCCCGCCCCGGCAGGCGCCTGGTGCCGTCGCGCGGCAGGCGGCTGGTGCCGACGGCATCTCTCCGCTGCGGGTGCGTGGGGAGCGGACGGTGCTGGCCGTGCGCGACCTGGTCAAGGACTATCCGCTGCTCAAGGGGGCGGTGTTCAAGCGCAGGGTGGGCACGGTGCACGCGGTGGCCGGGGTCAGCTTCGACATCCGGCAGGGCGAGACGCTGGGGCTGGTCGGCGAGTCGGGCAGCGGCAAGACGACCACCCTGACGCAGATCCTGGAGCTGGTCCCGCCGCAGCAGGGCCGCGTCGCCGTGCTCGGCCACGACACCGCGCGGCTCACCCGGAGCGAGCGCACCGAGATCAGGCGTGACATGCAGGTCGTCTTCCAGGATCCGCTGGCCTCGCTCGACCCGCGCATGACGGTGCACGACATCCTGGCCGAGCCGCTGCGCACCCACGGCAAGCGGTCCGGGCGGCGGATCAGCGAGCTGCTCGCCCTGGTCGGACTGGAGGCCGCGCACGCGGCCCGTTACCCGCAGGACTTCTCCGGCGGGCAGCGGCAGCGCATCGGCATCGCCAGGGCGCTCGCGCTGGAGCCGCGGCTGCTGGTGCTGGACGAGCCGGTCTCCGCCCTGGACGTGTCGATCCAGGCCGGGGTGATCAACCTGCTCGACTCGCTGAAGCGCCGGCTCGGGCTGTCCTACCTGTTCGTGGCGCACGACCTGGCCGTGGTGCGGCACATCGCCGACCGGGTGGCGGTGATGTATCTGGGCAGGATCGCCGAGATCGGCCAGGTGGACGCCGTCTATGACGCTCCGGCGCATCCGTACACGCAGGCTCTGCTGTCGGCGATCCCGCTGCCCGACCCGGTCCGCGAGCGCTCGCGCGAGCGGATCCTGCTCGAAGGTGACCTCCCCAGCCCCGCCAACCCCCCGACGGGCTGCCGGTTCCGCACCCGGTGCCCGAAGTTCCGCGCCGAGCTCACCGACGAGCAGCGCGGGCTCTGCGTGGCCGTGGAGCCCGAGGTGCAGCCGCTGGCCGGCGAGCACGACGGTGCCCCGGACCAGGGCGCGGCCTGCCATTACGCCGAGAAGCGCGAAGTCGTCTAGACCTCGCTCAGACCAGGAGGAATCCGCTCGATGAAAACGTCATGTCTTGTCGTGGCCGCCGTCGCCGCGTCGTTGTGCCTGGCGGGTTGCGGGGACAGTGCCGGGAACGCGCCGGGGAACAAGGGCCCCGGCGGGGACGACCGTACGATCAAGGCCTTCGACATCAACCAGCAGTCGCGTGACAAGGTCAAGGACGGCGGGACGCTGCGGTGGGGCATCAACGAGTTCCCCTCCCAGTGGAACCGGAACCACGTCGACGGCAACCTGGCCGTGGCCGCCGCGATCAGCAACGCGCTGCTGCCGTCGCCGTTCGTGTCCAACGAGAAGGCGGAGATCTCTCCCGACCGCGACTACCTGCTGGAGGCCAAGGTCACCGCCCAGCGGCCCAAGCAGGTGGTCACCTACACGCTGAATCCCAAGGCCCGATGGTCCAACGGACATCCCATCACCTGGGCCGACTACCAGGCGCAGTGGCACGCGCTCAACGGGCGTGACCCCGAGTTCCACATCGCCTCGTCCACCGGTTACCAGGACATCGAGAAGGTGGCGCGGGGCAAGGACGACCACGAGGTGGTGGTGACGTTCGCGCGGCCGTTCGGGGACTGGCAGGCGCTGTTCGGCCCGCTGCTGCCCGCCGCCACCAACAGGACGGCCCAGGCCTTCAACACCGCCTGGCTGAACAAGATCCCGGTCACGGCCGGGCCGTTCAAGTTCGGCGGGTTCGACCAGACGGCCAAGACGATCACTCTGGTACGCGACGACAAGTGGTGGGGCAACCGGGCCAAGCTGGACAAGATCATCTATCGGGCGTCCGAGCAGGACTCGCTGATCGGCGCGTTCAGCAACGGCGAGCTGGACCTCATCGACGTCGGGCCGTCCGCTCCCGACTACGCGCGCGCCAAGTCCACGGCCGGGGCCCAGGTGCGGCAGGCGGCCGGGCCCGACTTCCGGCACTTCACCTTCAACGGGTCGAGCGAGCTGCTCAAGGACCGCAACGTACGCCAGGCCATCCAGCTCGGCATCAACCGCCAGGCCATCGCGCAGTCCGACCTGCAGGGGCTCGACTGGCCGATCGCCCTGCTGAACAACCACTTCTTCATGAACACCCAGGAGGGCTTCCAGGACAACGCCGGGAACCTCGGCGTGTACGATCCCGCCAGGGCCAAACAACTGCTGGACGCGGCCGGGTGGAAGCTGAACGGCGGCGCGGTCAGGCAGAAGAACGGCAAGCCCCTGGAGCTGCGGTTCGTGGTGCCGACCGGGGTGCAGATCAGCAAGTCGGAAGGGGAGCTGGCGCAGAGCATGCTCGGCCAGATCGGCGTGAAGCTGAACATCCGGGCGGTGCCGAGCGACGACTTCTTCACCAACTACGTGATCCCCGGGAACTTCGACATCACGCCCTTCGCCTACATCGGCACGCCGTTCCCGGTCTCCAGCAGCTACGGGATCTACGCCAACTCACCCGACGGCAAGACCTGGAACGCGAACTTCGGGCGGGTCGGGTCGCCGGAGATCGACCGGGCCATGAGCGCGGCGGCGCAGAGCCTGGATCCGGTACGGGCGCGCGAGCTGACGAACAAGGCGGACGAGCTGATCTGGCAGGAGGTCAACGTGCTGCCGCTCTACCAGCGCCCGCAGAACGTGGCCGCCAAGGAGACGCTGGCCAACGTGGGAGCGCGCGGCTTCTACGACCTCCGCTACGAGGACATCGGTTTCGCGGGCTGACCCTCCCGGCAGGGGCCGGGATGTCGGTGGCCTGGTGCGCGGCGGCACCCTGCACCTCGTCCCCGCCGACGAGGTGGCCGACTACTGTGCGGCCCTGAGCACGTTGCGTTTCTGGGAGAAGGGGTCCTGGCAGCGCGGCCACGCGGTCACCGCCGGAGAGATCTCGGCGATCATCGACGCCGTGCCCGGGGTGCTGGGCGGGCCGCCGCTGACGCGCGAGGAGCTGGTCGAAGCCGTGGTGGCGGCGACGGGGCAGCCTCACCTGACGCGGGCGCTCACGTCCGGGTGGAGGGCGCTGCTCAAGCCGCTGAGCCGGCTGGGTGAGCTCTGCCACGGCCCGCCCCGCGAGGGCAGGGTGACCTTCACCACCCCACGCACCTGGCTGCCGGGCTGGGCCGGCACGCTGCCGCCGCCCGCCCTCAGGCCCAAGGTCAGCCGCCAGGCGGGCTGGATCTCCCCGGTGGTCGTCCACGAGGGGCGGATCGCGGGGGTCTGGGAGGTCAGGGACGGCACGATCAGCCTCGACCTCGCCACGCCGGTGCCGCAGGGGCCGCTGGACGACGCGGTCGCCCGCATGCGTGACTTACTGCCCTGACCGGAGCATCCGCCCGGACAGGCGTTGTCGAGCTGGTGGCGGCCCCGAGGGGCGACGTGGTGGCGGCCCTCAGGTGCCGGCCATCACCCGGTCGACGATGCCGCTGGTGCCCTCCTCGCGGGCGCAGTGGGCACAGCAGTACCAGTGCTCGCCCGACTGGACACCATGCCCGATGACCTTGGTCCCGCAGTGTTCGCACACGGGCGCCATCGCCTCGATCGCGCACTGGAAACTGTCGAAGGTGTGCGTCGCTCCCTGCGCGTGCACCTCGAACGCCATGTCGTAGTCGTTGCCACAGGTCTCGCAGACAGCCATGGTGACTCCCCTTTGCAGTCCGTCAGCCGGGGGGATACCCGGTTCCTGGTTGCCTCTGCCCCAAGCGACCGCCATATTCCGGCGTTCCACCTCTGTCACGGTCGCCAGGCGGCGAAGCGCGCCACCAGCGGCAGGCCCAGCAGGCCGAGCGCCGCCAGCGCGGCGGGCAGGCCGAGCCACCCGCTCAGCCCGGCCACCAGCAGCGGGCTGACGACGAACCCCGTGTACGAGATCGTGGACACCCCCCACACCAGCGTCCCGCCGGCGTCGTCGGCGGCGGCCCGGCTGAGCATGGCGGGCACCAGCGGCCCGAGCGCCAGCCCGGTCACCGCGAACCCCGCCATGGAGACCGGCACGTTGCCGCCCAGGCCGGCCAGGGCGATCCCGGCGCCCCCGCCCACCCCCGCCACCAGGAACAACTCCCTCACCGGAGCCCGGGGCAGCACCTGCACGACGAGCCGCCCGGCCGTGAGCGCCCCCATGTAGACGGCGGGCGCGGCGCTCGACACCAGCGGCGTGGCGCCGCGATGCGTCTCCAGCAGCAGCACCGACCACTGCTCGACCGAGTTCTCGATGACCAGCGCGCATGCGGCCAGCATGCCCAGCAGCAGGGCGGTCCCCCAGAGCGAGCGCCGGTCGGTGTGCGGCTGGGCGGCGGCCCGGCCGCCCCGCAGGGGCAGTGCCGGCAGCGACAACGCCGCGGCGAGCACGATCGCCGCGACGATCAGCAGCACCGGGCCGGCGCCGAGCCCGAGTGAGCGCGCCAGCCCGGTGAGCGGGGCCGCCGCGATGACCGCGACGGGAAAGGCGGCGTGCACCGCCTGGAACAACCTGCGGCCGCTCTCGCGCTCGGCGCGCCCGGTGGCCAGGTTGAGGGCGACGTCGAGCGCGCCGCTGGCCGCGCCCACCACCAGCAGCGCCAGCGCGAGCTGCCAGAGCGTGGCGACCTGCCCGAGGCCCACGACGCTGACCGCGAACGAGGCGGTGGCGGCCATCAGGGCGGCCCGCTCCCGGCCCCGGGCCAGCCGCCCGGCCAGCGCCATCGCGGGCAGCGCCCCCACGGGTACGAGGCTCAGCGCCAGCCCGAGATCCCCGGCCGAGACACCCAGCTCCAGCTTGAGGGCGGGCAGCAGGGCGGACCACGACCCCCAGAACACGGCCCACGCCGCACTGACCGCGATCAGCGGCATACGCCCTGCCTCCTCCAAAATCTCGGTCAAGCCACCATAAAGATCAACGCTGTCGTATCGCCCTCCTGAGGCCCGCTTGGAAGGCGTCCTTGTCCCGACGGACGCGGCTGCCGCGTCTTGTGGCGATTACCTCGCGGAAGACGACCTTGTTACCCACTGAGTAGAAATGCGTTGAACGGTCAGGTCAGGCCGGTTAGTTTGGCGCGCATGAGCGGGTGACGACCACCGGCCATGCGCCTGGCCGGGCGGGGTCCCGGCCGCGGAAGGAGAACGGCGCGCTTCGGAAAGGGGGAGACATGAAACGCGTCAGAGTCGGCAAGCCGGCCGCCAAGCGGCTCCGGCCGGCCGCGCCGCCGGACCTGCGGTCGCCGTCGGGCCGCAGGCTGCCCTATTGACCGCTCCTTACACCGGGCTTACGGGGGTATCTGTTAATAACATTTGTCTCAGGATCATCACGGGGGGCTCACGATGAAGAGGCTTGTGGCAGTGCCGCCACAGATCGCCCGGCACAAGGTCCGCGACATCCGCTCGGCAGACCACCGCAAGCCGGCCACCGATCCCAAGGTCGTCGACCTGCGGGCCTACACGGGCAAAAACGTGATCCGCTTTCCCGGCGGTCCCACTCCCGCCGCCTGAGGCCGCAGGCCGGGCGGCGGGTCAGCCGTACAGCCGCCGGGCGTAGCTCTCGCCGTAGTAGGCCTCCAGCTCCTCCAGGCTCTCCTCGACCTTCTGCACGTCCTTGATCAGCGTCGCGTGCGACGGCAACCCGTCGGGGCCCCAGCTTTCGGGCTTCCACAACGCGGAACGCATGAACGCCTTGGCGCAGTGGTGGAAGATCTGCTCGATCTCCACCACGAGCGCGAGGCGCGGGCGGTGGCCCTTGACGATCATCTGGTCGAAGAACGGCGCCTCGCGCACGAGCCGGGCGCGCCCGTTGACACGCAGGGTCTCGTTGCGTCCGGGGATCAGAAAAATCAACCCCACATGCGGATTTTTCAGGATATTGAGGAATCCGTCCGCCCTGCGGTTCCCAGGGCGGTCCGGGATGGCGATCGTGGTGTCGTCGATGACGTGCACGAACCCGGCCGGGTCACCCTTGGGCGACACGTCGCAGGAACCCCGGTCATCGGAGGTGGCGATCAGGCAGAACGGCGAGGCCGCCAGCCACTGCAGATCACGCTCGTGCAGCCGGACCCGCTCCTTGGTCGCGGCCCGCGGCATGACCTCGCCGAGGAGCTCGCGCAGCTCCGCCTCCGACCCGATCTCCGCCCAGCCCATGCGATCTCCCATCTCCGGCCCGATCTCCGCCCAGCCCATGTGATCTCCCTTCGAGGTTTCCCCAATTTTGTCAGGGAATCGGGCTCAGCATCCGGCGGGGTGTCCTCAGGGCGAGACTGACCCGATCTTCGCGCGCGCCGACCACTTCCAGGGCCATGGCCAGGGAGCACTCCTGGCCGTCGTAGTTCTTGCCGAGCGACATGGATCCACCATAGTTCACTCATTGAACCGTGATAGCGTTCCGCGGTATGAGTTCAATGATCGAACCTACAGTGCGGCGGGGGACGCTGGCCGTCGCGTCGTCCGCGCCGCTGCTCGTGCTGACGAATTTCACGGTGCCGATGGTGACGCTGCCGCAGGCCACGCGGTCGCTGGGAGCGGGGCCGACCGGGCCGGTGTGGATCCTCGGCGGGATCTCGCTCGGGCTGTCGGCGGTGCTGCTGGTCTCTGGCGGGCTGGCCGACGACTACGGGCGCAAGAGGGTGCTGGTGGCAGGCGCGGGCGTGCTCGCCGCGGCCAGCGTGGTGGCCGCCGTGAGCCCGGTGGTGGCGGTGTTCGTGCTGGCCAGGGTGGTGCAGGGCGGGGCGAGTGCGGCGATGCTGGCGGCCAGCCTGGGCATCGTCGGGCATGCCGTTCCCTCGGGGGCGGCGCGGATCCGGGCCACCGGCCGTTACGGGGCGATGATCGGCCTCGGCACGGCCCTCGGGCCGCTCCTGTCGGGTGCGCTGGCCGCGATGGCGAGCTGGCGGGCGGTGTACTGGTTGCTGGCGGGCGGCGCGCTGGTCCTGGTGGTGGTGTCGGCCCGGGTGCTGGAGGAGTCGCGCGCGGCGACGCCGCGCCGATTCGACGTGCCCGGCGTGGTGCTGCTCACCCTGGGGGTGGCCGCGCTGGTCGCGGGCGTGACGGAGGGCCGGTCCGGGTGGGGGCGGCCGGTCGTGCTGGTGGCGTTCGCGGCGGGCGCGGTGCTGGTGTGCGCGTTCGTGGCGGTGCAGCGGCGGCGCGCGGAGCCGCTGCTGGACCTGGAGTTGTTCCGGCGGCCGGTGTTCCTGGTGGCGACGGGCGGGGCGCTGGTCGTGGGTGCGGCGGTGGTGGGGCTGCTCAGCTACCTGCCCAGCGTGTTGCAGACCGGGCAGGGGCTGACACCGCTGCAGGCCGCGCTGTTGTTCTGCGTCTGGTCGGGATTGTCATTCGTCTCGTCGCTGCTGGCCAGGCACGTCCGCCTGGGCGCGGCCGCCCGGCTGGCGCTGGGGCTGGGGCTGAGCGCGACCGGGTTCGCCGGGCTGCTCGGCGTGGGCTCCGCGCTGTCGCTTCCGCCCGTCGTGGCCGGGCTGGCGGTGAGCGGGGTCGGCGCCGGGCTGATCAACTCCTCGATCACCCACCTGGCGATCGAGAGCGTGCCCGCGCACCGGGTGAGCATGGGTTCGGGCGCGAACAACACCGCCAGGTACGTCGGCTCCTCGCTGGGCGCGGCCGGGATCGCCGCGGTGATCGGGGGCCTCGGACCGGACCTGGGCACGACGGTGGCCGTGGTGGCCTGCATGGTGCTCACGGCCGGCACGGCGGTCGCCGCGCTGGCCACCCGCTGACGTCCACCCGAGGCGTTCACCAGCGGCGGGCGTTCGCCATGACCCCCAGGTACGCGTCCCGCTCCACCGCGAACCGCACCGGGTCCAGGTCCTGCCGCTCGGCCCGCAGGTGCAGCAGGGTCAGCTCGGTCGCCGCCTGCTGGTAGTCGCTCATGGCACGGCCGAGCCCCGCGCGCCTGGCCCACCTGCGGGCCGCCTTGCGCGCCGGCAGCGTGGTGAGCATGCGGACGTCGGCCTCCGTGACCAGCCCGGTGTCCCGGTATCCGGGCAGGTAGACATCCATCCTGGCGACGAGGTGGCGGCGCTCGACGACGGTCACCACGATCAGCAGGACCAGCACCGCCATGATCACCAGGTAGGCCGTGCCCAGCAGGGGCAGCGACTTCGCGGTGGCGGCGCCGTTCCAGAGGGCGTGCAGGAAGACCGCGCCCAGGTAGCCGAGCGCGATGGCGGCATGTCTGCCGGTGGTGCGGCGGGTGAGCGCGTAGGCGACGCCGACGCCGATCAGCGAGGTGTAGATGGGGTGGCCCAGCGGGTCGATCAGGCCGCGGAGCACGAAGAGCTGCACCGCGCCGCCGGGGCCGTCCTCGCCGAACGCGAGCAGGTAGTAGCCGACGTTCTCCACGGCGGCGAAGCCGAGGCCGGCCATGGAGGCGTACACGATGCCGTCGGTGAGGCCGTCGATCTCCCGCCGCCGGCGCAGTAACAGCAGCAGCGCCGAGCCCTTGAGCGCCTCCTCGATCACCGGGGCCAGCAGCACGACGCCCAGGTCGTCGACCGTCGCGGCATGCAGGCCGGCCCTGGCGAACAGCTCCTGGCCCAGGACCGTCAGCGCGACGCCCAGCACCACCGCCACCCCCGCGCCCCAGGCGAACGCGAAGGCGAGGTTGAGCTTCGGCTCCGGCTCGAGCCTGTCGAGCGAGAGCACGGCCGCGAGCAGCACCGGCAACGGGGCCACGGCCAGCAACGCCGACAGGCCGAACCCGACGGGGCCGCCGGAGGCGAGCATGACGGCCAGCATGACAAGCGCGAGGAGGCTTGAAACGACGAGGCCGACCAGCAGGGCCTTGCTGGGCCGTTGAACGAGCAACGGTGGGGTCATGGTGGTGCCTCTCTTCCCGTTGGTCCCGCCCTCTATGCGCCAGTCATACCTACAGTCACTTAACGGTTACTTGATTTCGCGGTAGTACGGGTCGGTGACGACGGACTCCCCGTCCGCGTACGTGTAGACCTCCCGACCCGACACGAACACGCGCAGCGCGCGGCTCATGACGTCCAGCGGATCCCCCGACCAGATCACCACGTCCCCGTCGAGTCCGGGCTTGAGGGCGCCCACCCGGTCGTCGAGGCCCATGATGCGGGCGGGGTCCAGCGTGATCGAGCGCAGCGCCGTGGCCCGGTCCAGCCCTTCCTTGACCGCCAGCGTAGCCTGGTGCACCAGGAAGTGGATGGGCACGACGGGGTGGTCGGTGGTGATCGCCAACTGGACCCCGGCCCGCGCCAGGATGCCCGGGTTACGCAGCGAGCGCTCGCGCAGCTCCACCTTCGACCGGCTGGTGAACAGCGGCCCGATGATGACCGGCACCTTCCGGGCGGCCAGGGTGTCGGCCAGCAGATGGCCCTCCGTGCCGTGGTTGATCACCACCCGGTAGCCGAACTCCCCGGCCAGCCGCAGCGCGGTGGCGATGTCGTCGGCGCGGTGCGTGTGCTGGCACCACGGCAACTCGCCGTCCAGCACGCGGACCAGGATCTCCAGCGTGCCGTCGCGGTCGAACGGCTTGCCCTCCGCCGCCGCGGCCTGCCGCCTGGCCTTGTAGTCCTGCGCCTTCATGAAGGCGTCGCGGATCACGGCCGCCACGCCCTGCCGGGTGGACGGCAGCTTCTTCTGGTCGCCGTAGACGCGCTTGGGGTTCTCGCCGAGCGCGCTCTTGACGCTCACCGGCTCCTTGACCAGCATCTCGTCCACTGACCTGCCCCAGCACTTGATCGCGACGGTCTGGCCGCCGATCGGGTTGCCGGAGCCCGGCTTGATCACCGCGGTCGTCACGCCACCGGAGAGCGCGTCGCCGAAGGCCAGGTCGGCGGGGTTGATGGCGTCGAGCGCGCGCAGGCGGGCGCCGTTCGGGTCGGTCATCTCGTTGGTGTCCTGGCCGGCCCACCCCTCGGCCTCCTCGTGCACCCCGAGGTGGCCATGAGCCTCGACGAAGCCCGGCAGCACCCAGCCCCCGGCGGCGTCCACCACGGTGATCCCCTCGGGCAGCGGCACGTCCCGGCCGACGGCGGTGATCTTCCCGTTCTCTATGAGTACGGTGCCACCGTCGATGGGGTCGCCGTCGATCGGTACGACATATCCGCTGGTTATCGCAAGATTCATGACTTGTAACTTACAACTGACCGGACATGGAACGACCAGCCCTTCCACCGGCAGCTCGGGATAGGCTGACAGTTTCACAAATCGGACGGGGGATGGCGAATGTCGCTGAACCACGAGCCGGAGCGCCGGCCGCTGACCGACGAGGAGCTCTCGCTCCTGCTGGGGGAACAACGCTTCGGCGCGCTGGCGACCGGCGCCGGCCTGTCCACGGTGGTCTACACCTGGGACCCGGAACAGCGGGTGGTACGGATCCCCACCGTCGCCGACCGGCTCAAGCTGCGCCAGGACCCGCGCTGCACCCTCTACGTGGCCGGCGGCGACTTCCAGTCCTACGCCGTGGCCGAGGGCATGGCGGAGATGTCGCCGGTGAGCGGCGAACCGGGCGACGAGGTGGGCCGGGAGTTACTGGCCATGCAGCCCGCCGTCGCCGACGAGGCCGCCTTCCTGCGGCGGATGGTCACCGGCCGGCGAGTGGTGATCAGGCTCAGAATCGCGCGGCTGTACGGGACGGCTCTGTCGTCGGCACCCGTCGCGTAGCACGCCGCCTGGCGAAGGCCACCGACGCGACCACGACGAGGACGAGCACCAGGTCCACGGCCGCCGAGGAGCGCATGGCGGCCACGTACTCCCCGCCCTCGGCCACGGCGAAGAACACCGCGCCGATCACGGCCACGCCGCCCGCCCCGGCGAACTGCTGCGCCGTGCTGAGCACCCCGGCCCCGACGCCGGCCTGGTGCGGCGCGACCTCGACCAGCGCCGCCCCGATGAGCTGCGGCAGGACCAGGCCGTTGCCGGCCCCGACGAGCGTGAGCCCGACCATGACATACGGCAGGCCCTGCCCGGCCGCGACCACCAGCAGGCCGAGCCCGAGCGCCGCGACGGTGCCACCGGCGACGACCACGGCCAGGCCGTGCCGCCTGATGAGCCGGGTGCCCACCAGCGAGGTGATCGAGTACAGGATCCCCATCGGCGCGAACGCCAGCCCAGCCTGGTAGGCCGTCAGCCCGAGCCCGCTCTGCAGCAGCAGCGTCAGCGTGAACATGAACGAGGCGAAGTACGCCATGAACGCCACGAGCGAGCCCACGCCCGCCAGGTAGGAGCGCACCTTGAGCAGCGCGAGGTCGAGCACCGGCTGCCCGCCGCGGGCGCCGAGCACCCGTTGCCAGCGCCAGGTGAGCGCGAAGGCCGGCACGCTCAGCACCATGCACACCCACGTCCAGGCGGGCCAGCCCAGGCTGTTGCCGAGGCCGAGCGGCACCAGCACCAGCGCCAGGGCCAGCGCGAAGCCGGTCGCACCGACGAGGTCGAGTCTCGCCCGCCCGGGCGGGGCGATCTTGGGCAGCAACCAGCCGGCCAGCGGCAGGACGATCAGGCCCACGGGCAGGTTGACCAGGAAGATCACCCGCCAGCCCAGGCCGAACAGGTCGGCCGACAGCAGCATCCCGCCCAGCACCTGACCGGCGATCGAGCCGAGGCCACCGGTGGCGCCGTACCAGCCGAGGGCGCGCCCCCGCTCGTGCGGCGGGTACACGGCGGAGATCGTGGCCAGCACCTGCGGCACCATCGCGGCGCCTGCCAGGCCCTGGAGCAGGCGGGCGGCCACGAGCATCGCCGGGGTGACGGCGATGCCGCAGAGCACCGACGCGACCGTGAACGCGGCCACGCCCAACAGGAACAGGCGCCGGTAGCCGTAGCGGTCGCCCAGCCGCCCTCCGGTGATCATGCCGGCCGCGTAGGTGAAGGCGTAGCCGCCCACGATCAGCTCCAGAGAGGCGGAACCGGTGTTCAGGTCCCGTTCGATGGAGGGTGCCGCCACGTTGACCACGAAGAAGTCGAACTGTGCCATGAACCAGGCCGAGAGCAGCACGGGGAGCGTTCCACGGTATTTCACGTCCGACAAGGGTAAACGGCGGCTTTGCGATGATCCCCATCGGGCCCTTGCGACCTGGCTGCAACCTCTGCCTCGACGCCAGCCCGTACGACCCGCCGGCCATGGTGCCCGGCTGCACGGTCCGGCACGACGAGCAGGCGGTCGCCACCTACTGCCACACCGGTGACGGCGGGCAGTGGTGGACGTCCGACGACGCCTGGTCGATCGGCGGGAAGACGGCCTGACCGCGGAGCAAGGGCCTGCGCGATGATCTGGGAGATGTCCGGCGACACCGGCGCGTCACCAGCGCCCTGGACACCGGACTCAGGTTTACGTCCCTTCGGCGGGACGGACCGTGACATTCGCCCGCCCCGCGTGTCCAATGCTCACCGTCTCGGCACCGTCGGGTTACTCTGCGCTTAACTGCCGGTCATGATCGATTGTCACCGTCGAGTCGTAGGACCTCTCCCCACCAGAGGAGACCCATGTTCGGACGACTCGCCGTCACCCTCGCGACCTCGCTCACCATCCTGACAGCACCGGCGACCGCGGCCACCACCGCCGCCACCACCGCCGCCACCACCGCCGTCAACGTCGCCCACCGCGGCGCCTCCGCCCACGCCCCCGAGAACACGATCCCCGCCCTCGAACTCGCCGCCGACCACGGGGCCGACGTGTTCGAGTTCGACGTCCAGGAGACCAAGGACCACAAGCTGGTCCTGATGCACGACACCACCCTGGCCAGGACCACGAACGCGGAGCGCGTACTGCCCGGGCTGTCCCCCTGGCGGGTCGGCGACCTCACGCTCGCCCAGATCCGCAAGGTGGACGCCGGGGCTTGGTTCTCCGACGAGTTCGCCGGCACGCGGGTGCCCACCCTCGGCGAGGCACTGGAGGCGATGAGCGACTCCGGGCTGGGCCTGCTGTTGGAGGTGAAGGCGCCGCGGCTCTATCCGGGGATCGAGAAGCGGATCGCCGCCGAGCTGCGCCACCACCCCGAGTGGGCGTCGCAGGAGCGGCTGGTGGTGCAGTCGTTCGACTGGGACTCCATGCGCACCTTCCACGAGCTGCTGCCCGGCGTGCCGATCGCGCTGCTCGGCCGGCCGTCCACCGGCCAGCTCCCCGGGGTGGCGAAGTTCGCCGACCAGGTCAATCCGCACTACACGGACCTCACGGCCGCGTACGTGCGGCGTGCGCACGCCCTCGGCCTGCAAGTCCTCACGTACACGGTGGACAGCCCGTCCGCCATGCGCCACGTGCTCGGCTACGGCGTGGACGGCATCGTCACCAACCGGCCCGACGTGCTGCGCTCGGTGCTCGACGGCTGAGGTCCACCCTGGTCAGCGGACCTGGTGCAGGCGGCTGAGGATCTCGGTGAGGATGGGTTCGGTGGTGGCGAAGTTCAGCCGGACGTAGTGCTCGCCGCCCGGGCCGAACGCGGCGCCGTCGTTCAGCCGCACCCGGGCCTCGCGCTCGATGACCTCGGCCAGGCCCGGGCGGTCCGTACGCAGCCAGGCCAGGTACGTCGCCTCCGGCAGCCGATAGCCGAACCTGCTGGGCAGGGCCTCGGCGATGAGGTGCCGGTTGCGGTCGAGCGTGGCCAGGGTGTCGCGGAGCCAGGCGTCTCCCTGCCGCCAGGCCGCGACCGTGGCCTCGACGCCGAACACGTTCGCGGAGCCGTACACGAAGGGGGGTTGTGTCTCCATGGCCGCGCGCATGCCGGGGTGGCCGAAGTGGGCCACCGCGCAGCGGATCCCGCCCAGGTTGAACGCCTTCGTCGCGGACGTGAGCGTGACGGTGCGTTCCGGGAGGATCGTGGCGAAGGGGATGTGCCGGTGCGGCCCATAGGTCAGGTCGGCGTGGATCTCGTCCGCGATGACCAGCAGGTCGTGGCGTTCGGCGTGCTCGGCCAGCCCTTCCAGCTCGGCGCGGGTGAAGACGCGGCCGGTCGGGTTCTGCGGGTTGACCAGCAGCAGCACCCGGCAGCCGGACAGGTCGGGCACCTCGAAGCGCCAGGAGCCGCCGTCCGGCTCCAGCCGGATCGGGCGCGCGGGGCGCTCCATGACCTCCAGCGTCTCCAGGAACGGGTGGTAGGCGGGGGTGTGCAGGGCGACGCCGTCGCCGGGTTCGGTCCAGACCTGCAGGAGCACCTGGAGTGCCTGGTTGAGGTCGTTGAAGGAGCGTACGTGGGAGGGGTCGGCGGCCCAGCCGTACCGCTTCGCCATCCGCTCGGCGAACGCCTCGGCCAGCGGGCCCGCGCTGGGGTCGAACAGCCAGGCCGGGTAACCGAGGTCCCCTTCGGCCCGCCGCCGCAGCGCCTCGACCACCGCGGGAGCGGTGGGCAGATCCATGTCGGCCACCCACGCGGGGATCACGTCCGGTCCGACGTCCGACCACTTGAGTCCATCGTGTAACGCTCTGAGGTCTTCGGGGCGATATACGTTGTTCACCCGGCTATTCTAGGATCGTTGAATGTGATGAGCCGGTGGGGCCGCTTGTGGCAGGCTGGGCGGCCATGATGCCCCATCCGAAGATCGATGCCATTGTCGAGACCTACCTGTCATTGGCCGACGCCGAGGCCCCCGGACTGGTGGAGGGGCTCTACCTGGAGGGCTCCGCCGCCCTGGGCGACTACCGTCCGGCCACGAGCGACATCGACTTCGTCGCGGTCACGGCCGCCGAACCGCCGATCGAGGTGCTGGAGCGCATCCATGCCCGGCTCGGCGCGCACCCGCTGGAGGGCTTCTACCTCACCTGGGACGACCTCCGCCGCGACCCCGCCACTCTGGACGAACGACCCCAGGCGCACGCGGGCCGGCTCAACCGCCGCGGCACGGTCGACCCGGTCACCTGGCACACCCTCGCCCAGCACGGCCTCACCTGCCGCGGCCCCAAAGCGGACGAGCTGGAAGTCTGGAACGATCCCGACGCCCTTGCCGCCTGGACCGACGCCAACCTCGACCGCTACTGGCGGCGCCTGGTGGCCCGCGCCGCCAACCTGGCCACCCCGCGGGGGCTGGCGAGCCTCGGGAACTACGCCGTCGTGTGGATCGTCACGGGCATCGCGCGCCTGCACTACACACTGGCCACCGGCGAGATCACCTCGAAGGCCGGAGCAGGGCGGCACGCCCTGGAGACCTTCCCCGAGCGCTGGCACCGCGTGGTGAACGAGGCCCTGCGGGTGCGCGAGGAGGACACGGCGCTGCCGTCGCCGGCGAGCGTGCTCTCCGGGCTGGGCGACCACTTCGGCACCCCCCGCCGCTCCCTCTACGGGTCCCCGTTCGAACGCCGCCGCGACACCCTGGGCTTCGCCGACCACGCCATCACCGCCGCCCACGCCCTCTACACGGACCGCTGACGCGCCACTCACCGAGATCAGAAGGCGGCGCCATCACGTCCAGCGCCCTCACCGGCGGCAGACCGCCTCCCACGGACGGACATCGACCCACCGGTGTGCGGCACCGGACAAATCCGCAGATGCCTCCGTCGCATCACATGCGACCTCGTTGAGCCGTTGTTCGGCAGTCTGCCGGCCACGTGCGAAACAGGTCGAAGGGGACCCGGAACGTCTCCGGATCCCCTTCGTAACCAGGCACAATCGACGCGACCGCCCAACGCCGCATCAACCGCGACCTGCCCGAAATCAGCTACAGCCGCTGGTGGAGCCGCATCCCTCGCAGACGTAGCAGCTACCGGCGGGCCGCATCTTGGTGCCGCAGGTCATGCAGAGCGGCGCGTCGGCCGTGAAGCGCTGGTGGCTCTCCAGTGTGAGCTCCCCGACCTGCGACGACGGCTGCCGCTGCCCCTCCGCCTTCGGCTTCTCCTCGATCGGGGCCGACTGGGCCAGCGTCTCGCGGTCCAGCGACTCCTGCAGCGCCGCCGGGTCCTCGCCCCGCTGCTGCGCCGCCCGCTCGGCCGCCGAGAAGATGCCCAGGGCCGCCCGCTCCTCGAAAGGAAGGTGGTCGAGGGCCAGCCGGCGGAAGATGTAGTCCATCACGGACGTGGCCATCCGGATGTCCGGGTCGTCCGTCATGCCCGCGGGCTCGAACCGCATGTTGACGAACTTGCTCATGTACGTCTCCAGCGGCACCCCGTACTGGAGCCCGATGGAGATCGCCACGGAGAACGCGTCCATGACGCCCGCCAGCGTCGAACCCTGCTTGGACATCTTGAGGAAGACCTCGCCGAGCCCGTCGTCCGGGTAGGACGAAGCAGTCATGTAGCCCTTGGCGCCGCCCACCGTGAAGCGGGTCGTCATGCTGGGCCGCTGGTTGGGCATGCGCCGCCGGGTCGGCCGGTTGACCTCGATGACCTTGACCTCGGGCTCGGCCGCGGCCTCCTTCTGCTTGGCCTCCTCCTTCTTGGCGCCGTTGCCCGCCGACAGCGGCTGGCCGACCTTGCAGTTGTCGCGGTAGACCGCCAGCGCCTTGAGGCCGAGCTTCCAGCCCTCCAGGTAGACCTGCTCGATGTCGTCGATCGTGGCCGACTCCGGCAGGTTGACCGTCTTGGAGATGGCTCCGGACAGGAACGGCTGCGTGGCCGCCATCATCCGTACGTGCCCCATCGGCGCGATGGCCCGCTCGCCCATCGCGCAGTCGAACACCTCGTAGTGCTCGAGGCGCAGGCCGGGCGCGTCGACGATGTGGCCGTGCTCGCCGATGTACTCGACGATGGCCTCGATCTGCTCCTGCTGGTAGCCGAGCTGCTTGAGCGCCCGCGGGATCGTCTGGTTGACGATCTGCATGGACCCGCCGCCCACGAGCTTCTTGAACTTGACCAGTGCCAGGTCCGGCTCGATGCCGGTCGTGTCGCAGTCCATCATCAGGCCGATCGTGCCGGTGGGCGCGAGCAGGCTGGCCTGGGCGTTGCGGTAGCCGTGCTTCTCGCCGAGCCTGAGGCACTCCGACCACTGACGCGACGCCTCGCTGTGGATCTTCGCGTCCATGGAGCCGACGGTCCGCAGGTCGTCGTTCGCCGCCGCGTGCTTGCGCATGACGCGCTTGTGCGGCTCGGCGTTCCTGGCATATCCGTCGTACGGCCCCACGACCCCGGCCAGTTCGGCGCTGCGGCGGTAGGACACGCCGGTCATGAGGCTGGTGATCGCCCCGGCCACGGCCCGGCCGCCGTCGGAGTCGTAGGCGTGTCCAGTGGCCATGAGCAGCGCGCCCAGGTTGGCGTAGCCGATGCCGAGCTGCCGGTAGGCCCGCGTGGTCTCGCCGATCTTCTCCGTCGGGAAGTCCGCGAACGTGATCGAGATGTCCATCGCGGTGATGATCAGCTCGGTCAGCTTGACGAAGTCGGCGACGTCGAAGGAGTTGTCGTCCTTCAGGAACTTCAGCAGGTTGATGCTGGCCAGGTTGCAGGAGGAATTGTCCAGGTGGACGTATTCACTGCACGGGTTGCTCGCCGTGATCCGGCCGGTCTCGGGGGTGGTGTGCCAGTCGTTGATCGTGTCGTCGTACTGCAGCCCCGGGTCGGCGCACTCCCAGGCGGCCTTGGCCATCTTGCGGAACAGGTCCTTGGCGTCGACCGTCTCGATGACCTCGCCGGTCAGGCGGGCCCGCAGGCCGAAGTCGCCGCCCTTCTCCACCGCCCGCATGAACTCCTCGGAGACGCGTACGGAGTTGTTGGCGTTCTGGTACTGGACGCTGACGATGTCCTTGCCGCCCAGGTCCATGTCGAACCCGGCGTCACGCAGCGCGCGGATCTTGTCCTCTTCGCGCGCCTTGGTCTCGATGAACTCCTCGATGTCGGGGTGGTCCACATCGAGCACGACCATCTTGGCGGCCCTGCGGGTGGCGCCGCCCGACTTGATCGTCCCCGCCGAGGCGTCCGCGCCGCGCATGAAGGACACCGGCCCGCTGGCCGTACCACCACTCGACAGCAGTTCCTTCGACGAGCGGATCCGGGACAGGTTGACCCCCGAGCCGGAACCGCCCTTGAAGATCACGCCCTCTTCCTTGTACCACTCCAGGATCGACTCCATCTGGTCGTCCACGGAGAGGATGAAGCAAGCGCTTACTTGCTGCGGCGACTTCGTGCCCACGTTGAACCAGACCGGCGAGTTGAACGCGAACACCTGGTGCGCCAGCGCGTGCTTGAGCTCGTGGTCGAAGATCTCCGCGTCCTCGTCGCCGGCGAAGTAGCCGTGCTCGATCCCGGTCTTCGTATAGACACCCACGACCCGGTCGATGAGCTGCTTCAGGCTCCACTCGCGCTGCGGCGTGCCCACGGCGCCCCGGAAGTATTTGGTCGTCACGATGTTGGCCGCGTTGACCGACCAGAAGCCGGGGAACTCGACGCCGCGCTGCTCAAAGTTCACTGAGCCGTCGCGCCAGTTCGTCATGACGACGTCACGGCGCTCCCACTGGATCTCGTCATACGGGTGCACGCCGGGCTTGGTGAAGATCCGCTTCATCTTCAGTCCCCTGCGCGGACGCTTGCCCCCGCGCGCGACTGAACCGCTGGCCGTCTCCGTCATGACTCCCCCTTCTCCGCCTTCAACTGTGAGATCTCGGCCTCGAAGTCCGCCAGGCTCTCGAAACCGCGATATACCGATGCGAACCGCAGGTAGGCCACCTCGTCGAGCTCCCGCAACGGGCCGAGGATGGCCAGGCCCACCTCGTTGGAGGGGATCTCGGCCGCGCCCTTGGCCCGGATCGCCTCCTCCACCCGTTGCCCGAGCTGCGCCAGCGAATCCTCACTGACCGGCCTGCCCTGACACGCCCGCCGCACGCCCGCGACGACCTTGTCCCGCGAGAACGGCTCTGTCACTCCGCTGCGCTTGCTCACCATGAGCAGGACGGTCTCCTGCGTGGTGAACCTGCGCCCGCACTCGGGACAGGTCCGACGACGCCGGATGGCCGCGCCGTCGTCCGTGGAACGGCTGTCGATGACCCTGGTGTCAGGGTGGCGACAGAACGGACAATGCACGCTTTCGCCTCCATTACGACCACCAATAGTCCACAACCAGTCGCCGTAGCGGGACGCTCGCGCACACCCCACGGGTATCCATGGGGCGGTCACGTAAACACAAGGTGTGGTGAACCTACATCGGTGTAACTACTAGATGTTGTGGTCCAACCGTAGAAGCGTGCGACCATGAACGCAAGTTGAGCGACCCCTTCGGCCTGAAGTCGCTGATCAGCCTGCGGTGGACCGGCCGGGTCGGGCGTGTCGGCCTCAACACCGGTCAGCCGACCGCTGTTCCCCCTTCGAGGCACGCCCCAGAAGCCCCATCGCTTCCCACCCGTGAAGCGCCCTCACAACCGTACCCAACCCCCCCAACGACCTCTCCCCACCCTCTCGCCCCCATCCCTCTGCCCCCATCGGCATCGTTCAGCCCACCGTCCTCGCCGGCCCAGCAGCATCGTCCACCCCGCAGCCCCACGGCCGCCCCCCGCAACAAGAGCCAACCGAACGCGCAGATTAGTCACGTGACCAACGGATGCGCACGTCAGCCACGCCAAGAACCGCACACCCAAAGTCACCGGCGGGGTCAGAAACGCACCTCACCCGCGCAGGCGGCAGACGGGCACGGTGACGTCCGCATGGCGGCCCGGCCACTCGCCCGCTCAGCCTGTTCGCCCGGCCGGACAGCGCATAACAAGATGTTGAGCCATCCACCCGGTGGGACACCATCAGCCCCACCGGATGGATGCCGCCCTCAGCAACGCGGGTGACCCCTCAGCCATGGCGGAAACCACCGGCACGACAGAGAAGGAAGCGAGCACAGACCGCACCGGGTGAGCGTCGACCTTCCGGTGGGGTGATGGTGGCCCGCGGCCGTGCCGCGCTGGTGCGGACGTAAGCTCAGGCTCCGGCGGGGATCCGTGCCCGCTTGGCGATCAGCGTAAGGCCGCCGTGTCATTCGGGACGTAGAGGCGTGTGCCCGGACGGATGAGGGAGTCGGGCAGGTCGTTCAGCCGCCTGATCTCCGTCACCACCGCGTCAGGGTCGCCCCCTTGGGTGAGCGCGCCGGCGATCCCCCACCATGTGTCCCCCTCCCGTATCTCCACCCACGGCAGTCCCGCGTGGCCGGGCACCACGACCTGCACCGCCGCATGCCCTGCGGCACGCGTACCGAGCCAGAATCCGCCCAGCGACAGCAACGCCATCCCGACCACCAGCACGAACCGCCCGCGACGGGTCAGCCGAACCGGAGGAGCGGACTGACGCCCGAGCCGTGCCACCGCCCGTCGCTCACGCCACCTGACAGCACGCCGGCTCCATCCCCGTCGCGCCCCCCGACGGCTCCCCGGCCGTATCCGCCCGACACCCGATCTTCCTTTCGCCCCCACC
The DNA here is from genome assembly GCF_039871825.1 of Nonomuraea sp. B12E4. NCBI lineage: Bacteria > Bacillati > Actinomycetota > Actinomycetes > Streptosporangiales > Streptosporangiaceae > Nonomuraea > Nonomuraea sp. B12E4. Next base: position 118,099 of record NZ_JBDPME010000015.1, on the reverse strand, counting down.
GCCGGCACTCGACCCCCACCGGCTCCAGGATTCGCCCCCTTGATCGCCGCCCCCGGCCTCCTTGCCACCGGCCTCGGCCGTTTCGCCACCGGCCCTGGCCCGACCGCGGCCATCGGCCTGACCGCCGCCGCTCCCGGCTGCCATGCCCCTGTCGTCGTCGCGCGCCCGCGTCCCGCCGTGCCGCGCTTCGGCCCTGTCGCCGATGCTCTCCCACGCCCGGCCACGCCACCCCCGCCCTCCCGCGGCACCGGTCCTTGACCGTTGCCCGATGCGGAGGGCTTCCGGTCTGCCCGTGGCTCCTCGCCCTCAGCAGGACGCGCGTGAGGCGCTCCCCGGGTCGTTGGGAAGGTCTCGTCGGGGTCGGGGCGTGGCGAGGGGACGAGTCGCAAATATGGCTTTCCGCGCCCCCGGGCCGCACCTCCGCCGCCGGACGAAGGTCTGCCGCGCCTCCCCCCGCCACTCGAACGGAGTCCCAACCTCTTGCCGGAATCATCGCGGGATCCGATGCCCGAACGCGTATTGTCTCCACGTCGATCGTTACTCTGCGTGGCCTCGGCGATGAGCGTGAGTAGTTTGGCGTCTTCGCTGGTCGTGTCCGCATTTGTGGTCGTTCGCATGGATGACCTCCCGCCGTGTGGCCTGAGGAAAAGGCCAAATAAAGATCAGCAAATCGAACACGGTGTCGATCGAACTCCCGTACGATGTTGTACACCACACTGGCGACAATTTCGAGGAAGACTCGAACAATTGTTTGAAGATGATCTTCAACAGCGATAACGTCGCTGTGTGCGACATCAAGACCACGGACCGGGAGGCCCGCCGGTGAGGCGGTCCGCCAGGCGAGGAGGAAGAGCATGAGCGAGCGGGATGACGCAAACGGGGTCAGCGACCTCGCGGTGCGTCGGCGCGATTCTCTGGGCTTGACACCCAGGCAGCGCAAGATCCTCGAAGTGATTCGCGACTCGGTGCAACAGCGCGGATATCCGCCCTCCATGCGCGAGATCGGGGAGGCGGTGCAGCTGACCAGCACGTCCAGCGTGTCCCATCAGCTGACCGCGTTGCAGCGCAAGGGCTACCTGCGCCGCGACCCGCACCGGCCACGTGCTCTCGAGGTCCGCCTCCCGGGCGAGCCGGTGCTGTGGGTCGACCCCGACGCCTCCGACGAGGAGTCCACGGTCAGTCGCCCCACGGCCGCCTACGTCCCGCTCGTCGGCCGTATCGCCGCCGGTGGCCCGATCCTCGCCGAGGAGAGCGTCGAGGACGTCTTCGCCCTGCCCAAGCAGCTCGTCGGTGAGGGCACGCTGTTCCTCCTCCAGGTTGCGGGTGACTCGATGATCGAGGCCGCCATCGCCGACGGCGACTGGGTGGTCGTGCGCCAGCAGCCGGTGGCGGAGAGCGGCGACATCGTGGCTGCCATGATCGAGGGTGAGGCCACCGTCAAGACCTTCAAGCGCAAGGACGGTCACGTCTGGCTCGTCCCCCACAACCCCAACTACGAGCCCATCCCCGGTGATGAGGCCAGCGTCCTGGGCAAGGTCGTAGCGGTCCTCCGCCGGTTGTGACCACAGGCCTCGGGTGCATGGTCGATCACAAGCGTCCCGCTTCACGAGCGTGCCGGGTCTTGGGAGTCCTCACTTGTGAGACATCCCGGCTCCCAGGCATCTCAGGTCATTGATGTTGTAACCGGCGGCGGCTCGGGCGGTGCGTCATCCGCCCGCGCCGCGCTCCGGCTCGCACCCAGTAACGATGAGGCACGCGCACCCGGCCTCACGTCCGTCACGGCAGGGGTGGCAGGTCCGGTGGAGTGGCGGCCGGGTGTTCCTCCAGGGCGGCCAGCGCCAGTTCGATTGCCTTGTCCAGTTGTGGGTCACGGTCCGCCACCCGGTCCTGAGGTGTGATCACCACCTCGATGTCCGGATCCACCCCGTGGTTCTCCACCGCCCACCCCGGCCCGTCGAGCCAGAACGAGTAGCGTGGCTGGGTCACCCGGGTCCCGTCCACCAGCGAATACCGCGAGTCGATCCCGATCACCCCGCCCCACGTCCGGGTGCCCACCAGCGGCCCGATCCCCCGGTTCTTGATCCCGGCACTGACGATGTCCCCGTCCGAGGCCGCGAACTCATCGGTGATCGTCACGATCGGCCCCCGGGGTGAGTCCTCCGGATACCGCATCGGCTCATAACCGCGCGCCCGCGCCCACCCGGTGACCTTGCGGGAAAGCTTCTCAAGCACCAGCTCCGACAGGTGCCCGCCGCTGTTCCCCCGCACGTCCACGACCAGCCCGTCATAGGCCATCTCGGTACGCAGGTCACGATGGAACTGCGCCCACCCGGACGCCACCATGTCGGGCACGTGCAGGTACCCGAGCTTGCCCGCCGACGCCTCCCGGACGAGGGCCCGGCGGCCCTCCACCCAGTCGTGGTAGCGGAGCTGCGTCTCGTCCGCGATCGGGCTGACCACGACGCGCCGCGGGTCTCCGCCGGAGGCCGGCCGCACGGTGAGCTCGATCGCCTGGTCGGCGGTGCCGGCCAGCAGGGCGAGCGGCCCGCGTACCGGGTCCACCGGGCGCCCGCCGACCGCGACGATCGCGTCGCCGGGGCGGACGGCCACGCCGGGGGCGAGCAGCGGCGAGCGGGCGGCGTGGTCGGAGGACTCGCCGGGCAGGAGGCGCGTGATCCGCCACACCCCCTGGGCGTCCACCTCCAGGTCGGCCCCGAGCAGGCCCTGGCGGCGCCGCGGATCGTAGGCGCCGCCGTTGGCGATGGCGTAGGCGTGGGAGGTGCCCAGCTCACCCTGGGCCTCCCAGAGCAGGTCGATCAGCTCGGAGTGGGCGCCGATGCGCTCCACCAGCGGCTCGTAGCGGTCGAGCACGCCCTGCCAGTCGACGCCGTTCATGTCCTCGCGCCAGAAGTGGTCGCGCATGAGCCGGCCGGCCTCGCGGAAGCCCTGCCGCCACTCGGCGACCGGGTCGAGCTGGATGGTGATCCGGTCGAGGTCGATGGTGACGACCTCGTCGCCCTCAGTGGCGGCGCGGGTCTGCAGTCCGTTCTTGCCGTTGGTGACCAGCCTGGTGCCGTCCTCGCTGACCTCGAACGAGCGCAGTTCCTTGCCCAGCTCGGCCTTGGCGCGTTTCTTGAGGTCGTACCGTTCCAGCACGACCTCGCCGGCCGGCTCGGTCCCGTCGCCGAGTTGCCCGGTGAGCGGGTAACGCAGCCACAGCAGCGCGTCCTTGGCGGTGCGCAGGTTGCCGTAGCGGCCCGCGGGCACCGGCACCGGCACGACCCGCGAGGCGAGACCGTCGGGGTCGACCTCGGTACGCGGTGGCGCCCCGTCCTTCTTGTCCTCCTTGGCGGGCTTGTCGTCCTCCCCGTTGAACCCGCGCCCCTGCAACGAGGGGTCGAACGGCGACGGCGTGTCAGCCTGCAGCGGCACGAGGTACGGCCGGCACCCGTACGGGAACGACAGGTCGAAGACGTGCGCGTCGTAAACCGGATCGAACGTCCGCACCGACAGGAACGCCAGATGCTTCCCGTCCCTGGTGAACACCGGGTCATAGTCGGCGAACCGCACCGGCGTGACGTCGATCACCGACGTGCCGTCCACCCGCGCCATCTTGATCTGCGACAGCGGTTCGTGATGCGGATGTTCCCAGGCGAGCCAGCCGGAGTCGGGCGAGAACGTCAGCCCGCTGACGTCCCCCTGCGTGGTCCGATCGAGCTCCCGGATATTTCCGGATTCCAGGTCGATGACCAGCAGCCGCCCATCATGCGTGGCCACGGCCGCGTGCTTGCCGTCCGGCGCGGCCGCGAGCTCCAGCACCCTCCCGAGTTGCCCCGTGGCCAGCGTCCTGACCTCGCCGCCGGGCGTACCGATCTCCAGCCCGTCCTCCCCGCTCGCGTCGGACACCCACACGGCCCGCCCGTCGGCGTTCAGCACGCGCGGCAGGCGTACCCGCACGCCCGGCCGCGCCCGCAGCACGCCGGCGGGCCCGTCACGGTGGGTCACCCAGTGCGCGGTCCCGCGGATCTCCACGGCGCTCGCCCGCCCGGTCGCGTCCGGCGCGTACGCCCCCACCCGCATGGGCGCGGGCCGCCTGGCCCGCCCCGGCCGCGGCCCGCCGAGCCGCATGTCCAGCCGGCGCGGCTCCGCCTCCAGGTTCTCCAGCACCCACAGGTCCCCGGCGTGGGAGTAGATCACCCGTTCCCCGTCGCTGGTGGCGTGCCTGGCGTAGAACTGCTCATGGGAGCTGTGCCGGCGCAGATCGGACCCGTCGGGCAGGGCCGAGTGGACGTTCCCGACGCCGTCGATGTCGGTCAGGAACACGATCCGGTCCCCCACCCAGCTCACCGACCAGTATTGCGCCGCGCTGTCGGGGAACAGCCGGACGAACTCCCCGGCCCCTTCGGCGTCGACCCAGAGCTTGCCGGCGGTGCCGCCCCGGTAACGCTTCCACTGCGACGGCTCGCGCCACAGCGGCGACACGGTGGCGACCTGCTCCTCGTTGAGCGCGACGTCGCCGACCCACCCGAAAGGCAGCCTCGTGGCCGGCCCGCCGTCCAGCGGCACCGCGTAGGCCCAGGTCCTGCTGCGCTCGCTCTGCCCGGTCGAGGAGATCGCGATCACGTGCTCGTCGGCGGTCCACCCGCGCACGCCGGTCGTGCCGCTGCCCCAGTGGGTGAGCCGCTCGCCCTCGGGCCCGTCGATCTCGGCCGCGAACACCTCGGGGGCGCCCTCCTTGGTGCTGCTCCAGGCGAGGCGGCGGCCGTCGCGCGAGAACCTCGGATGCGACACGGGTACGCGATCCGCGGTGAACCGCCAGGCCCTGCCTCCGGCGACGGGGGCCAGCCAGACATCGTCGTCGGCGACGAAGGTCACCACGTCACCGTGCAGATGCGGATATCTCAGGTATGCGCCATTGGTCACAGCTGCACACTAGCCAAGGTCAGCTCATGAATTCTCCTCCAAGCAGACCTGTCCCGTCCCGCGAACGGTCAAGTGGGGGATGCGCCGGATATGTACGGGAATGGTCCGATAATCCGTTCTCGCATCCTGTGAGGAACCATGAGGATCTTCGCCCGTCCGCACCAGCTCCCGCCCCGCCTGGCCGCCGGAGTCTTCTTCCTGCACTCCGGGCTCGGCAAGATCGACGCTGACCCGCAGACCGCCGCGTTCCTGCACGGCACGGCCGCGAAGGCATACCCGTTCCTGCGCCGCCTGGCCCCGGAGACCTTCACCAGGGTGCTGTCGAGGTGCGAGGTGGCGCTCGGCATGGCGCTGCTGACGCCGGTCGTGCCGTCCCTGCTGGCCGGGGCCGGGCTGGCGGGATTCTCGGCCGGCCTGGTCGGCCTCTACCTCCGGACGCCCGGGCTGCGCCGCGAGGGCAGCCTGCGCCCCACCGACCAGGGCCTGTCCATGGCCAAGGACGTCTGGCTGCTGGGCATCGGCCTGGGACTGGTGGCCGAAGAGCTCGCCCATCGATGATCTCCGCTCCCGGGACGGTAGGCTGCGTCCGCCTGGGTAGCCGGGGACACATGGTACAAATCGGCTACACCCTGATGTCCGAGCAGACCCCGCCCCGCGCGCTCGTCGACTACGCCGCCACCGCCGAGCGCGTCGGTTTCGACTACGCCGTCATCTCCGACCACTATTTCCCCTGGGTCGAGGAGATGGGGCACTCCCCTTACTGCTGGTCGGTGCTGGGCGCCGCCGCTCAGGTCACCGAGCGGATCCCGCTCATGACGTACGTGACGTGCCCCATCATGCGCTACCACCCGGCCGTGGTGGCACAGAAGGCGGCCACGATGGGCGTGCTGAGCCAGGGCAGGTTCACCCTGGGCCTGGGCGCGGGGGAGAACCTGAACGAGCACGTCATCGGCGAGGGCTGGCCCCCGGTCGACACCAGGCACCGGATGTTCGCCGAGGCCGTGCAGATCATCAGGGAGCTGTTCACCGGCGAGTACATCACTCACCAGGGCCGGTTCTACGACGTGGACTCGGCCAAGCTCTACGACCTGCCGGACGAGCCGGTCCCGATCGGCATCGCCGCCTCAGGCGGCCAGTCGGCGGAGCTCGCCGCCGAGTACGGTGACGCGCTGGTCGTCAACGACCCGATGCCGGACGTGGTCAGGCAGTTCGCCGCCGCCGGCGGGCACGGCAAGCCGGTCTACGGGCAGCTCGCGATCTCGTACGACACCGATGCCGCGGCCGCCAAGGAGCGGGCCCACAAGCTGTGGCGCTGGGCGGCGGTCGGCGGCTGGAAGGTCATGGCCGAGCTGCCCTCGCCGGTGAACTTCGCGGCCGCCGCCAGCACGGTACGCCCCGACGACGTGGCCACGAGCGTGCCGTGCGGCAACGACGTGGACGCGGTCGTGGCGGGCGTGCGGAAGTTCGCCGACGCCGGGTACACCCACGTCGCGCTCGTCCAGATCGGCCACGACCAGCAGCAGCCGTTCTTCGCCTGGGCGGAGAAGGAGCTGCTGCCGGCCCTGCGCGACCTGTAGTGGTCAGGGGACGATGTTGACCAGCTTCGGGGCCCGGACGATCACCTTGCGGGGCGTGCCCGCCAGGTAGGCCGCGACCTTCTCCGACCCCAGGGCCAGCTCCCGCAGGTCGTCCTCGGAGATGTCGGGCGAGACCTCCAGCCGGTCGCGCACCTTGCCCGCCACCTGCACCACGCAGGTCACCGACTCCTGCACCAGCAGCTCGGCCTCGGCGACCGGCCACCCGGCGAACGCGACGGACCCGGTGCGGCCCAGCCGCTCCCAGCCCTCCTCGGCGGTGTAGGGAGTCACCAGCGACAACATGACCGCCAGCGCCTCGGCGGCCTCGCGCACCGCGGGGTCGCCGGCGCCGGGACCGGAGTCGATGGCCCGGCGCGCGGCCGAGGTCAGCTCCATCATGCGGGCCACCGCCACGTTGAAGCGCTGGGACTCGACCAGCTTGGTGACCTCGTCGATGGTGTGGTGGGTGACCTTGCGCAGCCCCACCTCGCCCTGCTCGAACGGCACGCCGGGCGCGCTGGTCACCTCCGACATCACGCGCAGCGCGCGGGCCAGGAACTTCTGCGAGGCGGCGGGTGAGACGTCGGCCCAGTCGATGTCGTCCTCGGGCGGCCCGGCGAACACCATGGTCAGGCGTACGGCGTCGACCCCGAAGTCGTCGATCTGCCGGCCCAGGTCCACGCCGTTGCCCAGGGACTTCGACATGGCCTTACCGCCGTTGATCACCTGTCCCTGGTTGAGCATGCGCAGGAACGGCTCGGTGAAGTCGAGCATGCCCATGTCGTGCAGGACCTTGGTGAAGAAGCGCGAATACAGCAGGTGTAGCACCGCGTGCTCGATGCCGCCGACATATTGGTCGATCGGGCCCCACTTGCGCACCTGCTCGACGTCGAACGGGCCGTCGGTGTAGCCGGGCGAGCAGTAACGCAGGAAATACCACGACGAGTCGACGAACGTGTCCATCGTGTCGGTGTCGCGCCTGGCGGGACCCGAGCACTTGGGGCACTCGACGTTGACCCACTCCGTGGCACTGGCCAGCGGGGCGACGCCCTTGGGCGCCAGCGCCTCGCCGCGCAGGTCGGGCAGCGTGACCGGCAGCTGCTCGTCGGGGACGGGCACCTCGCCGCAGTCGGGGCAGTGGATGATCGGGATCGGCGTGCCCCAGTAGCGCTGCCTGGACAGCAGCCAGTCGCGCAGCCGGAAGTTGACGGCGCCCGAGCCCCGGCCCTCGACCTCCAGCACATCGATGATCTTGGCGATGGCCTCGGTCTTGCTCAGGCCGTCCAGCGGCCCGGAGTTGACCAGCCTGCCCTCACCGGGCGTGGCCTCGCCGCTCTCGCCCGGATCGGCCAGCCCGGTGTGCACCACGACCTTCACCGGCAGCCCGAACTTCAGCGCGAAGTCCAGGTCGCGCTGGTCGTGCGCGGGCACGGCCATGATGGCGCCGTGGCCGTAGTCGGACAGCACGTAGTCGGCCGCCCAGACCGGGATGCGCTCGCCGTTGACCGGGTTGATCGCGTAGCGGCCCAGGAAGACGCCGGTCTTCTCCTTATCGGTGGACAGCCGCTCGATGTCGCTCAGCTTGGCGACCTCGGCGCGGTAGGTCTCGAAGGCCTCCCGCCGGTCGTCGGTGACGATCTCGTCGGCCAGCGCGGCGTCCACGGCGACGACGAAGAACGTGGCGCCGAACAGGGTGTCGGGCCGCGTGGTGTAGACGTGGACCGGCTCCTCGCGCCCCTCGATCTCGAACAGCACGTCGGCGCCCTCGGAGCGGCCGATCCAGTTGCGCTGCATGGTCAGCAGCCGCTCCGGCCAGCCGTCGAGCTGCTGCATGTCGTCCAGCAGGCGCTGCGCGTAGTCAGTGATCTTGAAGTACCACTGCGTCAGCTCGCGGCGGATGACGTCGGCGCCGCAGCGCTCGCACTTGCCCGCGACGACCTGCTCGTTGGCCAGCACCGTCTGGTCGTTGGGGCACCAGTTGACCAGGCCGCCCTTGCGGTAGGCCAGGCCGCGCTCGAAGAACCGGATGAACAGCCACTGGTTCCACCGGTAGTAGTCGGGGTCGCTCGTGTGCAGGCGGCGCGACCAGTCGAAGGAGATGCCGTAGCGCCGGAACGAGTTGGCCTGCGTCTCGATGTTGGCATACGTCCACTCGGCCGGGTGGGCGTCGCGCCTGATCGCGGCGTTCTCCGCGGGCAGGCCGAAGGAGTCCCAGCCGATCGGGTGCAGGACGTTGTAACCCCGCTGCATCCAGTAGCGCGCGACCACGTCGCCGAGGGCGAACACCTCGCCGTGGCCCATGTGCAGGTCACCCGACGGGTAGGGGAACATGTCGAGCATGTAGCGCCGCTCACGCGGGTCGGCGGGATCCTCGCTCGCGCGATAGGTTTCCTGCTCCTCCCAGCGCTGCTGCCACTTGGCCTGCAGTGCCTGCGGATCGTACTCACTCACGGCTGCTGTCCTTCTGGCTTGACTCGGACCCATAAGAAAACCCCTCGCGCACACAACGAGGGGTGGAGCCGCGACGGCGACATCCTCAGGGCCGTCGCGGCCCGCTAAGAAGCAGGGTCGCGGAACGCACATGTCAAGCGTAGCGCACGTCTTCGGCTGAATGCAGATACTCGATCGAGGTGGACGGGCACAATGGACTCTTCAGGCCAGCGAGACCTGATGGTGATGTATCCGTTGTGACCCTATTCGTCCCACAAGAATACGCTTGTCGCCGTGGTATACCCAGCAGAGCCCGATCGACCGGAGGCCGACCTGCCGATGCAGGATCCGCCGACCGATCCTCATGGCTTCGCTCGTTTCGCTGCGGAACCACCAAGGTCTCCTGGAAAATCCCATGAGATCATGCCTGGTACGTCAAATCCGGATATAACGGGATATTCGGATACAACCTCGGGAGGACCGGCAGCCATGGCAGCGGAGAACTCCGGACCACACCCGCCACCGTCCTGGCCGGAGGCCCCGCCCCAGCAGGGTGGCGCGCGACGGTCCGACTCCCGGCCCGGCTCCTCCGCGACCGACGTCCCGATGTCCTGGCCGGAAAGTCCCGGACCCGCCGCCGCTCAAGGGCCGTCCTGGCCCGAGCCGCCGCGTGACGACGACTCCTGGCCCGGGCCGTCCCGCCGCCCCAGGCCCGACTCGGCGGCCCGCGACGCCGCCGGTCCCACCTCCTGGCCGGAAGCAGCGCCGCACAACAGCACGGCGCCCGCCTGGCCGGGGGCGCCGGCACAGAACAGCACGGCGCCGTCCTGGCCGGAGCTCTCGCGCCCGGAGGCCGGTCAGGAGCCGCCCCGCCAGGAGGCGCCTCATCAGGAGGTGCCGACCTCCTGGCCCGAGACGGCGGGCCCGCAGGACGTTCCTCTCTCCTGGCCCGAGGCGTCGTCGCAGCGGAGCGGCGCGCAGCGGTCCGGCCGCCCCGAGCAGCCGCCGGTCCCGGACCCGGTCCCCGCGTGGTCCCAGCCGCCGCCCCAGGCCCACCCTCCCGCAGAACGCACCGTCGCCTACAACCACCGTTCAGGGAACGTGCTCAACGATCACGCCGTACCCTCAACCCCCATGGATTCCGCGCGCACCGGCACCCCCCCGACCGAGACCCAAGGCCCCAACCCCGGCCCGCAGCCCCCGTCCGAGGGCCGAGGCCCCCGCCCCGGTTCCAACCTGAATCGCGACCCCTCCGACCCCGACCGCCCGTTCGTCACCGCCGGCCAGATCAGCGGCTCCCGCACCCCGCCGCCCGAGCGCCAGCAGGAGCTCTGGAACACCGTCTTCGGCGACAACTACCAGGCCATGGGTGACCAGGACGCGCTGGACGAGGGCCAGGGCAAGCCCATCTGGATCTACGCGCTCGGCGGCTCCGTGGCGGTCGCCCTGGTGGCCGCGCTGCTGTGGGCGTTCCTGGCCGGGCCGCTGGCCGGTGAGGACACCACGAGTTCCAGCGTCGCGTCCGAAGAAGCCACCACCGGCCCGCCCCCGTCGAGCCCCGCCAAGACCTCGACCTCGATCGGGGGTCTGCCGAAATACCCGGGCAAGGCCGCCCCGGTCATCGGCAGGGTCGCCGACGCCCAGGCCGGCATCTCGGTCCCGCGCCTGGGCGGCACGTGGCGGCTCGACGAGCGCCCCACGGTCAAGGGCACGTACGGCTTCGACACCCGCCAGTACGTCCTGATCACGGAGGACAAGGCCGCCCAGCTCATGTCGGGCCCGCTGTCGCCGCGGCTGGCCTCGTACTACAAGCAGGACGACCTGGAGCCGGTCATCAGGCAGGTGGTGCTCGCCGCCCGCAAGAAGTTCTTCCCCGAGGACAACACGGTGAAGAAGATCGCCCAGCAGCCGATCAAGGTGGGCGACTCGACGGGCCGGCTGATCGCGTACGCGCTGACCTCGGGCACCGAGAAGGCCACGATCGTCACGATGGCCGTGAACACCGGCGGCAGCGTCCCCGCCATCGTCTACATGTCGATCCCGGCGGAGAGCAAGCAGCTCATGCCGGACATCCGCACGGTGATGAACCAGATCAGGCTGACCGCCCAGTCCTGAGGCGGCCGCCCGCGCTGGTCAGAAGGTGCACTCCATGTGCTTGATGCCGTTGATGAAGGCGGAGTGCAGGCGGTCGGGCTTGCCTCCCTCGATGTGCGGCACGCGGCGCAGCAGCTCGCGGAACATCACCGTGATCTCTCGCCGGGCCAGGTGGGCGCCCAGGCAGAAATGCGGGCCGGGGCCGCCGAAACCGACGTGCGGGTTGGGGTGGCGGGTGATGTCGAAGCGCCGCGGGTTCTCGAACACGGCCTCGTCCCGGTTGGCCGCCCAGTAGAACAGCACCGCCTTCTCGCCCTTGCGGTAGAGGTGCCCGTTCATCTCGAAGTCCCTGGTGACCTTGCGGCGCATGAAGTTCACCGGGGACGCGAGGCGGACGATCTCCTCCACCGCCCCCGCCGCGTTGCCGGGGATGTCCTTCAGCCAGAGGGCGCGCTGGCCGGGGTTCTTGGTGAGCAGGCGCAGGCCGTACGAGATGGCGTTGCGCGTGGTCTCGTTGCCCGCCACGACCAGCAGGATGAAGAACGAGCCCAGCTCCTGCAACGTCAGTTGCTCGCCGTCGATGTTGGCGTTGACCAGGGAGGAGGTCAGGTCGTTCGTGGGGTGCTCGGCGCGGTGGGCGGCGAGGTCCTGAACCAGTTGCTGCAGCTCCATGCCGGCGTTGAGCAGGTGCCCGACGATCTCTTCGGGGTTGTCGCCGGCGTATTCGGGGTCGAAGCCGCCGAGGATGACGTTGGAGCGGTCGAAGACGAACTGGTAGTCCTTCTCCGGGATGCCCATCATGTCGCAGATGATCTTCAGGGGCAGCCGCGCCGCGACCTCGGTCACGAAGTCGCAGCCGGGGCCCCTGGCCATCAGGTCGGACACGATGCCGCCGGCCGCGGCGTCCACGTCGGCCTCGAACTGTTTGATCATCTTGGGCGTGAACGCGCGGGAGACGATCCTGCGCAGCCTGGCGTGGCGCGGGTCGTCCATATTGATCATCGAGCCGAAATATTCGGCGAATTCGGCGGGCATGTCGGGGATGTTCGTGGCACCCCCGTCGCCGGAGCAGAACACCTCGGGGTTGCGGCTGGCCTCAAGGATGTCGTCGTGCTTGACGAGCGCGTAATAACCCGGCCCCTTGGGCGCGAAGCCGACGTCCATCTCCTCGAAGAACCCCGGTGTCGCACGCGACCGCAACCGGCCGAACGCCTCCTCGCGCACTTCCATGGGCCTGGCCCAGAAGTCACGGTCGGACAGGTCGAAGTCAAGAACGCTCATGAAGCCATCATTCGAAGCGGGGCCACCTACGTCAATGGTTGTTACGTACACCGTACGTCACCGCGCGAAAAACCGTGACCGCTGTACCCGGATTCGCCCTATGATGGCCGCCATGAGCTTCTTCTTCCGACGGTAGCGACCCACCGGCGGGTCGTGGATGACCCACCGCCGGTGATGCGGGACGGGCGAACGACCGCCGTCCCGGGTCGCTACATGGGAAGAAGGACATGTAGGTGCGGACTCCGCAACCTACGGCGAGCCGCTGGACGCGGCCCGCCGTGCATGCTTTCGCCGTGGCCAGGACGGTACGCGGCATCGAGGCCCTGGTGGCCGGGGAAATCCGACGTTCGAGGCTCGGCGTGGTGCGCCGGGTGCGCCATCGCGAGGTGTGGTTCGAGGCCGCGCCCGGGGCCGGCCCGCCGGGCCTGCGCCTGGCGGACGACCTGCCGCGCCTGCGCATGGCGGACGACCTGCTGGTCGCCGCCGCCGTGGTGGACGGGATCGGGCACGACCGCTCGGCCCTGCGCCGCCTGGCCGGGGCCGCCCGGGAGCTGGACGCGAGCGGTGTCGTCCGGTCCGGCGGCCGGACGACACCGGCGGCCGGGGGCGGGCTGGAGGTGTCGGCGTCGTTCGTCGGGCGGCGCAACTACACGAGGTTCGAGGTCGAGGACGCGGTCGGGGCCGAGCTGGCGCGGCCGTTGCGGCTGGCCTACCACTCCAGGAGGGACGGGCTGCGGCCGCCGCCGGGGGCCATGGCGTGGCGGGTCACGATCGAGGACGACCAGGCGGTCATCGCGTTGCGACCGGCGGCCCGGCCGCTGCACCGCCGGCCGTACAAGCTGGCGTCGGTGCGCGGCACGCTGCATCCGCCGGTGGCGGCCGCGATGGCGTGGCTGGCCCGGCTCGGCGGGGCCGGGACGGTGCTCGATCCGTGCTGCGGGGCGGGCACCACGCTGATCGAGGCCCACGCGCTGGCCCGGTCGTACGCGCCCGCCCGGGACGACCTGCGGCTGCTGGGCTTCGACCATGACCCGGCCGCCCTCGAAGCGGCCACCGCCAATGCCGCCGCGACGCCCTTCGGGGCGGGCCCGCCCTTCCGGTGGGCGGTGGCGGACGCGGGCCGGATCCCCGTGCCCGCCGGTGGGGCGGACCGCGTGCTCGTGAACCCGCCCTGGGGCCGCCAGGTCGCGCCCCGGGGAGCGCTCGCCCGGGACGGCGGCCTGCTGTGGCGGGAGGTACGGCGTGTGCTGAGCGCCGACGGGCTGGCCGTGGCACTGGTCCACGACGGGATCCCGGCCGGGTTCACGGTGGAGGAGGCGGTCCCGGTCAGCCTGTCGGGCCGGCACCCGCTGATCGCGGTCCTCAGGAGCCGGGCCGCCTGACGAGCTGGGTCGACTCCGGCGAGGCCGGGCCGAGCCAGCCGAGGATGAGGTTGTTGACCTGCCCGGGCCGCTCCAGGTGGAGGAAGTGACCGGCGCCCGCCACCTGCTCGGCCCGGGAGCCGGCCGGCAGGTGGCTCCGCGCGTCCTTGACCATGTCGGCACCCAGGGCGCCATCCTGGGTGCCGTGCAGGTACAGGACCGGGCCGGTGACGCCGGGCTCGACGGCCGGGTAGCGGTCCGAGGGCGGGGTGGTGCCGAGCATCGCCCGGTAGTAGCCGATGGCCGCGCTCAGGTTGGCGGGCGCGCCGAGGCTGCGCCGTACGAACGAAAGGTCCTCGCCCGCGTCGTAACCGGGCGACCAGTCGCGCCAGAGGCTCTCCAGGAAGCCGGGCTGGGCGGCGGCCGGCTCGGCCATGGCCGTCTGGAAGAGGAAGACGTAGAACGAGCGCTTGAGCTGCTCGTACTCCAGGAAGGAGGTGGCGAGCGTGCCCGGCGGCGGCACCGCGAGCGCGACGGCGCGGCGGAAGCGGCCGGCCAGGTGGTAGACGGGGAAGGCGCCCCAGTCGTGGCCGATGAGGACGGCGTCGGATCCGCCGCCGAGCTCCTCGTGCAGGGCGCGGACGTCGGCGACGAGCGCGGCGGCCTCGTACGCGCCGTCGGCGGGGATCTCGGTGGGCGCGTAACCGCGCATGAACGGCGCGACCGCGCGGTAGCCGCGCTCGGCCAGTGCGGGCATCAGGTGCCGCCAGGTGTGCGCGGTGTCGGGGAAGCCGTGCAGGCACAGGGCCAGCGGCCCCTCGCCCACCGTCAGATACGCGAACTCCACCCCGTTGGCGTGGACAGTCCTGATCTCCATGACTGCGAAACCTAGCATTTCGCCCCCGCCAGGGAACATGGCAACACGAAGAGCCCTCGGGCCAAGGACCGCAAGGACACATCCGCGGGTCTCGTCAGGCGCCCCGCCTGATCAGGTCGGCCCCCTTCTCACCGATCATGATGGCCGGAGCGTGGGTGTGGCCGCGGTTGAGCGTCGGCATGATCGACACGTCCGCCACCCTCAGCCCCTCGACCCCGCGGACCCGCAGTGACGGATCCACGACCGAGGCGTCGTCGACGCCCATCCGGCACGTGCCGACGGGGTGGTAGAGGGTCTCGCCGCGCTCGCGTACCCACTGGGCGAGCTCCTCGTCGCTCTCCGGCGCCCAGTACGGCGCCATCGGCCCGCCCGCGAACGGCTTCATGGCCGCGGTCGCGAACACCTGCTTGGCCGTCTTCAGCCCGGCGACCAGCCGCTTGACGTCGGCCTCCGCGGTCAGGTAGCCGGGGTCGACGACCGCGTCCCTGCCGCTGAGCCCGACCCGGCCGCGGCTCTCCGGCTGCAGCAGCACGACCCCGACGGTGAGCCCGTGGCCGGTCGGCGGGGTGAGCCCGTGGTCGATGAACGGCCCCGGCGCGAAGGCCAGCTCCACGTCCGGGGCGGGCTCCTCCGCCGAGGTCCTGATGAACGCCACCGCCTCTCCCACGTTGGTGGTGAGCATGCCGGAGCGCAGGACGATGTAGCGCAGCAGGTTGCCGATCGACTCGGCCTTGGTCAGCGTGACCGGCTGCCTGCACTCGACGAACACTCCCGACGAGAGGTGGTCCTGCAGGTTCTTGCCGACCTCGGGCAGCTCGTGCACGATCGCCACCCCGGCGTCGCGCAGCTCGTCGGGCGCGCCCACGCCCGAGCGCATGAGCAGGTGGGGAGACCCGATCGCCCCGGCGGCCAGGATGACCTCGCGCCGGGCCTTGACCTGGGTGCCGCTGCCGTACTCGATCCCGGTGGCGCGCCTGCCCTCGAACGTCACCCGGTTCACGGTCGCCCCGGTGATCACTTCGAGGTTGGGCCGTGACCTGGCCGGGCGCAGGTAGGCGTCGGCCGAGCTCCATCGGCGGCCGCGGTTCTGAGTGACGGGGGTGGGGCAGTAGCCCTCGTTGGAGCGGCCGTTCAGCTCGGCGAGCCGCTCGAAACCGAGCTCCTCGCACGCCTTGAGGAAGGCGGCGGTGGTGACGTTGGGGCTGCGCAGCTCGGAGATGTACAGCGGGCCCGAGGTGCCGTAGACGCCGCCGTGGTTGCTGCCGACCCGCTTCTCCGCCCTGGTGAAGTAGGGCAGTACGTCCTCGTATGTCCAGCCGGGGATGTCCCATTGGTCGTAGTCGCGCTGGCAGCCGCGCACCCACATCTGGGCGTTGAGCGAGGACGAGCCGCCCAGCACGCGCCCCCGGGGCCAGTAGAGCTCGCGGCCGGACATCTCGCTCTGCTTGGCGGTGGTGAAGTTCCAGTCGTAGTCGGTCTTGAAGAGCTTGGCGAAACCCGCGGGCATGCGGATCTCCAGCTTGTCGTCCGGCCCGCCCGCCTCCACCAGCGCCACCGAGACGGCTGGATCGGCCGACAGCCTGCCGGCCAGCACGCACCCCGCGGAGCCCGCCCCGACGATCACGTAGTCATACTCCATGACCCCTCCATGGGGTGAATAACTTGGTACTTGCTTACTCCAGGCAGGCAGAGGCGTCCATATCCACTTGTAACCTTGCTTACCTACCAGTCGGTATGGCGATCCTGCGAAGATGGCGCCCAAGTCGGCACAGAGGAGGAAGGCGTCATGCTCAATCTGTCGATCGTCCTGGAGGACAGCGCCAGGAACACCCCCGACGGCACTGCCATCGTCTTCGGCGCCATGCGGTTGCCGTACTCCATGATCGACACTGTAGCCAACCAGGTGGCCAACCTGCTGGTGGCTCGCGGCATCGGCAAGGGAGACAAGGTGGCGCTGGCGTGCCCCAACCTGCCGTACTTCCCGTTCGTCTACTTCGGCATCCTCAAGGCCGGGGCGAGCGTGGTGCCACTCAATGTGCTGCTGCAGACGCGCGAGATCGCCTACCACCTCGACGACAGCGACGCCAAGGCGCTGTTCTGCTTCGAGGGCACGCCGGAGCTGCCGCTGGGCGAGCGCGGCAAGGCAGGGTACGAGGCGGCGCCGGGCTGCGAGCACTTCTTCGTGCTCCCGGCCACCCCGCTGGCCACAGAGTCGGAGTACGGCGAGTCGATCTGGGCCGCGCTGGGCGGGATGTCCGGCCAGTTCGAGACCGTGCAGACCGCGCCCGACGACACCGCGGTGATCCTCTACACCTCGGGCACCACCGGCCAGCCCAAGGGGGCCGAGCTCAGCCACCAGAACATGCTGATGAACGCCATGATCAGCGACCGGATGTTCCCCAGCGCCGACGGGGGTGACACCTACCTGGCGGTGCTGCCGCTGTTCCACTCCTTCGGCCAGACCGTCGTCATGAACACCGGTTTCCTGCGCGGCGCGAGCGTCGTCCTGATGCCGCGCTTCGACCCGGCCCAGGCGCTCTCGCTCATCCACGCGGAGGAGGTGACGTTCTTCGCCGGGGTGCCCACGATGTACTGGGCCCTGCTCGGCACGATCCACGCGGAGGGCGCCGAGGTGCCCCGCTCCCTGCGGGTGGCCGTCGCGGGCGGGGCGTCGTCGCCGGTGGAGGTGCTCAAGGACTTCGAGACGACGTTCGGGATCGGCATCCTGGAGGGGTACGGACTCTCGGAGACCGCGCCGGTGGCCAGCTTCAACCAGCCCGGCCGCCCCACCAAGCCGGGCACGGTCGGCACCCCGATCTGGGGCGTGGAGATGAAGCTGATCGACGGCGACTGGAAGACCGTCGAGGGCGAGGGGCCCGGCGAGATCGCGATCCGCGGCCACAACATCATGAAGGGCTACTACGGCCGCCCCGAGGCGACGGCGGACGTCATACGGGACGGCTGGTTCCGCACGGGCGACATCGCCACCCGCGACGACGACGGCTACTACTCCATCGTCGACCGGGCCAAGGACATGATCATCCGGGGCGGGTTCAACGTCTATCCGCGCGAGCTCGAAGAGGTCCTCATGACCCACGAGGCCGTGTCGCTGGCGGCCGTGGTGGGGGTGGCGCACGAGTCGCACGGCGAGGAGATCAAGGCGTACGTCATCAGGACGCCCGGCTCCACGGTCACGGAGGAGGAGCTGATCGCCTGGTCCAAGGAGAACATGGCGGCCTACAAGTACCCGAGGGTCGTCGAGTTCCGTGACTCCCTGCCGATGACGGCGACGGGCAAGATCCTCAAGCGCGAGCTCCGGTAACCGGGCCGGCACTCCCCCAAGGCGCGGGTATTCCCCGCGCCTTTTCCTTGCCGGCGGGGGTGCGCCGTGCAGGAGCCCCACAGGATGAGACCGTCATCGGCGGGGCGCGCCGGCCGGCGCGAACTTGAACGAGATCGCCTCCAGCAGCGCGGTGGTCATGGCGCCCCCCTCTGATAGTTTGCCCCCGTGCGATGCCTGCGCGGAGTGGCTATCTGCTTTCACGCAGATGCCAGGTTCGGGAGGAGGAACTGGGAGTGTCAACCGATCCGAGCGCGATCTTCCGGCGCTACCTGAGCGCGATGGTGCTCAACAGCCTGGCCACCGCCGAGGCCGCCGGGCTCAACACCACCGACTACTACGCGCTCAACCTGCTCGACCTCACCGGGCCGCTCACCTCCGGCGAGCTGGCCGCGCGGACCGGGCTGACCACCGGCGCCACCACACGGCTCATCGACCGCCTGGAAAGGGGCGGATATGTCCGGCGCGCGCCGGACCCCGCCGACCGCCGCAAGGTGATCGTCGAGGCCGCCGGGGAGCGGGAGGAGCTCGACGAGGTGCTGGCCGGGACGAGAGGGCGGCTGGCGGAGGTGTTCCAGGGCTACGCGGAGGCGGAGCTGGCCACGCTGTTCGACTATTTCGGCCGGGCCACCACGGCCTACCGCGCCGCCACCGACGAGCTCGTCACCGCCACCAGGAAGGCCTGATGCTGGCGCTCTTCGACCGGCTGCGGGCGGCCGGGTGGACCGTGGGCATCGTGACGAACGGGACGGCCGACAACCAGACGGGCAAGATCGAGCGCACCGGGCTGGCCGAGGCCACCGGCCGCACGCCCGACCAGGACGCCCTGGCCCTCTACCGGTTGCGGTGGGCGCTGGACGACGTGGCGGAGTTCGTGGCGTGGTTCCGCGCGCCGCACGGGCGTACGCCGGATGCCGAAGTGAGCTGACAGGGGCTCAGCGGCACGCTGCGCGACCTGGCCCGGCCTTGACAGGTGTGCCGCGCCAGGTCGTTAATGAGTTGCCTAATCGCCGCCTGTAGCAATACCGTCACTCTAAGCTGTCCGAAGAGGCAAAGGAGCGCACGTGGGCAGGCACGAGAAGCCCCGTAGTCCCAAGGATCTGTCACCTGAGACCCAGGAAGCGGCCCGTCAGGAAGAGCGTCGCACCGGTCGCGGCAAGCACGCGGCCACCGCCGGGGCGAAGGACAAGAAGTAGGGGGGCGGTCCGGGAGTGGACGGGAGCCTCGTCCCGGCCCACTCCCGGCCCGTGACGATCAGGGCCAGTCGACGGCCGGGCGCAGGGGCACGCCGGACCGGCCGTTGTCGTCGAGTTTCACGCCCAGGATCTGGTGGAGCTGGACCTTGTTGCGTTCGAAGCCCACGATGCAGCCCGCCATGTAGAGGGCCCACACCCGCGCCGTGCCCATGCCCACCTCCTGGACCGCGTCGTCCCAGTTGGCGTCGAGGTTGTCGCACCAGTGGCGCAGGGTCCGCGCGTAGTGCTCCCGGAGGTTCTCCTCGTGGCGGATCTCGAAGCCGATGTCCTCCATCTGCCTGACCAGCCAGCCCACCGACTCGAGCTCGCCGTCCGGGAAGACGTACCGGTTGATGAAGCCGCCCTTGTTGAACGTCTTCTCCTTGCCGGTCGGCCGGGTGATGCAGTGGTTGAGCAGGCGGCCGCCTGGCTTCAGCTTGCCGTACAGGAACTCGAAGTAGGACGGGACGTTGGCCTTGCCGATGTGCTCGGTCAGGCCGATCGAGCTGACCACGTCGAAATCCGTCTCCTGGACGTCCCGGTAGTCCGCGAAGCGGACCTCCGCCAGGTCCTGCAGGCCCGCGTCGACGATGGCCTGCTGGGCCCATTCGGCCTGCTGCTTGCTCAGGGTCACGCCGAGCGCCTTGACGCCGTAGTGCTTGGCGGCGTGCATCACCATGCCGCCCCAGCCGCAGCCCACGTCCAGCAGGCGCATCCCGGGCCGCAGGTCGAGCTTGCGGGCCACCAGGTCGAACTTGGTGTACTGCGCCTCCTCCAGCGTGGCGTCCCGCGTGGGGTAGACCGCGCAGGTATACGCCATCGACGGCCCCAGCACCCACTCGTAGAAGCGGTTGGAGACGTCGTAGTGGTGGTGGATGGCCTCGGCGTCACGCTGCTTGGCGTGCCGGGAGCCCATCTTGGCCAGGGTGCTCTGCCGCATCTCCTGCGGGGGCGGCGGCACGCGCATCAGCAGCGGCTTCACCCCCAGCGAGCGCACGGCCGCGATCTTCTCGGAGGTGGTGAGATCGTTTGTGGTGATGTTCCACATCCGGTCCAGCAACGTGTACATGTCGCCATGCACGTCGATGTGGCCGGAGATGTACGCTCTGGCCAACCCCAACTCCCCCGGAGCCTGGGCCAGGTAGGCGACCGCGATCGGCGACTTGACCTCGATCATGAGGTCGGCCCCGTCCGGTCCGGCTTTGCTGCCGTCATAGGCCATGAACGCGATGTTCGCGTCCGAGCCGACAATCTTTTCAAAGATGGTTGCCAGAGCCATCTGCTCTCACCTTCCCCGCACACACTTTTCGTACAGGTCCAGCAGGCGCCCGTTCGGGTCGTATTCCCGCTTGACCGGCCAGTAGGCATCGCCGTTGTACAGCCGCCAGAACTGCTCACGGGCGTAGAAGGAGGTCGAGTAGAGCGACTTGTGGCCGTCGAGAGCGTGCACCGCGTTCTCGATGAGCCGGTTGTAGTAGCCGTCGAACTGCCCCCGCGGCAGCGGCACCATACCCCAGAAACCGAAGTTGACATAGAGCCTGCCGGGCTCCAGAGGATAGAGCGGCCAGCGGGACGCGGCCCGCAGCGGGCACATCCACACCGGCGTCATGCCCACCTTGTCGTGGAAGAACTCCAGGAACTCCGACCCGCGTTCGATCGGCGTCTCCACGTCCTGGATGACCGACTCCTGCACGGGCTGGCCGCGCCAGCGGTCGACGCGCGCGGTCACGCCGTGCTTCCGGTCGAGCGCCACCAGGCGGCGGTAGACGTCGGAGCGCATCCAGCGGCGCGGCATCAGCGAGCGGACCACGGGCTGCTGCACCCCGAAGGCGCGCGAGCACCAGAACCAGTCGGTGTCCCAGCGCCACAGGTAGTCGCGGACCGTGAGCCAGTCGCGGTTGCGCTGCCGGATCGACTGGTAGTAGATGCGCATCCCGGTGTAGTCGGACACGTACGGGGCGCGTTCGGCGAAACGGCCGAGCGTGATGTACATCTCGCCCGGCTGGAAGAAGACGCCGTCCACGAAGTCGACGGTCTCGCCGTCGTGGACCATGCTGTCGCAGATCTCCGCAATGGCCAGCATGCACTTGGCCGCGTCGGTGAACTTCAGGTGCGTGAGATGCACGTACGGCTGCACCTTGCGCAACTTGATCCGGATGCGGAGCGCGTAGCCGAGGGTGCCGTAGGAGTTGGGGAACGAGCGGAACAGGTCGCGGTGCTCGTTGTCGTCGCGGGCCACGATGACGCGCCCGTCACCGGTGAGGATCTCCAACTCCTCGACCGACTCGTGCGGCAGGCCATCCCTGAAGCTGCTGGACTCGATGCCGAGCCCCGTCACCGCCCCGCCCAGCGTGATGGTCTTGAGCTGCGGCACCACGTACGGCATGAGCCCGTGCGGCAGCGTGGCGTCCACCAGGTGCTCGTACGTGGTCATGCCCTGGACCTCGGCCGTCAGGGTCTCCGGGTCGACGCTGATGACCTCGTCGAGATCGCGGGCCGAGAGTTTGGCGGTCGCGTCACCGTCGCGGAACCTGAACAGGTTGGACGTGGACTTGGCCAGCCGGGGCGCGGCCCCGCCCGGGATCTCGGCGTACGACTGCCTGATCTGCTCTACTGCCCGTCGGTGTGCCGACATCGTCGTCGTCACATCTCCTCCTTGGTCGGGGCCGTGACGGCGAGGTCGTGCCGCGTGCGATTTGCTCGCTCGCTACGCTCGTTCACGAAGCACCCCCTTGAGCTGGTAGAGATCGTCCGTAAGACGGTATCTCTCACAGTGGACCCGGAACAGACCGGGGTCGTTAAAGACACGAAAACTGTTCATCGTGCCAGGTGAAACGGCTATCCGGGAGCCTAATCAGTAAACTTCCTGGTGATCATCGGTGAGACGCCGTTCAGCACGCCCCTCACCTCGCGGCCCTCGACGGCGGCGGCCAGGTTGTCCATCGTGATCGCGAGCAGGCGGCCCGTGGACTCCGACGTGACGCCCGCGACGTGCGGGGACAGCAGGACGTTGGGGAGGCCGCGCAGCGGGTCTCCGGCGGGCAGCGGCTCGACGTCGAAGACGTCCAGCGCGGCCCCGCCCAGGTGTCCCTCGCCCAGCGCCGCCACCAGCGCCTCCTGGTCCACGACGCCGCCCCTGGCCGCGTTCACCAGCAGGGCGCCCTCCTTCAGCCTGCGGGGGTCGACGAGACCGCGGGTCTCCTCCGACAGCGCGATCACCACGATCACGACGTCGCTCGACGACATGAGCGTGTCCAGGTTCTCGTAACCGGGGTCCGGGCGGGGCGTGCGGGTCCAGTAGGACACCTCGCAGCCCAGCGCGCGGAACATCCCGGCGCAGGCGGCGCCGATCGCGCCGTAGCCGATGACGCCCACGCGCCGGCCCGCCAGCTCGTGCGGCTGCAGCCGCTGCTGGGGCCACTCACCGGCGCGGACGGCGGCGTCCGCCTCGCCGAGCTTGCGCAGCAGCGACATGGTGGCGGCCAGGCACCACTCCGCGACCGCGACGGAGCTGACCCCGGGCGTGTTGGCCAGCGGCACCCCCGCGGCGGCCAGGGCGTCCAGGTCGTGGCCGTCCACGCCCACGGAGGGCTGCTGGACGAACGCCAGCCGGGGCGCGGCGCGCACCGCGGCGGCGTCCATCACGAGCGTGCCCGTCCAGTCGCCGAGCACGATCTCCGCCTCCGGCAGCGCCGCGAGCAGCGCGGCCCGGTCGCGGGCCGCGGGCACGCTCACCCGCACCCGGTCGCCCAGCGGGTCGAGCAGGCGGCGCATCAGCCCCTCCGGCAACGGAGGCAGGGCGAGCAGGTTCCAGGGACTCATGCACCCACAGTAAAGCTGCCGATCACCTGCCGCATCAGTCCTCGGTAACGCATCCAATGAGCCTCGGTGACCGTCCACGACACGACGTAGGCGGTGTTGCCGCTCACCAGCACCCGCCGTATCTCGTGGTAGCGGATGCCCGGCCGGACCCAGCGGGCGTCGCCGCCCGGGCCGGCGGTCCAGGAGAACTCCCACTCCACGGCCTTGGCGCCCTGGTGCCTGACGGTCCGGCGGCCGCGGTTGAGCACGTTCTGGGCGCTCTGCTTGAGGGCCTCCTCCGAGTCGCGCAGGATCTGGTTGGGGTCGAGCCGGGAATAGACCGCCTCGACCCCGAGGTGGGCGTTGCCGTCCCTGCGGGTCCACTCGGTGTAGGCCTCGGCCAGCGCGCCGTGCCAGCCGGCCGGACGCATGATCGTCCAGCCGTCCCGCGACGTCCACGCGCGGACGGCCGGGACCGCCCTGGTCGCGCTCGGCGTCGGCGTGGCCGTGACGGCCGGCGTCGCCGCCGGCGGCGTCGGGAGCGGGCTGGTCGCGGCGGCCGGCAGCGGGCCGGTCCGCGGGGTGCCCTCGGCGGGCGGCGCGAGCCGGAAGTACGCCACCGCGCCACCCGCGATCACCAGTACGGCCGCCGCCCCCGCCGCCAGCAGGGCGCGGCCGCGGCCACCACGCGGCTTCCTTTCCGGCACGTCCCGGTCGGCGTGCGCCGGCCTGCTCTCGATGATGGCCGCCAGCAGCCGGTCGGCCTCCTCGGCGTCCACCCGGTCCTCCGGCTCCTTACGCAGCAGGCCGCGCAGGATCGGATGCATGATCGGCGGGATCCTGCGATAGTCCGGTTCCTCGCTGAGCAGTGCGTTGAGCGTCGCCATGGGGTCGCCCCGCTCGAACGGGGAGCGCCCGACCATGCACGCGTACAACGTGGCGCCCAGCGACCACAGGTCCGAGGCCGGTCCGGCGTCCGCGGCGCGGACCCGTTCCGGCGCCAGGAAGCTCGGCGAGCCCGTGACCATGCCGGTCGCGGTGAGTGACGGGTCGCCCTCCGCCTGGGCGATGCCGAAGTCGGTGAGCACGGCCCGGCCGTCCTCGGACAGCAGGATGTTGCTCGGCTTGACGTCCCGGTGCAGGATCCCGGCCTCGTGGGCGGCCCTCAGGGCGGCCAGCACCTGCCGCCCCACGTCCGCCGCCTGGCGCACCGGCAGCGCGCCGGAGGTCAGCACGACCTCCTCCAGCGAGGGATGGCGGAGCAGCTCCATGACGATCCAGGGCCGGCCGTCCTCCTCGACCACGTCGTAGACCGCTACGACGGACGGGTGGTTCAGCTTGGCCGCCATACGGGCCTCGCGGGCGGTACGCATGAGCTGGCGCTCCTGCTCGGCCGGCGGCAACCCGTCGGGCAGCAGCACCTCCTTGATGGCGACCTGCCGGTTGAGCAGCGTGTCGCCGCCTTCCCAGACCACGCCCATTCCCCCGCGACCCAGCTCGCGGAGTAACTGGTAGCGCCCCGCGACAAGGCGGTTACTTTCCGACACTATGTCCTACCCCTATTGACCACCCGAACACAGCAGGCAAGTTTCCCATACCTCCCACGGCTTCGCCGGAAGTCCGGACGGCGGCTTGCGATAGATCACCGAATGTTGTTCTACTGTGGAGATGCCTGAAGTTCGCAGAGGTCCGCTGAGCGGCGTTCGCGTGCTGGAGCTCGCGGGGCTCGCCCCCGGGCCGTTCGCCGGGATGATGCTCGCCGACCACGGCGCCGACGTGCTGCGGATCGACCGCGTCAAGGCGGTCTCCGACCGGCCGCGGACGGACGTCATGGACCGCGGCAAGCACACGATCGGGCTGGACCTGAAGGCGCCCGAGGGCGTGGCGGCGTTCAAGGCGCTGGTCCGGCACGCCGACGTGGTGATCGAGGTCTTCCGGCCGGGCGTCGCCGAGCGGCTCGGCATCGGGCCCGGCGACCTGCACGCGGTGAACGAGCGACTGGTCTACGGCCGCATGACCGGATGGGGGCAGGACGGGCCGCTGGCCACCACCGCCGGGCACGACATCGACTACATCGCGATCTCCGGCGTGCTGTCGATGCTCGGCCGGGCCGGCGAGCAGCCGACGCCGCCGATCAACATCCTGGGCGACTTCGCCGGCGGCGGGCTCATGCTCGCCTACGGGGTGCTGCTGGCCCTGTTCGAGCGGGAGCGGACCGGGCGGGGGCGGGTGGTCGACGCGGCCATGGTGGACGGGGCGGCGATCCTGTTCTCGATGTTCTACCAGGCCGTGCAGGGCGGTCACTGGGGCGACCGGGGGACCAACCTGCTGGACACCGGGGCGCCGCAGTACGACACGTACGAGACCGCCGACGGCCGGTACGTGGCGGTCGGGTCGCTGGAGCCGCAGTTCTGGGAGGCCATGGTGACCCTGATGGGGCTGACCGACCTGCCCGACCGGCACGACCGGGCGCAGTGGCCCGCCTTGAAGGCCCGGCTGTCCGAGGAGTTCAGGAAGCGGACGCGGGCCGAGTGGGAGGCGCTCTTCGAGGGGTCCGACGCGTGTGTCTCGCCCGTGCTGTCGATGGCCGAGGCCCCCGCCCACCCGCACAACACCGCCCGCGGCAGCTTCGTCCAGGTGGGCGAGGTCACCCAGCCGGCGCCCGCGCCGCGCCTGCTCGGCGTGCCGGAGCAGGACCTCTCCCCCGCCACCCGGCTGACCGACCTGTCGGGGTGGGGGCTTCCGGCGGAGGCCGCGGACAAGCTGCGCGACCAGGGAATACTGGCCTGACCACGCCATGCCCGGTGGGTTGTCCGGCCGGCGGCGCAGGCTCATCGCCCCGCTTCTGGAGGAGGTCAGGCGCACGGCCGTCGATGCGGCGGCCGCCGCGCTCGACCTCTGATCAGCCGGTCCCTTTCATACCGCTATGTAGAGGTCCACGCCGTCGCGGTGGTGCACCTCGAGATCTGTGGTGAACGCCCGCGCCGGCGTGCCGCCGGACTCGCTGTGCTTCCACGCCTGCTGCCAGGCGTCGATCAGCGCCTGCGGCATCGGGCCGCGGGCCTGCAGCAGGAGCGCCTGGGCGGCCGGTACGCGCACCGCCACCATCCCCTCGGGCAGCCTCGGCACAGTTCGTACGCCGATTCCGACGATCTGCGTGTAGGCCCCGTTGTGGTCGCTCTCGTAGTCGGTCAGCACGGCGTACAGATTCTCGTCGAGGCGTGCCGGAACGTGCGCGAAGGCACCCGGCGCGCCCGCCCGCTGCCACAGCATGGGCAGTTTGGCCCGCTCCGGATCCAGCTCATCGGCATGAGTGGTACGTACGGCGAAACCGACCACGATCAGTTCTGCCCGGTCAATGACGTCCACAGGGCCTCCCCTCCCCCAAAGTGTCCCGGCCGATCATAAGCCACCGGGAAAGTGGGAAACCCCTCGATGAAGCAGTCACCACATAAGATGGATGAACGTGAAGTTTCTCAATGACCTCGAGCCTCATCACGATCTGACCTACAGCGACGTTTTCATGGTGCCGTCGCGATCGTCGGTCGGCTCCCGGCTCGCAGTCGACCTTTCCACGAACGACGGCACGGGCACCACCATCCCTCTGATCGTGGCCAACATGACCGCGGTCGCCGGCCGGCGCATGGCCGAGACCGTGGCACGGCGGGGTGGCGTTGCCGTGATCCCGCAGGACATACCCCTCGATGTCGTGACGAACGTCGTCGACTGGGTCAAGAAACGCGACCTCGTACATGACACCCCCCTGACGCTCACCCCGCACGACACGGTCGGCGAGGCGCTGCAACTGCTGCCCAAGCGGGCGCACGGCGCGATCATCGTGGTGGACTGGGAGAACCGGCCGGTCGGCGTCGTGACCGAGGCCGACTGCCAGGGCGTGGACATGTACACGCAGCTCTCGCAGGTCATGTCGAGCGCGCTGCTGACCTTGCCCGCCGGGCTGGACCCGCGCGGCGCGTTCGAGCGGCTGCACGAGGGGCGGCACCGGCTGGCGCCCATCGTGGACCCGGACGGGCGGCTGGTGGGCATCCTCACCCGCACCGGCGCCCTGCGGGCCACCCTCTACCGGCCCGCCGTGGACGGCGCGGGCCGGCTGCGCGTCGCGGCCGCGGTCGGCGTGAACGGCGACGTGGCCGCCAAGGCCAAGGAACTGCTCGACGCCGGGATCGACTGCCTGGTCGTGGACACGGCGCACGGGCACCAGGAGAAGATGCTCTCCGCCCTGAGGGCCGTCAGGGCGCTCGGCCCGGGTGTGCCGGTCGCGGCGGGCAACGTGGTGACGGCGGAGGGGGTCCGCGACCTGGTGGACGCCGGGGCCGACATCGTCAAGGTCGGGGTGGGCCCGGGCGCCATGTGCACCACGCGGATGATGACCGGGGTCGGGCGGCCGCAGTTCTCGGCCGTGCTGGAATGCGCCGCCGAGGCACGGCGGCTGGGACGGCACGCGTGGGCGGACGGCGGCGTGCGCCATCCCCGGGACGTGGCGCTGGCGCTGGCCGCGGGGGCCTCCAACGTGATGATCGGGTCCTGGTTCGCCGGGACGTACGAGTCGCCCGGGGACACCCATACCGATGCCAACGGGCGCAAGTACAAGGAGAACTTCGGCATGGCCTCCTCGCGGGCCGTGCGGCTCAGGACGGCGGACGACTCGCCGTTCGAGCGGGCGCGGAAGGCGCTGTTCGAGGAGGGGATCTCGACGTCCAGGATGTACCTGGATCCCAAGCGGCCGAGCGTGGAGGACCAGATCGACGGCATCGTGGCCGGGTTGAGGTCGTCGTGCACGTACGCGGGGGCGGGAAACCTGGAGGAGTTCCACGAGCAGGCGGTCGTGGGAATCCAGAGCTCGTCCGGATACGCCGAGGGCATGCCGTTGCACCAGAGCTGGTGACCGGGGCGGCTACGGGACGCCCCGCCGGCCGCCGGCCGCGTCGATGCCGCCGTCCACGTGCACCGTCGTGCCCGTGACGAACCTCGCCAGATCACTGGCCAGGAACACGGCCGCGCCCGCCGCCCCGCTCGGGTCGGCGAGGTGGCCCGGCGGCGGGACGCGGGCCGGGTCGTGGCGCGGCGGGTGAGCCGGCACGCGCTCCCGTACGCCCGGCTCGCCCTCGGTGCGCAGGGCGGCGGGGGCGATGGCGTTGACCCTGATGCCGCGCGGGGCCAGCTCCAGGGCCAGGGTCCGCGTCAGGCTCTCCAGGGCCGCCTTCATCGCCGCGTACACCGCGAACCCCGGCGCGGCCCGGTGCGCCTCGCCGGAGGTCAGGTTGATGATCGACGAGCCCGCCGCCATCATCGGCAGCAGGCGCCGGATCATGCCGGTGACCTGGGTGAAATTCTCCTCGATCAGGGTCTGCTCGCCCCGCGGCGAGGTGTCGGCGAACGAGGCGTGGAAGGTGCCGCCCGCGTTGTTGACCAGCACGTCCACCCGGCCCCAGCGCTCGGACACGGCCCGGGCGAACACCTCGACCGCCGCGTGGTCGCGTACGTCGAGGGTCATCGCCAGCTCGGCCTCCGCCTTGCCGCGATCGCAGACGGCCACGTGAGCCCCGAACGCGGCGAACGTCTCGGCGATCGCCAGCCCGATGCCTCTGGCCGCCCCGGTGACGACGGCCACGCGCCCGGTGAGCAAGATCGCATCCGGAGAAAGGACGGCCATGAACGATGACGATATCCCGAGCGCATAGAGTCGTCGGGTCCATTCTCATCGTCAACAGGAGCACTTCGTGGCACTCGAAAAGCCCGAGATCGACTTCCCTGGGGGCAACCCGCCCGCTGACCTGGAGATCGTCGACCTGACCGTGGGCGACGGCCCGGAGGCCAAGCCCGGCCACAACGTACGCGTTCACTATGTGGGCGTGGCGTTCTCGACCGGGGAGGAGTTCGACGCGTCGTGGAACCGCGGCGACGCGTTCGAGTTCCCCCTGGGCGGGGGCCGCGTCATCGCCGGCTGGGACCAGGGGGTCGCGGGCATGAAGGTCGGCGGCCGGCGCAAGCTGGTCATCCCGCCCCATCTCGGCTACGGCAGCCGGGGCGCGGGCGCCCGTATCAAGCCGAACGAGACGCTCATCTTCGTCGTCGACCTGCTGGGCATCAGCTAGCGCGACGCCCGGAGGCGCGGGCGGCCGCCATGACGGTGGCCGCCCTTTGCGTTTCCTTTGTCGGCTCTGTAGGTGCCCGGCGGCTTCACCCCGAATTACGAGTGGGGAAATGTCGGCTGCATAAGGCACCATAGGCGTGTGCTTCTGATCGACGTCGTCCGCGTGTCCGAGGCAGTGGCGCGCACGTCCGCCAGGCTCGGCAAGATCGGCCTGCTGGCGGAGCTGCTCGGCCGGGTCGGCCCCGACGAGGCGGAGACCGCGATCTCCTACCTCTCGGGCGAGCTGCCCCAGCGGCAGGTGGGCGTGGGCTGGCGCACTCTGGAGGACCTCCCGCAACCCAAGCTGGCCGCCACCGCCACGCTCACCACCGTCGGCGCGCTGCTGAGCAGGATCAAGGCGGTGTCCGGGCAGGGCTCGCAGGCGGCGCGCAAGGCCCTGGTGGAGGAGCTGTTCGCCGGGCTGACGAGCCAGGAGCAGCAGTTCATGCGCAGGCTGCTGTTCGGCGAGTTGCGGCAGGGCGCGCTCGACGGCGTGATGATCGAGGCGGTGGCCAAGGCGTCGGGCGCGCCGTCGGCCGACGTGCGGCGGGCGCTCACCCTGCGCGGCTGGCTGCCCGCCGTCGGGGCCGCGGCATTGGCCGGTGGGGTGGTGGCGCTGCACGAGTTCCGGCTGGAGGTGGGCCGGGCGGTCTCGCCCATGCTGGCGAGCAGCGCGCCCAACGTCGTCGCCGCCCTGGAGAAGGCGGGCACGCCCGCGGCGCTGGAGTGGAAGCTCGATGGGGTCCGGGTGCAGGCCCACCGGTCGGGGGCCGAGGTGCGCGCCTTCACCCGCACGCTCGACGACATCACGCCGCAGGTGCCCGAGCTGGTGGAGGCGCTGCTCGACCTGCCGTCGGAGGACCTGGTGCTGGACGGCGAGGTGATCGCGCTGCGTCCCGACGGGCGCCCCCACCCGTTCCAGGTCACGGCGAGCCGGGCCACCAGCAAGACCGACGTCGCCCGGCTGCGGGAGCAGACCCCGTTGAGCGTGTTCTTCTTCGACGCGCTGCGGGTCGACGGCGCCGATCTGCTCGACCTGCCCTATGAGCAACGCCAGGAAGCCCTGCTCCGCACGGTCCCGCGGGCGCTCCTCACGCCGCGGCTGGTCACCGGGGAGGTGGCGGAGGCGGAGCAGTTCTTCGTCGACGTGGTGAAGGCCGGTCACGAGGGCCTGGTCGTCAAGTCGCTGGCCGCTCCCTACGCGGCCGGCCGGCGGGGCGCGGGCTGGGTCAAGGTCAAGCCGCGGCACACCCTCGACCTGGTGGTCCTGGCGGCCGAATGGGGTCATGGGCGCCGCCAGGGCAAACTGTCCAACCTCCACCTGGGCGCGCGCGATCCCGAGGGCGGGTTCGTGATGCTGGGCAAGACCTTCAAGGGGCTCACGGACGAGCTGCTGGCCTGGCAGACCGAGCGCTTCCTGGAGCTGGCCGAGGGCCCGACCGACTCGTGGACCGTCACGCTGCGACCCGAGATGGTGGTGGAGATCGCGTTCGACGGGGTTCAGCGATCGCCTCGGTATCCCGGGGGGATGGCGTTGCGGTTCGCGCGGGTTCTGCGGTATCGGCCGGACAAGCGGGTGGAGGACGCGGACACGGTGGAGACCGTACGCTCCCTCATGCTCTGACCTACACCCTCCGAGGCCACCCGCCCCGCGTGCCCTCCTGGGGCCGCCCGCCCCCATATGCCACCGGGGCCGCCGGCTGGTCAGCCGCACACAGCGCCCACACGCGCGCTGGACCGCCTCTCAAGAGGCTGGGCCCGCTCGCACCGTACTCACTGCTGGGCCACCGCACGCCACGGCTGAGCCCGCCACACGCACCACCCACCAGCGAACCGCCCAACGCCCGGCTGAGCCACCGGACGCGGGGCGGCAGTCCCGCCGTGTCTGCGAGAAGGTGTGCGGTGGGGCCGGCGCAACGCGGACGGCGCCCAGCGGGACGTACCGCATCGGTGACAGTGCGCTCCGACGACGACCCGAGGGCGAGCGCACAGGAGCGGCGACGCGCACGAACGGCAATGCACAGATGGCCACGTACGGGTGGGCAACATACAGGGGTCACGACGCACGGGCGGCAACACACGGGTCGCAACGCACGGGGAACAATACGGGCGCAGCGCCGTTGCCAGCGCCGTTGCGAGAGTTGCGAGCGGCGTTGCGAGGTTGCGCACGCCGTGACACCGCCCGTGACACCGCCCGTGACACCGCCCGTGACACCGCCCGTGACACCGCCCGTGACACCGCCCGTGACACCGCCCGTGACACCGCCCGTGACACCGCCCGTGACACCGCCCGTGACACCGCCCGCGCTGCTCGCAACGGTGCACGGTGGCGCGACACCTGTGTGGCGCGTGGGGGCTGTGCGTTCGTCATCCCGGAGGCGTTGCGCGATACGGGCTGTCTGCGCGCGCGACACGCGTGAGATATGTCACGATACATCCCCTTAAGTTGTCTTTACCTCCCTTTTATCCCATATGTTCGTCCTCGCGTGCGGGAATCCCCACCCGTCTGCGGATTCGGCCGTCGTTAAGCCCCCGCACCCCCGTTGACCTGGCCTTTCCTTCGCCTATACCCGAACGAGGACCGTGGTTTACCTTGGGCCAGCACTCCTACAAGCCGCCCCGCAAGCCCGCCCGCCGCTGGGCCGCCGTCGCAGCCGGTGCGGCTGTCGTGGCCGCCGCCTCGACCACCGCTTGGGCGGCGGTCACCGGCGACGACTCCCCCAACCGCCCGGCCACGGCCCTCCTTGACCAGGCCACAACCGCGAACGCAGCCGCCCGCCTCACCCCGCAGACACCACCGCCCGTGATACCGGCGGAACCGGTGACGACACCGTCACCCAAGCCCACGCACAGCGCGGTCACGACGCCGAAGGCTCCGAAAACAGCCTCACCACCGAAGAGGAACGCTGTCTCCCACCCTTCACCGACCGCACGCCCGAAGCCCACCGTCGAACCTCCGAAGACCGTCAAACCCCCGGAGCACAAGAGGCATCGGAGGCACCAGAACCGCGTCCTCGCGGCCGACACGTGCGGCGCCTCGTACTACGACGAGGGCCAGATGACGGCCAGCGGCGAACGCTTCAACCCCTCGGCCATGACCGCCGCCCACAAGAGCCTCCCCATGGGCAGCAGGGTCCGCGTCACGAACCAGCACAACGGCGAATCGGTCACGGTCCGCATCAACGACCGCGGCCCGTACGTCGGCGGCCGCTGCCTCGACCTCTCCAGGGGCGCCTTCGCCGCCATCGGAAACGTAAGCGCGGGCGTGATGAAAGTCAGGTACGAGGTCCTGTCCCGGTCAGCTTCTCGGCCGTAAACTAAACGACCGAGCTTGCAGTTCCTCGCCGTCGATGGCTTCGACGGTCCGGTCCGCGTCAGGCAGCGTGACTCACTGCCCAGCCCGTCTCACCGCGTGCGGCGATGTTGCGGGCTGCGTTGACGTCTGCGTGCTCAGCGAAGCCGCATGACGTACACGAGAAAGAGGCTTGATAGAGCCGGTTCTTGTGGTCCACGTGCCCACACGATGAGCACTGCTGGGCGGTGAAAGCCGGGTCGACGTAGATGACAGCGACCCCGGCCCGGGCCGCCTTGTAGCCGAGGAAGCGACCCAGCTGGTGGAAGCTCCAGGAATGCAGCGTGACCCGCTGAGTCATCCCGCCCTGGGGCCGCCTGCCACATCCAGCGCGCTCCGCGCCGACGGGTACTGAGCTGTGTGGAGCTTATTTCACCAGGCGAAACGTCATGGGGTAGCGGAAGACGCCCTCCGTCAGCGCGGAGATGCCGCCCACGATGGCGAGAACGACGGCCGCGACCCATATGAACGGCAAGAGCACGATGCCGATGACCGTGAACGGCAGGAGGATCGAAGCGCCCACCACCGTGATCTGGAAGTTGAGTGCCTCCAATGCCTGCTTGCGGATGTAGGGGGAGGTCTTGCCTCCGATGAGGAGCAGGATCAGCGGGCCGACGATCGGGATTCCGACGACCAGCAGGAAGTGCGCGGCGGCGGCGCCCAGGCGTTCGTTGCTCTCTGGTGCGCGTTCGGGGTGGGACGGGACCGACAATCGTGACGGGGCGGACTTGGGCACGACCTGGGTGCCGTAGAGCTCCGTCATGATGGGCATGAGATCGCCGTGGGTGCGCGCTGTCATCGCGCGCTCCAGGCGATCGTCGAACTCCAGCTTGTCGAAGCGGCCTTCCGCATATGCGGCCTTGACGTGCTCGACCACGTGCTCGCGGTCCTGGTTGGTGACGCGCAGATGAGCTGGCGGCACCTGTCCCGGCCCGGGGGTTTTCGGTACCCCAGCCATAATTGCCATGCCTCTCCTTAGAGAATTGGGTAGTCACCACTCATACTGCGTCACCGAGCCCGCGCGCGGCATCGGGAGAATCCCCGATTTATCCCCTAGATCATCCCCGACGCTTGGCCTCCAGACGGTATAAAAAGGATTCATGAGATGGCGAGACCGCTACGGCATTCGTCGGCTGCGTGGCCCCAAGATTGCCAGGTTCGATCGCGAGGCGACGGACTCCGACATCGAAGCGCTCATCGCCTTTGCCCGTTCGCGGCGTGGCGTCGAGTTCTACGTCGAGCCAGAGACATTCGCCACTGACACGACCGCTGTGGCGGTGGCCGACGACGGCGAGTGGACCAGACGCAGGGTGGGCTCGCCTGCTGTGATCCACAAGGTCGCTCGCGATCTTGCCCTTCCGGTGTACGACGTCCAACTCACCGGGTATCCGCAGCGTATGCGCGCCTACAACGAGCGCCGCCGCCGCGAGGAAGGCCTCCAATAATCCAATAACCGATTTCTGAATGGCCGGTCTCAAGCGGCCAAAACTACGTGCCACCCGCACCGCAAGGCGGTCACCCTGCCAGCCACAATGCGGTTGAGCGACCCGGGCGAGCCACGCGTGCCGAAAGAGGCACGCAGGTGGAGCAGGCCACGCAGGCTGACCAGAGCACGGCAGGCGGAGTGGGCCACGCAAGCCGACCAGACCACGGCAGGCGAAGTGAACCAAGCAGGTAAGCGAGCCACGCGAGCTGAGCATGCCAGCACGAGCCGGGCGGGTGGCCGCGAAGCGGGTCCGTTGAGGTGCGGATGCGGTTGTCCAGCACAGATCATGATGACGCCCCTGGAGTGGTGTGGTTTCCGGCGATCTTCACGGGCGATCCAACACTGCCTGACGCGTGAGCACGCCCGTTCGGCGCGTGGGGACGACAGGTCCGGCACGTGCGAACGAAGGGTCGGCGCGTGGACACGACAGGTCGGCGTATGAGGTCAGGGCGGCGTGTGGCCATGACGGGCTCCGCACGACAAGCACCGCGTGACCGAGCCGGCACGACGACCCTCCGCACGGCCGACTCGGCACGAGCGACCCCGCACCACAGACCCGGCACGACGAACTCGGCACGACGAATTCGGCGCCACAGACCCCAGCACCATCGGGCGCAGCACCATCGGGCGCAGTGTCATCGGCTCAGCAGCACGGCGGCTTGGTGTGCGAGGGCTGGTGGGGTGGAGGGGTCTCGGCGGAGGCTTGGTGGGCTAACGGAGCTGGGGGTGGGGTGGCGGAAATTGGGGGTCGGCTTCGTCGAGGAGGTTGATCAAGGGGAGGAGCCAGGCTGCGTGGGGAGTGCCCATGGCGGTGTCGAGTTCGGCGGGGGTGGGGAGGCGGCCTCGGATGATGTTGGGTGAGAGGAGGTTTTGGAGGGCGTGCATGAGGAGGTTGGCCATCGAGTAGCCGGGGTCGATGGTCAGGGCTCGTTCGACGGCTATGGTGGCCTGGACGCTGTTTCCCGCGCGCCAGGAGGCCATGGCCAGGAGGGATGCGGCGGGTGGGGTGAAGCAGGGCTGCAGTCTGCGGGTCAGGTCCTTCCACAGGAGGACATGAGAGTCCTGCATGAGGGTCCAAGCCTCGTCTCGGACTCTGGTGACGGTGAGGGCCAGGCCCAGCTTCGCCGCTTCGATGTCGTCCAGGCGGCCGCCTTCGGCGTGGGTTTTCAGGGCTGAGTGGATCCTCGCCAGGCCGTCGGCTATGAAGTGGGCTGCGAAGGCGTCCAGGCTTGTGGCCTTTGTGAGGTCTGTCCGGAACTCTGTGATCGCTTCTGTTGTGGCGCGGCGCATGGCCATCCTCACCGGGCCTGCGAGGGGGGCTATCGTGCGTTCGAGGGTCTCCCGGTCCGGGAGAGCCACCAGGCCGCGCAGGGTCGCCTCAGCGGCGATCATGCTGGTGGTCGGGTCGTATGGGGTGCCTTCCGCTGGGCAGCACGTCGCGACGTCGCAGACATATGACCAGTAGCGGGCCTCATGGGCTCGCAGTGCCTCGCCGACGTGGACGCTGGTCTTGGCCGCCAGGTATCTGGCCTCGTCCACGGCAGGGGTGACGATCTCGCCGGGACCGTAGCCGACGATGACGATCTCGGTCACGCCCTCCCGTTCGAAGAGGAGGGACATGGGGGTGAGGGTGCCCGGGGGCAATGGCAGGTTCCACCTCGCCACCACCTTGGCCTGGCCGCGGTCGAGTCCGATCACGATGAGGCTTTCGGCCGGATGGAAACCGACGAGGTAGGGAACCGCGGACAGGATGTCGGTGGGGCTGGTCAGGGTCAGGCAGTTGTCCGGACCGAGGGCCGCAGCGGGGTCAAGGGACGGGTGCGGGGTGGAGCTCGGAAACGACGTGGGGGTCGCGTCCGGGGTGGGGTGGGGGGTCGGGGCGGAGGTGTTGGTCGTCATGGGCACAGGGTGCCGGGGGTCGGCGTGGCGGCGAGGAGCAGAAAGCCGTTCTGGGGATGGGGAGGAGGGAGTGGCCGAAGGCTGTGGATAACAACAGATGGGATCGGCGGTCGGGGCCGACGGTTGCGGCCGGTCGTCGGGGCCGACGGTTGCGGCCGGCGGGCCGTGGTTCGGGCCGACAGTCGGCGGGCCGTGGTTCGGGCCGACAGTCGGCGGGCCGTGGTTCGGGCCGACAGTCGAGGGCGGGGCGGTGCTGTGGTTGCCGGGCGGGGCCGAGTTGTGGCGCGGCGAGCCGATGTCCCGCCGGAACCCGCCAGCCCGAGGGTCACGCCGCGCGCCCGTGGCACGCCGGGGTGGTGCCGCGCCCGTCGCAGGCCGGGGGTGGTGCTGCGCCGTAACGGCCCGAGGCACGTGGCTGCCCCATCGCAACACCGAGAGCCGCGCCACCCCGTGGTAGCCCAAGGTCCATGCCATCCCGAGCCCGGACCGGGTCGAGGGGGGCGCGGGTCGAGGGGTGGCCCAAGGGCGGCCGGAGGTGGGTCAGGGGTGAGCGGTGGGTGGGTCAGGGGTGGGGGACGGGGACAGGTGGGTGCGTACGAGGAGGGCGGCGCCCGCCACCGCGGCCGGCATCGCGATCACCGCCACGAACGGCACCAGGAACAGCAGGAACACCGCCACCCCGAACCCCAGCGCCGCCGCCTTGTTGCGGCGCAGCAGGGCGAATCGTTGCTTGCGGGTCATCCCGCGCCGTTCCAGGGCCAGGGTGGTGAGCTCCACCGTGAGGAAGAAGCCGGACACGGCGGCGCCGAGCACCGGCACCACCGTCTGGCCGAAGACGGGGATGAAGCCCAGGAAGAACAGGGGGACGGTGAACAGGAGGACGTAGAAGAGAGTGACCAGGCTGTCCCTGATCGAGCGGGGCAGCGTGCGCCACCACGGCTGCTCGTCCGCCGCCTTGAGCCCGTCCACCTCCGCCGACAACCGCTCGTAGAACGGCTCCCCGATCACCAGCGTGATCGCGGCGAACGTCACCACCGCCACGGCCAGCCCGCCGAGCACCAGGGCGACGGCCAGCACCGTACGGAAGAGGTCGCGCCAGCTCCACGTGTCCGCGAACGGGGTCAGGAGCTCGGCCAGGT
Organism: Nonomuraea sp. B12E4; assembly: GCF_039871825.1. Taxonomy (NCBI): domain Bacteria; kingdom Bacillati; phylum Actinomycetota; class Actinomycetes; order Streptosporangiales; family Streptosporangiaceae; genus Nonomuraea; species Nonomuraea sp. B12E4. The sequence continues at coordinate 81,150 of NZ_JBDPME010000015.1, read as the reverse complement.
CGAGCGCGTTGGTGCCGAGCAGGATCAGCGCCACCACGTAGACGGCGAACGCGATCAGCGCCGGGATCAGCCCGAAAGCCCACCACCGGCCGTTCTTGGCGACCCATCCCCAGCCCTGGAGGAAGAAGCCGACGCCGGACGTGAAGTCGCGAAGTGATCGCATGCCCGGCAGGCTAGCGCCAGAACGACGTCACCGCGTAGCCCAGTTCGGCGAACAGGTCGCGCAGCAGCGGGAGCGAGATGCCGAGCACGTTGCCGTGGTCGCCCTCGATGCCCTCCACGAACCAGCCGCCGCGCCCCTCGATGCTGAACGCCCCGGCCAGGTCGAGCGGCTCGCCGGTGGAGGCGTAGGCGGCGATCTCCTGCTCGGACGGCTGGCCGAAGCGCACCACGGTGGTGGCCACCTCGGCCACCTGCCGGCCGGTCGTCGTGTCGATCACGCAGTGGCCCGTCACCAGGCGGCCGGTGCGGCCGCGCATGAGGCGCCAGCGCTCCTCGGCCTCCTCCCTCGTGGCGGGCTTGCCGTAGGGACGGCCGTCGAGCTCCAGAATGGAGTCGCAGCCGATCACCAGCCCCTCGTCGACCTCGCTCGCCACTTTCTCGGCCTTGGCCTTGGCCAGCACCAGGCTGAGCGCCGCGGGGGTGTGGGCCTCGTAGGACTCCTCGTCGACTCCACTGACGATCACCTTGGGGTCGAGACCCGCGCCGCGGAGGAGGGCCAGGCGGGCGGAGGAGGCGGAAGCCAGAATGATCACTGAGTCAGCCTACCGGTCACCGGTCGGGGTTCGACGTTCCCGGTGCCCTCTGCGGCTCCTCCTCGGGCTCGTACGGCCCCCCTTGCCGCGGCACGACCCCGCCGAAGATGCCGCCGAGCAGCCCCCCGAGCACATCCGGTACGGCCGCCTGCTCCCGGCTCAGATCGTCGGCCACCGCCTCCGCGTCCATGTCGGCGTTCGCGGCCCGGTGGGCCAGCAACGACATGATCATGGGGGCGATCAGGGGCAGCAGCCGCATGATGGCCCCCCGGTCGATCCCGGACAGTTGCGACAGCCCGGCCGCGGCCGCCTCCACGCCCTGCCCGCCGAGTATGTGACTGAGGATGCCGTGCCCGTCGCGCGTGAGCGAGGCCACGTCGCCGGTGAACGGGTCGGTGTCCACGTGCTCGTCCAGCGCCCCGCGCAGGGCGTCGGCGCCGTCCGGGTGCTCGGCGTTGCGCGCGAGCCCCCCGACGATGGTGCCCGACACGGCCTGGACCACGTCGCGGGCCGTGTCCGTGTCCGTGCCGAGCATCCCGGCGATCTGCTCCAGCCCGGCGTCTCCGAGCTGGGCGAGAAGCTCGTCATGCAGAGTCACGACAGTCCCCCCATCGTTGCACGGGAGACGTTCCCCTGCCGAACTCGAAGCAATGCCCGGATTGTCCTAATTCTCGGGAAAGGCGGGGGTCAGCTACCGGCGACGGGCACGGAGTGGCTGCCGGCCAGACCGGCGGCGGCGTACGCGTCCGCCTCGTCGAGGGTCTCGTGCTCCAGCAGGGCCGCCACGATCGCGTCCAGCTTCGGCCGGTTGTCCGTGAGCACCTGGATGGCGCGCTCGTAGCACTCGTCCACGATCCGCCGCGCCTCCTCGTCCACGGTGGCGAGCATGGCGGGCGAGGCCTGCGGCGGCTGGCCGTCGTTGGGCAGGATGGTCAGCGGGCCGACCTTCTCCGACATGCCCCACCGGCCGACCATGCCACGGGCGATCATGGTGACCTGCTCCAGGTCGTTCTCGGCGCCGGTGGTGATGACGCCGTAGACGACCTGCTCGGCCGCCATGCCGCCGAGCGCGCCGGTGATGCGGCCGCGCAGATACTGCTCGTCGTAGGCGTACCGGTCGGTGTCGGGGGTGGACAGCGTGACGCCGAGCGCCCGGCCGCGCGGGATGATCGAGATCTTCCTGACCGGGTCGGCGCCGGGCTGGAGCATGCCGAGCAGCGCGTGCCCGGCCTCGTGGAAGGCCGTCCTGGTGCGCTCCTCCTCCGGCATCACGATGCTGCGGGCCGCGCCGAGCTGCAGCTTCTCCAGCGCGTCGGTGAGGTCGGCCATCGCGACCTTCTCCTTGCCGCGCTTGGCGGCGAGCAGGGCGGCCTCGTTGACCAGGTTGGCCAGGTCGGCGCCGGTCATGCCGGGGGTGGTCTTGGCGAGCTTGTCCAGGCTGACCTCGGGGTCGAGCGGCACGCCGCGCGTGTGCACGGCCAGGATCGCGCTGCGGCCGGCCGCGTCCGGCAGGCCCACCTGCACCGTACGGTCGAAGCGCCCGGGACGCAGCAGCGCCGGGTCGAGGATCTCGGGCCGGTTGGTGGCCCCGATGACGATCACACCCTCGGCGCCCGAGAAGCCGTCCATCTCCGTGAGGATCTGGTTGAGCGTCTGCTCGCGCTCGTCGTGCCCGCCGATGCCGCCCGCGCCACCGCGCGCCCGGCCGATGGCGTCGATCTCGTCGATGAACACGATCGACGGCGCCACCTTCCGCGCCTCCTCGAACAGGTCACGCACCCGCGAGGCACCCACACCGACGATCATCTCGATGAACTCGGAGGCGCTGGCCGAGAAGTAGGGCACCTTGGCCTCGCCCGCGACCGCCCTGGCCAGCAGCGTCTTGCCGGTGCCGGGAGGGCCGGCGAGCAGCACGCCCTTGGGCAGCTTCGCGCCGAGCCTGCGGTATTTGCCGGGGTCCTTGAGGTAGTCGACGATCTCGACCAGCTCGTTCTCGACCTCGTCGATGCCCGCGACGTCCTCGAACGTCACCCGCACCTTCCCGGCCTCGACCGGCTTGGCCGCCTTGGACTTGCCGAGCCCGCCCAGGCCGCCGCCCATCATGCTGGCGCCGCGGCGCATGATCCAGATCCACAGTCCGGCCAGCAGCAGCACCGGCAGCAGCGACAGCAGCAGGTTGGAGAAGAAGCCGCGGGTGATCGGCTGCGAGGTGATCTCCACCTGGCCGGTGGCCAACTGCTGGTCGAGCTGGTCGGTGTTGGCGAAGGCCGGGATCTCCGTCTGGAACCGGGTGTAAGACTCGCGGCTCTCGGGGTTGCTGGCCGCGGAGCGCAGGTCGCCCTCGACGGACAGGCCCTGGGCGTAGATCTCCTTGACGTTCTTGGCGTTCACCTGCTTGGTGAACTCGGTGTACGAGATCGTCTCGACGGATCCGCTGTCGACGAACGACGACACCACGAAGAAGCCCGCGTACACCACGAGCAAGGTGACGACGAAGCGCCACCAATTGATCTTGGGTCGGCCGCCCGGTGTCCCGGGCAGCCCCTCCGAGCGCCAGGGCGGCTTGCCCTTGCCCTTGCTGGAGGTCTGTGGTGATCCAGAGCGTTCCACGGCGTCACTCCCCACATCGCCGCATACATGATCTTCTAGCCTAGAACACGCACCCCTGAGACCACGCGGCCTATGTCACGCCACTGCTTGCGCTGCGAGTCCGGCACTGTCACGAACGCCAGTCCCGGCTTGCTCATTCCCCCGTCCATGACGACGACGGCTGCCCGGGATGTCCTTTTTCCGTATTGCACCCGATAGACGAGCATCCACCCGTGCTTGACCTGCTGGGAGGCGAGCCAAGTGATCTTGGAGCCCTTGGGGTGGTGGTTGAGGGTCCAGCGGGCGGCCAGCAGCGCCATGTCACGCGGGGACTCCTGCTCCATGATCGGCAGCGGGCAGGTGACGAGCACCCCGCGCATGGCGGTACCGCGCTGCCGGGGCAGCACCTGCTTGGTGGTGAACGGCGCCGCCCCCTGCGCCTTCCACGGCTTGCCGAGCGCGGGCACCACCAGTCCCGTCCTCCGGTCCTTGATCACTCGCTTGCTGGGGGAGCTCAACGACATGCGCTTGACCGAACGGGTCAGCCTGGGCACGCGCGGGTCGGCGTGCAGGGCCTCCATGGCCGTGTAGCCGGGCGCGAGCGAGGCGCCGGGAGACGACGTGCCCGCCGGGGCCGAGGGCATGGCCGAGGCGGTGGCACCGGATGCGGGGGCGGCGGATGTGGGGGCGCCGGCCGCCGGTGCGGGGCCGGACGGGGACGGCGCGGCCGGCGGCGCGGTGACCGGCCCCGCCGCGCCCTCGTCCGGCCCGGACGGGAGCACCGCGACCACCGTCACGGCCGCGGCCACGACGGCGACGATCACGGCAAGCCCCCGGTACACCACCCGCATGCGGAGATCTCCGATGCGGGAGCGTTTGGGGGGAGAAGTTATGGGGGTCCCAGGTCTGGTGGCGGTTCGCATCACTTCGGAACCCTTGATCACTTCATCCCCATCGAGCACGACGGGAGCGTACGACATATCGCGGCATTGCGCCCACGAAGCGACCGAAGTGCAATCATGGTCTTCGTGGAACAGGTTGAGCTGCGATTCGACCATGCCTCGCGAGCGTCCCAGACTCACACCAACCTCTCGGCGGTCCGGCAGAGCGCGACCGGCCTGTGGGTGGCCGGCGACGAGACCGCGACATTCGAGCACCTGACGTGGACGGGCGACCACTACGGCGCCCAGCGCACGTTCCCCCTCACCGACTACGTCCACCTCCCGGCGGGCCCGGAGGACGAGGCCGACATCGAGGGCCTGGGCCGGGCCGACGGCCACCTGTGGCTGGTCGGCTCACACAGCCTCAAGCGCAAGCGGGCCAAGCCGAAGGACCCGGAGAAGGCCGCCGACCGGCTCGCCACGGTCGTCAGGGAGGAGAACCGCTTCATCCTGGCGCGCCTGCCGCTGGGCGACGCCGAGACCCCGCAACCGGGGGCGATCATGTCCGGTGGGCACAACCTCACCGAGCACCTGAAGGACGACCGGCACCTGGCGCCGTTCCTGGCGTTGCCGGGCAAGGACAACGGGTTCGACGTCGAGGGCATCGCCGTCCTGTCCGGGCACGTCTACCTGGGGCTGCGCGGTCCGGTCCTGCGGGGCTGGGCGGTGCTGCTGGAGTTGCGGGTCGACGACACCGGCAGGGGGCGGCTCCGGCTGCGGGAGCCGTACCGCAAGCACTTCCTGGACCTGGGCGGGCTCGGCGTGCGTGACCTGTGCCCGGACGGCGACTCGCTGCTGCTGCTCGCCGGGCCGACCATGGACCTCGACGGACCCGTGCGCGTGGTGCGCTGGCGGCCGGGGCCCAAGCGGGAGCGGGTCGTCCCTCGAAGCGATCTGGAGCCCGTGCTGGAGCTGCCCTACGGCGTCGGCCGCGACCACCCGGAGGGGCTGGCGTTGCTCTCCGACGGCCGGCTGATGGTGGTATACGACAGCCCGGCGCCCGCGCGGATCACCCCGGCGGGCGGCGTGCTGGCGGACGTCTTCAAAATCTAGAGACGCGCCCGAGCAACCACGGGGCCTCCGCGACGAACGTGCACGAGCCCGGCTCGATCTCGGTGAACCCGGCGTCGCGCACGACCGGCAGCCCGGCGGTGACCAGGGCGTCGAAGTCACCCCGGGTGGCGGCCGTGCGCACGGACACGGCCAGCCCGCCCGCCCGCCAGGCCGCCCGCTCGGCCGCGTCGCTGGCCCACCAGGCGAGCTGGGCGGCGTGCCCGGCCTGGGCCATGGCCTTGCCCGCCGACATGGCCAGGCCGGGGTTGGCCCACAGGACCGGCGGCTCGGCGGGCGGCGGCGGGCCGGTGTCGGTCAGTTCGGTGCCCGACACCTGCAGCCGTGCCAGGTCTCTCGGCCAGTCGTCGAGCGGCACGGGCGGGAAGACGCGCACCTCGGCCGTGCGGTGCTGGACGGTGCGCCCGGGCAGCGCGGCCGCGCGGCGCCACTCGGCGCCCCTGGCCCGGCGCACGACCTTGCGGATGTGCCCGCTGGCCTGCCAGGCGCGCAGCTCGGCGGCCCACTCCCCCGGGTCGTCCAGCAGGCTGAGCACCGCCATGGCGGCGGCCTCCATCGCGTCGGTGCGCTCGGGAGGTGCGGTGGTCAGGCTCGCCCGCTCGATCCTGACGACGAGGGGCAGAACGTACAACTCTGAGTTCATCGCCTTCTAGCATGCCCGATGGCCAGGGACATGCCGGCCGCGAGGAGGCAGAGGGCGCCGGCGACGTACCAGGCGAGGTCGTAGGCGCCCAGGTGGTCGCGGGTGAGCCCGGCGCCGACGGCGGCGATCGCGGCGCCGACCTGGTGGGAGCCGAACACCCAGCCGAACACCACGGCGCCGTCGGTGCCGTAGATGCGCCGGCACAGCGCGACCGTGGGCGGGACGGTCGCCACCCAGTCCAGGCCGTAGAAGATGATGAAGATCAGCATGCTGGGCTCGGTCGTGGCCGCGAACAGGCCGGGCAGCACCATCAGCGAGAGCCCGCGCAGCCCGTAGTAGACGCCGAGCAGCACCTTGGGGTCGACCTTGTCGCTGAGCCAGCCGGAGGCGACCGTGCCCGCGATGTCGAAGATCCCGATGACCGCCAGCAGGCCCGCCGCGACCGGCTCGGCCATGCCGTGGTCGTGCGCGGCGGGGATGAAGTGGGTGCCGACCAGGCCGTTCGTGCTGGCGCCGCAGATCGCGAAGCCGCCGGCGAGAAACCAGAACGGCCGCGTCCGCGCCGCCGAGGCGAGCACGGTGACCGCCCTGACGGCCGCGTTCACCCTGCCCTGTTCGGTATGGACCGTCCCCGGCTCCTCACGTGTCCATGGCCTCACTTCGTGAGGCGGGCTCGGTCGCCCGGATGCCGCCGCCTTCCCCCGTCGCTCTGGTCGCTCCGCTACCGCCGCTCCTCCTCCAGACGGCGGCGCTCCCTCGCCGAGTGCGGTCGTCCCCACGTCCCGTGGATGGTCGCGCAGCAGCCACCACACGAACGGGACCACGACCAGCGCGGCGGCGGCCACGGTCAGCGACGCGAAGCGCCACCCCGGCCCCTCCGCGAGCTGGGCGAGCACGGGCAGGAAGATGAGCTGCCCGGTGGCGCCGGCCGCGGTGAGCACGCCGGTCACCAGGCCCCGGTGCCGTACGAACCAGCGGTCCACCACCGTCGCGGCGAACACCAGCGCCATCGAGCCGGTCCCGAGCCCCACCAGCACGCCCCAGAAGAGCAGGAGCTGCCAGCTCGCCGTCATCAGCACGGTCAGCCCGCTGCCCGCGGCGATCAGCAGCAGCGCGACGGCGACCACGCGGCGCATGCCGAAGCGGTCCATCAGGGCGGCGGCGAAGGGGGCGGTCAGGCCGTAGAGCACCAGGTTGATCGACACGGCCAGGGAGATCGTGCCCGCGGACCAGCCGAACTCCTCGTGGAGGGGGGTGATCAGCACGCCGGGGGTGGCGCGGAACCCGGCGGCGCCGAGGATCGCCACGAAGGCGACGGCCGCCACGAACCAGGCCCGGTGCAGCCGGCGGCGCGCGAGGGTGGTGCTCAATGTCATGCGCCAATACTGATTTACCCCTTACACCCTGACGAGTGGCCGGAAAGCCAATATGTGCAAGGATCAGGCCATGACCCATCGAATCGCCGTCGTGGTGCTCGACCACTTCGCCCCGCTCGACCTCGGCGTGCCCGGCCAGGTGTTCCGGACGGCGGTGAGCTCCGCGGGCGAGCGGCTGTACGAGGTCGTGACCTGCTCGGAGGACCGCCGGACCGTGCGCTGCGACGCGGGCTACAGCGTGCTGCCCGATCACGACCTCGACGTGCTCGACACCGCGGACACGGTCCTGCTGCCCGGCATCCACGGCGGCCCGGCGATGGAGGGCGTGATCTCGGGCACGCTGCGCGCGGCGCTGCAGGGGCGCCCGCGGATCATGTCGATCTGCACGGGCGCGTTCGTGCTGGCGGCGGCGGGCCTGCTGGACGGCCGCCCGGCCACCACCCACTGGCGCGATTCGGCCCGCTTCTCCGCGCTGTTCCCGGAGGTCAAGCTGGATCCGAACGTGCTGTTCGTGGACGACGGCGACGTGCTGACCTCGGCCGGGGTGGCGGCCGGGCTGGACCTGTGCCTGTACCTGATCAGGCGCGACCACGGCAGCGGGGTGGCCAACTGCGCCGCCCGCCGCTGCGTCATGCCGCCGTGGCGGGAGGGCGGCCAGGCCCAGTTCATCGACCGGCACGTGCCGGAATCCGGGCTCGGCGGCACGGCGGCCACCCGCGAGTGGATGCTCACCAACCTCGACCGGCCGCTCGACCTCGGCGCGCTGGCCGGGCACGCCAGGATGAGCGTGCGCACGTTCACCAGGCGCTTCCGCGAGGAGACCGGCGTGAGCCCGGCCAGGTGGCTGACCGACCAGCGCGTGCACCACGCCCGGCGCCTGCTGGAGAGCACGGATCTCGGCGTGGAGGAGGTGGCCAGGCAGGCCGGCTTCCGCACCGCGGTCTCACTGCGCCAGCACCTGCACGCGGCGGTCGGGGTGCCGCCGCTGACCTACCGCAACACCTTCCGCAGCACGTGATCCGTCAGGTCGGCATCGGCACTATTCGAACAGATCCGGCTGCTCCCGCACGATCTGGTCGTGCAACGGCTGGTAGTTGATCCAGCCGACCAGGTCGTTGCCGATCTGGCGGTAGGTGAGCGCGGCGTTGTCCGGCTCGATGGGCACCACCTGGCCCGCCGCCTTCGCGACGAGCTGGACCTGGGCCGAGCGCTCCATCGTGATGAACCACCAGGCGGCCGCGTCCACCGTGTCGCCGACCGTGAGCAGGCCGTGGTTGCGCAGCACGACGGCCTTGTTGCCGCCCAGCGCCGCGGCGATGCGCTTGCCCTCCTCCAGGTCGGTCACCACGCCGGTGTAGTCGTCGAAGAGGCCGCAGTCCTCGTAGAAGGCGCACGCGTCCTGGGTGATGGGCTCGATGACCTGGCCCAGGGCCGACAGCGCGCGGCCGTGCACGGAGTGGCTGTGCGCGGCGGCCACCACGCCGGGCCTGGCCTGGTGCACCTGGGAATGGATGGCGAACGCGGCCTCGTTCACCGGGTAGCGCCCCTCCACGACCTTGCCCTCATGGTCGACCAGGATGAGATCGCTGACCCGGATGTGCTTGAACGACAGGCCGAACGGGTTGACCCAGAAGTGGTCGGTCAGCTCGGGGTCGCGGGCCGTGATGTGCCCGGCGACGCCCTCCTCGAAGCCGAGCTTGCCGAAGATCCGCAGCGCCGCCGCCAGTCGCTCCTTGCGATGGCGCCGCTCCTCCTCGACCGTGTCGAAGGTCGGGGGCAGGCGGAAGATCAGGTTGTCCGGCATGGCGCGCTCCTCGCGTCCAGAACGTTGCTCCAACGGCAGGCTAACGCCTGCCGGACCGGGACGTGATCGTCCACCCGCCGCCCGGCCGTCACATCACGCGGTCCGCGAGCGGGACCGTGCTGTAGTCCTCCCCGGCGACCGGGCGAATGTCCTCCCAGCGCACCCACCGCGCGCATTCCTGACGTCCACGCGCCCGCGGCGGCCACAGCAGGAAGCCCCACCGCACACCTTCCGCGTCGTCGCCCCAGGCCAGCAGGTAGCGCTCCTCGGTGGCGCTGACCGGTGCGACGTGCTCCACTATGGGCGGCCTCCAGAGCTCGGGCAGTTCCTCAGGGTTCACATACATCCTTTCATTATACGAACTTACGTTCGATATCGCGAGAGAAACCCGTCCCGGACGAGAACGGCGGATGTACTGTCGCGGAAAAACCGGTGGCCGCCACAAGGCGGACGTGAAACCGTCTAGGCCTGATGATCCGATGGACCGAGTTGGGGCAGGAGCGGTCGGCGCCCTGGCGCACCGCCCTGGGCCTGCGACCGCCCAGCCGGGTGACGGTCGCCGACGACCGGATGAAGGCCGCCGACGCCTACCGGCTGGCCTGCGAGGGCACCGCGTTGTTGTGGCGGGGCGACTTCCACAACGCCCGCCAGTTGCTGGCCGCCATGGGACGCCGCTGCAAGCCCGCCCCCGCCGGCGCGGGATTCCACCGCTACCGCCAGGCCCGGTCCCAGCGCGCCAGGACGCTCGGCATGCTGCTCGTCCCGTACGAGGCCGGCCACGTCGTGCCGCTGCGCAGGGCGCCGGACGTGCGGGAGGCGTGCACCGAGGTGTACGGCCCCGCGGCCCCGCCCGCCGTGGGCCAGCTCCGCGAGCTGCTCGGCGTGATCGGGGCCCGCGAGTGGCGCAGGGAGGGCGTGCACATCCCCGCGCTGGGCGCCCGCGTGCACCCCCACTTCGGCGTGTTCTCGCCGGTCAGGGGCGAATACGTGGATCTGGTCGCCGACGCGCCGCTGCCGGACGACCGGCTGGCGTTCGACATCGGCACGGGCACCGGCGTGCTGGCCGCCATGCTCGCCAGGAGAGGCGTCCGGCACGTCGTCGCCACCGACCTGGACCAGCGGGCCGTGGACTGTGCCGGGGACAACATCGCCCGCCTGGGGCTGGGCGACCAGGTGAAGATCGTGCGGACCGACCTGTTCCCGGCCGGGCGGGCGCCGCTCATCGTGTGCAACCCGCCGTGGTTGCCGGCCAACCCGGTCACGCCGCTCGACCACGCCGTCTACGATCCGGGCGGGAGGATGCTGCGCGGGTTCCTGGGTGGGCTGGCCGGGCATCTGGAGCCGGCGGGCGAAGGCTGGCTCATCCTGTCCGACCTGGCCGAGCACCTCGGGCTGCGCACCCGCGCCGAGCTGCTGGCCGCCTTCGAGGAGGCCGGGCTGCGGGTGGCCGCCCGCATGGACGTCGCACCCCGGCACCAGCGGCCGCACGACGAGGAGGATCCGCTGCACGCGGCCCGCGCCGCCGAGGTGACCTCCCTGTGGCGGCTCAGGGGGGCCTGAGGCGGGACCTCACGCCCCGAAGGCCCGCCGGTACGCCGACGGCGACGTACGCATGGCCCGCGTGAAATGGTGCCGGAAGGTCACCGGGCTCTCGAAGCCGACCGCCGCCCCGATCTCCTCCACCGGCGCCCGCGTCGACTCCAGCATCGGCAGGCTGGCCGCCACCCGCTGCGAGATCACCCACCGCAGCGGGCTGGTCCCGGCCTGCCGCCTGAAGTGCCGGATGAACGAGCGCTCCGACATGTGCGCCACCCCGGCCAGGTCCGCCACGCTGATCGGCCGGGCCAGGTTGGCCAATGCCCAGGACATGGCCCTGGCCACCGGGTCGTCGTCGGCCACCGGCGGGACCGCGGCCTCGATGAACTGCGCCTGGCCGCCCTCCCGGTGCGGCGCCACGACCAGGCGGCGGGCGACGGCGTTGGCCACGTTCGGGCCGTGGTCGGTGCGCACCAGGTGGATCAGCAGGTCCAGCCCGGCGGCGCTGCCCGCGCTGGTCAGCACGTCGCCGCCGTCCACGTACAGGACCGAGGGGTTGACCTCGACCGCGGGGAAACGCTGCTGGAGCAGGTCGGCGTAGCGCCAGTGCGTGGTCGCGGCGCGGCCGTCCAGCAGCCCGGCGGCGGCCAGCGCGAACGCGCCCGAGCAGATCGACACCATCCGCGCGCCGCGCGAGCGGGCCAGCCGCAGCGCCGCGGCCAGCTCCGCCGAGACGTCCCCGCGCACGTCGGCCACGCCGGGCACGATCACCGTGTCGGCCGCGGCCAGCACGTCGAGGCCATGCCCGGCCCGCATGGTGAACCCGCCGACCACCCTGAGCGGCTCGGGGGTCTCCGCGCACACGGCGAGCTCGTACCAGGGGAGGTCCAGCTCCGGCCGGGGCAGACCGAAGAACTCCACGACGCAGCCGAGCTCGAACGGGGACATCCCGTCGAACGCCAGCACGGCCACCCGGTGCGGCCTGGAGGGGGGTGACAGGAGCATGACCGCATGTTAGCCGGGGCCCCTTCGCGGCAAGAGGGATATATGCATATTTCGGGGGTACAGACCGTTTTGCCCGATCACCGCTACGAGCAGGCGGAGATCACCGAGGCGTTCTCCCGTCTGACCCGCTGCGACGAGGAGCTCCTCCAGCACTTCCACGCCGCCACCGGCGTGGAGGGCCGCAACCTCGCGCTGCCACTGGCCGACTACCCCAAGCTCGACTCCTTCGCCCGCGCGAACGACGCCTTCATCGAGATCGCCCTAGACCTCGGCGAGCAGGCCCTGCGCGGCGCGCTCAAGAAGGCCGACGTGCGCCCCGAGAAGATCGACCACCTGCTGTTCTGCTCGACCACCGGCCTGGCCACGCCCTCCTTGGACGCCAAGCTCGCCCAGCGCATGGGGCTGCGGCCGGACGTCAAGCGGGTGCCCGTGTTCGGCCTGGGCTGCGCGGCGGGCGCGGCCGGGCTGTCGCGCCTGCACGACTATCTGCGCGGCTGGCCCGACCACGTCGCGGTGCTGGTGTGCGTGGAGCTGTGCTCGCTGACCATACAGCGCGACGACACCTCGATCGCGAACCTCGTGGCCAGCGGTCTGTTCGGCGACGCCGCCGGGGCCGTCGTGGCGACCGGGCGCGGGCCGGGGCCCGAGGTCGTCGCCACCCGCAGCAGGCTCTATCCCGGCACCGAGCACCTCATGGGGTGGGAGGTGGGTGAGTACGGGTTCCGCATCGTGCTGGACTCCGATCTGACCGGCTTCGTGGAGCAGGTGCTGGCCGCCGACATCAAGTCCTTCCTGGCCGACTACGGGCTCACCCCCGAGCAGGTGGCCACCTGGATCTGCCACCCGGGCGGCCCGAAGGTCATCGCCAAGATCGTGGAGACGCTCGGCCTGGCGCCCAGGGCCCTGGAGGTGACCTGGCGGTCGTTGCGCGAGTTCGGCAACCTGTCCTCGGTCTCCGTGCTGCACGTGCTCCAGGAGACGCGTGGCCGCTCCGGCGCGCCCGCCGTGCTGCTGGCGCTGGGGCCGGGGTTCTCCGCCGAGTTGCTGCTGCTGCACTGGTGAGCGCGTACGCGGTCCCGATCGGCCCGATCGTGCCTGCGGAACCCCTCCGGGGACCGATCACGTCCCGATCGCGGTTTGCGCTCGCTTACGTCACCGGCCCGGCCACCGAAGATCGAGTTCCGTCGTAGGAACCAGGAGGTGGTTAGGTAATGAAATTTCGTCCTTTAGCCGCCGGTGTCGGACTTGTTGCCCTGCTGGCCCTCGCGGCGTGCGGCGGCTCCCCCAGCTCCACGGCCGGCGAGCGGGCCAACGGCCAGGTGCGCGCCCGCGACGCCAAGGCGCAGGTGGTGTTCAACCCGTCGGTGGTGGAGACCTACCGGCTCGTCGGCTACGAGAACCGCGCCCTGTCCGCCGAGGAGTTCCGCGACGACGCCCGCGACGGCGGCGAGATCGGCCCCGGCCACTCCGTCACCGCGCTCTACGCCCTGCGGCTCAAGCCCGGCGCCACCGGCCAGCTCGCCCAGGCCACCGTGCGCTGGCAGGACCCCGACACCGGGGCTCCCTCGGAGGCCGGCCAGTCGCTGCAGGCCGGCGACCTGTCCGGATCCGTGTGGGACAAGGCGCCGGTCCGGCTGCAGGTGGACGTGGTGGTGGCCGCGTTCGCCGGCTACCTGCGCGACCGCGAGGCGTTCGGCCTGGACCTGCCCACGCTCGGCGAGCACGCCACGCGGCTGGCCTCGGCCGCTGAGGACCCGATGGTGAATGAGCTGGCCACGCTCATCGACCGGGCCCGGTCGGTGGGGTGACAGCTCGGCGCCTCCGACCCAGACCCCGGCCGCACCCTCGGCTCCTGTCCCGCCGACGTCGCCGCGCTGGGGCTGGACGGGATGCGGGTCGTCGGCTTCTCCCAGGGGGCGCCGTTCGCGCTGGCCTGCGCCGGCCTCGCGCGCCGGGAGGCGATCGTGTCCGGGGCCGACGAGGTGGCCACCTTCCCCCGAGGCGCTACCCGGCCCCCTGCGCGAGCTGGTGGAGACCGTGGCCGCCGATCCGGCGCGGGCCGAGGCGCACCTCTCCTCGTTCACGCCCGACGCGCTCTGGGAGCTGGTCGTGCCCGGCAGCCCCGAAAACCGCCCCAGCCTGCCGATGCTTCGGCGGGCTGAACATCCCACCTACCGATCGAAGGGAAGAATCCGGAAGGCCGGGGAGCCGGTCAAGGGCTTGATGACGCGGAAGTCTCGCTGGTCGAGAGTGAGGATGACATCGGTACGGTAATCGGCTGCGAGCACCGCATTCATGCAGTCGGCCAGGTCAAGCCGAAGCTGTCCGTACCGAGACCGGATGCCCAGGGCGGCCTCCAGCTTGTCGGCATCCAGCTCGGGCATTTGGAAGCGCATTCGACGCACCTGGGCGACAAGGAAGCCGATCAGGATGTCGCGCTCCTTCAGGCCGAATCTCTGTGAGGCGACATGGTCCACCTCGGCCAGCACCAGAGGGGACACGACGACCGTACTGGCCTCGGACAAGACATGGCGGCAGGCCTCCCGTTCGGAGGAACCCAGCTTGCGATCCACCGAAGCGATCAGCCCGGAAGTGTCGGCGACGACGATCACTTCACCTTCACCTCGTGGCCCCGTCGACTACGGCCTGGTGAATGGTTTCGGAGGTCAGGGGGCTACCGTCGCTGTCGAACTCGGGGAAGTCGAGCGGCTCGTCCCAGACCCTGGTGGACATGGCGGCCAGCTTGATACCACGCCGGATCAACTCAGCCTCGGAAACACCAAGCTTCTGGGCGTTCTCCTTGATCTGAGCCAGGTCCTCGGGATCGGCATAGACGTTGGTCCGCTGCATCTTCGACATGTACCAAGCCTAGTACACATCCTCCGCGCGGGCCACGATCCCACACGTGACCAGCCAGGCCGACCGCCTCGCCGTACGACTCGAAACCCTGGACGCCAGCGCCACCGAATGGCAGCAGGTCCTAGCCGCCCAACTCGCCACCCGCATCGGCGACGCCTATCGGATCGGCACCACCCGAACCCAGCTCAACAAAGCGAGCTTCACCCAGATAAAGATCAAGGACGGCCGGATCGGCGATGTCGCCTACCGACCACCCTTCGACGATCTGTTCCGCATGTTCGAATACGGAACACAGGTGGAGCTATGGGGATTCGAACCCCAGACCTCCTCCATGCCATGGAGGCGCGCTACCAACTGCGCCATAGCCCCTTTGCCGTGTACGAGTGTAGCCGACTCCGCGACCCCCGGCGTACACGGACGAGTCACCCCTGGCCCCCGAGGAGGGTCCGCAGGATCGGCCCGGCGTGCGTCCACAGCACCGCCCCGCCCACCCCGGGCGAAGGCCTCGGCCATGGCGCGGCGGTAGGCCGAGGCGAAGTCCGGCCGCATCTCACCCCTGAGGCCGCGCAACTCCCCCCGTCGCCGAGTCCGCGACGACTGCTCCCCCGCGTCGCTCGTGGCGTCGTGCTGGACGACGAAGCTGCCCGGCCGCCCGTGCAGGGTGCCCTCGACCCGCTCCAGCGCCACGTACGAGCGGGAGTCCGCCACCGGGGTGGTGGCCACCAGCGTGCGAACGACACTGGTGGCGGTCAGGTCACCGTGGAAGGTCTTGGACAGGGTCACGAGCCCCAGGGAGACGCCGTCGCGGTCATCGAAGGCGGGGGCCGCGTCCCAGCCGGAGGTGTCGAAGGTTCCCTTTGCGTTGTACACAGGCGGTCATCCTGCCGGACGTACCTGTCGGATCGTGTCAGGTACCGGCGAGCCGTTCGACCACCGGCGCGAACTCGTCCAGGTACTCGGCGTTCACCGACACGTACGAGATGCCGAGCCGGTCCCGGCGGCGCCGCAGGGTCTCCGCCATCTCGCCGGCCGTGCCCGTGAGCACCCCGGTGCTCTCCGCGCCGACCGGGCCGAGGCGCTCCACCAGCCACGCGGGCGGTTCGGCGCCGGCGGCCACCAGGTTCATGCTGAGCTCCAGCTCGTGGAAGCGGTCGCCGGCCAGCTCGTACAGCTCGTCCAGCTTGGCCGCCACCTGGTCCTCCGTGTACTGCGGCGGCACCCCGAGGGCGACGGTGTCGGCCCGGCGCGCGGCCAGCCGGAGCAGCCTGGTCCCGGAGGCGGCGACCATGATCCGCACGTCCTTGACGGCGTCCATGGTCCTGGAGAGCCGCTCGATCCGCTCGCCGGGCGTGCCGAACGGGACGCCGAGCGCCGCCGCGTCCTGCTCGGCACCCGGCCGCCCGGCCCCCAGGCCCAGCTCGAAGCGGCCGCCGGTGAGCCGGTGCAGGGTGGCGGTCTCCCAGGCGACCGCCTCGGGCGTGCGGTAGGGGGCGGCGACCACGAACGTGCCGACGCGCAGGGTCGTCGTCACCGTGGCGGCGACGGCGGCGGCGACGAACGGAGACAGCGTGCCCGTCGTGTCGGGCACCAGCAACGTCGAGTAGCCACGGCTCTCGGCCCGGCGGGCCAGCCCGGCCCAGGCGTCGGCGTCCGGGGCTTGTCCGGCGACCGCGCCGAACCTGAACGGGTGATCGGTCATACCCCAACGATCGCGGACGCGCAGGCCCGGCACATCGTCCGGCGGACCGGTGGCCGGATACGTCAGGGGACGCACGCGCTCGCGCGCCTGCTACTCCCGCAGCAGTATCCGCGTGAAGTCGTTGGCGAACTTGCCCGCCGGGTCGAGCCGGCCCACCAGCGAGCGGAACCGGTCGGGGCAGGACGGCCACCGGGTGAACAGCTTGCCCCAGTGCGGCCGCGGGTCGAACGGCGCCAGCGTCTCCTCCACCAGCTCCAGCACCGGCCGCACCGCGGCGGGGTCCTTGATCCAGGTGAAGTGGACGGCCACGCTGTCACGGCCGTGGAACGGGCTGAGCCACAGGTCGTCGGCGGCGACCGTACGTACCTCCGAGATGTGCAGGACCGGCCGGATGCGCTCGCCGACGGCATACAGCTCGCGCAGCGCCTTGACCGCGTGCTCGCGGGGCAGCAGCAGCTCCGACTGCAGCTCGTTGCCCGCGCTGCTCGGCTGGAAGTCCGGGCGGAAGTGCGGCAGCCGCTCGTGCCACGGCCCCGGCACGCCGAGCTGGACCGTGCAACTGTCGGCCGGCATGGCGGGCAGCGGGTGGCGGGGGGCGGGCGCGGGGGTGGTGCCGTACCAGTCGGGGCTGGTGAGCTCGTCGGTGCGCTTCAGCCACACGCGGGTGTCGCGCCAGTCGGTGAACAGGCTGACGCTGTAGCCGTCGGACATGATCGCCTCGAAGTCGGCGAGGGCGTCCGTGCTCAGGCCCTCGCGGACGTACTGGCGCAGCTCGAAGGCGGGCACCAGGTCGAGCGTGAGGGTGGTGACGACGCCGAGCGCGCCGAGCGCCACCACCGCGCCGGGGAAGTCGGCGTCGCCGCGCGCGAGCGACAGCAGCGAGCCGTCCGCCGTGACGAGGTCGAGCGCGGAGACTGCGGCGGACAGGCCCGGCTGGGCGACGCCGGAGCCGTGCGTGCCCGTCGCGACCGAGCCCGCCACCGAGATGTGCGGGAGCGAGGCCATGTTCGCCAGCGCGAACCCGGCCTCGTGCAGCAGCGGCGCGAGCCGGGCGTAGGTCATGCGCGCCGGGACCCGCACCTGGGCCCTGACGCGGTCGATCTCCACGGCGTCCGGCATCCGGTCCAGCACGACGAGGTCACCCGCCGGGTCGCCGAACGCGTCCGCCACGTCGTTGAACGAATGCCCGCTCCCCAGCGCCCGTACCCGGTCGCGGGCCGCGACCAGCCGCTGGAGCTCGGCCAGTGAAGTCGGATGGTGGACGTCTCGCGCCCGGAATGTAGTGTTTCCTGCCCAGTTGGTCAGCGTCACGGCGCCCCATCCTAACGTGCGCCCTGCGCCGCTCCCAGAGATCGGCGCAGGGTTTCCCGTCGTCAGAAGCCCTGGGCCAGCCGGTAGTAGGCTTGGTTCCAGCGCAGCTCCTTGGCGAAGCGCTCGGTGGTGGTGCCGGCGTCGATGACCACCAGCTCCACACCCAGCATCTCCGCCAGGTCGTGCAGCTCCTCGCGGCCGACGGCCTGGGAGAGCACGGTGTGGTGCGGGGCGCCCGCCGTGAGCCACGACTCGGTGGACGTACGCAGGTTCGGGTGGGGCCGCCAGACCGCGCGGGCCACCGGCAGGGCGGGCAGCGGCTGCGGCGGCGTCACGACGTCGATCTCGTTGGCCACCAGCCGGAACCTGTCCCCCATGTCGGCCAGGCCGACCACGATGCCCGGCCCCGGCGTGGCGTCGAACACGAGCCTGACCGGGTCCTCCCGGTTGCCGATGCCCAGCGGGTGGATCTCGCACGACGGCGTGCCGGCCGCGATGGACGGGCAGACCTCCAGCATGTGCGCGCCGAGGATGAGCTCCTCGCCGGGCGTCAGGTGGTAGGTGTAGTCCTCCATGAAGGAGGTGCCGCCCGGCTTCATCGACTTCAGCGTGCGCAGCAGCACCGAGGTCTTCCAGTCGCCCTCGCCGCCGAAACCGTAGCCGTCGGCCATCAGGCGCTGCACGGCCAGGCCGGGGAGCTGGCGCAGGCCGCCGAGGTCCTCGAAGTTCGTGGTGAACGCCTTGAAGCCGCCGGACTCCAGGAAGTGCCGCAGGCCCAGCTCGATCCTGGCCGCGTAGCGCAGCGACTCGTGCCGCTCACCGAGCAGCTCGGGCGCGACGGTGTACTGCTCGGCGTACTCCTTGACCAGCGCGGTCACGTCGGCGTCCGAGGCCGCGTCCACGACCTCGACCAGGTCGTTGACGCCGTAGGTGTTGACCGACACGCCGAAGCGGAGCTGCGCCTCGACCTTGTCGCCCTCGGTGACCGCCACGTCGCGCATGTTGTCGCCGAACCTGGCCAGCTTCAGCGTGCGCACCTCGGCCGCGCCCCGGGCGGCGCGCTCCCAGGCCAGGACGCGCTCGCCCACGGCCGGGTCGCTGACGTGCCCGGCCACGGTCTTGCGCGGCACGCCGAGCCGGGTCTGGACGAAGCCGAACTCGCGGTCGCCGTGGGCCGCCTGGTTGAGGTTCATGAAGTCCATGTCGATGGAGCTCCACGGCAGCTCCACGTTGGCCTGCGTGTGCAGGTGCAGCAGCGGCTTGCGCAGCGCGTCGAGCCCCGCGATCCACATCTTGGCCGGGGAGAAGGTGTGCATCCACGCGATCACGCCGGCGCACTCGTCGTCGGCGTTGGCGGCCAGCATGACGCGCCTGATCGCCGCGGCGTCGGTGAGCACGGGCTGCCACTCCACCGGCATGGGCAGCCGCTCGGCGATGCGCTGGGACTGCTCGGCCACCTGTCGTAGCGTGTCCTCGCCGTACAGTCCCTGGCTGCCGGTCAGAAACCAGATCTTCAACGCGGGCTCCTCTGTCCGTAGACGTTCTGATAGCGGTCGTACAGGCGGTCGATGTCGTCCTGTGCGATGGGCAGCGGCCGGCCGAGCTGCCGGGCCACGTGCACGGTACGCGCCACGTCCTCGCACATGACGGCCGCCTTCACCGCGTCCTTCGAGTCCTTGCCGATGCTGAACACGCCGTGGTTCTGCATGAGCACCGCCTTCGAGCGGTGACCCTTGAGCGTCTCCACGATTCCCTGGCCGATCGAGTCGTCGCCGATCAGCGCGAACGGCCCGATCGGGATCTCGCCGCCGAACTCGTCGGCCATCGCGGTCAGCACGCAGGGGATCGCCTCACCGCGGGCCGCCCAGGCGGAGGCGTAGGTGGAGTGGGTGTGCACCACGCCGCCGACCTCGGGCATGTTGCGGTAGACGTACGCGTGAGCGGCGGTGTCGCTGGACGGCGAGTGCTCGCCCTCCACCAGGTTGCCGTCGAGGTCGCACACCACCATGTTCTCCGGCGTCAGCTCGTCGTAGGAGACGCCGGACGGCTTGATGACGAACAGGTCCTCACCCGGCACGCGCCCGGACACATTGCCCGCCGTCCAGACCACCAGGTCGTAGCGGACCAGCTCGGCGTGCAGGTCGGCGACGATTTTTCTCACTGGGTTGCCTCGTTCCTGATCGCGCGGAGGGTGTGGAGCAGCCGGCCGTCCGCGAAGAAGTCGTGCAGTTTGCGGTATTCGGCGTAGAGCCGGTCGTAGGCGTCCGCCCGGGCCTCGTCCGGCACGTACGCGGCCTCGGTGCGCTGGCCCATCGCCGCCGCGGCCTGCTCGATGCCCGGGTAGGCACCGGCGGCGACGGCCGCGTGGATGGCCGAGCCGAGCGCGGGCCCCTGGTCGGAGCCGATCACCGACAGCGGGCGGCGCAGCACGTCGGCGTAGACCTGCATGAGGAACCGGTTCTTCAGCAGCCCACCGGCCACCACGAACTCCTCGACCGGCACGCCCGACCGCTCGAACGTCTCCACGATCATCCGGGTCCCGAACGCGGTGGACTCGATGAGCGCCCGGTAGACGTCCTCCGGCTTGGTGGCCAGCGTCTGGCCGACGATGACGCCGGACAGGTTGTGGTCCACCAGCACCGACCGGTTGCCGCCGAACCAGTCCAGCGCGACCAGCCCGTGCTGCCCGACCGCCTGCTTCTCGGCCAGCCCGGTCAGTCGCTCGTGGTCCAGGGGGCCGAAGTTGTCCACGAACCAGGCGAAGATGTCGCCGACCGCCGACTGCCCGGCCTCGTAGCCCCACAACCCCGGCACGATGCCGTCGCGTACGACGCCGCACATGCCGGGCACCTCGGCGAGCCGGTCGCTGGGCATGATGTGGCAGGTGGATGTGCCCATGATGGCCACCATCTGGCCGGGCCGGACGGCGTCCGCGGCGGCGGCGGTGACGTGGGCGTCCACGTTGCCGACGGCCACGGCCACGCCCTCGGGCAGCCCGGTCCACTCGGCGGCCCGCGCGGCCAGGCGCCCGGCCAGGCCGCCGAGGTGGGCGACCGTGGTGCCGTTGACCTTCTCGCCGACCTCACCGGTGGCCAGCTTGCCCACGAAGTCGGCGAAGCCGGGGTTGAGCTCGGCCAGGAATTCCTCGGACGGGTAGCCGCCGTCCTGGAAGATCCCCTTGTAGCCGACGGTGCACATGTTGCGGCTCTCGACGCCGGTGAGCTGCCAGATGATCCAGTCGGCGGCCTCGATCCAGCGTTCGGCCCTGGCGTACACCTCGGGGGCCTCCTCAAGGACCTGCAGTCCCTTGGCGAACTCCCACTCGGAGGAGATCTTGCCGCCGTAGCGAGGCAGCCAGCTCTCCCCGCGGCGCGCGGCCGTCTCGTTGATCCGGTCGGCGTGCGGCTGCGCGGCGTGGTGCTTCCAGAGCTTGGGCCAGGCGTGCGGCTCGGCGGGCGTCTCGAAGCAGAGCGGCGTGCCGTCGGCCGTGGTGGGCAGCACGGTGCAGGCCGTGAAGTCCGTGCCGATGCCGACGATCTCGGCGGGGGCGACGCCCGCCGCCGCCACGGCGGCGGGCACGGCGGTCCTGAGCACGTCGATCCAGTCCTGCGGCGACTGCAGCGCCCAGTCGGGGCCGAGCCGCTCGTCGGAGCCGGGGAGGCGTTGCTCGATGACCCGGTGCGCGTACTCGTGGACGGCACTGCCCAGCTCGGCGCCGTCGGACACCCGCACGACCACGGCACGTCCTGACAGCGTGCCGAAGTCCACTCCGACGACATAACTGTTAGCGTTCACATTGCTCTCCAGGAAGTTTTGAGGGCATGCCAATCATCTACACCTATCTGACCGGAGCGGTACTCGACCGCACGACGAAGCTGGGCCGGATGACGAGAGGCTCGTACGCGGTGGGCCCCGCGTCGATCTGCCGCAGCAGCACCTCGATGCAGTGCCGGCCCACCACGTCGAAGTCCTGCCTGACCGTGGTGAGCGGCGGCGAGAAGAACTCCGACTCCGGGATGTCGTCGAAGCCCACCACGCTGATCTGGCCGGGCACCCGCACCCCTTCCTCGCTGAGGGCGCGCAGCACGCCGAGCGCCATCTGGTCGTTGGCCGTGAAGACGGCCGTCACGCCGTCCATCGCGGCCAGGCTCTTGCCGGCCTCGTAGCCGGCGTGCGGGCTCCAGTCGCCGACCAGCGGCTCGGGCACCGGCCGGCCCGCCTCCTCCAGGGCGGCGCGCCAGCCCTCCAGCCGGCCCTCGGCCTCCAGCCAGTCGGAGGGGCCTCTGACGTGCCAGACGGTCTTGTGGCCGAGCTGCAGCAGGTGCCGGACCGCGAGTTTGGCGCCCTCCATCTGGTCGATGCACACCGCCGAGACGTCCGCGCTGTGCGTGCCCTCGACCGCGACCGCCGGCAGCCCGGACGGCAGCTTGACGAGGGCACGCGCGGCGGAGCGCTGCGGCGCGACCACCACCACGCCGTCCACGCCCTGCTCGGCCAGGTAGTCGATGGCCTCGCGGACGCTGGCCGTGTCGAGGGACTTCAGGCTGACGATGCTGACGAAGTAGCCCGCGGTCCTGGCCGCCTGCTCGATGCCGTAGATCGTGCTGGCCGGCCCGTACAGCTTGGTGTCGAAGCTCACCACACCGAGCGTCCTGGAGCGCTTGGTGACCAGGGCGCGGGCGACGAGATTGCGCCGATAGCCCAGCCGGGTGATCGCCGCCTCCACCCGGGCGCGGGTGTCGGCCCGGACGTTCGGATGGTCGTTGAGCACCCGGGAGACCGTCTGGTGCGACACGCCCGCCTCCTTGGCCACGTCGGCCATGACCGGCAGGCGGCGCTTCGGGGTCGTCACGGGTTCTCCTTTCGCTGGGACACGGCATCGCGGATCAGCGGGCGGCACCGCCCCTGCGCTTGGTCCACACGTCGAAGGCGACGGCGGCCAGGAGGACGATGCCCTTGACGAGCATCACCCGCTCGCTGGGCGAGCCGATCAGGGACATGCCGTTGTTGATGACCGCCATGATCAGGCCGCCGGTGATCGCGCCGACCACCTTACCGACCCCGCCCTGTACGGCCGCGCCACCGATGAACGCCGCGGCGATGGCGTCCAGCTCGAAGCTGTTGCCCGCCGTGGGACCCGCCTGGTTGAGCCGGCCGGCGAAGATGATGCCGGCGATGGCCGACAGCACGCCCATGTTCACGAAGATCCAGAAAACCACCGACTTGACCTTGACGCCGGACATGACGGCCGCCTGGAGGTTGCCGCCGATGGCGTAGATCTGCCGGCCGAAGACCGTGCGGTTGGCCATCAGCGAGTACGCCAGCACCAGCACGGCCAGCAGCACCAGCACCCACGGCAGGTTCTTGAAGCGGGCGAGCTGCACGATCAGGAAGAGGATCAGCGCCGCGCCGGCCGCCAGCTTCAGCGCGAACAGCGCCATCGGCTCCACCGCCTGGCCGTAACCGCGGCGGGCCTCACGGGTGCGCCACTGGCTGAGGACCATGCCCGCGATCGCGATCAGGCCGATCAACAGGCTGAACAGGTCGGCGCCGCCGAGCGGCCCGAGGCCGATGTTGCCGAAGTAGCCGTTGGTGAAGCCGTTGGCCAGCGTGCGGACCTGCTCCGGGAACGGTCCGATGCCCTGGTTGCCGAGGACCGTCAGGGTCAGCGCCCGGAACAGCAGCATGCCGGCCAGCGTCACGATGAACGCCGGGATGCCGAAGTAGGCGATCCAGTATCCCTGCCAGGCGCCGATGAGGGCCCCGGCGACCAGCGTGATCAGCAGGGCCAGCGGCCACGGCATGCCCATGTTGACCATGAGCACCGCGGACAGCGCCCCGGTGACCGCCACCACCGAGCCGACCGACAGGTCGATGTGCCCGGCGATGATGACGAGGATCATCCCGATCGCCAGGATCAGGACGTAGGAGTTCTGGACGATGATGTTCGAGATGTTCTGCGGCTGGAGCATCGCGCCGTCGGTCAGCACCGAGAACAGCACGACGATCAGCGCGAAGGCGATGTAGATACCGCTCGAACGCAGGTTGAGCGACAGGCCACCCAGCGACACCCGGCCCGGCTGCCGTGGCGCCCCTCCGTCGCCCTTGGCGCCGACCTCCATGTCGGCGGGCGTGATGCTGCTCATCATTCCTGTCCTTTGGTCATGAGGTGCATGAGGCTTTCCTGGGTGGCCTCACGCCGCGGAACCTCGCCGGTGATGCGACCTTCGGAGAGGGTGTAGATGCGGTCGCACAGGCCGAGCAGCTCGGGCAGCTCGGAAGAGATCACCAGGACCGCCTTGCCCTGGTCCGCAAGGCGATTGATGATCGTGTAGATCTCGTACTTGGCACCCACGTCGATGCCCCGGGTGGGCTCGTCGAGGATGAGCACGTCGGGCTCGGTCAGGATCCACTTGGAGAGCACGACCTTCTGCTGGTTGCCGCCGCTCAGCTTGCCGACGACGCTGTTGACGCTGGGCGCCTTGATGTTCATGCTCCGGTGGAACTCTTCGGCGACCCGGTACTCCTCGTTCTCGTTGACCCAGCCGCGCTTGGACAGCCCGTGCAGGCCGGCCGCGCTGATGTTGCGCTTGATGTCCTCGATGAGGTTGAGGCCGTACCTTTTGCGGTCCTCGGTGGCGTAGGCGATGCCGTGCCTGATCGCGTCCTGCACGTTGCGGATCTCGATCGGCTTGCCGTCCTTGAAGATCTTGCCGGAGATGTGCACCCCGTACGTGCGCCCGAACAGGCTCATCGCCAGCTCGGTACGCCCGGCGCCCATCAGCCCCGCGAGCCCGACGATCTCCCCGCGCCGCAGCGTGAGGCCGGCCCCGTCGACCACCTTCCGGCCGGGCTGGCTGGGGCTGTAGACCGTCCAGTCCTCCACGCGCAGCGCCTCCGTGCCGACCTTCGACTCGTGCGGCGGGAAGCGGTTGTCCAGCGCGCGGCCGACCATGCCCGCGATGATGCGGTCCTCGGTCACGTGGTCCGCGGCCATGTCCAGCGTCTCGATCGTGCGCCCGTCACGGATGATCGTGACGGCGTCGGCGATCGCGATCACCTCGTTCAGCTTGTGGGAGATGATCACGCAGGTGATGCCCTCGTCGCGCAGCCCGCGCAGCAGGTCGAGCAGGTGGGCGGAGTCGTCGTCGTTGAGCGCCGCGGTCGGCTCGTCGAGGATGAGCAGCTTCACCCGCTTCGCCAGCGCTTTGGCGATCTCCACGAGCTGCTGCTTGCCCACGCCGATGTCGGCGATCATCGTGGTCGGGTTCTCCCGCAGGCCGACCCGCTTCATCAGCTCGCCGGCCTCGTAGTTGGTGCGGTTCCAGTCGATCCAGCCGCGCTTGGAGCGCTCGTTGCCGAGGAAGATGTTCTCGGCGATCGACAGTTGCGGGCTGAGGGCCAGCTCCTGGTGGATGATGACGATGCCGGCGTGCTCGCTGTCGCGGATGCCACCGAACTCGCTCTTCTGGCCCTCGAAGGTGATCTCGCCCTCGTAGTCGCCGAACGGGTAGACCCCGGACAGCACCTTCATCAGCGTCGACTTGCCGGCGCCGTTCTCGCCGCAGATGGCATGGATCTCGCCCCGCCGGACGGTCAGGTTGACGTCCTGCAGTGCCTTGACACCGGGGAACGCCTTGGTGATCCCGCTCATCCGCAAGATGTGCTCGGTCATATGTCCCTCACTCAGAGAGAGCCCCGGAGGCCCTGCCCCCGGGGCACGCCCTTACTTGAGCTGGTCCTCGGTGTAGTAGCCACCGCCGATGATGACGTCCTGGTAGTTGCTCTTGTCCACGATCACCGGGTCGAGCAGGTACGACGGCACGACCTTGTTGCCGTTGTCGTAGTCCTTGGTGTTGTTCACCTCGGGCTTGCCGCCCTTGAGCACGGCGTCGGCCATCTTCACGGTCTGCTCGGCGAGCTTGCGGGTGTCCTTGAAGATGGTGGAGTACTGCTCACCGGCGATGATCGACTTGACCGAGGCGAGCTCGGCGTCCTGGCCGGTCACGACCGGGTACGGCTGGCCGCTGGTGCCGTAGCCGGAGCTCTTGAGCGCCGACAGGATGCCGATGGACAGGCCGTCGTACGGCGACAGCACACCGTCCACCTTGGTGCCGCCGGTGTAGGTCTTGGTGAGGATGTCCTCCATGCGCTTCTGCGCGGTGGCCGGGTCCCAGCGCAGGATGGCGGCGGTCTTGAAGTCGGTCTGACCGCTCTTGATCACCAGGGTGCCGTCGTCGATCTTCGGCTGCAGCACGGACATGGCACCGTTCCAGAAGAACGTGGCGTTGTTGTCGTCCGGCGAGCCGCCGAACAGCTCGACGTTGAACGGGCCCTTCTTGCCCTCCTCGACGCCGAGGCCCTTGAGCAGCGAGGTCGCCTGTTGCACGCCGACCTTGAAGTTGTCGAACGTGGCGTAGTAGTCGACGTTCGGGCTGTTGCGGATCAGCCGGTCGTAGGCGATGACCGGGATCTTGTTGTCCGCGGCCTGCTGCAGCTGGGAGCTGATGGCGGTGCCGTCGATGGAGGCCACGATCAGGAGCTTGGCGCCCTTGGTGATCTGGTTCTCGATCTGGTTGGCCTGCGTGGGGATGTCGTTCTCCGCGTACTGGAGGTCGACCTGGTAGCCGAGCTGCTCCAGTTGCTTCTTGACGTTGTCGCCGTCGTGGATCCAGCGCTCCGACGACTTCGTGGGCATCGTGACGCCGATCAGCGCGCCGGCGTTACCGGCGGAGGCCTGCGCGGAGGCCTCGGCGTCGACCGTCTTCGTGCTCGAACCACAGGCCGTCAAGGTCGCGGCGAGAGCGATGACGGATACCACGCCCCCGATTCGTCCCAACCTCATGTGCACTCCTTGCGAAGGGGGTAGCGGCAGACGCAGTGGCTGCCGAAGGTGATGATTTCAGTCACAGAATGTGACGAATTAGAACAAAATTCGCGCTCGTTCCCGCCGATTGTTATCGCTAACAACGGCTCTGTCAACGGCGGCCCCTTACCTCCCCGAAATCGTTAGGTAACCTTCATGAACATCTCGTCGCAGGTCAGCGCCGCGAGCGCGCGGAGAAGACGCGCTGCAGGAGAATGAACACGAACAGCAGCAAGCCGATGAAGATCTTCGTCCACCAGGACGACAGCGTGCCCTCGAAACTGAGGATCGTCTGGATCAGTCCGAGCACCAGCACGCCGAGCACGGTGCCGAGCAGGAAGCCGCTACCCCCCGTGAGCAACGTGCCGCCGATGACGACCGCCGCGATGGCGTCCAGCTCCATGCCCACGGCGTGCAGTCCATAGCCGGAGAGCATGTAGAACGACAGCAGCACCCCGCCCAGCGCCGAGCAGAACCCGCTGATCGTGTAGACCATGATCTTCGTCCGGCCCACCGGCAGCCCCATCAGCAGCGCCGACTGCTCGCTGCCGCCGGTGGCGTAGATGGAGCGGCCCAGCCTGGTGTAGTGCAGCACGTAGACCGCCACCAGCACCACCACCAGCGCGACGATCACGCTCGGAGAGATCCACAGGTCGGCGAACAGGTCGATCCTGGCCTGCGCGAACGCCGTGAACGTGGCGTCCTCGATCGGGATCGAGTCGGTCCCGATCGTGTAACACAACCCCCTGGCCAGGAACATGCCCGCCAGCGTCACGATGAACGGCTGGATGTCGAAGGCGTGCACGATGTAGCCCATCACCAGCCCCAGCCCGGACCCGATGACCAGCACCAGCGGGATCACCAGGTACGGCGGCCACCCCGGCCCCGCCATGAGACTGGCCGAGATCATCGTGGACAGCGCCACCACCGACCCCACCGACAGGTCGATACCCCCGGTCAGGATCACGAACGTCATCCCCACCGCCACCACCAGCAGGAAGGCGTTGTCGATGAAGACGTTGAGGATCACCTGCCCGCTGGCGAACCCCTCGTAGCGGATCCCGCCCGCCACGAACATCGCCACGAACAGGCACCCGGTCACCAGGACCGGCAGGTACTTGGCCGGCACGCCGACCCGGCCCAGCGTCATCGTGGTCACGTGGTCACCCGCACCTTCTCCTCGGAACTCGCGCCGGGGAGCACCGCCCGTCTGCGCCTGCTGAACACCTTCGCCCGGAAGGACGGGGACTGGATGAGGCAGACCGCCGTCACGACCAGCGCCTTGAACAGCAGCGTGGTCTCCGGCGGCACGCCGATCGAGTAGATCGTCGTGGTCAGCGTCTGGATGATCAGCGCGCCCAGCACGGTCCCGCCGAGGGAGAACCGGCCGCCGGACAACGCCGTGCCGCCGATCACCACGGCCAGGATGGCGTCCAGCTCGATCCACAGGCCGGCGTTGTTGCCGTCGGCGCTGGAGACGTTCGAGCTGATCATGAGGCCGGCCACGCCCGCGCACAGGCCGGCGAAGGCGTAGACCATGATGATGATCCCGCGCGCCCTGATGCCCGCCAGCCGGCTCGCCTCGGCGTTGCCGCCGACCGACTCGATCAGCATGCCCAGCGCCAGCCGCCGGGTGAGGAACGCCGTGATGGCCAGCACCCCGATCACGATCAGGATGCCGAACGGCAGGGTCAGCCAGTAGCCGCCGCCGATCACCTTGTAGGCCGGGCTGTTGACGGTGATGATCTGGCCGTCGGTGATGAGCTGGGCCAGGCCGCGCCCGGCCACCATGAGGATCAGCGTGGCGATGATCGGCTGGATCCCGATGCCCGCGACCAGGAACCCGTTCCAGGCCCCCAGCACCAGGCTCAGCCCCAAGGCCAGGACCACGGCGGTGAACACGCTCGCGTCCTGGCTGATCTGCAGGCACGCCAGCGCGCCCGCGATCGCCACCACCGAGCCCACCGACAGGTCGATGCCGCCGGTGGCGATGACCAGCGTCATGCCCAGGGAGACCAGGATCAGCGGCGCGCCGAAGCGCAGAACGTCGATCAGGGTGCCGTACAGGTGGCCGTCCCTGACCTGGATCGAGAAGAAGTTGGGCGTGAACACGTTCGCGAGCAGCAGCAGCGCCAGCACCACCACCGGCCACAGCAGGCGTCTCATGAGTCCCGCCCTCCGTTCGCCGGCACGCCGTCCGCCGCGCTCGCCGACCCGTTGCCGGCCCCGCCGCTCGCGATGGTCTCCAGCAGCACGTCCGTCGTGAGCCGGTCGTCGTTGGGTAACTCGGCGACCAGCCGCCGGTCGCGCAGCACGCCGACCTTGTGGCTGAGCCGCAGCACCTCCTCCAGCTCGGCCGAGATGAACAGCACCGCCATGCCGCCGTCCGACAGCTCCGCGACCAGGCGCTGGATCTCGGTCTTCGCGCCGACGTCGATGCCCCGGGTGGGCTCGTCCAGGATCAGCAGTCGCGGCTCCAGGATGAGCCACCTGGCCAGCACGACCTTCTGCTGGTTGCCGCCGCTGAGGTTGCCCACCAGGATCTCGGGGTTGGGCGGGTTGATCTTGAGGGTCCTGACATAGCCGCCGACCAGGTCGTCCTGCTGCTCGCGGGGCACCGGCCTGGTCCAGCCCCGGGTGGCCTGGAGGGCCAGGATGATGTTCTCGCGCACGGTCAGGTCCGGGATCAGCCCGTCGGTCTTGCGGTTCTCCGAGCAGAACGCGATCCTGTGGGTCATCGCCGTGCGGGGCGTGCGCAGCGACGCCGGGGTGCCGCCGATCGCCAGCTCGCCCGTGCCCGCGTGGTCCGCGCCGAACAACAGCCGGGCGATCTCCGTACGGCCTGAGCCGAGCAGCCCGGCCAGGCCCACGACCTCGCCCTCGTGGATGGTGAGCGTGAACGGCTCGATGGCCCCCTGCCGGCCGAGCCCGCGCGCCTCGACCAGCGGCCGGTCGAAGGCCTTGGCCTCGCCGTGCAGCCGCTCCAGCGCGGCCAGTTCCTGGCCGATCATCTTGGCGACCAGCTCGACCTGGGGCAGCTCGCGGGTGAGAAACTCGCCCACGAGCCGACCATTCCGAAGAATCGTCATACGATCCGAAATTTCGTATATCTGGTCGAGAAAGTGGGAGACGAAGAGGATGGCGATGCCCTCCTCCTTGAGCCGCCGCATCACCCGGAAGAGCTGCTCGACCTCGTCCGCGTCCAGGCTGGAGGTGGGCTCGTCGAGGATCAGCACCCGGGCGTCGATGTCGATCGCCCGCGCGATGGCCACCATCTGCTGGATGGCCAGCGAGTACGACGACAGCGGCGCAGACACGTCCAGGCTCAGCTCCAGCCGCGACAACAGCTCGGCCGCCCGGGCCCGCATCCGTCTCCAGTCGATGCGCCCCCGGCGGCGCGGCTCCCGGCCGATGCAGACGTTCTCGGCGACCGAGAGGTTCGTGCAGAGGTTGACCTCCTGATAGACCGTGCTGATGCCGCCCTGCTGCGCCTCCAGCGGGCTGCCGAAGGCCACGGCCCGCCCGTCGAGCTCGATGGTGCCCGCGTCGGCCGGGTGAACGCCGGTGAGCACCTTGATCAGGGTGGACTTGCCCGCGCCGTTCTCTCCCATGAGCGCGTGCACCTCGCCGGGCAGCAACCGCAGGTCCACGCCGTCCAGGGCCGTCACGCCCGGAAACTGCTTGCCGATCCCGCTCATCGTCAGGACAGGCGCGGGAAGTGCCATTCGCCTCTTTCCTTCCGCTGCGATGCGGGCCGGCCGGGGGGCCGGCCCGATCAGATATCCGGTGGATCAGTATTGGCGGGTGGACAGGACCTGCTTGGCCTGCTCCTGGGTGAACGTGGTCTCCTCGGTCACCACGCGGGCCGGCACCTGCTCGTTGTTGAGCACCTTCTTGGCCAGGTCCATGAGCTGCGGGCCGAGCAGTGGCGAGCACTCGACGATGAAGTTGATCTTCCCGTCGGACAGGGCCTGCATGCCGTCCTTGACCGCGTCCACGGTGATGATCTTGATGTCCTTGCCGGGCACCTTGCCGGCACCCTCGATGGCCTCGATCGCGCCCAGCCCCATGTCGTCATTGTGCGCGTAGAGCACGTCGATGTCCGGGTTGGACTTCAGGAAGGCCTCCATGACCTCCTTGCCCTTGGCCCGGGTGAAGTCGCCGGTCTGCGAAGCGATGATCGTGAACTTCGAGTCGGCCCCGATGACCTCCTGGAACCCGGCCTTGCGGTCGTTGGCCGGGGCGGAGCCGGTCGTGCCCTGCAACTCGACGATGTTCACCGGGCCGGTGGCGTCCTTGTACTCCTCCACCAGCCACTGGCCGGCCTTCTTGCCCTCCTCGACGAAGTCCGAGCCGAGGAAGGTCTTGTAGAGGGTCGTGTCCTTGGAGTCCACGGCGCGGTCGGTCAGGATGACCGGGATCTTGGCGTCCTTGGCCTCCTTGAGCACGGTGTCCCACCCCGACTCCACCACCGGCGAGAAGGCGATGATGTCCACCTTCTGCTGGATGTAGGAGCGGATGGCCTTGATCTGGTTCTCCTGCTTCTGCTGGGCGTCGGAGAACTTGAGCGTGATGCCCGCGTTCTTGGCCGAGTCCTGCACGGACTTGGTGTTCGCGGTGCGCCACCCGCTCTCCGCGCCGACCTGGGAGAAGCCCATGGTGATCGAGCCGTCGCCACCGCCCGAGCCGCCACTGCCGCCACTGCCGCCGCTGCCGCAGGCCGCCATCGCCATCGCGGTGAGCCCCGCGACCACCAACGTCGAGATCCTCTTTAACACGTGGGGGGTTCCCTTCTCATGTGAGCGCTAACATTCAGGGCTGGGCGGCTATCGCCTCCCCGTGGCACGGCCCCCTACGAGCTGGCGCGGGCCGTGCTGAGCCTGGTGACGAACCTGGGCGGGACCACGAGCCGCTCACGCTCCTGCGGCCCGCCTTCCAACTGCCGTACGAGCACCTCGATGCTGTGCCTGCCCACCGCGTCGAAGTCCTGTCTGATGGTCGTGAGCGGCGGCGAGAAGAACTCCGACTCCGGGATGTCGTCGAAGCCCACCACGCTCACCTCCTCGGGCACTCTCACCCCCTGCTCGGTGAACGCCCGCAGCACGCCGAGCGCCATCTGGTCGTTGGCGACGAACACCGCGGTGACGTTCTTCATGCTCGCCAGGCTGCGTCCCGCCTCGTATCCCGAGCGCGGGCTCCAGTCGCCGGCGAGCGGTTGCGGGGCCTCGCGGCCCGCGTCCTTCAGCGCGGACCGCCAGCCGGCCACCCGGCCCTCGGCCTCCAGCCAGTCGAAGGGGCCGCTGACGTGCCAGACCGTCTCGTGGCCCAGCGACAGCAGGTGCTCGGTGGCAAGCCGGCCGCCCGCCACCTGGTCCACGCAGACCACGGACACGCCGCCCGCCTGGCCGCCCTCGACGGCGACGGTCGGCTTGCCGAGCGGCAGGTCCGCCAGGGCCTGCGCGGCCGAGCGCTGCGGCGCCACCACGACGACGCCGTCCACGCCCTGATCGGCCAGGTAGTCCAGGGCGTCGCGGACGCCGGCCCTGTCGATGGACTTGAGACTGACGATGCTGACGAAGTAGCCGGCCGCCCTGGCCGCCTGCTCGATGCCGTAGACGGTGCTGGCCGGGCCGTAGAGGGTGGTGTCGAAGCTGACCACGCCGAGCGTCCTGGAGTGCTTGGTGACCAGGGCGCGGGCCACGAGGTTGCGGCGGTAGCCCAGCTTGTCGATCGCCTCGAGCACCCTGGTACGGGTCTCGCTGCGCACGTTCGGGTGATCGTTGAGCACTCGGGAGACCGTCTGATGCGACACGCCCGCCTCCTTGGCCACGTCGGCCATGACCGGTAGTCGCCGCCCCAGGGTTGATCCCACAGCCGCGCTCCTTTCTGGCTTGGCCACGACTGTGAACGTTAACAACGGGTCCCGTCAAGGGCCCCCCAGATTACGGTCGGGTTACACGGACCCCCCTTGACGAGGGTCTGGAGCGGCCCTTAACTGGGTCGCGATCTCCGTTGTCAACGCGCTTACCTCGCCGCTGGGTGCCGAACGCACCAAGTTGTTAACGCTAACAACTCCTGCGGAGCCGGTGAAGTCCCGGATGGACGGCTTCTCCTCGGCCTTCACCTACGACTTCCCGGGGAACTCGGTGGCGTTCGTCCGCCTCACCGAGCGGTGAGGTGACGGCGGATGGCCGTCCGCTACCGGATCACCCGGTAGTGGGTGGTCATCCGCCCATCGTCGTCCAGGACGTGGAACGCGACCAGGGGCGGCAGGTCGAAGTCCACGCAGTTGTCGAACGACGTCCCGCCCTCCCACGGCAGCTTCACCGTGGACACGACCCCGGCGGCGACCAGCAGCGGCCGGCCGGCGAACGTCGTGGCGGCGGGCGTGTGCGCGTGGCCGACCAGCACGGCGGGCACGTTCGGATGGGCGGCGACCAACTCCGCGAGCCGCTCGGTCCGCTGCAGCCTGATCCCGTCGACCGGCGGGCTGTGCAGCAGCGCGGGCGGGTGGTGGAAGGCCACGAACACCGGCAGGTCCGTGCTCCCCAGCACGCCCTCCAGCCAGTCGAGGGTCTCCTCCTCCAGGTGGCCCGGCCCGGCCGGACGCCGCGTCCGGGATGTCCGGGATCGCCGTGCCACCGCCGTTCGGCGTGCTCCCGGCGTCCTCGGTTCCCTCGGCGCCGCCCGGGGCGCCGACCCACGACCTGCGCCCGGGGCAGCCCGACGTGTCGGCCTTCCCCGTACGGGCCTGGCTGCGCGCCACCCGCCACGTGCTGTCCACCGCGCCCGCCGAGATCTTCACCGCCTGCGACCCGCGCGGCCGGATCGAGCTGCGCACGGACCTGGCCGGCTACCTGGCCAGGACCCGCGGCGTGGTCACCACGCCGGACCTGATCGTGGTCACCACGGGTTTCGTCCAGACGCTCAACCTGCTCGCCACCGTGATCGACGGGCCGGTCGCCATGGAGGACCCGGGCCACGACTTCTACCGCGAGATCGTCCGCCGCACCGGCCACGACGTCGTCCCGCTGCCGGTGGACGAGCTGGGCGCGCGGACCGGCACGCTCGCCTCCTCCGTCGCGGCCGCCGTCGTCACACCCGCCCACCAGTACCCCCTGGGCGTCCCCCTGCACCCCCGGCGGCGCCGCACGCTGCGCGACTGGGCCGTCGGCGGCGGGCTGGTGATCGAGGACGACTACGACGGCGAGTTCCGCTACGACCGCCAGCCCGTCGGCGCGTTCCAGGGCACCGCGCCCGAGCACGTGGTGTACTTCGGCACCACCTCGGAGACGCTCGGCCCGGCCCTGCGCCTGGCCTGGATGGCGGTGCCGCCGGCGCTGATCGGCCCGCTCGCCGAGACCAAGCTGCACGCCGACGCCCACACCGAGGTGCTCGGCCAGCTCGTGCTGGCCCGGCTGATCGAGACCCACGACTACGACCGGCACATCCGCGCCGCCCGCCTGCGCTACCGCCGCCGGCGCGACCTGCTGCTCGCCCGCCTCGCCGCCGCGCTGCCCGGCGCGCGGTTCCCGGGGGTGGCCGCGGGCCTGCGCGCGCTGCTCGTGCTGCCTCCCGGGCGCATGGACGCCGCCGGCCCCGCGGAGGCCGACCTGCTGGCCGCCTGCGAGCGCCGCGGCATCGCGCTGCGCGGCGCCTCCCCCCTCTGGCAGACCCCCGGCCCCGAGGGCCTGCTCATCGGGTACGCCGCCGCCCCCGAACGCGCCTACCCCCGCGCCCTCGAAGCCCTGGCGGAAACCCTGAAGGTCTTCGCGTGAACCGGGAACCCGGCGGCCATGCCGCTCGTTGTCCGGGGTGAGCGCGTACGTCGGCGGAGGAGGGACATGGGCTGGCACTACCGTAAGTCGATCAAGCTCGGGCCGTTCCGGATCAACCTGTCACGGCACGGTGTCGGTCACAGCTACGGCAACCGGCGTTTCCACATCTCGGCCACCCCCGACGGCCGCCGCCACGTGACCGTGCGGCTGCCGGGCGGATTCCACGTCGGCAAGACGTTCGGCGGCAAGCGCCACTACAGACCTTACTGACCTTCGGCGGTCTTAGACCGCTTGAGATAGAACGGGCCGGGGGCGAAAGCCTCCGGCCCGTCCCCTTTCCCGGCGCCCGACATGCCTGCAAAGTGGGCAAATGAGCGCGCACATGAGTCCGGAGGAGTTCCGCCGCCACGGCAAGCAGGTCATCGACTGGATCGCGGACTACCTCGCCGGCATCGAGTCCTATCCCGTGTTGTCCCAGGTCGAGCCCGGTGAGATCCGGCGCGCCCTGCCGCCGGAGCCGCCCGAGCGCGGGGAGCCGTTCGAGGCGGTGCTCTCCGACCTGGGGCGGATCCTGCTGCCAGGCATCACGCACTGGCAGCATCCCGGCTTCTTCGCCTACTACCCGTCCAACGCCAGCGGCCCGGCCATCCTGGGCGACCTGCTGTCCAGCGGGCTCGGCGTGCAGGGCATGTTGTGGGTGACCAGCCCGGCGTGTACGGAGCTGGAGACGGTCGTGGTCGACTGGCTGGCCGGGCTGCTGGGGCTGCCGGCCCACTTCCGCACCGACGCCAGGGGCGGCGGCGTGATCCAGGACTCGGCGTCGAGCGCCTGCCTGGTCGCGTTGCTGGCCGCGCTGCACCGGGCGAGCGGCGGCCGGGTCGCCTCCCACGGCGTGGACCGGCCGTACACGCTGTACGTGTCGAGCCAGACGCACTCGTCGCTGGAGAAGGCGGCCCGGATCACCGGGCTGGGGTCGGCGCGGGTGCGGGTGGTGGACGTCGATCCGCGGACGCTGGCCATGGACCCCGGCCACCTGCGTACCCTGCTGGACGAGGACGCGGCGGCGGGCGCGGTCCCGACCATGGTGTGCGCCACGGTGGGCACCACCTCCACCACCGCGATCGACCCCGTGGCCGCGATCGGCGAGGTGTGCCGCGAGCGCGGGGTCTGGCTGCACGTGGACGCCGCCTATGCCGGGGTCGCGGCGATCTGCCCGGAGTTCCGGTGGGTCAACGACGGGGTGGCCGAGTACGCCGACTCCTACTCCACCAACCCGCACAAGTGGCTGCTGACGAACTTCGACTGCACCGTCCTGTGGGCGGCGGACCGCGCCCCGCTGCTCGGCGCGCTGTCGATCCTGCCGGAGTTCCTCAAGAACGCCCCCACCTCCTCCGGCGCCGTCATCGACTACCGGGACTGGCAGGTGTCGCTGGGGCGGCGGTTCAGGGCGCTGAAGCTGTGGTCGGTGATCCGCTGGTACGGCGCCGAGGGGCTTCGCGCGCACATCCGCAAGGGCGTGGACCTGGCGCAGGAGCTGGCCTCCTGGATCGCCGCGGATCCCGGGTTCGAGGTGCACGAGCCGCATCCGCTCGGGCTCGTGTGCTTTCGCCCGCGCTGGCCGGGCCTCGCGGAAGAGGCGGCGGACCAGGCCACGACCCGGCTGATGGAGCGGCTCAACGCCGGCGGCGCGCTGTACATGACGCACACCAGGATCGGCGGCCGGGTGGTGCTGCGGATGGCGGTCGGCGGAGTGGCCACGGAGCGGCGGCACGTGGCACGGGCGTGGGAGCTTATCAGCCGGGCCGCATCGGTTGTTCTCGGCGAGTGAGTAGTCTGCGATCCTGTACCCGTGTCCCGGCCGCACATCCTGCTCACCGCCCCGCCGCGCACCGGCAAGACCACCGTGGTCCGCCGCCTCGCCGACCTGCTGCGGGCCGCGGACGTGCCGGTCTGCGGCTTCCTCAGCGACGAAGTCCGCGAGCACGGGCAGCGGGTGGGCTTCAGCGTGGAGGAGTTCGGCGGGCGCAAGGCGGTCATGGCGCACGTCTCCTGGGTTTCCGGGCCCCGGATCGGGCGCTACGGGGTCAACGTGCCCGCGTTCGAGCGCATCGCGTTGCCCGCCATGGAGCGGGCGCTCGCCACCCGGGGCGCGGTCGCGCTCATCGACGAGATCGGGCCCATGGAGTTGCTGTCGCCCGCGTTCCTGCCGCGTTGCATGACGCTCTTCAACGCCGACCTGCCCCTGGTGGCCACGGTCCACCAGCGCAGCCATCCGATGCTGAGAAGCCGCATCGAGGCCGATCTGGTCACGGTCACGCCGCAAAACCGGGACGAGCTCCCGGAAACCCTGAGGCGGCTGCTGTCGGGCTGAGCCTCAGGGGCCGCCCACCCGCAGGGCGAAGGCCGACAGCCCTTGCTCGTGATGTTCGATCATGCCGAGCCGCCGGTAGAAGGCGTGGTTGGCGAGGCCTTCCGGGGTGGATTCATGATCGGTCGTCAAGGTGAAGTAGCGGCAGTGCGCATACCGCTCCATGAGGTGCTCCAGCAGCCGGCGCCCGATTCCGCGGCCGTGGAACTTCGCGTTGACCAGCACTTCCTGCACGTAGCAGATGATCTCGTCGTCGGACACCGTGCGTGCCAGGCCGAGCAGCCGCCCCCGCTCGTCCCGCGCGGTGACGACGAGATGCGAGTTGGCCAGGCCGCGGCAGACCTTGGCGATGTCCCGCGTCCAGACTCCCCAGCCGACCGAGTCGTAGAGCTCGTAGATCTCGGCCTGGTCGAACGTGGTTTCCTGAGCGATGACCACCACTTATAGGACATCCTGACTTTTGGCGACATATGACGCGCCGATGGTAGCCAATCAGGAGTCCGGGCCGCTCAGCCCATAGGGTTTCTCGCGAATGCGCCAGAAAATGGCGACGCACGACAAATGCTTGTGGAGCTATGGGGACTCGAACCCCAGGCCTCCTCCATGCCATGGAGGCGCG
Source organism: Nonomuraea sp. B12E4 (assembly GCF_039871825.1). Classification (NCBI taxonomy): domain Bacteria; kingdom Bacillati; phylum Actinomycetota; class Actinomycetes; order Streptosporangiales; family Streptosporangiaceae; genus Nonomuraea; species Nonomuraea sp. B12E4. The sequence goes on along the minus strand of NZ_JBDPME010000015.1, from coordinate 43,930 downwards.
CTACCAACTGCGCCATAGCCCCTTGCGATCACCAAGTGTATCGGAATTTCCGCGCCCTCGTGTCACACCGGGGATTCCATGGTACGTCTAAGGGTTTATGTCGACTTTTGAAGACCACCGGACCTTGCTGACCGGCGTCGCCTACCGGATCCTGGGCAGCGTCGCCGACGCCGAGGACGTCGTGCAGGAGGCATGGTTGCGCTGGTCAGGGGTGGATCAGGAGACGGTGGCGGACCCCAGGGCCTATCTCGTCAGGGTGACCTCCCGGCTGGCCATCGACCGGTTGCGGTGGGCGAAGTCGCGGCGGGAGTCGTACGTCGGGCCGTGGTTACCCGAGCCGATCAGCACCGGGCCCGACGTGGCCGAGCACGCGGAGCTGGCCGACTCCGTCGAGCTGGCGCTGCTCGTGGTGCTGGAGACGTTGTCGCCGCTTGAGCGGGCGGTGTTCGTGTTGCGGGAGGCGTTCGACCTGCCGTTCGCCCAGATCGCGGAGATCATCGGCCGGGCCGAGCCGGCCACCAGGCAGCTCGCCCGGCGGGCGCGCGACCACGTACGCGAGAAGCGCCCGCGGTTCGACGTGGACCGGGACGAGCGCCGGCGGATCACCGAGCGCTTCATCAACGCCTCGGCGAACGGTGACCTCGGCGGGCTGATCGAGCTGTTCTCCGGCGAGGTCACCATGGTCAGCGACGGCGGCGGCAAGGCCAGGGCGGCGCTGCGGGCCATCACCGGGGCCGAGCACGTCGGCCGCTACCTGCTGTCGATCAACACCCCGGCGAACATCGCCCGCTTCATGGCCTCGATCGGCCTGGCGGACGTTCCGGACATGTCCCTCGGTACGGCGACGGTGAACAACGCTCCCGCGCTGGTCATCTCGGCCGGGGGGCGGGTGGTCACGGTCGTCTCGCTGCTGATCTCGGACGGCAGGATCGACACCATCTACCTCATGGCCAACCCGGAGAAGATCGCCCACCTGGCGCCCGCCACGGCCTGATCTCCCACGCACACCCCAGGGCCGCCGGGCGGGTCAGGCGGCGCGGCGGCGCGGGATCCCCGCCTCACGCACCAGCCTGCCCAGGTCCACCCCGGCATCCATGAGGATCCGGGCGGCCCCGTTGTAGGAGTCGGCGAGCAGGCCCCACAGCAGCCGCTCCCCCGTGACGGCCCCCGGCTTCCACTTCGCCACCTCGATCGCCTTTCTGGCGTGCATGGCCAGCGGGATCTCCCCCAGCGGCCCGTACAGGGTGACCCGAAGCGGCCGCACCCGGGAGCGCCGCAGGCGCCACCGCCCGGGCTCGTCGGCGCCGGCCCTGGTGCGGCGGTGCACCGCCGCCAGGTCGATGCCCAGCGTGGCCAGCAGCGCCCGCGCGTCGCCGACGTCCACCCGCTCGCGCACGTCGGCCTCCGAGGCGGTGAACGACGGCAACGCGAACGGCCGCACCTCGGCCAGCCCCAGCAGCAGCATGTCGGTGTCGAGCGTGGCCCGGCCCGCGTCGAGCGCGTGGATCCCGGCCCTGACCACCGCCCGGCGGGCGCCCTCTGTGCATCTGGTGAACACGCGCTACCTCTCTGTCCTGCGAGCGTGCTTGCGATGAGCGGACTGCCGCCGAACCCCCAGCGCGTCGGCGATCTGCTCCCACGACCAGCCCTGGGCGCGGGCGTTGGACACGTGCGCCGCCTCCAGCTCCTCCAGCAGGGTCCGGAGCGCGGCGACCGCCGCCAGCCCCACTCCCGGATCGGAGTCGGCGGCCGCCTCGGCGAGTTCGGTGGCGTTCATGGTGTCAGCATGTGCTGACAAGCACCCGCTTGTCAACACATGCTGACAGACTCGCGGCTGGTGCGCATCGTCAGCGACGTCTCATCCGGTGACAGCGACAGCGCGATCTCGACCCGGCCCAGCTCTCCCGTACGGCTCACGTGGGTGCCCCCGCACGGGATGGACGCCTCCCCGTCCGGGAGCGAGCAGTGCCACGTACGGCGGGCGGTCAGCCCGGGCCCCGGCACGTCGAGCCGGACCGGCGCGTCGGCGGCCACCCAGGCGTCGAGCAGGTCGTTCACCTGCCGCACGACCTTGGCGAGCTCCAGCCCCTCGGCCGTGAACCCCTTCTTGCGCAGCGACTTGCCCAGCCGGTAGACGTCCACGCTGCCGTCCGGGACGATCCGCGAGGAGGCGATGGCGGCCTGGTCGAAGTCGGGATGCCCGAGCCGGTCCAACGCGGGCTCCTTGCGCCAGCGGTCGGCCAGGGCGGCGTTGAGCGCGAGCGCGGCCAGGTGGCAGGCGGTGTGACCGGCCGACAGCGCGGCCCGAAATCCGGCGTCCACCACCAGATCCACCTCTTCCCCCACCGGCAGCGGCGTCTCGGTCACGTGTACGACCAGCCACTCCCACCCCTCCGCGCCGCGCCGCGCCGGGATGTCCTCCCCGAGGAAGACCTCGCCGGAGTCCGGCTGTGCCCCCTCCTCTGCCCCCGCCACTGCCCCCGCCACTGCCCCCGTCACGCAGTCGACGACCGGCAGGCCCCCGATCGTGCCCCGGTCGGCGGGCTGGTCGGGCCAGGTGTGGTCCAGGGGATGGAAGGGCGTCTCGGCGACGACGAGGCCGTGCCGGGCCCCCACCGGCACGGCCCCGACGATTGAGGAACGGCCCACGACCAGGCCATCGGGAAAGGTGACAAGAGTGGATTTCACCCGGTCATTGTCCCAGGGAGGTCTCATCCTCCAGGTAGCGGTCCCGACCCGCGTACAGGCCGGTGAGGAGCTGCACCACCAGCACCGCGAAGATCATCATGTACGGCACCGACCAGCCGCCGGTGGCCTCCCGCAACACGCCCACCAGGAGCGGCCCGGCACCGGAGATCAGGTAGCCGACGCTCTGCCCGAACGCCGACAGCCCGGCCGTGGCCTCCGGTGTGCGGGTGCGCAGCGCCAGCATCATCAGCGCCAGCGGGAACGACCCCATGCCGATGGCCACGAGCGTGACCCACAGCAGCGTCAGGGACATGGGCCCGAGCCAGAGCCCGAGATAGCCGGCCACGTAGAACACCACGAGACCCACCACGGTGGGCCGCTGGTCACGGAAGCGGGCGGCCACCATGGGCACGAAGATCGACACGGGGATGTTGAGCGCCGTGAACACCCCGAGGACCAGCCCCGCCTGCGAGGTGCTGTAGCCCCCGTCGGCGAGGATCGTGGCGAGCCAGCCGAACATGATGTAGGCGATCATCGACTGGGCGCCGAAGTAGATCGCGATCATCCACGCCAGCCTGCTCCTGACCAGGCGCCGGATGCCCGCGTCCCGGCGGCCCGCGTCCCGCTCCGGCTCACTGCGCAGCAGCGCAAGCCACGGAATGGCGGCGACGACGGCCAGCGCCGCCCACACGCCGAGCGCGACGTGCCAGTCGCCTGACGCGCGCTCGATCGGCACGGTCGCGGAGGCGGCCAGCATGGTGCCCACCGCCAGGGCCGTGGTGTAGACGATGGTCATGATCCCGGTGCGCGCCGGGAAGTGACGCTTGATCAGCGTCGGGATGAGCACGTTGCCGACCGCCCCGCCGGACAGCGCGACCGCGCTGCTCAGCAGGAACACCGGCGCCGAGCCGACCAGCGACCTGACCAGCAGGCCGAGGCCCAGCGTGACGAGGGCGAGCAGCAGCAGCCGGTGCTCGCCGAGCCGCCGTGCCAGCGACGGCGTGACCGCCCCCACGCTGGCGAAGGCCAGCACGGGTAGCGTGGTGAGCAGACCCGTGCCGACGCTGGACATGCCGAGCGCGTCGGTGAGCTGGTCGAGCAGAGGGCCCACGCTGGTGACCGCGGTGCGCAGGTTGAGCGCGGCGAGGACGATTCCCAGCACGAGCAGCCAGGCGAGCGGACCGGGCTTGGCCCGGGACTCTTCGGCGAGCGCGCTCATGCGAGTAATCCTCCATTCATCAAATCATGGGACGAATCACCACCCTACAGGACCGATATAGGTGTTCTTACAAGGTTGCGCTCTTCGGCCACCGGCCGCGGAGGACCGCGGCGTCAGCGCCTGCGCCGCAGCCAGTAGAGCCCCACGAGGGGCAGGACGAGCGGGATGAACAGGTAACCCTTGCCGTACGTGGACCAGACCGTCTCGTCGGGGAAGGCGGCCGGATCCAGGACGCTGAGCGTGCCGACCACCAGCACCCCTGCCAGCTCGACGACGATCGCGGCCAGCGCCAGCCGCCGGGCACCACGGAAGAGGGCGACGGTGAGCAGGATGTAGACGAGCGCCGCGAAGGCCGACAACGAGTACGCCAGCGGCGCCTCGCCGAACTTGAGGGCGATCTGCACCCCCGCCCGCGCCCCGGCGGCCAGCGAGAACAGCCCGTAGACGGCGACGAGCGCCCGCCCTGGCCCGGTGCCGATCGAGGTGGTCACGCGCCCCCCTGCCAGATCTGCAGCAGGCGCCCGGTCATCACCGCGACCGCGAACCCGGCCACCACCAGGATCGCCGACCCCCACCGGCTCCGCTCGGCCAGCGCGAGGAACACCCCGGCCGGCGGGATGAGCACCTGGCCCCCGACATAGCCGAACAGCGTCACCTTGTCCGGGGGCCCGGCGCCACCGGCCACGGCAGCGATGACGAAGCCCGCCTGCACCAGCACCGCCACTTCGAGCACGGCGAAGCCGACCAGCAGGACCATGCCCATCGGCCGGTCGCGGATGGCGGTGACCAGGCTCGCCAGCGTCAGCAGCACGGCGAGCACGATCACGATCGTGGCGACGGTGGTGTTCATCGGGACAAAGGCTATCGCCCGGGTGGCTCGCCCCTGATTCCGTCCGGCCCTCATGCGAAGGGCCGGTCGCCGTCCCGCGGGTCCGGGCACGCTCATAGGATCGAAGCGTGGACAGGATCCTCGTCAGCGCCTGCCTGATGGGGCGCAAGGTGCGCTTCGACGGCGGCGCGAAGACCAGCTCGGACGCCTGCCTCGCGGCCTGGCGCGCGGAGGGGCGGCTGGTCCCGTTCTGCCCGGAGGTGGAGGGCGGGCTGGCGATCCCGCGTCCCGCCGCCGAGATCGAGGGCGGCGCGGGCGGGGCGGCCGTGCTGGCGGGCGACGCCCGCGTGCTGGCGGCCGACGGATCGGACGTGACGGCGGCGTTCCTGGCGGGCGCGCGAGAGGCCCTGGCGGCGGCGCGGTCGGCCGGAGCGCGGCTGGCGGTGCTGAAGGAGGGCAGCCCGTCGTGCGGTGTGCTGTCGATCTACGACGGCACGTTCGGCGGGCGGCGCACCCCCGGGCGGGGCGTCACGACGGCGCTGCTGGAGCTCAACGGCATCCGCGTGTTCGGCGAGGACCACATCGCCGAGGCAGCCGCCTACCTGCGGACTCTGGAGACGTAGAAGGCCCCGGCCAGGCCGGCGGCGAGCAGGGTCGCGATCGTGCCGTGATACCAGCTGAGCAGCGCGCTCTCCCCGTCGCCACGAAAGGCCACCGCCATGATGCCGAGCAGCACCCCGGCCAGCGCGCCCGCGTGCGTGTAGATCAGCCCGTCCCAGCCCCAGGCCCGGCCGGTGAGCGCGCCGACGGCGCCGGTGAGCATGGCCGCGGCGCACAGCAGCTCCACGATCACGGCCGGGACGATCACGGGCTGGCGCAGCGGGCCGAGCGCGACCCCGGCGTGCGACAGCCCGAAGCAGACGAAGGCCAGCAGGTAGACCACCGAGAGCAGGCCCAGTGCGCGGCGGAGTGCGTCCATGCTCCCCACGGTCGCAGCCGGGCCGCCCCGCGCCATCGTCCCAAGGGAGGCGGCGCGGATACGTCCTGTGCGGTAGGCAGCAGCCGGCGCACCAGGCGGATCACCTCGTCAATGGTCACCCGGGTCTCCTCTCGCCGGACTCGCACGCGGCCACCGCGCGCCCCGCCTCGCCCGTCATGGTCGTGAGCGGCCCTGGCCGCCCGGGAGGTGCGCTCCTCCTGGCCCCCAATGAACTGCTCCCACAGAGCGCCGGGAACAGCCCCGGCTTGCCACCGAAGTGGTGGTAGAGGCTGCCGGCGTTGATGCCCGAGGCCGTCACCAGGTCGGCGACCGTGGCCTCGGCGTATCCCTTGGCCAGGAAGAACTCGCGGGCGGCGCGCAGCGGGATGTCGCGCGTGCCACTCGATCTGCCCCGACGCCGGCTCGTCATCGGTGCTCCCCCGCCCCGCCCGCGGGTGCCGACGGCTCGATCATGACCGCTCCGCGGGCGAATACGATCGGGAAACCATGGTGTCCGCATTCTTGGAACTTTCTCGATCGCCCGCGAGTCGTACAGGTGGGGCGCGTTGGAAAAACCCGGGGGATTCGTAAATTTGCGTTCCTTCTGCAACGCGTCAGGGGGCCCGATTTCCTGGGGAAAACGGGGAAAGGACTCGACAATGCCTGTCGATCTGAACAACGCACAACCTCTGGCCTGGGACTCGGCCACGCTCGACGCGGACACGAAGGCGATGCTGGACAACCTCCAGCCGAACATCCTGCGCGCTCACGTGCGTGACCATCTGTCCGTGCTGTTCGTCCGGTTCAACGACGTGGCCGAGGGCAGGGCCTACCTGCGGCGCCTCGCGGTCACGAAAATGAAGTCCGCGCGCAAGCACCTGCAGGAAACGCGCGACTTCACCGCCCGAGGCCGGCGCGGCAGCCCGTACGTGGGCGTCGGCATCAGCAAGGCCGGATACCGCGACCTCGGCCACTCGGTCGAGGACGTGCGGGCATTCGGCGACAAGGCGTTCCGCGACGGCATGAAGCGCCGGACCGCCGAGGTGAACGACCCGCCGGCGGAGCAGTGGGAGTGGGTCTACCAGCGGGAGATCCACGCCGTCATCCTGATCGGGGACGACGACACGCACACGGTGGCGGCGCTGCGCGAGGAGATCGTCGCGGACCTGCCGGAGAGCGCCCGGCTGCTCGGCGAGGAGACCGGGAAGAGCATGCGCAACCCGGCCGGTGACGGGATCGAGCACTTCGGATACGTGGACGGCCGCAGCCAGCCGCTGTTCCTCAAGGACGATGTGGACAAGGAGCCGAAGGAGCACTGGGACCCGGCGTTCCCGCTGGCGAACATCCTGGTCCAGGATCCCTTCGCGCCTAACCCGGACCGTCACCACGGCAGCTACCTGGTCTTCAGGAAGCTGGAGCAGAACGTCCGGGCGTTCAAGGAGAACGAGCAGGAGCTGGCCGACAGCCTCGGCCTGGCCGGCGCCGACCGCGACCGGGCCGGCGCGCTGCTCGTCGGCCGCTTCGAGGACGGCACGCCGCTCACCTCCAAGCCCAAGGAGGTCGGCGGGCCGGTGAGCAACGATTTCAACTTCGACACCGACGACGGCACCAAGTGCCCGTTCAGCGCGCACGTCAGGAAGACGAACCCCCGTTCCTTCGGGCGTGAGGTGCTGATGGCCCGGCGCGGCCAGACCTACGGCGATCGTGACGACCAGCCCTGGGACGACTCCCCGCCGGAGGTACGCCCGAGGGGGGACGTGGGCTTGCTGTTCATGGCCTTCAACAGCAGCCTGGTGGACCAGTTCGAGTTCACCCAGCAGTCGTGGGCCAACAGCCCCGACTTCCAGGTCGCGGGCACGGGCCACGACCCGGTCATCGGGCAGGGGGACCGCGACATCAAGGTCACCCACCCCACGGCCTGGGGCAAGCCCGAGATGTCGGAACCGCAGGCCCAGGTGACTCAGACGGTCACGCTGAAGGGCGGTGAATACTTCTTCGCGCCTTCACTGGCCTATCTGCGTAACCTGTGAGATCGCGCTGAGGGCGGGTCGCCGGGCGGCCCGCCCTCGGCATGCCCAGGGGCCGGGGCTCGGTCTTCCGAGGGCACTCTAAAATCAGGTCTCCGGGGGAGATCTGATATGTTGCGCGCCTTTTTTCGCACCGAGGCGGGGAGCACAAGTGTGCTGCTCATCGCCACCGTGTTCGCCCTGCTGTGGGCCAACTCGCCGTGGAGGCACACGTACGAGGCCTTCTGGCACACCCGCATGGGGATCTCGTTCGGCGACGCGAGCTTCTCCCTGGACCTGCGGCACTGGGTCAACGACGGCGTCATGACCGTCTTCTTCTTCCTCATCGGGCTGGAGGTGTCCTACGAGGCGCGGCTCGGGCAGTTGCGCAACCGGCGGCTGATCGCCGTGCCCGCCGTCGCGGCACTCGGCGGGATGCTCGTGCCGGCCGGGATCTACCTGCTGCTCAACTACGGCGGGCCGGCGGCCGGCGGGTGGGGGGTGCCGATCGCCACCGACACCGCCTTCGTGCTGGGCGTGCTCGCCGTGGTCGGGGCCCGGTGCCCCGACCCGCTGCGGGCCTTCCTGCTGACGCTGGCCATCGTGGACGACGTGCTGGCCATCATGATCATCGCGATCTTCTACACGGCCAGCCTCTCCGTTCCCGCCCTGGTCGCCGCCGTCCTGCTGCTCGGAGCCGTGGTGACCCTGCGGTGGCTGAGGATCTGGCGGGCGCCGGCGTACATCGTGCTCGGGTTCGCGTTGTGGGTGGCCACGCTGCAGAGCGGCATCCACCCGACGCTCGTGGGCATCGCGATGGGGATGCTGGTCTTCGTGTACGCGCCCAGCGACCAGAAGCTGCTGCTGGCCGGCGAGGCCGTGCACGGGTTCACCAGCGATCCCAGCGCGGAGCGGGCCAGGGAGGCCGCACTCCGGGTGCAGCGGGCCGTCTCCGTGAACGAGCGGCTGCAGCTCCGGCTGCACCCGTGGAGCAGCTACGTGATCGTGCCGCTCTTCGCCCTGGCCAACGCCGGGGTGGGGCTCGACGGGGAGATCCTGCGGTCCGCGCTGACCTCGCCGGTCACCCTCGGGGTGGCGCTGGGGCTGCTGGCCGGGAAGTTCGTCGGGATCTCGCTCGGCACCTGGCTGCCGCTGCGCTTCGGGTGGGGCACCCTGCCGGGGAACCTGGTCTGGGGGCAGTTGCTGGGCGGGGCCGCGGTGTCCGGGATCGGGTTCACGGTGGCGCTGTTCATCGTGGACCTGGCCTTCGTGGACCCGGTCCTGCACGACCAGGCGAAGATCGGCATCCTGGCGGGGTCGCTGCTGTCGGCCGTGCTGGGCTGGGTGATCTTCAAGCTGGCCTGGGACCGGGGCGGGGTCTGCGCGCCGCCGGACGAGGAGCCCGCCGAGGAGCTGCCCGAGGTGCTCACGGTGCCCGTCGGGCCGGAGGACCACGTACGGGGGCCGGCGGGCGCCCGGGTGACGATCGTGGAGTACGGGGACTTCGAGTGCCCGTACTGCGGGCGGCTCCATCCGGTCCTGGAGGAGCTGATGCGGAAGAACCCGGACGTGCGGATGGTGTTCCGGCACTTCCCGCTGCGTACCCTGCACCCCCGGGCCGCCTCCGCCGCGATCGTGTCCGAGGCGGCCGCCGATCAGGGCAGGTTCTGGGAGATGCACGACCTCCTCTACGACAACCAGCGCTTCCTCACCGACGCCGACCTGGAGCAGTATGCCGCCGACCTGGACATCGCCCCCTGGTCGGACGTGCCGGGCCACGTCGCCAGGATCGCGCTCGACGAGGATTCGGGCCGCGCGAGCGGCGTGCGCGGCACCCCCACGCTCTTCCTGAACGGAGTCCGCTACCAGGGCCCGCTCGACCTGAACTCGATCAACAGCGCGGTGGCGGATCTGCGCGAATCCCCGTAGCGTCGGAAGGTCGTTTCCTCTCCCAGCGGAGCTCTCTCGTGCACATGATCCAGGTCACCGGCATCATCTCCCTCATCATCATGGCCGTCGTCCTGATCGCCGGGGCCGTCGTGACGGCGATGAGAAGACGCGACCACGGTCGGGCCGCGCTCTTTGGGATGGCGGGTTGCATCGTGCTGCTGCTGGGAGTGGTGCTCAACATCGCGGCCGGCCTCTTCATGTCCATGCTGGGTGTTCTCACGGTGTCGGCGATCTCCAACCTGATCTCGACGATCTTCCAGGCGGTCGGCATCGGACTGCTGGTCTGGGGCGTGATCGCCCGCCGGAACCCACCGCAGGCGGGCCAGCCGCAGGGGGCGGGCTGGCCGCAGCCCCAGCAGCGGTGGCCTCAGGGCGGGCAGCAGCCCCCCACACAGCGGCCCCCGGCCCCACAGGACGCCGCACAGTGGCCCCCCTCCCAGCAACCGCCGGCCTCACAGCCTCCCGTCCAGCCCGGTTGGCAGGCGCCGCAGCAGCCGCCCTACGGCGAGAACCAGGGCTGACCAGGCGGACGAGACCGTCGGGGACCGGCCGGGCTCAGGTCCGTCGCAGATGATCCTCCCAGGTGATCTCGCCCGTGGGCTGCGCCTTCGTGGTCAGGTGCCCGGCCCTGAAGGCCCGGCCGAGCCTGCCGGGCACCCGGAGCCGCAGCACCCGTCTGCGAAGCCCGCCGGCCCGCAGCCAGGTCTCGGCGAGTTCGGCCATCGTGCGTACCTCGGGCCCGCCGAACTCCTCGATCCTGCCCCCGGGCCCGCGCCTGAGCAGTGCCACGAGATGCCGGGCCAGGTCACCGGCGTCCACCGGCTGCACGGGGATCCCCGGATCGGCGATCACCACGCCGAGCCGGGCCGTCGCGCTCAGCGCCTCCACCACGAACCCGTGGAACTGCGTGGCCCGCAGGATCGTCCAGGGCACGTCACCCTCCTCGACGAGCCGCTCCGCGCGTACCTTCGTACGGAAATAGCCCCAGGGCACCCGGTCCACACCCACGATGGAGACATAGACCAGATGTCCCACACCGGCCTCGCGGGCGGCCGCGAGCAGCGCGGACGTCCCGCCGAGCTCGACCTTGAGCGTGTAGCCGCCTTTGTAGGGCGCCGCGGCCAGGTGGACGATCGCGTCCGTTCCGGCCACGGCCTCCGCCACACCCCGGCCGGTGGACAGGTCCGCGACCACCCACCGCACGCCTCCGGCGGCGGGACGCGCGGTACGGCTGGTCGCCCGTACCTCGAAGCCCGCCTCGACCAGCATCTCCATCAGGGGACGGCCGAGCCGCCCGCTGCCACCTGTCACGAGTACCGTAGTCATGCCGTTTCGACGGAATATCTGCGGCAAATGTGACAATGTCACCATCATCGACTGGCCCACAGCACCGCCTGAGGGGATCATGAATCAAGATCAGCCTGGTCGTCGCGAGCCGGATCCCAACCAGACGGTCAGGCTCCGTTACCCCCGTCCGGCCCCTCCCCCCAACCAGGGTCCGCCCGAGGACCCCAACACGCGGCGCCTGCCGTACACGCCGGACATGTTGCCCGACGTGCAGCACTACGAGGCCAAGCCGCGCAGGTCCGCCTGGTGGTGGGTGGTCCTGGTCGGCGGGCTCGTGGTGCTGGTCGCGGCCCTGGCGGTGGCGGCGGTCCTGTGGGCACGCAGCGCCGCCGACAAGCCGCGCGCCACCGAAACCCGCTCGGCCATCACCTTCGAGCACGCCCCGCCTGGGGACGCCGGGCCGTCGCGCCTCGGCTGAGGCCGTGCGCGACCGTCACGCCCGCGTATGATCCAGTTGGTCTCCCAGGTCTGCTCGCCGTCCACTGAGTACGCCGGCCCCCAGCGACACGAGTCGGCCCCGAAGACCGTCCACCCGAACCGGCACCGCACCGTCCTGCCCTCGTAGACGTCCTCTCCGCGGAACTCCCCCCGAACCGGCCCACCACGGGCGACGGGTCCAGCACGCCCCTGGCACTGCCGACCCGACCACGTGCCCGCCGCCGGCCGTACACCCGCAGGCTCATCCCACTGGCCGGGACGGTGATCTCGTCCAAGCCCGCCGCCCCGTCGCAATGCCGGGTGGCGACCGTGAAACTGACAGGTAGTGTCAGCGTATATGCGCGCCTCCCGCCTGGTGTCCATCCTCCTGCTCCTGCAGACGCGGGGCCGGATGACCGCCCGCGAGCTGGCCGAGCGCCTGGAGGTCTCGGTACGCACCATCTACCGCGACGTCGAGTCCCTGCACGCCGCCGGCATCCCCCTGTACGGCGACGCGGGCCGCAGCGGCGGCTACCAACTGCTCGACGGCTACCGCACCCGGCTCACAGGGATGACCGCGGACGAGGCCGAGTCCCTGTTCCTGGCGGGTCTGCCGGGGCCCGCGGCCGAGCTGGGGCTGGGCGCCGTGGTGACGGCCGCGCAGCTCAAGCTCATGGCCGCGCTGCCGGTGGAGCTGCGCGACCGCGCGGGGCGCATCCAGGAGCGCTTCCACCTCGACGCGCCCACCTGGTACCGCGATCCGGAGCCGGTGACCTACCTGCCCGCCGTGGCCGACGCGGTCTGGAACGAGCGCCGCATCCAGGTCCGATACCGCCGGTGGAAGGCGCCTCAGGAGGTGGAGCGGCGGCTGGAGCCGTACGGGCTGGTGGTCAAGGCCGGGCGGTGGTATCTCGTGGCGGGGGCGGGCGAGCACGTACGGACCTACCGCGTCTCGCAGATCCTCGACCTGCACCCGCTCCCGGAGGTCTTCACCAGGCCGGACGGGTTCGATCTGGCGGCTTACTGGCAGGGATACCTGGAGGAGTTCGAGGCCCGGCTGAAGTGGGGCGAGGCGGTGGTCCGGCTGTCGCCGGCCGGTCTGAAGCGCCTGGACGACCTCATGACCCCTGGCGTGGTCGCGGCGGCGCGGGAGAGCGCGCAGCCGCCGGACGAGCAGGGCTGGACGCGGGTCACGGTGCCGATCGAGTCGATCGGGCACGCGCTCGGCGAGTTCCTCAGGCTGGGCACGGACGCCGAGGTGCTGGAGCCCGCGGAGCTGCGTGAGCGGCTGGCCGCCACCGCGGCCGAACTCGTGGCCCGTTACCGACTTCCAAGCATTTCTTTGGATATATCGGGATAAGACATGTTTTGCCCGCAGGGAGTTTCCCGCCATGGACCTTCACGAGCGCCTGCCGGTCCAGGTCAGCGCCAGGGACGTCCACGACGCGGTCCGGACGTCCCCGTTCGGGCCTGGCACCCCCGTAAGCCCATGCGCCCCCGACCCCGTGAGCCCCTGGTGTTCCGGGTGGACAGCTCGAGGTGGAACGCGCTGGTCACGCTGGCCGCCTACTCCGTCGGACCTTGGCCACCTGCCCGCTCGTGACCTGCCGGGTGAAGCCGGCGGGGAGGAACCCGGCGAGACGACCCAGCTGACCCGGCTGACCCGCGACGCTGCCCGCATCTGCTCGGATCACGTCCTCACGAATCAAGTGTGCGCAACATCACCATGAGCAAAGGGAATCTCCGTCTCCCCCCGAAGGTTGCAGCCGATCGACTGACCAAACAGGCCAGCCTCGCGAACGCCATTGGCGGAGGTCCTCATGAAGGCATGGTCACGCTGGCAGGACTGGGTGCTCCTGGTCGCCGGCATCTACGCGGCACTCTCCCCGATCTGGGTGAACAGCGCCTCCGGCGCGATGCCCTCGCTGATCGTCCTGGGTGCGCTCACCGCGATCACCTCGCTGGTGTCCCTCACATACCCGGGCACGGTGGCGACGGAATGGCTCAACACCCTCTGGGGTGTGCTGCTGTTCATCGCACCGTGGGTCCTGACGTACACGCAGTCCCAGGGGGCCTCGTGGACGTCCTGGGTCGTCGGGGTCATCGCGGTCGTCCTCAGCCTGACGGCGGTTCCCGTCAGCCGCGCGGCACACCGACAGGCAATCCAGCACTGACAACACCCATCCCCCCAGGGCCGGACCTCGATGGTCCGGCCCTTCCTTGTTCCGGGCCCACCGACGCCGCGCATCTGCGAACCGGCACCCCCAACCCCGGAACGCCCCTGATCGGGGCTGTACCGGAACCGGCCGATAGCCATGGAAACCGTTGGAAACACGCTGATCACGTACGCCAGGGGAGCGGCGCCCGTGGCCCTACGCGAACGCGACGACTCCACGGTGCTGTCCCCGTCGAGGAGCAGCCCGCACCAGTGCCCCGTACCCCTTTCCCACAGAACCTGGTTCGACCCCTCCCCCATCCACAGAACGCGATTCGGCCCCTCCCCGGCCCCACCAACCCCAGCATCCTCGTTTCCACACCGACGACATCACCCACGGAGAGGAAGCACAGGATGCCCGGAGGCCCGCCCACGCTGGGATTCAGCCTGATCATCTACGCCATGGTCGGCCTGGTGACGCTGATCTCGCTCAAGCTGCGAAGGAGGCGCAGGTGACCCCGCCCTCCCTCACGGTGATCGTCCCCGCACACAACGAGGAGCAGGGCCTACCCGCCACCCTCAACTCCATCAAGGCCCAGTCGATCCCACCAGAAAAGATCATCGTCATCGACGACGGCTCCACCGACCGCACCGGCGAGATCGCAGCGAGCCACGGCGTAACAGTCCTGCGCCCACCGCAAAACCTGGGCAGCAAGGCCAAGGCCCAAAACCACGCGCTCCCCCACTGCGACACCGACCTGATCCTGGCCGTTGACGCCGACACCGTCCTCGCTCCCGACTACATCGAGCGCATGAAGCCCGTCTTCGACAACCCCGACGTGGACGTGGCGGCAGGCAACGTACAAACCCGCTTCTCCCGCACCCCCTGGGAGCGAGGCAGATCCACCGAATACCTCTTCGGTTTCCACTGGCACCGCCCGATCCAGCAACTCGCCGACAGCCCCATGGTCTGCTCGGGCTGCTGCTCGGTGTTCAGGCGCACCGCCCTGACCGCGTTCGGCGGTTTCCCCGAACGCACGATCGTCGAGGACATGGATTTCACGTGGAGCCGGCAGATCGAGGGCCGCAAGGCGGTCTACGTAGCCGACGCCGTGGCCTGGGCCGCCGACCCGGAAACCCTCACTTACCTCCGCAAACAGGTGTGGCGCTGGATGGCGGGCTTCATGCAGAATGTCCGCCTCCACCTCCCCCGCCTGCTCACCCGCAAGCCCATGCTGGCCACCTGGATCATCGTGGCCCTCCTGGAGATCATCCTGGCCCCGCTCTGGTGGGCCACCCCACTGATCCTCATCCTCGCCGCCGACGAGCCCATGACCCGCACACTGACGTGGTGGGCGGGAGGCGAGCTCCTGCTCACCATCCCCATCCTGATCCACGCCGCCAAACGCCGCCACCTCCCTCCCGGCCGCGTCCTCCTCAACCTCCCTTTCGTCTACCTGAACAAAGCCGTCAACCTCTACTACGCCTGGAAAGCCCTCCTGGTCGAGCTGATCATGGTCCCCCTCCGCCTCACCCACGGTCTCCTCACCTACGAGAAAGGCCGCTGACCCACCCACCCCGCCCCGCCGAGCGCCGGGCACCACCCGCCGGACGCAGCTCCGGCCGGGGCGGTGTGCCGCTTGAGTGCGCGCTGCAGGTGGACCAGCGGGCCATAGAAGGGCATCAGTGCCAGGGGCGGTTGTCCAGGCCAGTGCGCGTCCGAAATCGGCGTGGGCGCGGTCCTGGCCCCGCGGAACCACTCATACGCCACCACGGCAAGCACCGAACGCAGGTCCAGCACATTCACCGCGCGGCCGACCCACGAACGAACTGCCCGACGCCGCTCCCGGCCGCCGCCCGGATCGCCCAGGGATTGGAGTAGGTCGCCCAGGGATTGGAGGAGATCGCCCCGGGGCACAGGCCCGCAACCTGCTGATCAACAAGAAAGGCCCGGCTCCACCGAGATGGAACCGAGCCTTTCGATCTTGTGGAGCTATGGGGATTCGAACCCCAGACCTCCTCCATGCCATGGAGGCGCGCTACCAACTGCGCCATAGCCCCTGGTCACCGCTCCGAGTCCACCCGTTGCGGCGCTCGGAGAGCATATAGCCATCCGCACCGATTCGCATAATCGCGCCGTGGCCCCACCAGAACCGCGAGCCACCAGGCCACCACCAGGAGCCCGAACCCGAAAGTCGAGTCCAGTCCGCAGCGGACACCGAAGCGCCGGCCCCCGACTGCCCGGAACCGAGCAATTCCGCCGGCCTGCCCCATACGACGTGCCAGACACGGTGCACCGGGACCGTACGCGGCTCCACAGACGCCACGAAGCAAAGGGGTCCAAAACAGCACACGACAGTCCCAGGCAACGCGAAGCGCCGTCCACCTACGACGCCTCAACAGCCCCAGACGACGCGAAACACCGTACAACCACGCCATGCAACGACGACGCCTCAACGCACCCCTGCCGCACGGCCCCCGAGCCGTACGGACAGTACGGGCAGTACGAGCCCTGCCTAGGCCTCGGTCTCAGGCTTGTCGTCACTGCGTACGGGTTCCGGCAGCGTCCCGGCGTTGTGTTCCAGCAGCCGCCACCCACGACGCCCTTCGTGCAACACGGACCACGAGCAGTTGCCGAGCCCGCCCAACGCCGACCACAACTGCTCCGGCAGCCCCAGCAGCTCGCAGATCCCGAGCCGCAGCGCGGCCCCGTGCGAGACCACGACCAGCAGCCCGTCGTCCGCCAGCCGAGCCGCCCACCGGCGCATGGAGGCCGCCACCCGCGTGGCGACCTCGGTGACCGGCTCGCCGTCAGGAGCCTCCCAGACGGTGTATTCCTCGGGCCAGCGGGCGGCGATCTGCTCCCGCGTCAGCCCCTCCCACTGGCCGCCGCCCCGCTCGCGCAGGGCCTTGTCGACCGCCACGTCGAGCCCGACGATGCGCCCGAGCGCCAGCGCGGTGTCGTTGGCGCGCTGCAGGTCGGAGGAGACGATCATGGTGGGCCGCAGCGCCGCCAGCAGTGAGGCGGCCCTTGCGGCTTGGGCCACACCCGTCTCGTCGAGGGGAATGTCGGAGTGCCCCTGGAATCGCTGCTCGACATTCCACAGGGTCTGCCCGTGTCTCAGGCAGACGATCCGCTTGCTCATGCGGCTTCCCCGCTGTTTCCCTCATGAGCCTGTATGGTGCGTACGCTCTGCTTCCTCACGCGCGCGCCCGCTGGAGGTTGGCCTGCATGACGCTCTCGGGGAGCGAGATGCCCGGGCAGTCCTTCCACAGGCGCTCAAGCGCGTAGAACGTGCGGTCTTCCTCGTGCTGCACGTGCACGACGATGTCGATGTAGTCGAGCAGCACCCACCGCCCCTCGCGTTCGCCCTCACGGCGGACGGGCTTGGCGTCGGCCTCGGTGCGCAGCCGCTCCTCGATCTCGTCGACGATGGCACGGACCTGGCGGTCGTTGGTGGCGGAGCAGAGCAGGAAGGCGTCGGTGATGACGAGCTGTTCGCTCACGTCGTAGGCGAGGATGTCATCGGCCAGCTTGTCGGCCGCGGCTTCCGCGGCGATGCGCACGAGCTGGACGGATCTGTCAGATGCGGTCACGATGCGGGTCTGTCCTCCTGTGTCGGCAGCATGCCCATATGTTGAGGGTACCCTTCCAGGCCGAAACCCCTCACGTACGGCATGACTTCCCACGCGCGCCCAGGTCACGCGTCTCTTTCATCCTTCCGAGTGGTACAAGCCTCGTTTGTTGATGTACTGAACGATTCCATCCGGCACCAGATACCAAATCGGTTCCCCCTTGGCGACTCGCTGACGGCATTCGGACGACGAAATGGCCAGTGCGGGAATTTCCAGCAACGTCACCTTGCCCTCGGGCAGTCCCGGATCGTGCAGTGTGTGCCCGGGACGGGTGCAGCCGACGAAGTGGGCGAGCTCGAACAGCTCATCCGCGTTCTGCCAGCCCAGAATGGCACCGAGCGCGTCGGCGCCGGTGATGAAGTACAGCTCCACGTCGGGACCGTAAATTTCCGAAATATCACGCAAAGTGTCGATGGTGAACGTCGGCCCCGGCCGATCCACGTCCACCCGGCTGACAGAGAAGCGCGGATTCGACGCGGTCGCGATGACCGTCATCAGATAACGGTCCTCAGCGGCGGAGACCTCCCGCTCCGCCTTCTGGTACGGCCGTCCGGTGGGCACGAAGACGACCTCGTCGAGATCGAAGTGGTGAGCCACCTCACTGGCGGCGACAAGGTGGCCGTGGTGGATGGGATCGAACGTCCCACCCATCACCCCAACTCGCCGCTTCCCCTGTGCACCAGGCGCGTTCATCATGAAACGGACACTACGCGGGCGCCCCACGACAGGATGATGGCACCCCCCATGATGATGTCCGCGCGCCACTTCCGTTGCGGACGTAGCATGCCGGGCATGACGACCACCCCGGACCGCAACCGCGTCCAACTGCCCGGCATCTCGTCCCGAGCCTATGAACACCCTGCAGACCGGTCCGCCCTGGTCGCTCTGCGTAAGTTGAGTGGGTTCGATACGGTTCTCAAGCAGATGTCCGGCCTCATCAGCGAGCGGCGGCTTCGCCTGATGTACCTGGCCTCGGCCGTGCGCGTGAGCGAGACCCAGTTCCGCTCCGTCTACGACATGGGCCGCGACGCCGCCTACACTCTCGACCTGCACCGGATCCCGGAGATCTACATCCAGCAGGACCCGCAGGTCCAAGCCAAGGCCATCGGCTTCGACGACCCGTTCATCGTCGTCACCACAGGTCTGCTCAACCTCATGAACGAGGAGGAGCAGCGCTTCGTCATCGGCCACGAGACCTCGCACATCCTGTCGGGGCACGCGGTCTACCGGACGATGCTCGACATCCTGACCCGCCTCGCCACCCGCGTCGCCTGGATCCCGCTCGGCTACATCGGCCTGCGCGCGATCGTCGCGGGCCTGGAGGAGTGGTACCGCAAGTCCGAGCTGTCCTCCGACCGCGGTGGCCTGCTCACAGGCCAGAACCCGGAGGCGGCCAAGCGCGCGCTGATGAAGCTCGCCGGCGGCGACTACACCCACGAGATGAACATCGAGGCGTTCCTGGAGCAATACCAGGAATACGACACCGCGGGCGACCTTCGCGACGGCTTCCTCAAGGTGCTCAACCTGCTCGGCACCACCCACCCGTTCGCCGTGGTGCGCGTGGCCGAGCTGGACAAGTGGCAGCGCAGCGGCGAATACGACCGCATCATCGGCGGCGACTACCCGCGCAGGGAGGACGACTCCAACGCACGGGTGACCGACGAGATCAAAGCGGCGGCCGAGTCCTACCGCGCGTCCTGGTCGCAGTCGCAGGACCCGTTCATCGGCGTGCTGCGCGACGTGGCCGAGGGCGCCGTCAACGCGGGCGAGCGCATCTTCAACCGCTTCTCCCGCCGTGACGGCGGGCAGGGCTAGCCGATCGGCCCCGTACGCGACCGATCCGTTTGATCAGCCGCGTTTGGTCCGCCGTCACGGGGCAGCGGATCAGATCAGGAGGGCGATGGCGCGCACGGCGGCCGCACACAGGGCGACGAACCCGCCCAGCACGGCCAGTGCGCGCAACCCCTCTCTCCGCAGGTCGGGCAGCCGATGACCGATCCGCTCGATCTCGCGCCCGGTGATCCCGCCGCACAACATCCCGAACACCACGCCAGCCACCGTGACGGGCGCGGGTTGTTGCCACCAGGTGGAGTCGATCTCCCCGCCGCCGGTCACCCAGAGCGCGCCGCCCGACGCCACCGCGACCGGCACGCCCGGCCACACCACGGCGGTCGCCGCCGCCCCGGCCAGCGCGAGCGGGAAGAGCAGCACCCGTAGCGTCACCCGCAGGCGGCGCGAGTTGTGTTTCCTGGTCAGCCAGTGGCTCATCCAGAGCGTCCTGGTCAGCACCACGAACACCGTCGTGATCCCGATGGAGGCGATCGGGAAGATCACCGAGACCACGACGCACGGCACGGCCAGCACGGCGAGCAGCAGCAGCGCGCCGTTGCCCGCGGGCAGCGTGGTGGACGGCTCCGCCCGCAGCCCCGCCTTCTTGCGGGTCTGCGGCTTGGCCGCCGCCCTGCTCCTGACGGCCGCCGCCGTACGCTGGCGCGGCCCGGTGTTCTTGCCCTCCGCGTTGAGCCGGGACCGCGGCGCGGGCACCTTGCCGCGCGTGGTGGTGGACTTGCTGTCGGCGTTCGCCCGCGCGCGCGGCGGAGGCACCTTGCCGTCCGAGCCGGCCGAGTTCGGCCGGCTGCGCGCCTTGGCCTCGCCCCGGGCGGCCTCCTCGGCGGTACGGCTGCGCACCGCCGCGCCCTTGCCCTCCTCCGCGACGGCGGCGGCCCGCCCGGCGGCCGGCTCGGGATCGGCGGCGCCGGTGGCCCTGCTCGAGACCTTGGCCAGCCGCGACAGCCGGTCGGCCAGCAGCGCCGCCGTGGGCCGCTTGCCGGGCTCCCTGTTGAGCGAGGCCCGCACCAGCGGCAGCAGTTGCACGGGCACGCCCTTGAGGTCTGCCTGCCCGTTCAGCACCGCGTACATCTGCGCCTCGGCCGTCCCCCGCCCGAACGTCGGCCGCCCGGTCGCCGCGAAGGCCACCGTGGCCGCCCAGGCGTGTACGTCGGCGGGCGAGTCCACATGCTCGTCGGCGAAGATCTCCGGAGCGGTGTAGCCGGGCGTGCCGAGGAACGTGCCCGTCACGGTGAGCCGCGTGGCGTCGAGCACCTGCGCGATGCCGAAGTCGATCAGCACCGGCCCCTCGGCGCCCATGATGATGTTGCCGGGCTTGAGATCGCGGTGCACGACCCCGGCCGCGTGGATGATCGCCAGCGCGGCGGCGATGCCCTGGGCCAGGTCGACGAGCTGGGTGACGTCGAGGGAGCCACTCTGGCGCACGCGTTCGAGCAACGTGACGCCCTCGATGTGCTCCATGACGAGATAGGGCCGGGCGCCGTCCAGGTCGGCGTCCAGCACCTTGGCGACGTACGGGCTCTCGACCCGGCGCAGCGCGCGGACCTCGCGTTCCAGCCGGATGCGAGAGGTCTCGTCCTCGGCCAGATCGTGCAGGACCTTGATCGCGACGTGCTCGCCACGGCGGGTGGTGGCCAGGTAGACCTCACCCATGCCACCCCGGCCAAGCCGTTCGACCAGGGTGTACGGCCCGACCTTGCCGAGCTTGCTCACCGTCCCTCCCCGCCCGGCGCGCCCATAGGGGACACAACCCTAGCGCCGTGACGCGAGTCGCCGCTTGAGGCACGCCGAAGGATTATCGACGTGTGTGGTCGGAGAGCATGGTGTCGAAGTCGGTCGTGGGCTCCTCGGACAACTGCCTGCGGCCTTTCCGGCGCCAGTTGACATGGCCGCGGCTCTCCAGCCAGAGCAGCAGCCGGTCGGCGCCGAAGAGCACCGCGGCCGAGAAGACGAGGGCGACGACAATTTCCATGCCTCCCAGTCAAACCGCCGGACATCCCCCGGTCAGGCCGACACGCCGGTCAACCGGCCACCACCGTGCCCTCTGACGTGCGCAAATGCCCCTCGCCGGTAAAGACCCACTTGGTGGAGGTCAGCTCGGGCAGCCCCATCGGGCCGCGCGCGTGCAGCTTCTGTGTGGAGATGCCGATCTCCGCGCCGAACCCGAACTCCCCTCCGTCGGTGAACCTGGTCGAGGCGTTGACCGCCACCGCCGCCGAGTCGACCAGCGCCACGAACCTGCGCGCGGCCCGCTGCGACCTGGTGACGATGGCCTCGGTGTGCGCCGAGCCGTAACGTCTGATGTGCGCCACCGCCTCCTCCAGCGAGCCGACCACGGCGGCGGCGATGTCGAGCGAGAGGTATTCGGTGTAGAAGTCGTCCTCGGTGACGGGCACGACGTCGCCATGGCGGGCGATGGCGGCATCGCCGTGCACGGTCACGCCCGCCTCGCCCAGCGCGCGGAGCGCCGCCGGCACGAACGCGTCGGCGATGTCGGCGTGCACCAGGAACGTCTCGGCGGCGTTGCACACCGACGGCCGCTGGGCCTTGGCGTTGACCAGGATCTGCACGGCCAGGTCCACGTCGGCGTCGGCGTCGACGTAGACGTGGCAGTTGCCGACGCCGGTCTCGATCACCGGCACCGTGGACTCCTCCACCACCGAGTGGATCAGGGCCGCGCCACCGCGCGGGATCAGCACGTCGACCAGGCCGCGGGCGCGCATGAGCTCCTTGACCGAGTCGCGCGTCCGCCCCGGCACGAGCTGCACGGCGCCGGCCGGGACCTCGGTGCCGCGCAGGGCCTCCCGCATGACCCGGACCAGGGCGGTGTTCGAGGAATAGGCGCTGGAGGAGCCCCTGAGCAGCACGGCGTTGCCGCTCTTGAGGCACAGGGCGGCGGCGTCGACGGTGACGTTGGGGCGGCCCTCGTAGATGATGCCGATCACGCCCAGCGGAACCCTGAGCTGGCGCAGCTCCAGCCCGTTGGGCAGGGTGCCGCCGCGGACCACCTCGCCGACCGGGTCGGGCAGGTCGGCCACCTCGCGGACGGCCTCGGCGACCGCCGCGACCCTGGCCTCGTCGAGCCGCAGCCGGTCGATCATGGCCTCGGCGGTGCCCTGCGCCCTGGCCTGCTCGACGTCCTCGGCGTTGGCCTCGACGATCTCGGCGGCATGTGCGATCAAGGCGTCCGCGATCGCGCGCAACGCCCGGTCCTTGGGCGCCCGCGGCAGCGGGGCCAGCTCGGCGGCGGCCTCTCGCGCCGCGCCGGCGACCTTCAGGAACTCTGTACTCATTGCTACGCTCCGCTCCGCTGCTCCGGACTCCTCAAGCACCTGCGCTCCTTCCGGAACGAGGCGACCTCTGCTGCTCCGCTCCGCAGGCTACGGACTCCGTAAGCGCATCAGCTGTGGGCTTCCAGTATGACGATGTCGTCGCGGTGTATGAGCTCGCGTTCGTATTCCGGGCCCAGCTCGGTCGCCAGCTCCCGGGTGGAGCGGCCGAGCAGGTCGGGGATCTCGGTGGCGTCGAAGTTGACCAGGCCACGGGCCACCACGAGGCCGCGGGGCTCGCACAGGTCCACCGGATCGCCCGCCGCGAACTCACCCTCCACACCTGTCACCCCGGCCGGCAGCAGCGACTTGCGCCGCCCCACGATGGCCTCGACCGCGCCCTGGTCGAGGTGCAACCGGCCGCGCCCGGTGGTGGCGTGCGCGAGCCAGAGCAGGCGGGTGCCGGGATGGCGGCCCCCGGGGTGGAAGTAGGTACCGATGTCGTCTCCGGCGAGCGCCTGGGCCGCGTGAGCGGCCGCGGTGAGCACTACCGGCACACCGGCCCCGGTCGCGATCCTGGCCGCCTGCACCTTGGTCACCATGCCCCCGGTGCCCACGGCCGCGCCGTTCCTGCCCAGCTCGACGCCGATCAGGTCCTCCGGGCCGCGGATCTCGGCCAGCCGGCGCGACCCGGCGCGGCTCGGCGGGCCGTCGTAGAGCGCGTCCACGTCCGACAGCAGCACCAGGGCGTCGGCCCTGATCAGGTGCGACACCAGCGCCGCCAGCCGGTCGTTGTCACCGAAGCGGATCTCGTCGGTGGCCACGGTGTCGTTTTCGTTGACGATGGGCACGATGCCCAGGTCGAGCAGCCTGGACAGGGTGCGCTGGGCGTTGGCGTGGTGCGCGCGCCGCATCATGTCGTCGGCGGTCAGCAGCACCTGGCCGACGCGCAGGCCGTAGCGGGCGAAGGAGGAGGTGTAGCGGGCGACGAGCACCCCCTGGCCGACGGACGCGGCCGCCTGCTGGGTGGCAAGGTCGCGCGGTCGCGCGGTCAACCCGAGCGGGCCGAGGCCCGCCGCGATCGCCCCGGAGGAGACCAGGACGAGCTGCGCGCCCGAACCGCGGCGCGACGCCAGCACGTCCACCAGGGCATCGACCCGGTCGACGTCGATCATTCCGGCGGGAGTGGTGAGCGAGGACGACCCGACCTTGACGACCACCCTGGACGCTGAGCTGATCTGTTCTCGCACGTTTCGCAGCCTATCCGCTCGGCGGGGCACTCCATTCACCGCCGGTCTCACCTGTTGATACGGTGACGCTCACGGCCGCCCGCCGCATCGCGGCCGTGACCTCCCCGGGCGAGTCGCCGCGGCGCAGCGCATAGGAGGCGGCCGAGGTCACCGCTCCCATCATCGCCCCCGCCATGGCCGCCGCGGCCGCCGTCGCGCCGCTCGTCGAGTCCGGCCGGGGCCGCGTCGTCCACCCCTCGACCAAGCTGGCACTCAACCGCTGGCTCAGGCGCGCCGCGCCGCGCCCCGAGTGGGCGGGCGCGGGCATCCCGCTCAACGCTGTGGCGCCCGGCGTGGTGGACACGGAGACGGCCTGGCGGACGTTCTTGGACGATCCGGCCACTCGCGAGCTCGTGGCGGCCGCCATGCCGCAACCGCTGGGCTTCCCCGGCCCGGTGGCGCCGATCGCGTCGTTGCTGGCGTGGACGGTCAGCGCGGACAATTCATGACCGGCCAGATCCTCTACGCCGATGGCGGCGCGGAAGCAACCCTGCTCGGCGCCGCCGAGAGCTGACCAAGCCGGCCCGCCACGGGCTCGACGCCACAGAACACCCGGCACGCCCGGGCACCCGCCGCGAGCTGACCAAAGGGCCCGACGCCACGAAGCGCCCGGCGAACGCCCGGCCACCCGCCGCGAGCTAGCCGAGGCGGCTGTCGGAGCCCCTCGGCCCCTGCCGGACGGACTCGGCGCTCAGCGTGGGCTGCCAGTCGAAGACGTAGCCGCCCTCCATGGGCCCGATGACCACCTCGGCCCCGGCCGTGGCGCCCGCCTTGGCCAGCTCCTCCTCGACACCGAGCCGCTCCAGCCGGTCGGCGAGGTATCCCACGGCCTCGTCGTTGCTGAAGTCCGTCTGCCTGATCCACCGCTCGGGCTTCTCACCGGTGATCTGGAACAGGTTCTCGTTGACCCGGCGCACCCGGAAGCCGGTGTCCCCGAGCTGCTTGGGCCTGATCACCAGCCGCGTGGGCTCCTCGACCGGCTTGTTCGCCCTGGCCGCCGCCACCCACTCGCCCATGGCGAACGTCAGCTCCCGCAACCCGTCGTGGGTGGCCGCGGAAACCGTGAACACCCGCAGCCCCCGCTCCTCGAACTCGGGCGTCACCAGCTCGGCCAGCTCCCGGGCGTCGGGCACGTCGGCCTTGTTCAGCACGACCAGCCGGGGCCGGTCCTCAAGCTTCCCGTACGCCCGCAACTCCGCCTCGATCACCTCATAGTCCGTGATCGGATCCCGCCCGGGCTCCATGGTGGCGCAGTCGATGACGTGCACGAGCATGTCGCACCGCTCGACGTGCCGCAGGAACTCGTGCCCCAGCCCCTTGCCCTCCGAGGCCCCCGGGATGAGCCCCGGCACGTCGGCCACGGTGAACACGTTGTCCCCCGCCGTCACGACGCCGAGATTCGGGATCAGGGTCGTGAACGGATAGTCGGCGATCTTCGGCTTGGCCGCGCTCAACGCGGCGATCAGCGACGACTTGCCGGCGCTCGGGAACCCGACCAGCGCCACGTCCGCCACGCTCTTGAGCTCCAGCATGACGTCCAGCGCGTCCCCGGGCTCCCCGAGCAGGGCGAACCCGGGCGCCTTGCGCCTGGTGGTGGCCAGCGCCGCGTTCCCCAGCCCGCCGTGCCCGCCCTGGGCGATGACGTAGCGGGTGCCGGCTCCCACGAGGTCCACCAGCACCTCACCCGTGGCCGCGTCCTTCACCACAGTCCCGTTGGGCACGGGAAGCACCACATCGCCCCCGTTGGCCCCATCCCGGTTGGAGCCCTGCCCCTGCTTGCCGTTGTCGGCCTTACGATGCGGCCGGCGGTGGTAGTCGAGCAGCGTGGCGGTGTTGGGATCGACCTCCAGGACGACATCACCGCCCCGGCCGCCGTTCCCGCCGTCGGGGCCGCCGAGCGGCTTGAACTTCTCGCGGTGGATGGAGGCACATCCGTTCCCTCCGTCACCGGCACTGATATGAAGGACCACCTGGTCCACAAAGTCCGGCATCCCGCACTCCTCCATCCCACCGGGGCCATCTCGTCCCCGTACCCGGGCCACCCGGCACACCGCCGGACGGCCACCCCCCAACAACGCCCCTGGAAACGCCAAAGGGTGGATCGACATCCCGTCGATCCACCCTGAAGCAACGCCAAACCGGAAGCGGGGGAAAACCCTATTCCGCGACAGGAACGATGCTGACGGCGCGGCGCCCGCGCTTGACGCCGAACTGCACGTGCCCGGCCGTCAAGGCGAACAGCGTGTCGTCGCCGCCACGCCCGACGTTGTCACCGGGGTGGAAGTGGGTGCCACGCTGCCGGACGATGATCTCGCCCGCGTTGACGAGCTGGCCGCCGAAACGCTTGACGCCCAGGCGCTGAGCGTTGGAGTCGCGGCCGTTCCGGGTGGACGACGCGCCCTTCTTGTGTGCCATCTCTCAAACTCCCGATCAGGCCTGGTCGATGCCGGTGATCTTCACCTGGGTGTACCGCTGGCGGTGTCCCTGGCGCTTCTTGTAACCGGTCTTGTTCTTGTACTTGAGAATGCGGATCTTCGGGCCCTTGGTCTCGCCGAGGATCTCGGCGCTGACCGTGAACTTGCCCGCCTCCGTGGTCACGTCGCCGTCGTTGACGACGAGCACCGTCGGCAGCGAAACCGAAGAGCCGACCTCGCCGGCGACCTTGTCCACCTCGAGGACGTCACCGACGGAGACCTTCTGCTGCCTGCCGCCGCAACGAACGATCGCGTACACCGCGGAACCCTTCTGACTCACTGTTGCTTCGTTTCGAACATCAGCCGCCTAAGCGACCGCCGAAATGCTGCGCCTGTCATTCGGCCTGTCTCAAACCGACGAACCGAGCAAGCGCGCCAACAGGGCACGTCACCTGACGCACCGGTTCACCAGGGTACCGGATTAACGGTCCCCTAGGCGAACCGGACGGAACGTCGGAAGCCTGCCGAGCGATCTACTCGGCGGACTTGGTACGGCGCGAGCGTCGCCGCCCTCTGCCGGAAGTCTGGCTGGCCTGGTCGTCCTCTGCCGGGACGTCTTCAAGCGCACCGGTCACGGTATCACGGTTGGCGGAGTCCTTGGCGGCGGAAACCTTGTCCGCGACCGCCTTCTCGACGGCCATCTTGCCCTGAGTGCCGCGCGGCTCCGGCTTGGCCTCGACCGGCTCGGTCGAGATCAGCACGCCACGCCCGTTGCAGCACTCACAAGACGTCGAGAACGCCTCCAGCAGCCCCTGTCCGACCCGCTTACGCGTCATCTGGACCAGCCCCAGCGAGGTCACCTCGGCCACCTGGTGCTTGGTCCTGTCGCGGGCCAGGCACTCCAGCAGCCGCCGCAGCACCAGGTCCCGGTTGGACTCCAGCACCATGTCGATGAAGTCGATGACGATGATCCCGCCGATGTCCCGGAGCCTGAGCTGG
Source organism: Nonomuraea sp. B12E4 (assembly GCF_039871825.1). Taxonomy (NCBI): domain Bacteria; kingdom Bacillati; phylum Actinomycetota; class Actinomycetes; order Streptosporangiales; family Streptosporangiaceae; genus Nonomuraea; species Nonomuraea sp. B12E4. The sequence goes on along the minus strand of NZ_JBDPME010000015.1, from coordinate 16,885 downwards.
CGGACGATCTCCTCGGCCGCCTCCAGGTTGTTGCGCGTGACGGTCTCTTCGAGGTTGCCGCCCTGCCCGGTGAACTTGCCGGTGTTGACGTCGACGACGGTCATCGCCTCGGTACGGTCGATGACCAGCGAGCCGCCGCTCGGCAGCCACACCTTGCGCTCGAGCGCCTTGCCCAGTTGCTCGTCGATCCGGTACGACTCGAACACGTCGCCCGGTTCGCCGTCCCACTTCGACAGGCGCTCGGCCAGGTGCGGCGCGACGTACTTGACGTATTCGTCGACCGTGTCCCAGGCGTCGCCGCCCTGCACGACCAGCGAGGTGAAGTCCTCGTTGAAGACGTCCCGTACGACCCGGATCGTGAGGTCCGGCTCGGCGGACAGCAGCTCGGGCGGGCTGGCCGACTTGGCCTTCTTCTGGATGTTCTCCCACTGCGCGGACAGCCGCGCCACGTCGCGGGCCAGCTCCTCCTCGGAGGCGCCCTCGGCGGCGGTACGGACGATCACCCCGGCGTTCTCCGGCATGACCTTCTTCAGGATGCTCTTGAGCCGGGTGCGCTCCTTGTCGGGCAGCTTGCGGCTGATCCCGGTCATCGACCCGTCGGGAACGTAGACCAGGTAACGACCAGGCAGGCTGATCTGCGACGTGAGCCGGGCGCCCTTGTGCCCGATCGGGTCCTTCGTGACCTGCACGAGCACCGACTGCCCCGACTTCAGGGCGGCCTCGATGCGCTTGGGCTGCCCTTCGAGGCCGGCGGTGTCGAAGTTCACCTCGCCGGCGTACAGGACGGCGTTCCTGCCCTTGCCGATGTCCACGAACGCCGCCTCCATCGAGGGCAGCACGTTCTGGACCTTGCCGAGGTAGACGTTGCCGACGTAGGACTGGCTGGCCTCGCGGTTGACGTAGTGCTCGACGAGCACGCCGTCCTCCAGCACCGCGATCTGCGTACGGTCGCCCTGCCTGCGCACCACCATCATCCGGTCGACGGACTCCCGGCGGGCCAGGAACTCCGACTCCGTGATGATCGGCGGCCGCCTGCGGCCGAGCTCGCGGCCCTCACGGCGGCGCTGCTTCTTGGCCTCGAGCCGGGTGGAGCCGCGCACGCTCTGCACGCCGTCGGTGGCGATGTCGTGCGAGGCCGCGCGCCCCGAGCGCGGGGCGCGGATGCGCACCACCGTGTTCGGCGGGTCGTCGCTGGCCGGCTCGGCGCCCTCGTCGCCACCCCGGCGACGGCGGCGGCGCCGTCGGCGGGAGCCGGAGGACTCCTCTTCCTGGGCCTCCTCGCCCTGCTCCTCCTCGGACTCCTCGTCCTCGGACTCCTCGCCGTCCTCGGAGTCATCACGCTCGCGCGACTTGCCGCGCCCCCGGCCGCCCCGGCGGCGGCGCCGACGCCGGCTGCCGCCTTCCTCCTCCTGCTCGTCGGAGGTGTCGGCGTCGGAGTCGGAGTCGTCCTCGGTCACGGACTCGTCGACGGGCTCCTCGGCCTCCTCCGGCTCCGGCTCGGGCTGCGGCTCCGGCCGCCGGGTGACGGGCTTGGCCTTGCTCACGTCGGGCGCCTGGAACAGCGGCGCGAAGATCGCGGCGGGCCGCTGGAACGCGGCGCCCGGCTCGTCCTGTTGCCGCGCGGAGAACCCGAACGGGTCGGCGAGCAGGCTCGGCCGCACCACGTCCTCGTCGAGGTCCTCCCCGGCGGGCTCGTCGTCGAGCGGCTCGTCCTCGGGCAGGATCTCCATGATGTCGTCGTCTTCGGAAGCCGTCTCGGCTCCCCCGGCGGCCGCCTCCGCGCCACCGGCCCGCACGGTCCCGGCGTCACCACCGGCTCCGGCGGCTTGAGCGCCGGCGGGCACCGCCTCGACCTGCTCGGCCCCGGCACCGCCTGCCGGGGTGCCACCGCCCAGTGCGATCTGGCCGTTGCCGGCGGCTGCCTCGCCCTCGGCACGCGCCTGGAGGCCCTCACCGGCCCCGGCGGCGGCCGTACCGGCCGGCTCGGGCGCCGCAACAGGCGCCTCGGCGGTCACGACCGCCTCTTCCGGCTCCGCCTTCTTGCGGGCCCTGGTGCGGCGCTTGGGAGCGGGCTCCTCGGCGGGCGCCCCCTCCTCCGGGAGCGCTCCCCCGGCCTCCGGCTCCTCGGCGGCCTTCTTCGTCGTACGGCGCCGCGTCGTCGTGGCCGTGGACCGCGTCCTCGTGGCCCGCTTGGGCTTCTCCTCCGCGACGGCCTCATCCACGGGCCCGGTGACGGTCTCAGCGACGGGCCCGGTGACGGCCTCCGCCGGACTCTCCGCCACCGGCGTGGGGACCGTTCCGGCATCAGAGGCGACCGTACTGGAGACGGCCGCCAGAACGTCGGGGCCGGGCTCGCCGGCGGCACGCTGTGCGGCGTTGCTCCGTACTTCCTGCACCTCGGCCACGGACGGTGCGGCCTGGGCAGCGGAAACGGTGACCGGGGTGGCGGCCGGCTCCTCGGGCAGCTCCGGCGGGGGACCCGCGGGGCGGCTGGCGGAGCGGCGACGCTTGGTCACCTCGGGCTGTTCAATTGTCTCCCCGTCAGGGCCAATGACCCCGTTGGGCTCGTTGTCGAGCATGCGGGCGCTCTCCCGTCAGCCCCCGGGCGCGTCGCCGCGCCGCGCAGGAGCCCTCGTGTCTCGTTGTCCGCCGGCACCTCCTCCGGTGAGGAGATGCCGGCGCCAAGTCCTGTCAGCGGTCGTGCCCGGCTCGCGCAGGGCACTTCCTTAACCGGCGACGTGCTCACCCGCCAGTCCCGCCTCGCCGCCGCGCGTGATATCGCGGTCCAGGTCGAGCGGGTCGGCAAGCGCACCGGTGCTGACGTCGAGCGGCCCCTGCGCCAGCCTGGTCACCTCGGGGGGAACCGGCGGCGCGAAGTCGGCCACAAGGCGCAGCCCTGTGAGCACATCGTCGGGTCGAACGGCAGGCGTCATGTGCCGAACAACCATGCGCAGTATGACACACGGCTCTCCAGGCACCTGAGCTGCGGTTCTGTCTGCTCCCTTGGACACCGTCAACCCCAGGACGGCCTCACGCGCGTCGAAACGGCGGAGACCCTTCTTGGTGAGGCGCTCGACCTCCACGGTGCCCGTCGCGAGGAACTTCTCCGCCGCCACCTCGGCGAGCTCGCGATCGGCACCGGGCAGCCGCACCTCCCAGTCGGAGACCTCCAAGCGATCGGCCAGCCCTCCCGGACCCGCCTCCACAACGTCGAGCACATCGAGCCCAGACGGCAACGACTCGTCCAGGCCCTGTCTGACCTGGTCGGGATCGCACGGCGTGGTAACACCGATCTCGAGGTATTCGGCTTCGCTGGCGACGCCGGTCGGCGCCGCGCCCGCGTAGGAGATCTTGGGGTGGGGCGAGAAACCCGCGCTGTAGGCCACCGGAATGCCGGCACGGCGGACCGCTCTCTCAACGGCCCGCGAGATGTCGCGGTGGCTGGTGAAGCGCAGGCGGCCGCGCTTGGCGTAACGCACACGCAGGCGCTGCACCGTGGGCGCGGGCGGAGGCCCTTCGGGAACAGGTTTCAGAGCTTGTCGTCCTTCCCTTATCAGAGTTCCTTCGTCCCAGGATAAGCCGCCCCGGCGCATGCTTCGTGTACGCCGAGGCACGGCTCGCCCACTGAGCGCGCTAGACCACTGTGAGAGGGAGGAGTTTTCGCCCGGTGGGGCCAATTTGGATTTCTGTCCCCATAGTGGGGCAGACGCCGCAGTCATAGCACGGGGTCCAGCGGCAGTCCTCGACCTCGGCGCCGGAGACGGCCTCCTGCCAGTCCTGCCAGAGCCATTCGCGATCGAGCCCGGCGTCGAGATGGTCCCATGGCAGGACCTCGTTCTCCTCGCGCTCGCGCGTGGTGTACCAGTCCACGTCCACGCCGGCCTTCTCGGCCGCCGCCATCCAGCGCTCGTACGAGAAGTGCTCGCTCCAGCCGTCGAACCGGCCGCCGTCCTCCCACACGGTCCTGATCACGGCACCGACCCGGCGGTCGCCCCGCGACAGCAGCCCTTCCACGATGGACGGCTTGCCGTCGTGATAGCGGAACCCGATGGCCCTGCCATATTGCTTATCGCCCCTGACCGAGTCGCGCAGGGCCTTGAGCCGCCGGTCGACGGTCTCGTGGTCGGCCTGCCCGGCCCACTGGAACGGGGTGTGGGGCTTGGGCACGAAACCGCCGATGGAGACGGTGCAGCGGATGTCACGGCTGCCGGTGGCCTCGCGGCCCGCCTTGATGACCTTCTTGGCCAGGTCGGCGATGCCCAGCACGTCCTCGTCCTGCTCGGTGGGCAGCCCGCACATGAAGTAGAGCTTGACCTGCCGCCACCCCTGCGAATAGGCCGTGGTGACGGTGCGGATCAGGTCTTCCTCGCTGACCATCTTGTTGATCACCTTGCGCATGCGCTCCGAGCCGCCCTCCGGCGCGAACGTCAGCCCCGAGCGCCGGCCGTTCCTGGAGAACTCGTTGGCCAGATCGATGTTGAACGCGTCGACCCGGGTCGAGGGCAGCGACAACGAGGTGTTGGTGCCCTCGTAGCGGTCGGCCAGGCCCTTGGCGATGTCGCCGATCTCGGAGTGGTCGGCGGACGACAGGGACAGCAGGCCGACCTCGTTGAAGCCGGACTCCTTGATGCCGTTGTCGACCATGGCCCCGATGGTGGTGATCGAACGTTCGCGCACCGGACGGGTGATCATGCCTGCCTGGCAGAACCGGCACCCCCGCGTGCAGCCGCGGAAGATCTCCACGCTGAACCGCTCGTGCACCGTCTCCGCCAGCGGGACCAGCGGTTTCTTTGGATAGGGCCACTCGTCGAGGTCCATCACGGTGTGCTTGTGCACCCGCCACGGCACCTCGCCCCTGTTGGGCGCGACCCGCTTGATCCGCCCGTCCGGGTGGTAGTCCACGTCGTAGAACTTCGGCACATAAACCCCACCGGACTCCGCGAGCCGCATCAGCAACTCGTCCCGCCCGCCCGGCCGGCCCTCGGCCTTCCACTCGCGGACGACCTCGGAGATGGCGATGGAGATCTGCTCGCCGTCGCCCAGCACGGCCGCGTCGATGAAGTCGGCGACCGGCTCGGGGTTGAAGGCCGCGTGGCCGCCCGCGAGCACGATCGGATCGTCCTCGCCCCGGTCCACGGCCGACAGCGGGATGCCTGCCAGGTCGAGCGCGGTCAGCAGGTTGGTGTAGCCGAGCTCGGTGGAGAACGACACTCCGAGCACGTCGAAGGCACGGACCGGCCGGTGCGCGTCCACGGTGAACTGCGGCACGCCCTCGGCGCGCATGAGCGCCTCAAGGTCCGGCCAGACCGCGTAGGTGCGCTCGGCCAGCGTCCGGGGCAGCTCATTGAGGATCTCGTAGAGGATCGCCACACCCTGGTTGGGCAGACCGACCTCGTAGGCGTCCGGATACATCAACGCCCACCGCACGTCGGTGGAGTCCCAGTCCTTGACGGTCGAGTTGAGCTCACCCCCGACGTACTGGATGGGCTTCTGCACCTTCGGCAGCAGCGCTTCCAGGCGGGGGAATATCGACTCGACAGGCATACCGTCCAGGGTAGCGGCGCTCAGACGGTCACAGGTCCAGGGATGTCGATGCCTTTCCCGCTGAAAACCACGTCATTTCCGCCGAGAACCACGATGTGGCACCCCACATAGCAGGTCAGCTCAACGCTGACCCGACCCCGCTGGCCCTAATGACCCGACTGATTCCTGGCAGACCCCGCAGACCCCGCAGACCCCGCAGACCCCGCAGACCCCGCAGACCCCGCAGACCCCGCAGACCCCGCAGACCCCGCTGGCTGGATCATGCACGCCGCCGACACGGTTCGCGGGGAGCAGAAAGCACTCCTCGCGACAGGCAACGAACAAACACCTAATTAAACGACTGTCTTCGCATCTTGATGGCCTGCAGCATCCCGACCGCGATGAGATTCGCGAATGTGGCGGTGCCGCCATACGACACGAACGGCAGCGGCAACCCGGTGATCGGCATGATCCCGATCGTCATCCCCACATTGATGAACGTCTGAAACGCGAACCAGCACACGATCATCCCCGCCACCAGCGTGCCGAACCGATCCTCGCACCGCCTGGCGATCTGGAGCCCCCGCAACAGCACCACACCCAGCAGCAGCACGACGGTCACCGACCCGAGGAACCCGAACTCCTCCCCCGCCACCGTGAAGATGAAGTCCGTGTGCTGCTCCGGCACGAACCGCCCGGTCGTCTGTCCCCCACCGAGCAGCCCCTTCCCCAGCAACTGCCCCGACCCGATCGCGATCATCGACTGCGTGCTGTTGTACCCCACACCCCGCGGATCGACATTCGGATCAACAAACGCCGTGAACCGCGCCACCTGGTACGGCTCCAGCATCTGGAAGTAGAACACCGCGAAGATCCCGGCCGCCGCGACCAGCGCCAACGCCCCGATCCAGCGTTTGCGCACCCCCGCGATGATCAGTCCGGACGCCGTGATCACCGCCAGCACCATGGCCGTGCCCAGGTCGGGCTGCAACATCACCAGCCCCATCGTGAACAACGCGGCGATGAGCGCCAGTGCGAGATCAAGCCCGCGCGGCCGATCGGTCCCCTCGGCCGGCTGCGCCAGCAACATGGCGATCACCAGCACCAACCCGACCTTGGCGAACTCGGACGGCTGCACCGCGAACCCGCCCCCGAGCAGGATCCACGAGTGCGACCCGTTGATCGTCGCCCCCAGCGGCGTGAGCACCAGCCCCAATCCGATCAGGGACACCAGAAACACCAAGGGCGCATAGGCCCGCATCGCCCGATGGTCAACCATCGCCACGACGCCACACAAAACGACCCCGATCACCTCATTGAGCAGGTGCTTCTTCACGAGCCCAGTAGACCCAGGGGCCCAGGTCCGCGTGGACGACCACACCAACAACGTGCCGATCACACACAACCCGGCCACGGCGACCAACATCAGCCCATCGAGCCGCCGCACCGCCGACTCCTCGCCGGCCACCCTCCGCAACAGCGAGGGACGCCGAACACCCATAGCCCGATCAATCACCCCGCACCCCCAACCCACCCAAGGACCCCGCCAAGGCCATCCCCGGCCCCCAAACGCACCGACGCGAGGCAATCGAAGGCCGCCCCGCCCCGAGACACCCCGCGCAACCACTCACGCCTCGAACGCCCCACCACCGCTGGCAGCGACCTCCCAAACAGCCCACCGCCCAGCAGCCACGCCCTGCCCTGAAGCGCCCCGCGCAGCCACCAACGTTCCGGGCCGCCACCTCCGCGCTCGACACAACACCCCAGGGCCTTCATCCCCTGGCCACCGTCCCGTCGGGTGCGAACCTCGGCAGCCGTGTCGTCAGCCGCCCCCCGGGCACGGCCTGGGGCTGCTTGATGCCGTAGATCCCCTCATAAATCTCCCGCACCGCAGGCGCCGCCGTCTGCGCCCCCATCCCACCCTGGGACACCATGACCACCACCACGTACTGCGGCTTCTTGGCGGGCGCGAAGGAGGCAAACCACGAGGTGTCCTGCTTCCCCCACACCTCCGCGGTGCCGGTCTTGCCCCCGATGCGAATCTTGTCCATCGGCCATCCAGAGAAGGCCCCCGCCGCGGTGCCGTCCTCGGTGACCTGGCTCAGCGCGTTCTTGATGTAGAGCCGTTCCTTCTCGCTGAGCGGGAGCTTGCCCACCACCGGCACGTCGATGGTCTTGACCACCTTGCCGTCGGGCCGCACCTGCGCCCACCCGATGCGCGGGCTGCGCAGCTTGCCATCACTCACCAGCGCCATGTACGCCCTGGCCAACTGCATGGGGGTCACCAGCACGTCGCCCTGACCGATGGAGAAGTTGGCCGAGTCACCGGGCCGCAGCAGGAACCCCTCGGTGCAGTTCTCCAGCGCGAGCCGCTTGAGGAAGTCCGCCCGCGCCCTGTCCTTCACCTCGGGATAACCCTTACGGGACCGCTCACAGTTCACGGCGCTGGTCTGGTTCCACAGGTCCTTCTTCCACTTCCGGTCCGGAATGCGCCCGGAAGACTCGCCAGGCAGGTCCACCCCGGTCCGCTCGCCGAACCCGAACGCCCTGGCCGTGTTGGAGAACACCTCCTTCGGCGGCTTCTTCGGATTGCGCCCACCGTCTTTGAGATACTGCTCGTACGCGGCCTGGTAGAAGATCGTGTCGCACGACCTGACCAGCGCGGTGTGCATGCTGAGCGTGCCCAGGCCGATCCCGCGGAAGTTGTTGAACGCCCGACCGCCCACCATGACCGAGCCGGGGCACCCGTACGTGCCGTTGAGCGGATATCCGGCCCGCAGCATCGCCGTCACCGACGAGATCTTGAACGTCGATCCCGGTGCGAACTGCCCGTTGATCGCCCGCGACACCAGCGGCTTGCCCGACTTGTCCGACAGCAGCCACTGATAGCCCCGCGTCGAGATCCCGCCCGCCCAGATCGCCGGGTCGTATCCGGGCGCACTGGCCACCGCCACCACCCGCCCCGTACGGGCGTCGAGCACCACCCCAGCCCCGCCGTCGGCCGCCGGTGCGGACTTCATCGCCTTGGCCAGCGCCTTCTCCACCACGTCCTGCACCCGCGAGTCGATGCTGGTGACCAGATGGTCACCGGGCACGGGCGCGATCTGCTCCTCGACCCCCAGCGCCTTGCCCATCCGGTCCACCTGGACCCGCCGCAATCCCGACTTACCACGCAACGCGTCGTCGTAGATGTATTCCAGCCCGTCCCGCCCGACCAGGTCCACTCCGGAGAAGCTGGCCTTGAGCCCCTCACGTTTCTCCAGCTCGGCCTCGGTGACCGGCTGCAGGTAGCCGAGCATCTGCGCCCCGGCCCGGCCCCCCGGATATTGCCGTACGGAGTGGATCTCCGCCGTCACACCGGGGAACTCCTCCTGCCGCTCGAGGATCTGCAGCGCCTCCCGGGTGTCCACCTTCTCGTCCAGCGGAACCGGCTGGTAGGGCGACCCGGTCCAGCACGGCTTGGAGACGCCGGGCCCGCACGGCGTGATGCGCTGCTGCAACTGCGCGACAGGCTTGCCGAGCACCGCGGACAGCTTGGTCAGCACCTGCTTGCCGCCATCCGGCAGCCTCATGAGCCTGGCCCTGTCCACGGAGACGACCAGCGCGGTCTTGTTGCGCACCAGCGGCCGCCCCCGCGAGTCGAGGATCTGCCCGCGCACGGCCGGCACCAGCACGGCCCGAGTCCGGGTCTCCGTCGCCCGCGTCACGAACTCCTGCCCGCGCACCACCTGCACCTGCCACAGGCGCACGGTCAGCACGGCGAGCAGCGTCAGCACGAGCACGTGCAGCACGAGCAGCCGGGTGCGCATCTTGATCATGTCGACAACCTCGCCGGTCTGTCCCGCATGGTCAGCCAGATCACGACCGGGGAGACGAGCAGGGTGTAGACGATGCTGACCGGCACCTTCTCGGTCCAGGTGGACATCGTCACCCGTGGATCGGAGATCAGCCCGCCTACGGCCGCGGCCAGCACAGGCCCCATCAACACGCACAGAACCACGGTCGTCGCGGGCCCACCGGCGCCACGCCCCGCGACGTAACCGACCAGCGCCAGCACGAACGCGTACTGTCCGACGAGGTGTGCGGTCGGCGGCATGATGTCGACGAGCACCCCGGCGAGGAACCCGAGGATGGCCCCTTCGGCCGGCCCGCGCGCCAACGCCGCCCCGATCACGGCCAGCAACACCAGATCGGGCGCGCCCCCCGCGGGCAGCGGCACCCGATTGACCAGCATGACCTGCGCCAGCAACGCCAGCAGCACGGACAGCCCCCCGATCATCGCAACGCCTCCTCACCGGCCCCCACGCTCACCGCCACCCGAATATCGTGACCGCCGACCTCACCACGAACATGAACGCCCGCAACCCCCGAAGCACCACGAACGCCGGCGGCGACGCCATCACCCACGGCCCGCCGAACCGCCACGCCCCGCCGAACCGCCACGAACGAAACCCACATGACGGCACCACTACGCCGGCAGTCACCCCGAATCTCGCCCCTTCGCCGCCGAACCGCCCCCCGCTCCCAAAGGAGAGCGCTCCGCCGCACCGCGCTCGCGGACCTCCGCCGGACCTTCCGATCCGGCCCCGCGACCACCGCCCTCCTGCCGGGCAAGGCCCCGCTCACCGCGCCCTGTCCGCCCCGGATGTCGCCGAACCGCCCCCCGATCATCGCGATGACCCGCCAGACCCCGCTCACCGTGCCCCCTCCTTGGCCGGCAGCACCGCGTCCCTGGGGTCCCGCCTGGGCGCCTCCACCACCACGCCGACCACGTCAAGCGCCGTCATGTCCGCGTATGGCCGCGCGTACGCGATCCGCGTCAGCTCCCCCGGCGTGGACTCCACCCGCTCTATCACCCCGATCGGGACCCCGGGCACGTAGGGCCTGCCGTTCTGCGAGCCGAAGCTGACGATCCGCCCGCCCCTGGTCAGCGGCGCCGTCGAGTCGAGCAGCCGGAACTGGACGAGCCGCCCGTTCTCCCCCACCCCGTGCACCACGCCGATCTCCTTGGCGCCCTCCAGGCGCGCGCCGACGGCCGAGGCCGGGTCGCTCAGCAGCACCACGGTCGAGGTGTGCGCCGAGGCCTGGATGATCCGCCCGACCAGCCCCTCGCCGTTGAGCACGGTCATCTCCGGGCGAATGCCGTCCACGGTGCCCGCGTCGATCTGCACGGCGTCCTCGAAGCCCGGCTGGCCGCGCCGGGCGACCACGTTGGCCGTGACCACCTTGTATCCGCCGATCCCCGCGAGCCCCAGCAACTGCCGCAGCTCCTTGGACCGGGACTCGTCGAGCTTGCTGGCCACCAGGCCCGCCTGAAGCCGGGAATTCTCCACCTTGAGTTTGCGGATGCGCTCCTGCGCCTCCGGCGCGCTGAGCAGGGCCTGCACGAACCCGCCGACCGGCCGCACGACCCCGCCCCCGAACCGCTCGGCCGTGCCGAACAGCCACGATCCGGCCGCCCGCAACGGGTGCAGCGGCGAGCTCTCACCGGTGCGATGGTCGATGGTCAGGATGACCAGCGCCGCCGTCAGCAGCGCTCCCAGGATCAGCCGGGCCCGGCGCGAGTCTCTCATCAGTGCCGCGACTCCGGCACCAAAACCTGCTGCAGCGCCTCGAACTCCTCAGCGCACTTGCCGGAACCGATGGCGACGGAGTCGAGGGCGTTGTCGACGAGGTGCACGGGCATGCCCGTCTCCGTCCTGACCCGCTCGTCCAACCCCTTGAGCAGCGCGCCACCGCCGGTGAGCGCGATGCCGCGGTCCATGATGTCCCCCGCCAGCTCGGGCGGGCACTTGTCGAGCGTGGTCTTGACCGTGTCCACGATCGCGTTGACCGGCTCCTCGATGGCCTTCCTGATCTCCTCGCTCGACACCACGATGGTCTTGGGCAGGCCGCTGACCAGGTCACGGCCGCGGATCTCCGCGTGTGACTCCTCGTGGCCGGGGCCGGCCGAGCCGATGGCCATCTTGATCTCCTCGGCCGTGCGCTCCCCGAGCATGAGCGAGTATTCCTTCTTGGCGAACGCGATCACCGCCTGGTCCAGCTCGTCGCCGCCCACCCTGATCGACTGGCTGGTGACGACGCCGCCCATCGAGATGATCGCCACCTCGGTGGTGCCGCCGCCGATGTCGACCACCATGTTGCCGGTGGGCTCGTGCACCGGCAGTCCGGCCCCGATGGCGGCCGCCATCGGCTCCTCGACGATGTAGACCTTTCTGGCGCCCGCCGCGTATCCGGCTTCCTTCACCGCGCGCTGCTCAACGCTGGTGATGCCGCTCGGCACGGCGATGATGATCCGCGGCTTGGCGAAATGATGCCGCCTGTGCACTCTTTGGATGAAATATCGCAACATCCGCTCAGTGATGTCGAAGTCCGCGATCACGCCATCCTTGAGCGGGCGGACCGCGACGATGTTGCCAGGTGTGCGGCCGATCATCCTCTTGGCCTCGATGCCGACCGCGACTATCTTTCCGCTGACCGTGTTGATCGCTACGACTGACGGCTCGTTGAGCACGATGCCCCGGCCGCGCACGTAGACCAGTGTGTTGGCGGTGCCCAGGTCGACCGCCATGTCACGGCCCAGGAACGCGAGCTTGCTGCCCATGGGGAACGGAGCCCTCCGTATCGTCGTTCGCGAATGACTACGGATCGAATTCGAATCGTAACGTGACGTACCCACCGATGGGCGCAATGAGCCTTCGCGCCCTACAAAAATCTCCAGCCCCTGCCTCAACCCCAATTTTGCCCGGATTGCACCACAACATCCGATCGGATGATGGAACGCTCCAAAACCACCCGTCCAGAGCCGTCCCTCCCATCGGATCCAGGGCCCAACCCTACGGGGCCCCACCGACAGAACCGCGCGCCCGCACAGCCGAGGCTGCACGGGCGCGCGGGTGTGAGGGGAACCGGTCAGAAGCGGTCCGGGAAGAAGATCTTGATCTCCCTGGCGGCGGACTCGGGCGAGTCGGAGCCGTGCACGATGTTCTCCGAGATCTCGAGGGCGTGGTCGCCCCGGATCGTGCCGGGAGGCGACTTGACCGGGTCGGTGAGGCCGGCCAGCGCGCGGAATGCCTCCACGGCCCGCGGGCCCTCCAGCACCATGGCCACGAGCGGCCCGGACGTGATGAAGTCGACCAGCTCGCCGAAGAACGGCCGCTCGGAGTGCTCGGCGTAGTGCGTCTTGGCGGTGTCGGCGTCGAGGGTGCGCAGGTCCATCGCCACGATCTTGAGGCCCTTGCGCTCCACGCGGGCGACCACGTCACCGATGAGGCCCCGCTTTACCCCGTCGGGCTTGACCAGGACAAGAGTGCGCTCGGACACTTGATGTTCTCCTTCGAACAGACTGGGTGGCGGCGGGCATCCGGCCCGACCGCAAGACGCTTCGCGGGCACCGGCCCACGCGTCGCCGTGGCTGTGCCTCAGCTTACCGTCCGCACCCACCCTCGTTTCCCCACACGAGCCACTACGATGACGCGTCGTCCTCGGGCGAGTGGGCCTGCGGCGGCACCGCCGGCACCGTGCCCCCCGGGTCGGCCGCCCCCTCGTCCTCGGGCAACGGCTCACCCTGCCCGAAGGCCCCCTTGACGGGCACCGGCACCACGACGCGGGGAACCTCCCCGGTCGGCCGATCCTCATCCGCCAGCTCGGCGGCGCCCCCGTCACAAGCACTCGCCATCTCCGGCCCGGACCCCGAGCCGCCATCGGCGGCCGCAACCTCGGACTCGCCGGAACGCCGGCCCAGCACGGACGCGAGCACGATGATTCCCACCACCACGAACCCGCCGATCAACGCCCACCAGTGCAGCGCCCCCACGAAACCGTCCACCAGCTCCTGAGCCGACCGCACCCCGTCGAACATCGCCATCTGCACGCCCGTGCCCAGCAGGAACCCGGCCAGCACCCCCGCGACGCACAACGACAGGCCGAACACCGCCGCACCGATCCCCACCTCCTGCAGCGCCGACGTCAGAGCCACCGCCGCGCCCACCACCATCAGCGCGAACGGCACCACCAGCACCAGCCCGTCGGCCGAGGGCACCAGCAACCGGACGGCGCAGAGCCCCGCCACCATCGATGACAACCCGAGCGGGGCCAGCCACCGCCCGGCGGCCCGCGCGTAGCGTCGCACCAGCACCGAGGCCCCGACGCCCAGCACCCCCGCCACCCCGTACGGAATCCACAGCCCCCGCAGCCCGGGACCTCCGAGCCCGCCCATCTCCACCAGCGTCACCTGAGCGGCGCTGGGCAGCAGCACAACCCCCACCGCCACCATGGAGCACGCCAGCATCCGGCTTTCCGGCGCGCCGAACGAGCCCAACGCCAGCAGCCCGACGACGGCCAGCGCGGCCAGCACGATGACTGGAACGGACCGCCACCCCTCGGTGGCGGTGCTGATCGCCACGACCGCGATGCCACCGGCGGGCACGGCCGCCAGCAGCAGCCGCCCGCGCTCGCCGACGCCGGGAACGGGCTCGGCCGCCCGGCCGAGCACCATCCAGGCCACCAGGTACGCCGCCGCAAGGGCCAGCGCGACCCCCGTCGCCATCGGGTACGGCTGCAGCGTGATCTTCCAGTCGCTCACGCCGTCGAGCGGCCACAGGGCCAGCGCCTGAGCCACCAGCAGGCTCAGGCTGAACATGCCCACCCACAGCGCCCGCAATGCCGGCACCCGGTCCCAGACGGCCGCCAGCGTGGCGGGCAGGACGATCCCCGCCCCGACCCCCCGCACGACCCGTACGACTCCGACCAGGAACTCGGAGCCCGCGTATCCCCCGGCGGCGTCGGACGCGGCGACCAGCACCAGTCCGGCGAGCACGAGGTGAGCGGTCCTGAACCGGCGCAGCGCCACGGCCGCGAACGGCACGGTCAGCAGGAGCGCGGGCAACGCCAGCCCGTGCGTGCGCATCAGCGCCACCTGGTCGATGTCACCGGGCAGCAGCCGGGCGACGACAGAGAGCGTGTTGGGGATCGAGATGATCGCCAGCGGCAGCGCGGCCACGATGAGGAGCCCGAGCACCACGTCGAGCACCCACGCGAACCTCGGACCGGCCGCGGACGGCGACCGCTGGATAGGGGGGACGGCCATGTTGGCCGACTTTAGCGGGAAGTAGCGCCCTCGACACGCCGAGCGACGATAATGGCAGTGATCCACAGCGCCGTGAAGATCGCTCCGAGGAAGAACATCGCCGGCACCAGGAAGCCCGTACAGATCGCCAGCACCTGCACCACGCTGCCGGCGACATAGCCGAAGGGCCTCTTGAGCAGCCCCGCGACGACGACGCACAACACGCCCAGCCCGATCCCGGCGGTCACCGCCAGCGCGGGCGCGACCCCGCTCACGGTGATCGCCACGGGTGTGATCAGCCCCGCCACGATCGCCTCCATGCCGAGCACGGAGGCGCCGAGCCTGCGCATACCTGGCGTGACCTCGAAGTTCATCACGAACCATCCGCCTTCAGCAGCAGCCGCGCGTCCCCCGCCGTGACGACGGACCCGGTGATGAGCACCCCGGTGCCGCTGAACTCGCCCTCGGCGTCCGCGAGGCCGATGCCCTGGTCGATGGCCTCGTCCAGCCGCTCGACGACGTGCACCCGGTCCTCGCCGAACAGCGGCTCGGCCAGCGCCGCCAACTCCTCGGGGGCCATCGAACGCGGCGAGGAGTTACGCGTGACGATGATCTCGTCGAGAATCGGCTCCAGGAGCTCCAGCAGCGCGTCCACGTCCTTGTCGCGCATGACCGCGACCACGCCGATGACCTTGGCGAAGTCGAACGCCTCGTGCAGCCCCTCCAGCGTGGCCTGCATACCGCCGGGGTTGTGCGCGGCGTCGAGCACCACCGTCGGCGTGCGCCGCACGACCTCCATGCGCCCGGGCGAGGACGCCTGCGCGAACGCCTGCCGCACCAGGTCCCCGTCCAGCGGGTCGTCCCCGCCGGTCAGAGCCTCGGCGGCGGCCAGCGCGCACACCGCGTTGCTCGCCTGGTGCGCACCGTAGAGCGGCAGGTAGACCTCATCGTAGACACCCTTGAGCCCGCGCAGGGTGAGCAGCTGCCCGCCGATCGCCACCTCGCGGTTGAGCACCCCGAACTCGAGCCCTTCCCGCGCCACCACCGCCCCCACCTCGGCCGCGCGCCGCATCAGCACCTCGGCCGCGCCCAGCTCCTGCTGAGCGAGTACGGCCGTCGTGCCGGCCTTGATGATGCCCGCCTTCTCCGACGCGATGCTCGGAATGTCCGGCCCGAGCCGATCCATGTGGTCCAGTGAGATGGGCGTGATCACGGACACGGCACCGTCGGCGACATTCGTGGCGTCCCAGGAGCCGCCCATGCCCGCCTCGACCACGGCGACGTCCACCGGCGTGTCCGCGAAGGCCGCGAAAGCCATCGCCGTCAGCATCTCGAAGAACTGGATCCGCCGCGGCCCCTGTGCGTCCGTCAGCTCGACGTACGGGATGATCTCCTCGTAGACCTGGGCGAACCGCTCCTCGCTCAACGGCTCGCCGTCAACGGTGATCCGCTCGCGCATCGAGACCAGATGCGGGCTGGTGAACCGCCCCACCCGCAGATTGCGCTCCTTGAGCAGCGCCTCCGTCAGCCGCGCCGTGCTCGTCTTCCCGTTGGTGCCGGCAATGTGTATGACCGGGTAAGCCCGGTGCGGCGAGCCGAGCAGATCCAGGAGAGCCGCGATCCTGTCGAGCGTCGGCTCGAACTTCCACTCGACGCCGCGTTCCAGGATGGCACGTTCAACCGCACGAAAATCCACCCCTCAACCCTACTGACCGCCCGCAGCGCTCCGGACGCGGGGCGAGCGCATGTTGTGGCCCATGGAGAAAACGGAGGCTACTCACCTCCACAACCGAAGTGCCATCTGGGCACCGACCTGCCTCTGGGATGCCTCGAGGTTCCGGACAGACAGCCCGTCAGGGGCTGAAACTATCCGGAAGGGTTGCCGAAGCGTCAACAGAGAAGATTCACTCGGGAGTTCAAGGA
Source organism: Nonomuraea sp. B12E4 (assembly GCF_039871825.1). Taxonomy (NCBI): domain Bacteria; kingdom Bacillati; phylum Actinomycetota; class Actinomycetes; order Streptosporangiales; family Streptosporangiaceae; genus Nonomuraea; species Nonomuraea sp. B12E4. The sequence goes on along the minus strand of NZ_JBDPME010000015.1, from coordinate 372 downwards.
TGAGGCCCGTTCGCATGGTGCCGGCCCTTCCCCACGACGCGGCCCTACTTCCGCGGCGACCCCGGCAACAACATCGGCACCAGCTTCAACCGGGCCTTACTCATGAAACCTACGACCCACAGGCGGGGCGGGAGCCGACCTTCGACTTCGTCCTCAACGTCCCGGACGCCCGCCCACACGTCCGCACAAACCGGCTGGGAACCCCCAACGCCTGTCCCTCCCCTTGTGCAACGCACCTGACCCTGGGAAACAAAAAAGAGGGGGTCCGACACCCTCAAGGTGTCGAACCCCCTCACAAAGATTGTCCGGCGGCGACCTACTCTCCCACACCCTCCCGAGTGCAGTACCATCGGCGCTGAGAAGCTTAACTTC
>NZ_JBDPME010000014.1:0-233466 GCF_039871825.1 Nonomuraea sp. B12E4 | reverse complement strand
GTGAGCACGGATGGTCGCACATCCGCTTCTATCGAGGGCTCCATGCTCTTGTCAGGCGATCGACGACACCTCCACATCCATGGTCATCCGATCGCTATCACCCGGTTTGCCTGCTGAGAAAACTTCAATGCATGACGCACAATTGGCTCAGACCCCGCTTAGTGAAACATCGGGGAAACAAACGTAGTCATCTACGACGCCTCCCAGATCGCTCCCGGTAACAAATGTGTGAGAGGTTGAGTCAAGTGGGGCGCCGGGAGCCCAGGATGGCAGAATTCGGTATCATAAGTGGACGGTCGGGATCTGCGGCAAATCGATAAGAGTGCACGGGGGGTGCAGAACTCACATGATTCAGCAGGCCGAGATCAAGTAAGAGCGTAAGAATCCGTCCCCGGCTTGGCGCGGCCGCCGCGATCGGCCGCGCAGGGGACAAGGTGGCGACAGGCGCTCCCACCTGCGACGCACCAAACTAACGCGACCATCGGGAGCCGTCACAGGCGCCCCAGTCCGACGAATGCCCGCCCGGCGTGGATTTGACACAAGCAGTGAGTCGGCGGTCGCGTGAAATTGTGCCAACCGTTGCGGAAATCCTCATCACCGCCGCAGCGACTGGCTGAAGTCGTAAGTCATCACCCAGCTACGGGTTCGGAATGATCGAAGATCCGTGAGCCAGATCACGTTGGTTTCTGTAATCTAGGTCACATTTGGAGGACTAGTGTCCTGGTGTCGTATCGCCATCACACTTTCCGCGTTATTACTGCCCCTGGCCTTACCCGGAGTCGCATCCGCCGAGCCCCCGCCGCACGTGGAGCCGCGATCCGGCACCCGCGCGCCCGCCGAGGTCAGCGGTCTGGACGAGCCCGCCGCCTCGGCCGACATCGTCAAGGCCGCCAAGGATCACCTGGCCGGCGCGCGCTACCACCTCGATCCGGCCGATCTGACGCTCGTACAGACCGTCGCCGACGGGCAGGACGAGACGGTCAGGCTGGCCCAGCGCCACAGGAACCTGCCCGTGTTCGGCGCCCAGTACCTCGTTCACTTCCGCAAGGACGGCGACCAGCGCAAGGTGACCGGCGCGGGCGGCCGCTTTCTCACCGACCTCGACGTCAACACCACCCCCAAGATCAGCGTGAGGACAGCGGGCGAGATCGCCCGCAACCTGCTGGTCAAGGACCTCGCGGTACGCCAGAGTGTCACCGTCGCGCCCGGCGGGCTCATCATCGTCCCGCGCGGTAAGGGCCGCCTGGCCTGGCAGGTCACGCTCACCGGCGATGACCCGGCCAAGAAGCGCCCGGTGGTGTTCGACGCGTATGTGGACGCCCACTCCGGCGAGGCGCTGTTCGCGGTGGACCGGCTGCGCTACGAAGGCGCCGTCGAGGGCAGTGGCCGGCTCGTCCGTGGCGACACCGTCCGGCTGCCGGCGTACCAGCGGGCCGACGGCGTCTACGAGCTGCGCGACCGTTCCCGCCCCATGTGGAACGGCACCACGGGCGAGATCGTCACCTACGACGGCGAGGGCGGTGACCTGAGCGAGTACGAGTCCCACGACCCGGCACGCTCGGCCACGCCCGTCTTCGGCCCCGAACACACCGGCAGCGGCGCGGTGGACGCCCATTGGGGCGCGGGCAAGGTGTACGAGTTCTACCGCAGGCTCGGCCGCGAGAGCCTGGACGGCCGGGGCGGGACGATCCAGTCCGTCGTCAACGTCACACAGGGAGGCTGGCCGTTCGACGGCGCCATGTGGGACGGCACCAAGATGGTCTACGGTGGCGGCACCGGCGACAGCCCCTCCTTCGCCTCCAGCCTCGACATCGTCGGCCATGAGATGACCCACGGCGTCATTCAGCACAGCGCCAACCTGGTCTACTTGGGCCAGTCCGGCGCGATGAACGAGGCCCTGGCCGACTACTTCGGCAACGCCATCCAGGTGGACGCCTTCGGCATCCCGATGACCGATCCGGACGCGAGCCTGCTGGGCGAGGACCGCTGTAGGCCCCAGCCGCCGTCCGAGTGCGCCGACCGCGACTTGGACGACGACAGGAACACGGCCGAGGACTACCTCGGCACCACCACGGCCATCGACGCCGGCGGCGTGCACCTGAACTCCACGATCTTCTCCGGCGCCCTGTGGGACGTGCGGGAGCGGCTCGGCGCGCGCTTCGACAGGGTCGTCTACAAGGCGCTCACCGAGTACATGACCCCGCTGGACGGCTTCACCGACGGCCGCCGCGCGATCGAGTCCGCCGCCCGCGCCGCCCGGCTGTCCACGCTCGACCGGCACGTGATCGCGTCGGCGTTCGGCCGGCACGGCGTAGCCGCCGGCTGGGAGTCGCTCATCCCGACCGACAGCAGCGTCGTCGTGAACGGCCTGACCACCGCGATCCATCCGCCGGGGCTGGCGCAGGGCCGGTACGTGGCCATGAACGCGGCCTCCAACGGTGACATCCCGTACGCGATCATCACCGGCGAGGTCGGCGGCAGCGCGCCGGTGACGCTGTCGGACACCGGCGTGATCAACGGGTTGCCCGCCACCGATGGGGAGCGCGGCGTGTGGGCGGCGATCGACTTCGCCACCGGCGTCCAGCAGATCCGCTCTCGCCCGCTCGACCTGAGCGCCCCGTCCACCCTGGTGCACGAGACGACGGCGAACGTGCTGTCCACCGCGGTCGGCGGCGACACCGTGGCCTGGACCGCCGTGGATCCCGGCAACGGCGAGATCGAGGTGTGGGTGAAGAAGGGCGGGGCCGACCCGGTCAACCTCACCGCGGAGGACAACGTGCAGGGCGACAGCCCGTCGATCGCCGGAGGACGGCTCGCCTACCTGCGGATCCGTTTCGCCGAGGACGGCCCGCACAGCGCACCGGTCGTCTACGACCTGGCCGGCGGCGAACAGGTCCAACTGCCCGAGGGGCCGTGGATCGGCCGGAGCCCGTTGTATTCGTCGGTCGTCTCGTTGACCTCGAAGCACGTCCTGTGGTTGTACGACGCCGATCTCGACGGGCGGCGGGGCCTCATGCGGGCCAACCTGGACGGCACCGGCCTCACGCCGATCCTGCCCGACGGGCCGGGCGCGCCCGCGGCGTACTTCCTGGACGCCAGCGACGAGACGGCCACGGTCAGTGTCTTCCCCGAGGGCGGCCTGACCAATGAGGGCCTGCCCAAGCTGTTCCAGGTCCCGGTGTCGGGCGGCGCCTTCACGCGCTACTCCTGCAACCGGGGTGAACAGTACCTGTTCTCCTCAGGGACGGGGCCCCAGGTGATCTGGCTGGACGGCACGGCCGGCGACACGGACCTGGTCACTCGCGACGGGCCCGCCGGCACCTGCTGACCGGCCTTCAAGCGCGGGAACGCCCGCCGTGCCCGGTGAGTGCACGGCGGGCGGGTCGCCCGCCGACTTCGGAACGCGAGGGCGACCAGCTTGGAGCCCGGTGACATCATCGGTGCCGACCGAGTCGATGACCGCGTCGGCGTCATCCGGAAGGCGGCCGGGTCGGGCAGGGAGGACGTCATCCGGACGGCGAGCAACCGTCCGGCGGCGGCGGAGCTCAGCCGGTCGTATTGCCCTCCGTGTCGGTTCGACGACCAGCGTCCAGCCGCCGATCGTCCCGGCGGCCAGAGTGGGCAGGATGCCGGGGGTGTCCGCGTTGTACTGCTCGATCTGGGCGTTCTCGAAGCTCATACGCTCCGCCGCGGCGAGGTCGGCCCCGAACGCCCGCGACAGCGATACGAGATCGAGACGAAAAGGCCCGCCGCTAACGTTCGCCGGGTCTGAATCTCCGAACCGGCGCACGGGCGGGGGCGACCCACCGCATGAGCTCAGGCGGTGAACGATGCCCGCCTGCCGGTCGCCGGAGGTGTCTGTTGAACGACGAAACCGACACGGTTGTACTCAACGGGATACAATCTAACGAATATGTCTCATTTGCGGTGTACCTACTGTGGTCAGACGGCGCTGGAGCCTGGGTTCATCCTGGACCAAGGCGATGCTGCCCTGTGGATTCAAGGATGGATCGAACGAGGCATCCTGGGGGCCAAACTGGCCGATCGGTTGAAGTGGACGATAGACGCCTATCGCTGCCGGCATTGCTCCCACGTGGAGTTGTTCGCGGGCCGCCCCTCGTGAGCGGAACTCCTCACCCGCGGGAATGTACGGGGTCCCGGGGCGGGTCTCGTCTGCGGTAGAGCCGTTCGCCGCTGTTCCGGCCGCCCTGGGCAGATGATCACGTCGTGGCGACGACCACGCGTTCAGCGCCGCACGGGAGCGCAATGTGTGGCGAGGGCGTGCGTACCGCCCCATGGGCAGGCCAGCAGGTCAGGATCCCGGCCTGGGCGATGAGTTACAACGCGCACCGCCCGCACCTGCGGCCGTGAACCACATGGAGTCCCACGTCCATACCCCCTGCTTGAATCAGGGTTCAGAGCCAGCCGGCGTCGCGGGAGATACGGATTGCGTCAATGCGGTTGCGGGCGCCGACCTTGTTGATCGCGTTGGAAAGGTAGTTGCCCTCGGGGGTGGTCCACAGCCGCCAGACGTGCTCGGGGGTGGTCGAGTAGGTACGCGTGATCCGCACGCTCTCGTGGGCCAATGTCATGGTTTGCTCCCTTGCAAGTGGGTGATGAGACCCAACCCTGCACCCCGGCAGCCCACGACAAACAGACGCAGATGTCACAAGTCTGGGAGTGACATGGCGTGGTCACCACAGCACGAGACCACGTTTCGAGCGGGACCGGGACGCCCGCCGCCGCGCGCACCGCCCCCGGTGGCCGGCGTCACCGGCCTTACCGAGTGGTCGCCGCCACGGCGACCACTCGTAGAGCGCGCGAGTGCGCCCTGAGGCTGGGCGGAGGAAGCGGCGACGGTTCTGCTCTGCGCGAAGCCGGCAGAACTCGAACGCGCCGTCTACCTATGGTGAAGCATGGCCTCCTCCATCCAGCCTCTACGTCCAGCGATCGATCGGACCGTCCCCAAGCCGTCTCCGGCTCGCGAGCCGCTGTGGCGGCACGTGCTCGGTGAGTGTCTGAGGGGTCTTCGTCACGAGCGGGGCGAGAAGCTGAGCGAGACGGCAAGTCGCGCCGGAGTCTCGCCGCAATATCTCTCCGAGATGGAACGAGGACTGAAAGAGCCGTCGAGCGAAATGATCGCCGCGGTCGCCGGCGCGCTGGATGTGACCCTGGTCGATCTGACCCTCGCCGTCGCCGAGAGCCTGCGGTCCGCTCAGCACAGCGCGTCGAGAGGTGCTACCTGCTCGGCGGCGTATGCTCTGGCCGCATAGCGCGGCTTGCCGGGGTTGCCGACACGCCTACGAGTGCTCCTCGATGATCTGGTCGAGGAGCCCGTACTCCAAGGCCGCGGTCGCGGTAAAGACACGATCGTGATCGGTGTCGGCGCGTAGGGTCTCGATCGTCTGGCCGGTGTGCCGTGACAGTATGCGCTCGATGTCCGCCCGGACACGTACGACCTCGTCGGCTTGCAAGATGAGATCGGGGATCGCACCGCGCCCCTGAGCGGCCGGTTGGTGCAGGATCACTCGTGCGTGGGGGAGAGCGGCACGCTTTCCCTCGGCACCCGCGGCGAGAAGGACGGCACCCACCGCGACGGCCTGTCCAACGCAGGTTGTCGAAACCCGCGGGCGGATGTGGCGCATGGTGTCGTATATCGCGAGCATCGCGCTCGGGTCTCCGCCTTCGCAGTTGATATAGAACTGTATTTCCGCATCCGGGTTGTCCGACTCCAGAAAAATCAGCTGCGCGATGAGCGCGTTCGCGACGCCCGCGTCAATTGCGGTGCCCAGATAGACGATTCGCTCCGTGAGCAGGTGCGAGTAAACATCCATGACCCGTTCGCCACGAGGATTCTGGGCGATGACGTTCGGGATCGTATATGTGGTCACTGGCGGACTCCTTCGGTGACGCCGAAACCGGGCCGTGGGCGATTGTGTGGCGCGATTTCGTCAAAATTCTGCACGATTGAATCAATGAAGCCGTAGTCCAGTGCCTCTTGCGCTGTGTACCAGCGGTCGTGCAGCGAATCCTCGAATATGCGCTCGACGGGCTGACCCGTGTCCTCGGCGATAAGGCCGAGCACCGTGTCGCGAGTATGCCGAAGGTCGCCGGCCTGCAGTTCGATGTCGACTGCGGTGCCACCGATTCCCGCCGAGCCTTGGTGCATCAGAACGCGTGCGTGCGGCAGGGCGCGGCGCTTCCCCCGGGCCCCCGATGACAGCAAGAACTGCCCGGCGCTGTAAGCGATGCCCAGCACGAGGGTCGACACGTCACAGGGAATGATACGAATGATGTCGCGGATCGCGAGCATCGAGGGAACCGAACCGCCCGGGGAGTGAATCCACAATGCGATATCGGTCGACGCGTCCTGCGTGGCGAGTGCCATCAGTTGCGTGGCCAGCAGTGTCCCATTGTCGTCATCGAGAGGGCCGTCGAGAACGAGAACACGCTGCTCGTAGAGCTCACGTCTTACCCGCGTGTTGAACAGTGGAAGTTTTGATTCTTCGCTCATGCGTCCATCATGTGAGGCGATCCGGATCGGCGTCGACACGATCCGCCTGGGGCAGATCTGCTCTGAGCAGAGCGAACTCCTGACCAGGACCGCTCGATTCCCGGACCGGTTCGTAGCATCGCGGTCCGGGAGGTTCGCGGCGAGGGTCGGGCACTCAGGCGAGGGCCGGGAGATGGACAATGCGCTGCCAGGGCAGAACGAAGATCCACCTCACGGGCGGTTAGCCGCCGGTCAGGGTGTGAGCGGGCATTTGACTTGAGTAGCTCTTGATCGACCGCCGGCTGCTCAATGGGCTGACCGCGGCGGGCTGATCGTCGGACGCGCCGCCGGATGATCGCCGAGCTGGGCGCGGGATCTACGGCCACCTGGTGATCCGGCCGCGGAATCTCCGTTCGCGTGCTGGTTGGCCGAGCATCGTGATAGACGCGGTCGCAACCGGCTGGAGAGCGACTCACTTCAGCAGGGTCGGCTTGTTCACGCGCCGGTGCGCGAGGCGTAGGGGAGCAGGGCCATCTCGCGGGCGTTCTTGACGGCCCTGGCGATCTGGCGTTGTTGCTGCACGGTGACGCCGGTGACGCGGCGGCTGCGGATCTTGCCCCGGTCGGAGACGAACGTGCGCAGCAGGGCGGTGTCCTTGTAGTCGATGTGCTCGACGTGCGGCAGCGGGTTGGGCTTCTTGCGCGGGGTGCGGCGGGGCTTCATGCGTTCTCCTTGGCGAGGATGGGTGCGAACGGGTCGTCGTAGCGGCTCCAGACGTCCTGTCCGGCCCGTTCCTCCTCGTCGGTGAGCAGGCAGGAGCCGAGGAGCGTACGGAAGCGGGCGGTGTCGAGGTCGGGGCCGGTGAAGACCAGATGCTGGACCCGGTCGCCGCGCTCGGGGTCCCAGTCCAGGTCGGCGGCCAGGCGGCGGGCCGGGGAGACCAGGTCCCAGGCGGCCTGCGGCAGCGCGGCCAGCCACGGGCCCGCGGCCTCGACCGACACGATGCCGGCGACGGCGTCCCAGGCCAGCAGCTCGTCGGGGCGGTTGGCCAGCCAGAACCGGCCGCGCGAGCGTACGGACTCGGTGACCAGCTCGTCGATGGCCTCGAACAGGCGGGCGGGGTGCAGCGGGCGGCGGCTGTGCCAGACGGCGGTGACGATCTCGTCGGTCCGGGTGTCGCCGGGCAACTGGGCGGTGGCGGGGTCCATGCGCTCGGCCAGCTCGCCGGCGCACACTCGCGCGCCGGTGACCGGGGGCAGGGCGGCGACGGTGTGCACCGGGGTGAAGGGGGCGAGGTGGGCGAGCACCCGCCGTGACAGCTCCTGGTCTTCGGCGTCGCCGCCGTGCAGGACCAGGGCGGTCGGGTATTCGAGCTGGCGGGTCAGGACCTCGGCCAGGTAACGCAGGTCACCGGCGGCGGCGGGCTTGCCGACGTCGCGGAGGCGGTCGCCGCGGGTGAGGTCCTCGGGTAGGGCCGCGGCGTCGAGCGCGGTGAGCACGGCGGCGAGCCGCAGGGTCTCCTGCGCCTCGTCGCAGTCGATGGCCTCGGCCACCGATCGGGGCTCCACCGAGTCCCACAGATCCACGATCAGCAGGGGCGCACCGGGCGCTCGCAGGACGAGCTGGGGGAGCAGGTCCTCGCGGACGGTGCAGGTGACGCAGCCGTGCGCGAGCCGCACGTCGGCGGTGTCGAGCACGCCGGTGCGGTCTCGTACGGTGCGGCGGACGTGGCCGTGGGTGACGTCGGTCAGGTCGTGGTGCAGGGCGACGGAGCCGGGATGTTCGGCGAGCAGCCGATCGACGGCGGCGGTGCGGGCCGTGGCGTGCAGGCCCGCGACGAGGGCGACCGGGGTGGGCAAGGCGCCTCCAGTTGCAGAAATGAAAACCGTTTTCGCTATCATGGCATACGACCGCAAGTGGAAAGGACCTGTTTTGGCCAGAAACGAGGTGCGCCCCGTGATCAAACTCCGGTCGACGGCGGGCACCGGCTACACCTACGTGACCAGGAAGAATCGCCGGAACGACCCCGACAGGCTGACCCTGCGCAAGTACGACCCGACCATCCGCCGGCACGTGCTCTTCCGGGAGGAGCGATGAAGAAGGGCATCCACCCCGACTACCGGCCCGTCGTCTTCCGCGATCCCGGGGCGGACTTCGCCTTCCTCACGCGCTCCACGATCACCAGCGACAAGACGATCGAGTGGGCGGACGGCAACACGTACCCGGTGGTGGACGTCGACGTGTCCTCCGCCAGCCACCCCTTCTACACCGGCCGCAGCCGCGTCCTGGACACCGCCGGCCGCGTCGAGCGGTTCAACCAGCGATACGGAAGGACCTGATGTCCGCGCACTGCCAGCTCACCGGCGTCAAGCCGGTCTTCGGCAACAATGTCTCGCACTCCCACCGCCGCACCCGCCGCCGCTGGGATCCCAATATCCAGCGGCGCCGCTACTGGCTGCCGAGCGAGGGCCGCCACGTCCGGCTCACACTCAGCGCCAGAGCCATCAAGGCCATCGACCGGATCGGCATCGACCAGGCCGTCGCCCAGATCCGCGCACGAGGAGAGAAGATCTGATGGCCAAGAAGAGCAAGATCGCCGCGAACGAGCGGCGCAAGGCCGTGGTCCAGCGCCACGCCGGGCGCCGGGCCGAGCTGAAGGAGATCATCCGCACCGGCACGCCGCAGGAGCGGGCGGAGGCGGTCCGGGCGCTGGCCCGCCAGCCGCGCGACGCCAGCGCCACCCGCATCCGCAACCGCGACTCCGTCGACGGCCGTCCCCGCGGGCACCTCACCAGGTTCGGCCTGTCCCGGGTGCGTTTCCGGGAGATGGCCCACCGCGGCGAGCTGCCCGGCGTCACGAAGGCGAGCTGGTAGCCGTGGCCGTGCCCAAGCGCAGGACCTCGCGCAGCAACACCCGCCACCGCCGCAGCCAGTGGAAGGCCACCCCTCCCGATCTCGTCCCGATCACCGTGAACGGACGCGGGCTCCTCGTGCCCCGCCGCCTCGTCCGCGCCTACCAGCGGGGCCTGATCGCCGTCGAATGAGCCGACCCGGCCACCGGGCTCCTGTCGTGCATGGACCAGCCGGGCGCGGCGGCACGCCAGGATGCCCGGTGCCGGCATCGATCGGCCATGGCGGGCCATTCCGCGCATGCCTCGTACGGGGCCTCGCCCTCGCCTGCGGCAATGCGCCTTACCGTACGGAACGGTTCCGTTTCAGGTCCACCCCCAGGCTCTGACCGTGGGCCGTCAGGTCGTGGGGCGCACGGCGGCGAGGCCGGGACCGTGGTGCCTGCTGCTGGCCCTGTCCGATGGCCCCCTTCACGGGTATGGCGTGATCAAGGCCGTGCGCGAACTGTCGGAAGGCCATGTACGCCTTGGCGCGGGCACGCTCTATGGAGCCCTTGACCGCCTGGCAGAAGGAGGGCTGGCCCGGGTGGCCGGCGAAGAGGTCGTGGATGGCCGGCACCGACGTTATTACGAGCTGACCGGTCAGGGCGCTGAGCTTCTGACGGAGGAGACCGCCCGCCTGGCCCGGCTCACCGCCACCGCACAGCACCGCCTCGGCCTCAGGCTCCAGCCCGGGATGTGACGATGGATGCCTACGAACGCCGCTGCCGGCTCCTCGCACGTGCCTACCCCTTCCGCTACCGGCAGGCGCGCGGCGACGAGTTGGTCGGCACACTGCTTGACTTGGCCGAGCCGGGGCAGGCCGGGCCGAGCCTGCGCGACTCGCTCGACGTCGTATGCGGCGGCATCGCACTGCGCCTGCGCGAACGCCCTCCGTTGCGGCATTGGGCGATGTATCGCATGTTCCACAAGCGTCTTCCCTACGCCTACCGCTGGTGGGCACACGATGACCTGCGCGGTACGTTCTACCTTGCACGGCAATGCGCGGTGTGGCTGCTTCTGACCTCGCCTCTGTGGGTCTGGATCGGTCTCCTGCCCCTCGAATTGGTCCACACGGTGATCGGCTTCACGCTCAGCCGCATGCTCGGCTTTCTCCCGCAGCGAGCCGTGCGCGACAACCAGCTAATAAGGCACGGATTCAACCCGACCGTGCCAGGTGATGTGACATAGGCGTGTGGACCCCTCCGAATGTGCGTGGGCCCCGGGCACCGCGCCTGCCGAAAACTTCGTCCGTGCAGGTCAAGCGGCATGTGAGATGGCGTTCATCCTCGGGGTCCGCGGTGGCCTCGTGGCGACCCGCAGTCCCGAGACCTTCCTGCTTGAGGATCTCGGCTCGTCAGAACCGGAACCGCACGATGCGGGTGGACCGTTTCATGCCCGGCAGCAGGTTCATGAGGCGGTACATGCGGCGTACGTTCGCGGGTGCCTTGGCCATCAGCACCGGTGAGTCGTTCATCGGTGCCTCGTCGACGTATTCGAGCCGCGGGTGCCAGCCGGTCGGCGCGGCCGGGTCGTTGAAGCCGATCAGGGTGTAGTGCTCGCGCGGTGGCAGGAATTGTCGCCGCAGTTCGATCATGGAGGGTAGTCCAGGTCGTACCAGTCCACGGTGGCAGGCGACGTCCGAGTCTCATGTGAGACCCCCGATGTAGTCGTGAATGTCGTGACCGCCGCAGGACTGAGCCGAGCCTCACACCACGTGGCCCAGCACGGCTACGGGACCGCCCGGACGCGTTTGAGGACGTCATCGCGGGCAGGGGAAACTCGTGACTGTCACGCTCGCGCTGGCGGGTGACACGATGCTCGGCCGTGGCGTCGCGGACCTGCTGGCCAAGTCCAACGACCCGGACGCGTACGTCTCGGACGGCGTCCGCGAGTACCTGTCCGAGGCCGATGCCACACTGCTCAACCTTGAGTGCTGCGTCTCCGATCGCGGCAGCCCGTGGTCCGCGCCGGGCAGGATCCTCCACTTCCGCGCCCCGCCGCAGGCCGTCGACCTGCTCGCCGAGCTCGGTGTCACCTGCACCACGCTGGCCAACAACCACGCGCTGGACTACGGCTACGGCGCCCTGCTCGACACCCGGGCCCATCTCGAACATGTGGAGATCCGCGCGGTGGGTGCGGGCGCCACCCTGGACCAGGCGCGCGAGCCGGCCATCCTCACCGTACGGGGGCTGCGCATCGCCGTCATCTCCGTGACCGACCACCCGGAGGAATACGCGGCCGCCCCCGGCCGGCCCGGCGTCGCCTACGCCGACCTGCGCTCCGGCGTCCCGGACTGGCTGACGGACACGGTGGCGAGGATGCGTACGGAAACGGATGTCGTGCTGGTCAGCCCTCATTGGGGTCCCAACATGACGGCCGCGCCGCAGCCGTACATCCGCGCCGCGGCCACGATCCTGGCCGACGCGGGGGCGACGCTGATCGCCGGCCACTCCGCGCACGTCGCGCACGGCGTGGCGCCTCCGGTCCTGTACGACATGGGCGACTTCCTCGACGACTACGGGGTGGACCCGGACCTGCGCAACGACCTGTCGCTGCTGTTCCTGGTGACCGTCGACGAGCTCGGTCCGGTACGGCTGCGCGCCGTGCCGCTCAAACTCGACTGGTGCCGCACCGTCCTGGCCGAAGGCGCGGAGCGCTCCTGGCTCGGCCGGCGTTTCATCAGGGCGTGTGAGGCGCTCGGCACGGCGGCCGTCTTGGAGGACGGCTTGCTCGTCGTGGACCTGCGGGCCAGGAAGGGAGGATGACAAGATCGTGTTGTCCTCAGCGCACGCCTCGTCAGGCGGGGCGCTGGGGTGGGTCGTCGGTGGTCGTCGCGTGTTCGCCGATGAGGGGGACGAACCGGGCGGCTGTCAGGGGCCGCAGTGGTGTGTTCGAACAGGGAGAAGATCAGGCGCGGGAGCACGGCCGATCATCCGAAGGCTTGTGCAGGAGGTCGAGCGCCAGGATCTTCATCCCTGTTTCCCGATGAACTCGCGCAGCCAGTGGAAGCTCGCCTTCTCGGTGCGGGCCTGGGTTCCGTAGTCGACGTGGACGAGTCCGAAACGGGCGGCGTACCCGCGGGCCCACTCGAAGTTGTCCAGCAGCGACCAGCAGAAGTAGCCGCGCACGTCCACACCGTCGTTCATCGCGGCGCGGATGGCGGCCAGGTGTTCGCGCAGGAAGTCGACGCGACCGGTGTCCTCGAGAGTCCCGTCGTCGCCGTAGCCGTTCTCGGTGATGAAGATCGGCGGGAGAGCCGGGTAGCGCCGGAGGCCGAGGAGGGTCTGGTGGAGCCCTTGCGGCTCCATCGGCCAGCCCAGCCCGCTGGTCGCCGCGCCGTCCGGGGTGACGCTGCGCACCCCGAGGTCGAAGGCGGAGCGCAGCGCGGGGTCCGCCTGCTCGTACGGCGCCGCGGCAGCGTGGATGCGGTAGTAGTAGTTGACGCCCAGGAAGTCCAGCGGAGCGCCGATGACCTCCAGGTCGCCCTCGCGGCGGAAGGAGAAGTCGCTGATCGCGCCGAAGGTCTCCAGCATGTCGGACGCGTAGACGCCGAGCAGCAGCGGGTCGGTGAACTGGCGGTTGACCAGCAGGTCCATCTTGCGTGCCGCGTCGGCGTCGGCCGCCGAGCCCGTCGCGGGCACCGTGGGCGACATGTTGAGCGTGATACCGACCTGCTGTCCCGGCCGCGCCCGCGCCCGCAGCCTGGCCGCCGCGAGGCCGTGGCCCACCAACAGGTGGTGGGCGGCGGCCAGCGCGCCGTGACCCTCGCGTGCGCCGGGTGCGTGGCGGCCCTCGGCGTAGCCGACGATGGACGAGCAGTACGGCTCGTTCAGCGTGATCCACTGTGACACCGTGTCGCCCAGCGCCTCGTGCGCGACCTCGGCGTAGTCGGCGAAGCGCTCGGCGGTGTCGCGGTCGCGCCAGCCGCCGCGGTCCTCCAGCGACTGGGGCAGGTCCCAGTGGTAGAGGGTGGCGTACGGCTCGATGCCGCGCTCGCGCAGAGTGTCGGTGAGCCGCCGGTAGAAGTCGAGGCCGCGCTGGTTCACCCGGCCGTCGCCGTCGGGCACGATCCTGGGCCAGGCCAGCGAGAAGCGGTAGGCACCGGTGCCGAGCCGGTCCATCAGCTCCACGTCCTCCTGCCAGCGGTGGTAGTGGTCGCAGGCATGCTCGCCGCTCTGGCCCAGGGCCACCGCGCCGGGGATGCGACAGAACGTGTCCCAGATCGAGGGCCCGCGCCCATCGGCGTCCACGGCGCCCTCGATCTGGTACGCGGCGGTGGCCGTCCCCCACACGAACCCGGGAGGAAAGGCCGTATGTTCCTGGGTCATCCCTTGATCGCTCCTGACATGATTCCCCCAATGATCTGACGGCCCAGCGCGGCGAAGACCGCCACGATCGGCACGATGGCGAGCACGGTGCCGGTGAGCACGAGCGCGTAGTCGGTGGTGTAGCCGCTGGCCAGGCTGGAGAGAGCGACCTGGACGGTCGGGTTCTCCGGTGTGAGGACGACCAGCGGCCAGAAGAAGTCGTTCCAGGCATGCATGAAGGTGAACAGGCCGAGCACGGCGGCGGCCGGGCGGGCGGCCGGCAGCACGACGTGCCAGAACAGCCGGAGCGTGCTGCACCCGTCGATGCGACCGGCCTCCAGCAGCTCGTCGGGGATGGCGCTGGAGAGGTACTGGGTCATGAGGAACACGCCGAACGCGGTGACGAGGCCGGGCACGATCACCGCCTCGATCCTGCCGGTCCAGCCGAACTCCGCCATGAGGATGAACAGCGGGATGATGCCGAGCTGCTGCGGCACGGTGGTGGTGGCGATGGCCAGGAGGAGCAGTACGTTGCGCCCGCGGAAGCGCAGCTTGGCGAAGGCGAAGCCGGCCAGCGTGGAGAACAGCACGACCGAGATCGTGACCGAGCCTGACACGAGGACGGAGTTGAGCATCGCCTGACCGAACGGGGTGGTGTCGAAGACCCGGGCGATGTTCTCGAACAGGTGGCCGCCGGGGGTGAGAACCGGCGGCACGCTGGCGATGGCGTCGTTGTCATGGGAGGCCACGGCCAGCGACCAGTAGATGGGGAACAGCGAGCCGAGCAGCACGGCGACGAGCGCGGCGTAGGTCCAGAACCCTGCCCCCTGGGGGTTCAGGCGGCGTCGGACCGCTGTGACGGTTGCCATGTCAGCTGCTCCTGATCCGGCGCGTGATGGCGAAGTTGACGAGCGCCATGACCACGATGATCACGCAGAGGGTCCAGGCGATCGCCGCGGCGTAGCCGAACTGGTACATGCTGAAGCCCTGCTCGTAGAGGTAGAGGCCGACGGTCTGGAACTGGCGGTCCGAGCCGCCGGTCGGGTTGCCGGTGCCGGCCTGGAACAGCAGCGGCTCGGCGATGATCTGGAAGCCGCCTATGGTGGACACGACGGCGGTGAAGATGATCGTGGGGCGGAGCATCGGCACGGTGATCTTCCGGAACTGGGTGAACTGGCTCGCTCCGTCCAGCCGGGCCGCCTCGTACAGGCCCTCGGGGATGGTCTGCATGGCGGCCAGGTAGATGAGGGCGTTGTAGCCGGTCCACCGCCAGATCACGATCACCGAGATCGCGACGTGCGAGGAGAGCGTACCGGCCTGCCAGTCGATGGGATCCAGGCCCACCAGATCGAGAGCCCAGTTGACCATGCCGAAGTCGCGGCCGAAGAGCTGGGCGAAGATGATCGTGACCGCGACGATCGAGGTCACGTTGGGCAGCAGCACGCCCATCCGGAACAGCGTGCGGGCACGCAGCCTGCGATTGAGCATGTGCGCGATGAACAGCGCGGCCAGCAGTTGCGGCACGGTGGACAACAGCCAGATGCTGACGGTGTTGAACAGCGCGTTCCAGAAATAGTCGTCGGCCAGCAGTTCGGCGTAGTTGGCCAGCCCCACCCATTCGCGGTTCGGGTCCAGCAGGTTCCAGTCGGTGAGTGAGACGTACGCGGTGTACAGCAGCGGGAACATGCCCAACACGCCGAACAGCAGGAAGAACGGGGCGATGTAGAGATACGGCGAGCCCTTGACGTCGAGCTGGTAGGCCCAGCGGCGCCGGGCCCCTGATCTGACGGAGGTCATGGTCGGCTCCTCGGGGAAAGGGTGGCGACGGCGGGCCCTGATAGCCCGCCGTCGATCAGCTCTCACGGATCGATGCGCGTCACTTGCTGATGCGCTCGACGTCCCCGAGCATCTGCGTCCACGCCTCGGCGGCGTTCTGCTTGCCCTCCTCCACGCGGTTGATCGCGTCGCGGATGGCGGTCTGGATGTCGCCGGCCCTCGGGCCCTGATGCTGCGGCTTGAGGCTGCGGGCGGCGGTGGTGAAGATCTGCCCGATCGGCGCGTCGTTGAAGAACTCGTGCTTGAGCCCGGTCACCTCGGGCTTGTCGTACGTGGTGACGGTGGAGGGCAGGATGCCGTGCTTGGTGAACACCTCGATCTGCTGTTCGGGCGCTGTCAGCCAGGCGATCAGCTCCACGGCCTCCTTCACGTGCTTGCCCTGGGCGGGGACGGTCAGGTAGGAGCCGCCCCAGTTGCCGCCACCGCCGGGGATGGCGGCCACGTCCCACTGCCCGGCGAAGGCCTTGGCCTGGTCCTGGATCTTGGCGAGCATCCAGGCGGGGCAGGCGATGGTCGCGAACTGGCTCTTGGCGAAGCCGGTGTTCCAGGCGGGCGAGCTGCCGACGAGCTTGGCGGACTGACCGTCGGCCACGGCCTTGAGCACCTGGTCGTAGGCGGAGCGGACGGCCGGGTTGGTGGCGACCACGACGTTGTCCTGGGCGTCGTAGTAGCCGGTCTCGGCCTGGCCGATCATCGCATTGAACACCTGGGGGCCGCCGTCGAAGAACGCGGCGCCTTCGGGTTTCCTGGCGGTGTAGCGCTTGCCGGTCTCGAAGTAGGACGTCCAGTCAGGCCAGAGCTTGGAGACCTCGTCACGGTCGGTGGGCAGCCCGGCCTTCTCGAACAGGTCGCGGCGGTAGCACATGGCCAGGCCGCCGACGTCGGTGCCGTAGCCGATCTGGGCCCCCGAGCTGGCCAGCGACGCCTCCCACTTCCACGGCAGCCAGCGGTCCCTGAGCTGGTCGGCGCCGTGCCGGCGCAGGTCGGCGAAGTGCTGGGACTGGCTTCTGAACTGGGCCACGAAGCCGGTGTCGATCGCCTCGATGTCGGCGGTGCCGCTGCCGGTGGCCAGGTGCGCCGCGAGGTTGCGGTGGTGGTCGTTGTACGCCGACGTCCTCTCGACGATCTTGATATTGGGGTGGGCGGCCTCGTACTTGGTGTAGAGCTCCTTGAAGCCCATGTTCCCGAACAGGTTGAGGGTTAAGGTGATCTTGCCCTCGGTCGGTGTGGAGCCGGTGGAGGTGGAGCCGCCGCAACCGGTGGCGAGCATGCCGACGGCCAGCACTCCGGCGGCGAGACGAATTCGTCCAGCAGACACCTGGGACTCCTTCAAAGGGAGAGGAAGGGTGGCTGCGAGATGCGATGAAAAGGCCGGGCCCCGCGGCAACGGTCCGGCATCGGCCTCAGTGGCACATCCCACAGAACGCCGCCGCCCTCTGTCAAGTCACAGAAAAGTCACGCGTCGGAAACGTGCGGTGATGGGTTGACATGGTGCTGGCTCTCCCATAACTTCCATGCAACCGGTTACATGAAATCGGTTTCAGCGAGATGGCGATAACGTACGTCCGTGGCAACGATTCGAGAGCTGGCACGCCTTTGCGGGGTCTCGCCGGCGACTGTCTCCCGCGTGTTCAACAACCCCGAGGTGGTGAACGCCCAGACCCGCGAGCTCATTCTCAGCACCGCGACACGCATCGGATATCTGCCCAACGAGTCGGCCCGCACCCTGGCCACCAAGAGGTCCCACATGGTCGGCCTGATCTGGGACACCGACCACCGCCGCCCCGGCTGGCGGCACCCGTTCTTCCAGGAGATCGTCATCGGGCTGAAGACCGCGCTGAGCGAGCGCGGCTATCACCTGCTCATGCTCGCCACCAGCGAGGACGGCACGCCCGACAGCTATCTCCGCGCCGTACGCGGGCACAACCTCGACGGCGTGGTCTTCATAGACAACGGCAGGGCCGACTCCTCGCTCCAGTCGCTGGCAGGATCGGAGGTGCCGTGCGTCTCCCTCGATCGGCCTGTTCAGGGACCGTGGGCCACCTACGTGACCTCCGACAACGTGGGCGGGGCGCGCGAGGCGGTCCGCCACTTGCACGCGACCGGGCGCAGGGTCATCGCCACCATCACCGGCCCGGTCCGCACCGGGCCGGGCGCGGAGCGGCTGCGCGGCTACCTGGAGGAGTCGGCCGCGCTCGGCCTGGCACACCGGCCGGAGCTGGTCGTCGAGGGCGACTTCTACTTGTCCGGTGGTCATGCCGCGATGCGTGCCCTGCTGGAGCTGGAGGAGCGGCCGGACGCGGTGTTCGCCGCGGGCGACGAGATGGCGATCGGCGCGCTGCGGGCCGTGACAGAGGCGGGATTGAAGGTGCCCGAGGATATCGCGCTGGTCGGGTTCGACGACATCGAGCTGGCCGCGCTGGTGCCGCCGGGGCTGACGACGCTGGCCCAGGACAAGGCGGGCTTCGGTACGGCGGCGGCCGCGGCGGTCATCACGATGATCAACGAACGCGTCACCCCGCTCCCGCGGATTCTGCCCACCCCGCTGGTCGTCCGCGGCTCCTGCGGGGCTCAATAAGGCGTTCGTGGCGGGGTCTCGACCACCGTCACGCCTTCGCCGGTGAAGGCTTCTCAGGCGAAGCCGCGTAGTGCTTCGTCGTCTGTGCTGCCGGGACGGGGGAAGTACACGTACAGGATGTGGCCCTCGGGTCCGGAGAGCGCGAAGGTCTCGAAAGTGAGGCGGAGGATGCCGAGGCCGTCAACGGCGAGTCGTTTCTCACCCATCACCCGCTCGTACACGTCGTGGGAGTCCCACAGCGCGCGGAAGGTTTTGCTGCGCTCGCGCATGCTCGCCACGAAACCGCCGAGTTCTGAGCGGCGGGTGGCCGCGGTGGCGCGCAGACCCGCGACGGCCTGCAGGGCGATCTCGGCCCAGTCGGGATAGACCGTTTGTGCGCGCGGGTCGAGGAAGGCGAACTCGATCAGGTTGTGCCCCGGGCTCCAGGCCGGGTTGACCCGGGCCGCGAGCGTGGTGCCGGCCAGCACGTCGCGGCTGGGGCTGACGACGAACGCGGGCAGGTCCCCCCATCGCTCCAGCAGGTGCAGCACTCCTGGCCGCACCGTGCGGGCGGGAACGGTGTTGTTGCCGGCTGCTGCCAGTGGCGGCATCGCCAGGGACCACAGGTAGGCCCGCTCGGTGTCGTCCAGGCGCAGCACGCGGGCCAGGGCTTCGAGGATCTCGCGGGAGGGGTGCCGGTCGCGGCCCTGCTCGATCCGGGTGTAGTAGGAAGGGCTGAGCCCGGCGAGCAGCGCCAACTCCTCGCGGCGCAGCCCCTTGACCCGCCGTCGCGTGTTGTCAATGACGCCGGCGGAGGCAGCGTCGATCCTCTCCCGGCGACTGCGCAGGAAGGAACCGAGCTGGTTGTCGTAACCTGCCATTCTGGCCGAGTTTACCGCTGCTCACAGGCCCTGCCGCACTCCGCGCCACACGCGAAGCTGACCCTGTGAGGGCCTCCCTTGAGGGGGCGTGGCACGTCCGCCGGCTTGCTGTTGTCATGAAGGCATGCCGAACGACATGAATGAATCGCCTGTATGGCTGATCACCGGATGCTCCAGCGGCCTGGGCCGCGCTCTGGCCCGGCACGCCCTGGAGCGGGGCGACCGGGTAGCTGTCACTGCCCGTGATCGCACGGCCGTGACCGATCTGGCCGCCAGATACGGCGACCGTGCGCTGGCTCTGGAGCTTGATGTCACCGACCCCGCGTCGGTGACCGCGGCCGTCCAGGCATGCGAGCAATCGTTTGGGCGCATCGACGTCCTGGTCAACAACGCCGGATACGGGTACCTGGCCGCCATCGAAGAAGGCGAAGAGGCCGCGGTACGTGCCCTGTATGACACCAACGTGCACGGTGTGGTGACGGTTCTCAAGGCCGTGCTGCCCGGCATGCGGGCGCGCCGCTCGGGGCGCATCGTCAACATCTCCTCCTTCGGCGGCCTGGCCGCCTTCGCCGCCACCGGCTACTACCACGCCACGAAGTTCGCGCTGGAGGGCCTGTCGGAGTCGCTGGCCGCGGAAGTCGCACCGCTCGGCATCAGGGTGACGATCGCGGAACCCGGCGGTCTGCGCACCCAGTGGGCTGGGACATCGATGCGGCAGTCTCCGACACGCCTGGCCGACTACGAGCAGACCGCCGGCAAGCGCCGTGAAGCCACGCTCGCCGTGTCCGGCCGCCAGCCTGGCGACCCGGTCCGGGCCGCCGCGGCCATCGCCGCGGCCGTGGACACCGAGATGCCGCCGCTGCGGCTGCTGCTCGGTTCCGACGCGCTCGCCGGAGCACGCGCTCGCCTGGAACGGATGAGAGTCGAGATCGACGCCAACGAGGCACTGACCACGAGCGTGGACCTGGAGGAATGTGACCTGACGTGCTAAGACGCGCGGCCGGCTGAGCGATCGGTCCTGTGCTGCGTGTCCGCCAAAGGGCGTGGGCAGGGCGCCGTCGTCCTCGCTCTGCGAGAAGGGACTGGTGACGGTCGCGAGGAGCCGACGCAGCAGAGGGTGCTCGTTGCCGAGGTGCCCGAGGAGGTTGGTGGCCGCCATGCCGGGATGCGCGGCGGTCGCGAGCACGGGCGAGCCGGCCTCGGTGAGTCGGCCTCGCGCGCTCGCCCGGGCGCAGGGCGGGACTCTCGACCACTGTCTGTGACGGCGTCACACAAAGATCGCGAACTCGCCTCCTCACCCCGCGGATACCAACCGTTCGACGAAGCTCCTGATGGTGCTTGGTCTATGTGGTGCGCGGGGCGCCGCTCCTCGCGGCCGATTCCGCGCCGGAACGTTCGAAGGAAGGCCCTGGCGCGGTCAGCTCGGGCGCGGTGGTGTCCGTCACGGCCGGTTGCCCTTCGGGTTTCCCTTCCGAGGGGCCGGCGACCTGCTCAGCGGCCTCCGCGGCCGCGCCGTTCCTCGCGGAGCGCTCGAAGAAGCGCAGCAGCTCCACGGGCACCGGCATGACCAGCGTGGAGGACTTCTCGGCCGCCACTTCCACCACGGTCTGCAGCAGGCGTAGCTGAAGCGCGCCGGGAGTCTCGTTCATGATGGCCGAGGCGTCGGCGAGCCTCTGCGCGGCCTGGAACTCTCCGTTCGCGGTGATCACACGGGCCCTGCGCTCCCGCTCGGCCTCGGCCTGACGGGCTATGGATCGCTTCATGCCCTCGGGCAGATGGACATCCTTGATCTCCACGCGGTCGATGTGGATGCCCCAGCCGAGCGCAGGGCTGTCGATCATCAGCGCCAAGCCCTTGTTCAGCTCCTCGCGGTTGGAGAGCAGGTCGTCCAGATCGCTCTTGCCGATGATCGAGCGCAGTGACGTCTGCGCTACCTGCTCGATCGCGAACAGGTAGCTCTGCACCGCGATGGCCGCCCGCAATGGCTCCTCGACCCGGAAGTACGCGACGGCGTCGACCTGGACGGAGACGTTGTCACGGGTGATGCCCTCCTGTGTGGGCACCGGCATCGTGACGATCTGGACGTTCACTTTCCTCATCCGGTCCACGACCGGGATGAGGAAGGTGAGCCCCGGCCGGCGGACCTCCCGCTGGGCCTTGCCAAAGCGGAAGACCACGCCGCGCTCAACCTGATTGACGACTCGGATGCTGCTGACCACCAGCCAGACCGTGAGCATGACGATCAGCCCGAGCACGATGATGGTGATCATGGCATGCCCCTTCCCTTTCAAGGTTAGATCCGGGCACTCGCCCGCGTCGGCAAGAAAGTCGTCAAGACCTGGTCAACGGCATCGGCGCGGCCGGCTGACCTGCCTGCTGTCGCTACCCGGTACGGCCTCTTCGGAGGGGGATGTCTGTTCGAATGTTTGGGTAGGGGGAGGGCTTGCCGGCGGGTCATGCCGATCGGACGCCCAGGGCCACGCCGCCCGCGGCGCCGGAGCCACGTCCTCCGGCACCTGGCTGAGGGGCTGATGGGCGGGCGGCAGGGCCTGCTGCGGCCTGGCGTGGCGAACGCGCCGGCCGCGCGAGGGGTCGAGAAGCTCGGCAGGAGTGGGTGATGAGCAGGGTGATGCCGGTCATCCGGTTCTGCCTGGTCGGCGTCGGGGCGATGAACTCCCCGCGCTACCGCCCGGCCGGGTTGCTCGTCCGCTGGCCAGGCCATTGCGTGCTGCTGGACGCCGGCGACGAGGCCGCGCTCGGCCGGCGGCTGGACGGCTGGCTGGTCTGCGACGAGCGCGCCGAGCTGATGCCCCTGATCCGCCGTACGGCGCGGGAGCTCGGGCTGGCGGTTGCGGTGGCGGACTACCGGGCGGCAGGTGTGGAGATCGTGCCGTTGCCGGTCGCCCACACCTCCCATCCCACCTTCGGCTACCTGATCCGCACACCTCGGGGCAGGGCTGTGTGGGCGCCGGAGTTCTGGGTCTTTCCGGAATGGGCGTCGGGCGTGGACCTGATGTTCGCGGACGCGGCCGGCTGGAACCGGCCGATCCGCTTCGCCGGCGGCGTGGGCGGGCACGCCGCGGTCCTGAAGGTCGCCGAGGATGCTCGTGATCACGAGGTGAAACGACTGGTCTTCGCCCACATCGGCCGGCCTTCCATCAGGGCGATCGAGCGGGGTGAGCATCCGCCCTTCGGGGAGTGGGGCGTCGAGGGCCGCGCGTACGGGCTATGACAGGGCCCCGGCCCTCGAGCCTGGCCTGATCAGGAGGACTCGGGGCAGTTGTGCTCGCCGTTACCGCAGGGCCTCGGCGAGCCAGCGTCGCACTGTACGGGGATCGTCGCCGGTCGTCCCGTCCACGCCGAGCTCGAGCCAGTGCCGCAGATCGTCCTCGCTGCGGGTGGGCCAGCCATGCACCGGGATGCCCTCGTCGTGCAGTTGCCGGACGAGCTCGGCGGTCAGCCCTTCCCCGCCGCTGTGGATGCGGCAGGACCCGGTTTCCTTGATCAACTTCCGGTGGCCGCCTGGGTAGGCCTCGGCGTCGGTCCATCTGGACACGATCATGCCCCGCGGAATCTCCGGCAGCCTCCCGGCTACGGTGGCCATCGCCTCGGCCGAGAAGCTGGTCAGGATCGTCCGCTCCGCGTAGTCGGGATGGTGGGGGAAGAAGTCGACCAGGCCGTCGATGGCGGCCAGATCCTTGATCTCCAACTGGATCAGCCGCGTCGTTGCCTGATACATCTGCTCCAGGGTGGGCACCCGCTCACCCTGGCCCACATCGACCGAGCTGATCTTCGACCAGGCCAGCTCCGCGACCGGGCCCAGGCCCTGGCCGGCCGGCTCGGCCGCGACCCGGTCCAGGGTCGCGTCGTGCAGCATGAAGAGTTGCCCGTCGGAGCTGATTCGTACGTCGGTCTCCACCTCATCGACGCCGACCTCTTCCGCCACGCGGTAGGACGCAATGGTGTTCTCGGGTGCTTCGGCCATGGCGCCGCGGTGTCCGATGACGGCAAATGCCACGATCTTCCTTTCTCGATAGAACGATGAAATCTCGTGCGGGCGGCCGACGGAGCGGCGGCGCGAGAGGTCCAGGGTCAGGACGCCACCAGCCGCCGATACTTCGGCAGCACGCGCTGGATGGCCGGGTCAAGGTTTCGGGCGGCTTCACGCAGCACCTCGCCCGGGTCGGCGTTGGAGGCGTACACCTTCTGCAGCCCGATCAGCATCTCGGAGATCGTCTCGTTCACGTACCGGCGCATCACATCCGCCTGGCGGGCGCGGCTCAGCTGATCCTGGGCGATCTGGTACGCGGGGGTCGTGGCGTTGCGCTCCTTGATCTTCGATGAGTTGAGAGAGCTGGTGGTCACCGGGAGATAGCCGGTGTTGAGGCTCCACTCGGGCGCGCCCTTCTCGGCGAGGTACTTGATCACTTCCCAGGTTGCCTGTTTGCGGGCCTTGGTCGCGTTGCGCATGATCGCCAGTCCACTGCCCCCGGTCGGGACGCCGGGCGCGTCCTGCTCGGGCAGGAAGGCGGCGCCGAACTCGAACTTGGCGGCCTTGAGCAGCGAGGTGAGCGCACCGGTGGAGTTGCAGATGGTCGCCGTCACCCCGGCCACGAAATCGGCGTTGACGTCGCCGGCCAGGTAGGCCATCTGGTCGTCGTGGATGAACGCCCGATCGAACTCCAGGGCGGCGATGGTCTGCTCGGAGTCCAGCCTCGGCGCCATGCCATCGGAGTAGCCGCCGTTGAAGGCCCAGGTCGAGCCCTGGAAGTACCAGTCGTCCGTGCTGCTGTAGCCGCGCATCTTGACCGGTGAGCCGCGGTATCTGAAGCCCTTGAGCTGACGGCCCCATTCCCGCAACTCGGTGAACGTCTTCGGTCCGCGGTCGGGCAGCCCGGCGCCGGCGAAGATCTCCTTGTTGTAGTAGAAGAGCGGTGTCGAGCGAGCCCAGGGCAGCCAGTGGACCTGGCCTCGAATGGTGCCCTCGGCCAGGAACCTCGGATGGAACGCGTCGGGGCCGAAACCGGCGTCGAAGTAGCCGGTCAGCGGTTCCAGTGCCTCGGCGAGGAAGTAGCGGTTCCAGTTCACGTCGCTGAGCGTGACGAGGTCGGGAACCTGCGCTATGGCAAAGCTGGCGGCCAGCTTCGAATCGAGCGCGGGGTATCCGGGAAACAGCTGGATCTCGCAGAAGAGGTCCTGCTGCGAATCGTTGAACCCGTCGATGATCGACTGCAGGATCTCGGCGTTGTGGGAGGTGAACGCACTCCACAGCACGACCCGCTCGCGGCGGGCGAACTGCGGTGGCACCTGTCCGCTCACCTGGGCGTAGTCGCCGCTCGGGCGGCCGACGCAGCCGGTCAGCGCCAGGCTGGCAGCAGCCGCGGTGGCACCGGTCAGGAGTCGGCGGCGGCTGAAACTGGTCCCGGTCACACGGGTTCCTTTCCGATCGAACCGGATCGCAGGCACGTGACGATCATCGGCGAACCACGCTGCCGGCCAGGCCGGCGACGATGTAGCGCTGTGCCAGCAGGAAGACGATCGCCATCGGCAGGATGACGAACAGGGTTCCGGCCATCAGGGCGCCCCAGTCGTTGATGCCGTCGTTCTCCTTGAGGTAGAGCAACCCGATCGGCAGCGTTCGCATGTTGACCGAGTTGGTGACGATCAGCGGCCAGACGAAGCCGTTCCACTCGTCGATCAGGGCGATCAGTCCGACCGTGATGATCGCCGGTCGGGCCATCGGCACGATGAACGAGATGATCGTGCGTAGATGCCCGGCGCCGTCCAGCTGCGCCGCCTCCAGCACCTCCCGCGGCATCGACCGGAAGAACTGGTGGAGCAGGAAGGTGCCGAATGCCGACGCCACACCCGGCAGGATCAGGCCGGCATAGGTGTTCACCAGGTTCAACTGGCCGATGGTGATGTAGTTCACCAGCAGGGTCACGTGCCCCGGCACCATCAGCGCGCCGAGCATGAAGATGAACAGCCAGCGCTTGCCGGGGAACGGCAGGAAGGCGAAGGCGTACGCGGTGGAGATCGCCAACACCACCTTGAGCACCGTCCCGATCACGGCCACCACGGCCGAGTTGATCAGGAACTGGTCGAACGGGGCCAACGTCCAGGCGTTGACGAAGTTCTCCAGGGTCAGCGATCGCGGGATCAGCCGCGGCGGCCAGCTGTTGATGTCGGCGTCGGTCTTGAACGCCGTGCTGACGAAGAGGTAGAGCGGGATCAGGAAGATCAGGGCCGCGACCACCAGGGCGGCCACGCCCCACCAGCGCGTACGCCGAGGGCCGGACGACTTCTGCGGGGTGACCGCGGTTGGCATGACCGTCATCAGTAGTGCACCCTCCGCTCGACGAATCGGAACTGCAGTACGGTGATCGCCATCAGCACCACGAACATGATCATCGAAGCCGCGCTTGAGACACCGACATTGGAACGGTTGAACGCCTCGTCGTAGATGAACCAGCTCAACGTGGTGGTGGCACGGGCAGGTCCGCCGCCGGTCATCATGGCGATCACGTCGAAGGCCTGAAAGGCCGAGATCGTCTGGGTGATCACCAGGAAGAAGGTGGTCGGGGAGAGGAGCGGGAAGATCACCCGCCGGAACTGCGTCCACCGGCCGGCACCGTCGATACGGGCCGCTTCCAGCACCTCGGCCGGAATCTGCTGGATGCCCACCAGGTAGACGATCGCGACGAAGCCGAGGCCCTTCCAGATGGAGACGATGATCAACGCCCACAGTGCCCAGGAGCCGTCGGTCGTCCAGGCCGGCGAGTCCGCTCCGAACGCGTTGAACACCATCCGGCTGAGGCCGTGATGGGGATCGAAGATCAGCAGCCAGATGGTCGCGATCGCCGCGCCCGACAGCACGTGCGGGGAGAAGGCGAGCGTCTGCACCGCGGTGGTGCCCCGCATGCGCCGTGAGAACAACAGCGCCAGCGCCAGGCCGAGCACCAAGGTCACGACAACGACGACGACCACCCACACCAGCGTGCGCAACAGGACCTCGGAGAAGGTCCAGTTGCTGAACAGGGCCCGGTAGTTGAGCAGGCCGACCAGGTCGGCCTGCGGCGAGATGAAGTCCCAGGTGGTGAAGCTCAGATAGATGTTCTCGATGATCGGCCAGTAGGAGAACACGGCGATCAACGCCAGGTTCGGTAACGCGAACGCGGCGAACAGCAGGTAACCGCGCCGGCGTCGGCGTGTCGCACCGAGTGGTCGCTCGGAGGTCGTTCCCCCGGCATCGGCCGGTCGGCGGGCGCTGACCGACAGAGCTGATCTCGAACCGAGATCGCTTGCTCCATTGCTCATGGGCTACCACCCATCCGCATCGAGGACGAATCGCTGGAGACTTTACTGAAGGTCAGGTGCTTGACTCTGGTCAGACGGTCGCGAATCTGTGATCATTGCGCGAACGTTTCAATCACATATGCAAGGGTGCAAGCAGGGATGTCCAGCTCGTTTCGGGGCCATGCCTTCGATCGTCAGCAGCGAATCCTCAGTTACGTCCGGAACGAAGGCCGTGCGGTCGTCTCCGAGATCGCCGACCTGTTCGCGATCTCGCCGGCGACACTGCGCCGGGATCTGCGCGCGCTCGAGGCCCAGCAGATGATCGTCCGGTCGTACGGCGTCTTCTACCCCACGGACATCGGCGGCTACGAGGCGCCGGTGGAGTACCGGCACAAGGCCCGGACCGAGGAGCGGCTGGCAATCGCCGAGGCCGCGGTCGCCCTGATGGCCGACGTCGGCACGGTGTTCCTCGACGAGGGTGCGCTGCCGGAGGATCTGGTCGGGCCGATGCGCCGGCTGCAGCGGATGACCGTGGTGACCCGATCTCTGACCGTTGCCGCCGAACTCGGCCGTCAGACCGATCACGATGTGATCATTGTCGGCGGCCGGCTACGGCCGACGACCATGGGCACCGTCGACCGATGGGCGACGGGGATGCTCGGAGAGCTGAATGTCGACCTGGCTTTCATGGGCGCCAACGGGGTGTCGATCGACCGCGGGCTGACGACTCCGGACCCGTCCGTGGCACAGGCCAAAGCGGCGGCGATGCGGGCGGCCCGCCAGTCCGTGCTGTTGTGCGAGCACACTCGATTCGGGGTGACCAGC
This sequence comes from Nonomuraea sp. B12E4, assembly GCF_039871825.1. Classification (NCBI taxonomy): domain Bacteria; kingdom Bacillati; phylum Actinomycetota; class Actinomycetes; order Streptosporangiales; family Streptosporangiaceae; genus Nonomuraea; species Nonomuraea sp. B12E4. Next base: position 206,380 of record NZ_JBDPME010000014.1, on the reverse strand, counting down.
TTCGCCAAGTTCGCCGACGTCGGGCAGCTGACCTGGGTCATCGCCGGCAAACAGCTGTCCCGAGCGTCCGCGCAGCGCTACGGCGCGGCCGGCCCCAGAGTGCTGCGCGTCTAGGCCAAGGCCACCCTGGTCACGTACGATGCCGCGACACCCGGTCCGGTTACTGGGGAGCGGCGCGGTACCTCACCCGGGCCACTGACGGTTCGTGCCCGGCCCGCCCCAGCCCGCGCAATTCCACGAGGCCGGACTGGGAGGTGGAGCCGGGCATCGTCATCGGCAGGCGCACGCCCTGCCTGGACTCGGCCGAGGAGGCGCGCGTCAGCAGCCCACTCTGCGGCTGCTCAGCGCGATGTCGTCCATCCACACGTCGTAAGCGGCGGGGGTCGGGTTCCCCTGGTAGAGCTGCCAGCCCAGCTTGATCGTGTCGAACCTCGGGAAGACGAAGTCCACCGGGTTGCCGCCGTGTTCCCGGGTGGACACGGTGAGCTCCGGCTTGGCCACCCCGTCGAACCACAACGAGATTCGGTTGTCGCCGGCATCCATGTGCCACTCCACGCATGTCCAGGTCCCGGCGACGGAAGGCGTGGTGGTTCGCCAGTTCGTCCAGTCTCCGGTGGGGCCGCCGTCCGCGCCGACGCCCCAGTACGCGGCTCCCCCGTGGGGCGGCGGGGTGTACTGGCCGCCGAGCGGGCGGACGATCTCGGCCCCGTCGCCGGTGGCCTCGACCAGAGTGTAGTGCGCCCAGTCCGGCGCGGTCGGGAACGCGTCGGCCCGCAGCCGTACGCGCCCGTAGAAGCTGTTGCCCGGCGCGGCGAAGTCGTCCACCTTCAGGAACGCGCGGCCGTTGCCCTCGGTGTGCACGCGCAGCACCTTCTGCCCCCGCCGCCCGCCGCGCTCGACGGTGAGCGTGCCGTGCTTGGTGTCGATTCCCCAGTGGAGACTGCTCGCGCCGCCGACGGGCATGGCCTGGAAGTCCTCGCAGAACAGCAGATTCGCCTTCGCGCACGTACGCGCGTCCGTCTGAGCCAAGGCGGAGGGGGCCGCCGGAGCGGCCGTCAGCGGCACCATCAGAAAGGACACAACGGAGCGGGCCAACCATGTACGCACGACGACTCCCTTGGACGCGGATGTGGATGAGCGGGAGTAAGGTACGCCATCCGGCGCCCAGGGGAGGGTGCGCGGTGACAGCCGCCGATAACAACGCTGGTGGAGGGGCTGTGGCGGGGGAAACTTTCAGCGGGGGCCCACGTCAGCCCGCCCCGCCGTGAGACCGCGGAGCTGAGGGGAGACGCATGATCCTCCAGCCGGGATATCTACTGGATGGCGCAGCGGTGCGTGCCAGGCCGCCCACAATCCGTGTCCGTTTTCGGACACATCCTGGACGTGTTTCTCGGCACCCTCGCCCCACCCTTGGAACGTCCCAACCCTTACCTGCTTTTCGACGGCCAAGGAGACGCTCCGATGTCGCAGCCATACGGGCATGACCCTCACGGGCAGCGACCTGACATCGGAGACGATCGAACTGCACGATTCGATCTTCTCCGATGGTGTTCAGGTCGCCCTGTCCTGAGCCCGGCGAAGCCGGCCCTCGCTCCTGCGACACGGTCGTGGCCCACACCGGGTAAGCCGCTGCCGCCTCGCCGGTCCCGGCCGGATCATGTCACATGAAGTGCCCCGGGACCGGAAACATGTCTGGGTCAGCTCGCGGCGCGGTCGCCGAGCGGGCGGCGGCGCAACGCGGGGTCGGTCAGGGGCGCGGGGCTCCAGAGACCGACGGGGTGGTAGACGTTCGTGCCGGGCGGCACGAGCTCGTCGATCCGGTCGAGCACGGAGTCGTCGAGCACCAGCGAGGAGCCCTTCAGCAAGCCCTCCAACTGCTCCATCGTGCGCGGACCGAGGATCACCGAGGTGACCGCCGGGTGTGCGGCGACGAAGGCGACGGCCAGCGCGGGCAGGGTGCAGCCGAGCTCGTCCGCCAGTTTCACCAGCTCCTCGACGATCTCCAGCTTGGCCGCGTTGACCGGGATGGACGGGTCGAACCGTTCTGGTGCGCGCGCGGCGCGGCCCCGCGACAGGTCGGCCTGCTGCCCCTTGCGGTAACGACCGGTCAGGAACCCCCAGCCCAGCGGGCTGTAGGTGAGCACGCCCATGCCGAGCCGCTGCGCGGTGGGAAGGACGTCGCCCTCGATGCCGCGGGCCAGGATGTTGTACGGCGGCTGCTCGGTGCGGAACCGGTACAAGCCGCGCTGCCGGGCCACATGGTAGGCCTCGACCGTCTCGTGCGCCGGGAAGGCCGAGCTGCCGAAGGCCCGGATCTTGCCCTGCCTTACCAGATCGGTCAGTGCGGAGAGGGTCTCCTCGATGTCGGTCCGGTGGTCGGGCCGGTGGATCTGGTAGAGGTCGATCCAGTCGGTGCGCAGCCGCTTGAGACTCGCCTCGACCTCGCGCATGATCCAACGCCGCGAGTTGCCGCCCCGGTTGGGGCCCTCTCCCATCTGGAAGTGCACCTTGGTCGACAGCACCACCTCGTCCCGCCGGCCCTGCAGGGCCTTGCCCACGATCTCCTCTGACTCGCCCGCCGAGTACATGTCGGCGGTGTCGACGAAGTTGATCCCGTGGTCGAGAGCGGTGTGGATGATGCGGATGCTGTCATCGTGGTCGGGGTTGCCGGCCGAGCCGAACATCATGGTGCCGAGGCAGTGGGTGCTGACCTCGATACCCGTGCCGCCGAGGATGCGATATCTCATACCTCGGAACCGTAGGATCTAGAGCCGACTCTAGGTCAAATTGGGGCACATGTTTCGGGTTTGAGCATCGGCCAGGTCGCCCGAACGCACCGGGCTCAGCGTGCACTCCGGATCTACGAGCGGGGCACGGGCTTGAAGTAGTGCGCCCCCATGTACGCGCTCACCTGCTCGCCGATCTTCGCCCCCTGCACATCAGCCGAGCGGGTGTGAATGCCACCCCACACCCGGGCCTCGATGACCTCGGCGAGTGCCTGCGAGAAACTGTGGAAATATCGGGTGGCGTCCGCGTCGGGGCTGAACGCGCTGAAGGACAGGTCGTCCCGGCCGAAGAAGTGCCTCAGTGACGACATGCCCGCCCCGGTGGAACAGGCGTGCCCGGAGGTGAAGTCGGGATGCGGCGGCGTGACGAGCAGAGGCTCCCAGCCGGAATCGGGCGTCGTGTCCGGATTGCCGTCGGTGCCGGCCTCCCGGATCGCGGTGATCGGCCGCCAGAAGTGCCAGGCCGCCTTCTCGCTGTTGCAGGCGATCGTGGCATCGGCCTTGGACAGGTTGACCATCGCGTACATCCGCGCCGCCTGGAGCGTGCTGAGCCGGTGCGTCGTCGCGAGCTGGCGCTTGATCTCCCAGTCGCCCCCGTTCCGGTCGTGCCACCAGATCGCGGCCTGCGTCTGGTCCTCGGTCCTGACCGTGCTGGTCTTCGAGCCGATCTCCTGGACCTCGTTGATCTCCTCGGCATAGCGCTTGCTGGTGAGCGCCGGCGGGCCGGAGGTGCGGAACATGGACCCGCTGGGGATGAGGAACGGCTTGAGGTGAGCGATCCAGGCGCTGCTCGCGGCGAAGGCGGGAGGTGTAGGCCGCCATTGACCGGGCTCGGTGCCCACGGTCCAGGTCTGGTCGCCGTAGGCCCCGTCGTTCTTCCGCGCCGCGATCATCGCCGAGGCGGTCTGAACGCCGACCGCGATGCCACGCTGCTTGGGCCCGCCGGCCGGAATCGCGGCCAGCGCCTCGTCGTACTGCGTCGTCAGCCTCTCCCGCTGGTCGGGGAACAGCGCGCTCAGCACCCGGTAGGCGGCGCTCGCCACGGCCGCGTCCATGGACGCGGCCCCCTTGACGTGAGGCGCGGTCAGATACGGCTGGTACGGACTGCCCGCGATCGCGTTCACCGCGTCGTAAATGGCTCCGTGCACCATGGCAGCGCTGCGGGACTGCTCCGGCGGCTGCTGCTGGGCGACGTCCCACATGGCGGTCTGAGCGTTCCTGTCCCAGACGACGACGGCGTTGGCCCGCTGCGTCCCGTCCGACGCGTACGCGGCCGACGAACCAAAGCAAATCGGCGACCCGGCGATGATCCCCGCGACGGCCACCCTGACGGCCTTCCGACGTAAGCCGGCGGTCAATCCCGCTTCACTTGAGTGAGACATGCGAGCAAAGTACTACGCCGGTCTCACCCATCACAGCAGCCCAATGACCGAATAACCGATAGGGAGCAGCCCCGAAGCGCTGCTTCCCGCCAGAGCGAGCGGCGCCGGTCGGCGGCCGGGGACGCGGTGGCCCCCGGGGGGAGGGATACGGTTCTCGGGCCGGGGTTCTTGCCCGCCGGCGGGCTCAAAGGGTGACGCGGTCACCGTCGTTCGAAAGGATCTTTACTCATGAAGTTCACCGACGGGCTGTGGCAGCTACGGCCCGGCGTCAGTGCGCTGTACGCGGCCGAGGCCCACGACATCCGCACCGAGGAAGACACGATCACCGTGACCGCGCCCACCGCCGTCATCAACCGCCGGGGCGACACCCTCAACCGGCCGGTGCTCTCACTGAGACTGTCGTCGCCGCTGGAGAACGTGATTCGCGTCCGTGTCGATCACCACATAAGGCCGGACCGCGCTCACAGCTCGAAGGCGTCGATGTCCATGAAGTACCAGGACAGCGGCAGGCGCCACCGGATGGGCGGAGAACCGGTTGGGAGCCCTTCGTGGGCCGCGATCAGCCGGTCGGCCACGTAACGGGCGAACGGGCTCCGAAGACGCCGGTCCCGTACGCTCATGAGCACGGGCAGGGCCACGCCGGATCGCCCCTCGGCAAGGAGGAACGCGGCTGCCAGACAACGTACGAGTGGGTCGGTCCGGGAGTCGTCGGCGATGCCTTGGAGGACCGTCGTGTTCCCCATCGACACCAGCGCCGCCACGCTCATGAGCCGGATCCGCCGGTCGGCCGCCCTTCGGTCGCGGGCCAGCCGTTCCAGGACGGCACACGGCCCCACGCCACCGATCACTTCGAGCGCATACACGGCGTCATCGTCACGCGTACGCCACCAGTTCAGCCTGCGCCGTGGGAAGCGGGCCGTGAACCAGGCGGGGTCCTGCTCTTCCCCGGCTCGGGCCAGTGCCACCACCGCCGGCCAGCCCAGAGGATTTGCGGTGGAGTCGGCGAGCCGCCTGAGTACGCCCCGCCCCGGCGGCCCGCACGCGGCCAGCGCGTCCGCCGCGCGTGCCCGCACCGTCTCCTTCGCCCGCGCGTCATTCAGCACCTTGCCGAGCATCGCGATGCCGTCGCCGTTCCCGTGGGCGTGCATGGTCGCGCCGATCGTCACGCGTAGCCCCGCGTCCCGGACCTGTTCGGCGAGCCGGGCGAGTGGTACGTCCTCGTCCAGAGCCAGCAGGGACTGTGCCGCCTGGTAGCGAACGCGGTCGTCCGTGCCGGTCTCGTCGAAGATCGAACGCAACGCCGCCACCCCGGCGGCCCGATCGTATCGGGACAGCGTGCGGGCGGCGTCGACCCGTGGCCCGGAATGCGGCGACTGGGTGGTGAGCAGGTGGAGCACCTCCATGCCGCTGGGATCGCCTGACTCCAGCAGCGCCACGCCGATGCTCTGCCGGGCGCGCGGTCCGACCGACGCGTTTTCCGCCAGTTCGCGCAGGGCCTTCGGCTCGCGCAGTGCCAGGGCCGCTCCGTAACGGACGGACAACCGCTCGTCGCCCGCAAGGAGCCGGTGCAGGGCGTCGCGGGTCGGCTGGTCCTCGTCGGCCAGGAGCAGGCGACCGGCTGCCACGCGGGTGGGCAGCCCCGTCCCGGCGTGGACGGCGAGCCGGCGGAGCACCTTGAGCCCGTGCGCGTCGCCCAGCGTCCACAGGGTCTCGGCCGTTCGAAAGCGGATCCAGGACTCCGGCGCGGTCGTCGCCAGGTCGCGCAGTGTGGCCAGGCCCACCGGATCGCCGAGGCCGGCGAGTATGGCCGCGGCCTGGTATTTCATCATGGGCCAGGCGCTTGGATCGGCGGCCATGGCCCGCAGGCCGGTCAGGATCGCGGGCCGGGCCGACAGGGCCAGCACCCGGGCCGCTTCGAAGCGGGCCCGGATGTCCTCGCCGGGATCGGTGGTGATGTCGAGCAGGGTCTGGGTGGCGGTCGGCGTTCCGTGTTCCAGGAGCGCGGTGGCCGCCTGGACCCGCAGCAGGATGTCCTGGCGCGGATCGCCTGCGAGCGCTGCCAGCGCGCGTTCCGGGGCTTCCGGCAGCGGAGGCAGCAGATCCAGCGACCATGGGGACGGCGTCCAGCCTTCCTCACGGTCCAGGATGTTCTGCACCGACCTGACGGCGCTTCGGTCACCGTGCGCTGAGACCCGCTCGGCGCACCAGCGTCGTACGGGGTGCGACGCGAGGTCCTCCTCCAGGCAGATCACAGCGAGCAGCCGGCAGCCGAGCTCCCCGTCGACCTCGGCCAGGCAGTCTGCCAGGATCGCCCGTGTCCAGACAGGAACGTCAGGATCCCGGCAGGTCTCGATCAGTGCCGGAACCGTCTCCGGGTGGGAGGCGGCCAACTGGGCGAGCACGTCCAGATCGTCGCCGTGATGGCCCGTCCTGATCCGGACCAGCAGGCCGGTGAGCACCTGGTCGATCAGCTCCGGTGGTACGCGTGCCCCGTCGGCGATCACTCGCCCGGCCGCGGCCAGGCCCGCATCCGTGCCTCCCAGGAGCCGGAGGAGCAGATCGGTCGCCGGCGGACCGGCGCGGCCCAGCACGAACAGGGCGAACTCCCGGGCCGACGGATCGCCCATCCGCTGCCGCCAGGCGGCCTCGTCGAAGGTCTCCCGCCCGGCGGCCAGGTATTCCGCGATGCTCTGGTGCAGGAATGCGACATCGCCGCCGTCGGCGATCAGCAGTGAGGTGGCCAGCAGCCGGTTGTACACCATGCCGGTGAGCGCCGAGCTCGTCATCGGCGTGTTGTCCCGCGTCGCCGTCCACTCCACCGCCGCCTGGAGCAGGTGGCATTCCGGCGAGTGCACCTTGAGGGCGGCAAGGTGGCACAGCAGGTCATCCTCCTGCTCGGCCCACTCCTTCGCGCCGTTCTTCTCGTTCCACCGCCTGGCGGTGCGGAGCAGGGCGATGAATTCTTCGTACAGCTGAGTACGGTCGGTGGGCAAACCAACGGCGGGATCCCGCTCGAACAGCAACGCCGCCATGGTGATCAGCAGCGGCACGCGCGGTAGCGCGGCCACGGCGCTACGCCTGATTCCGGTCACGAATTCCTTGGCGGCCTCCTGGGGGTCGCCCTCCCGCCCAGCCGGCGGCCGCGCCTCGAACCAGCGCTCGGCGAACCGTTGCAGGTCAGCCCCGTCGAACAGCCGTAGCCGCAACTCGGTCGCCCCGGACCGCACCAGGTCGGACAGCTCGCCCGGTGGCAGCGGCCGGGTCGTGATGAGGAACCGGAACACCTCCGACCGGTGCTCGATGGCAGCGGCCAGCATGGTCAGCACCTGTGAGCGGTCGGCGGGGTCGGCGATCTCGTCCATGCCGTCGACCAGGACGAGCCACCGGGCACCGTCCAGCGGCGGCGCGGCGAACATCTCCGCTGACACCGGCTGCCCATACCCGGACCAGTAACCGGCCAGTGCGGCCGGCAGATCGCTGCCCACCAGCCGGGCGGCGGGCAGCCGCAGTGCGACGGCCTCGCCGAACGGCGACGCGCTCCGCGTCCCGCGCCGCGCCGCCGGCCACCAGCTTGAGGAGGCGGCGGCGAGGTGTGCGGTGAGCGTGGATTTCCCGGCTCCCGGCTCCGCGACGACCACAGCGTGCTCGAACCGCGCGATGACCTCCGTGGGCGGTAACGCACCGCTCCCCGATGCCGTACGGCCGACGGCCGTGAGGCCGGCCTCGGCCCGCTGCTGCACGTAGATGGTGGTGACGCGCGGCAGATGCCATCCCGTCAGCTGGTAACGATGGCGCTCGGCCTCATCGCGCTGGACGGCCAGCAGACGCCGGAGAGCCGGGCTGAGCGGGACCGGCTCCCGGCGGCGTACGGCGGCGTGCATCGCCCCGATCACGACGGCCAGGACGACGGCGATGACGAGCTGCAGGCTGAACTCCCGGCGCGCCACGGCCAGCCCCGTCGAGGCGAGGGCGACAACTCCGGCGGTGACGAACGCCGCCAGGGAAACACGGCTCCTCCACGGGCGAGACGCCCTGCCCGCCGTGTCGCCACCCTCCGGCTGCCGGGTAGCCGCCCCGAAGACCTGGACGAGCAGGGCCGTCACGCCCGCGGCGGCTCCCACCACCGATGCGACCTTGTCACCGGTGTCCAGCCATGCGGGGGGCATGCCAAGGAATGTACGGCACGATCACCGGCACACCGGTCGCGAGGTGGCCGACTGGGACCCGCGTCGGCCGCACCCCGCTACCTCATCGTGGTGAGCCGGATGCCGAGCTGGCTGTAGATCTCCATCTGGTCGTGGTAGAGGCGCTGGCTGACGATGACGCCGCCCTCCAGGGTGGACATCCAGCAGAAGCGGATGCTTATCAGCCTGGAGGTCGGCGTGATCACCTCACCCCAGGGGCTGAGGAACGGCCCCTCGTGTGTGCCGGTGTAGACCCCTTCGATCGCCACCGTGTCGCCTTCGGTGACGTGTTCCCAGATGGTCATGCGGGCGCCGGGGAACGCCTCCCACATGTGGAGGTGGTAGGAGCGGATCTGTTCATGGCCCTCGGCCTGCAACTCCGGGCCGACCACGGTGGCCCGGGCTTGGTAGCAGCGCACGACCCCGTTCACGTCCTGGGCGTTGATAGCGGTCACCATCTGGTCTATGACGTCGGGCATCGTGGGTTTCCTGTCGTGGGGTGCCGGTCACGCCGCCGGGCCGCCGCCCGGCGGCTCACGGCGTGAGGACGACGTTGTCGCACTCGTCGTGCTCGTCCTTGAACATCGAGCCTGGACTGAGCAGACTCGCGTACGTCCAGGTCAGCCTACGGGTCGCAGTTTCGCACCCCGCAAGCTGGTGCCCGCGGAGCTCAGGACGCCGGTCGGCGCTGGCCGCCCGGGATGTCCCGGGTCGCACTGGAGATCTCCGGCCAGGCCGTCATCATCAGCCCCGCACGGCTACCACCGCCCGGCGCGGTTCCCGGACGAGCCCGCCCGCCACAAGCCGCTCGACCTGAAAGACCATGATGTGGCTCGACCGCATCGACTGGGCCTCCGTTCCGGAAGGGGCTCGGTCAGCGATGGAGCGCGTCCGGGATGTCGTCGTCGACGAGGAAACCGCCGGACTGGTGCCGCCACAGCCGGGCGTAGGGGCCCTGGGCCTGGAGCAACTCGCCGTGCGTGCCCTGCTCCACGATGTGCCCCCGGTTGAGCACGACGAGCCGGTCCATGCGGACGACGGTGCTCAGGCGGTGCGCGACCACGAGCGCCGTACGGTCCTGCATCAGGTGCCACAGGGCCTGCTGGACGAGGAGCTCGCTTTCGGAGTCCAGCGCGCTGGTCGCCTCGTCCAGCAGCAGGATCGGGGCGTCGCGCAGGATGGCGCGCGCGAGCGCGAGGCGTTGCCGCTGGCCGCCGGAGAGCTTGACGCCGCGCTCGCCGACCAGGGTGTCGAATCCGTCCGGCAGGGACTCGGCGAACTCCGTGACATGCGCCGCCCGCGCCGCCCGGAAGATCTCCTCATCGGTGGCGCCCGGCCGGGCGAAGGCGATGTTGTCCCGTATCGACCGGTGGAACATGGCGGGTTCCTGGGGGACGTAGGCGATGAGGCTGCGCAGGTCGGCCTGGCGCAGCCGGGCGATGTCCTGGCCGCCGATCAGGATCCGGCCCCCGTCCACGTCCATGAGCCGCAGTAACAGCCGGGTGAGGGTGGTCTTGCCACCGCCGGACTGGCCCACCAGCCCGATCTTGGAGCCGCTGGGGATGTCCAGCTCCAGGCCCTCGAACAGGGACTGGCCGGCGGCGTGGGCGAACCTCACCCGCTCGAAGCGGACGCTCGCGTCGGACGGAAGCAACGGCTGCGGGTCGGCCGGATCCACCACGGTCGGCGGCACGAGGAGCAGCTCGGTGAACTGGGCCGCTTCGGTCAGTACGCTCTCCATACGCCGGTAGATCTGGTTGAACTCGAACATGATGCTGATGGTGTTCGCGTAGTACGTGAACGTCACCACGATGGCCTCCACGCCCAGGCCACCTCGCAGCGCCACGGCGAGGAGCAGGCCCACGGCACTGGTGAGGACCGAGATCGGGGCGACGACGGTGTCCACCCGCAGGTTGCTGTAGTCCCAGGAGCGGAGCGTCAGCCGCTGCTGCTCGGCGATCCTCGCCCGATGCTCGACGGCCTCGCGGTCTTCGGCGGCGAAGGAGCGTACCGTCTCCATGTTGGCCAGCACGTCGGCGACGTGTCCCGACACCAGCACTTTGGCGGCCTCACGTTCGTCGACCAGAGCCTGGCGACGGCGGATCAGCGGGGCGACGGCGCAGCCGGTGACGATGATGAGGCCCACCAGGACGAGGACCAGCAGCGGGTGATACCGCCACAGCACGACCGAGGCGAAGGCCAGCGGCACCAGCTTCGCGATGATCGAGAAGGTGAGCGTGTCGGCGAACTCCTCGAACCTGCCGGAGAAGCTCAGCACCCGTTTGGTCAGCGAACCGGCGAAGTTGTCATGGAAGAACGCCGCGTCCTTGGCCAGCAGCTCGTCCATGCCCACCACACCGAGCCGCTCGATGCCCCGGGAGTCCGTACGGTTCAGGAAGTGCAGGCCCAACCGCCACAGCACCTCGCCCGCCAGCAGCAGTGCGCCGAAGCCGAGCACGTAGGGCAGCAGCGCGGCCAGGGTGCCCTCCCCGCCGCCGGCCAGGTGCCCGACCAGCGCGGCCACCATCAGCGGCGCCAGGTAGAACAGGCAGATGTTGCCCATCGCCGGCAACGTCAGCGCGGGCGCCGCGACCCGCCACTGGCGCCTCAGCTCGCCGCAGTAGTAGCGCAGCGCCAGCAGCATGGCGGATTTCCGCTTGGATGAGCCGTCCGCGGATGCCTCAAGTGATCCGAGCACAGCCATCCGCCCTCCCGAGTGCCGGTACCGCCCGCGACCATGCTGCCGCAGGGCGTACCGGGGGAGCGAACGATTTTCCGTGGTGCCCACCGCCGCAGTAGGGCCCGGTCAGCTCGTCGGACGGCGTTTCCACCGGGTGATCAGCTCGGGCAGGGTGCCACATCCCGTCTTCTCAAGGAAGCGGGTGAAGTGTTTCTCACTCATCCGAGGTGAGGTCCCGTACGGCGGCCGGCACGAGATTCGCGTCGAAGTACGGACTCAGCAACGGGCCCAGCGTGGCCGCCATCAGCAGGTCACCCGGCTCGATGGCGCGCCGATCACCGTCGAACGGCACCCCCAGCGTGCTGATCGCGCCCGTGGCCGGGGACCTGACGACGATCTTCAGCATGTCGTCGATGCCGTTGCGGCGCAGGAATTTGTTGGCGAAGTCCCGCTCCGGCCCGGTCGCCCGCAGGCGGAGCTGTCCGAGGGTCGCCACACCGTGGCGGGTCAGGCAGGTGACGCCGTCGTGCGAGGCGAACGGATTGTTCCAGCGCCAGCGCTCGACGTATTCCTCCACGAAGGCCGGCCGGAACATGGTGAGGTACTGCTCCTCGCCCTCGCTTCCCAGCGCCAGATACGCTGGGTTCTCGGCCAGGAACGCGTCGACCCACCCGAGGTGGACGGCGACAGCCTCGGCCAGCACCGGATAGAGCTCACCCTCCCGAGCCCCGGCCACTTGCTCCAGCACCTTGATGAGCCTTCGGTATTCCAGCTGTTCCACGGGTCCGCCATCGCACTCGTTGATCGCTTCGGGGGCAGCGGGGGTCTCGCCTTCTCAAGGATTCCGTAATGGGCGGCCGTTCATCCATTACTTGGCCAAGGAATTAGTTTCGAAGGCCACGACACTTCCGGTCGCAAGTGAGGGCGAATCCGGGTAAATGCCTCAATCGGCGGTCACCGCTGCGGCCGGAGAACTTCCAGAACGCCTCCTTCATGAACGACTGGACCGACGGTCACGTCGCCGGCTACCAGCCGAGGTCGTCAGACGGCCGGGGGTCGGCGCCACGGGGCCCTGGCCTCGGCATCACCGTCTCGACCGACGGGCTGGAATCCGTCTTCTCCATTTCCTGAAAGCGGGCAGAACTCGTTGGGGATTCCGAGTGAAGTACGGCATGGGGAAATATGGACCACTGTCGAGGAGCTACGGGATCTTTGTACGGACATCTCGTCCAAAATGTTCATCTGTAACGCAACGTGTCGACACTGAGGTCTACCGACCGGACGGCCGGCTGCGGATCAGGACCCAGGTGCGCGGATCTTGCTCGACGGTGACTGGTGGAAGCGGCGGGGCCGACCTCGTCGTTCCGGGGGACACGTGTGTTGACCGGGGGCCGGGTTTCTGGCGTCGCCGTGGAGGAAGGCCAGGCGGTTGTCGGTGAGAACCGAGTCGAGACGGGCCAGGTTGCCGGTTTGCCGTCAGTTTGTCGAGTGCGGTTGCTCTGATGTTCTCGTGCTTTGCGGGCAGGGTGCTCATGTCATGGGGTCCGAGGATTTCGGCGCCGATGTGAGCTGATTGTTGAGCAGCTTATCCTATTCGTTTCTCGAATTTGTCGGGGGCTTAGTCCCAGGTGCTGTCGTCGGTGGTGGCGCTCGGGGTGTCCCAGGTGCTGTCGGAGCTGGTGACGCTGCTGGAGGAGCGGTCCCAGGTGCTGTCGGCGGAGGCGGGGGCGGCGTTCAGGGTGAAGATTCCGGCGATGATTCCGGCGCCGATGACGAGCGAGAAGCGGGAGACGCGGCGGGCCTTGGCGGAAGCGGTGAGGATCATTTCTTCGGTCCCTTTGTGAGTTGTTTGTGTTTCGTTCTCGCACAACCAACTCTGCGCTTTCGGCAATCGCCGAACCAGACGAATGGGAGGCAGTAAGCTGCCCCGGCGCGTCCGCTTCCTGCCAACGGGTGCCCCCGGGCGCCGCCTGGAGGCGTGCGGTGCCTCGGACGCATCGGCATCATGGGCGGCTCGTACGGCGGCTGCGCCGCGCTCGCCGCGGTCACGCCCGACTACTTCGCCATGAACCCGGTGTCCGGGCTACTTCTCGCGCAGGGCGGTGTCGATCCAGCGGGCGGCACGCACCGCCCCGTCCCTGATGGGCGGTAGTGCCGTCAGGTCCGGCTCCTCGTGCACGGTGCGGTGCCACATCTCGTGCCACGAGCCGGGCGTCCACCGCCCCGGCCGTGAAGAACCCGCTCACGGTCCGGGCCAGGCTGATCTCTCGCGCGAACCGCTGCCGGAAGTCCTCACGCTGAGGACAGGCCGATGGGCCGGCCGCCACTCATCTGGGCGACCGGCCTCCTGTACACCGAGGTGAGATCAGCGGCGGCCTTTGAAAACGCTCTTGGGGATGTATCCGGTCACGACCTGGGTGCGGTCGACGACCTCGGCGTTGTGGTAGTTCACGGCGATCGAGGCGAACGAGTAGGCCTTGGGGACGGTCATGCCTCGGGTGGTGACGAGGAAGTCGACGGTCTTCTCGACCGCGATCCGCATGGCGCGGTCGAGGTCCCAGTGGATGCCCATCATGAGCCAGTGGTCGTCGGTCTCGGCCCACGGCAGCTCGGTTTCCACATTCTTGATCAGGGTGATGCGGAACGTGCCGGCGAGTGAGTGCTCGACGGCGGTCCCGCTGACCTCGCCGTCACCCTGGCAGCTGTGCGGGTCACCGATGAAGATCTGCGCGCCCGGCTGGAAGACCGGGAGGTAGAGCGTCGTTCCGACGTTGAGGTCGCGGACGTCCATGTTGCCGCCGAACTTGCCCGGAGGCGTCGAGTTCTGCACGCCGGTGGCCGGTGGCGCCGCGTCCTCGGTGTTGCCGATGAACTCGCCCGTCGGCGAAGCGACCGCGATGATCCCCATGAACTTGTGGGTCGGAATGATGATGTCGTCGGCGAAGAAGACGACCTCCTCGCCCCGGTACATGCCGGTCCGGTAGAGGTGGGTGCGGACGTCGGGCCAGACGCCGGCCGGCAGGCCGGGCGGGATCTCGGCGGGTATGTCGAGGCCCTCGTCGCCTTCACGCCAACCGGGGTAGAACGTGGCCATGACACCGCCGGTCGGGGCGGTGTTGTTGAAGCCGTAGGGCACTCGGGTGTCGATGTCGAGGATGTCGATGGCGATGGTGTCGCCTGGCTCGGCGCCCTGGATGTAGATCGGGCCGGTCAGGACGTGCCCGCCGTACTGCCTGTCCGTGGCCTGGCGTTCGGGGAGAGTCTCCCAGAACGCCAGCCCGTCGGGCAGGATCTCGTGCGGCTTGACCCCGAATGCGCCGAAGTAGTCGCGCGGGTGGATGGCAGGGTTGGTGAAGCCCTGGTGGGAGAGGGTGTCGACGCGGACGGTCTCACCCGATCTCATCGTGAGGCCGGGCTCCCAGCCGATCGGGTAGCCGCCCCAATGTAATTTGTCCGGTGTGGACCTGAGGTGGTGGTCCCACTTCGCGGGCTTGGAACCGCCACGGCCGTCCTTGTCGGCGGGCGAGGCCTGGGCGGGGGCGGCGACGCCGGTCGCGAACGTTGCGGCCAGACCGGCGGCGAGCAGGCTCCTCCGGCTTGCCGAGCTCCAGTGGTCGGTGGAAATGGGAAACTCCCATCGTTGACGATGCCGATGATCATCGGGTTCGCTTCACGGTCGCCGTCCGATGTTTCGGCGGCATGACGGTCGTGCAAAATCCCGTCAACCAGCCCAAGGCCCTCATCCACGCCGGCAAGTGCGCACGACCACTCGGCCGGCCAGCATCTCCGTGACCGCGCGATCATGATCCATTCCGAGAACGGGGTCATGGGGCCCGTGCGGCCGTCGGCACGGTCGTCACTGACATCGGCGTGTTCGACGTGCGGAGGACCCGTACCACGGGTGCCGGGACGCAGCTCATAGCATGAGGTCATGGGGTGGGCTCGTCGGCTGGGGGCGGCCGCGATGCGGTTGCCCCGTGGTTCCCACCATGTCGCCGTGCAGCGGGACTTGGCCGTTCCGGTCGCGGAGGGCGTGGTTCTGCTCAGCGATCACTACCTGCCGGTGGGGTTGGAACGTTCCCCGACCATCCTGGTCCGCTCGCCGTACGGCCGGCGCGGTCCGTTCGGAATGCTGTACGGTTACGTCTTCGCCGCGCACGGCTTCCACTCGGTGGTGCAGAGCGTCCGCGGGGGGTTCGGCTCCGGCGGAGCCTTCGATCCACTCGGCGACGAGCGCGATGACGGCCTCGCCACGGTGGAGTGGCTGCGGGCGCAACCGTGGTTCGACGGCTCGTTCGCCATGTTCGGCCCCAGCTATATCGGTTTCGCCCAGTGGGCGATCGCCGCCGAAGCGGGTCCCGAGCTGAAGGCGATGGCGATTCAGGTGACCGCGTCGCAGTTCCACGACGCGATGTACTGCGGGGGCGGCTTCGCCTTGGAGGCCACGCTGACGTGGGTCGATATGACGGTCCGGATGGAGCGTCCGCTCTCATGGCTGACCGCGGATTTCGTCTCGCCCCGCCGGGCCCGGCGCGCCGCGCTGTCGGGCCGTCCGCTGGCCGAACTCGACGCGCTCGCCACTGGGCGGCAGAGCAGGTTCTTCCAGGAGGTGCTGCGGAACGGGCCGCAGACGCCGTTCTGGGCCGGGCGCGATTTCAGCGCCGCCGTGGCCGCGGTTGAGGCGCCGGTGAACATGATGGGCGGCTGGTACGACGTCTTCCTACCGTGGCAGCTCAAGGACTACGCGGCGCTGCGCGCGGCCGGCCGGCGGCCCTACCTCACGATCGGACCCTGGTCCCACTCCGACGGCCGGATGATGCGCGCCGCGGTGAGCGAGGCGCTCACCTGGTTCCGCGCCCACCTCGCCGGCGATCCCTCGGAGCTACGGGAGGACCCCGTCCGGTTGTACGTCACGGGAGCCGATGAGTGGCGCGAGTTCTCCGACTGGCCGGTGCCCGGCATCCGTGAGGAAAGGTGGCGGCTTCAGCCCGGCGGCGGGCTCGCCCCGGTGGATCCGCCCCAGTCGGCCCCGGACACCTACCGGTACGATCCTGCGCATCCGACGCCCTGCATCTCCGGCCCCTCGATCGCCGGCCACGGCAGGCCGGCCGACCAGCGCCGGTTGGAGAGCCGCCACGACGTGCTCACCTTCACCGGCCCGGTGCTGACCGACGATCTGGAGATCATCGGCCCCGTCAGCGCGGAGCTTTACGTGCGGTCCGACCGCATGCACACTGACGTCGTCGTACGGCTGTGCGACGTCGGCCCGAAGGGCGAGTCGCTCAACCTGTGTGAGGGTATGCGGCGGCTTGCGCCGGCCAGGCCGGAGCCGGACGGTGACGGCGTGCGGCGGGTCGAGGTGGAGCTCTGGCCGGCCGCGCACCGTTTCCGCACCGGGCACCGCGTCCGGCTGCACGTGTGCAGCGGCGCCTACCCCCGGGTGGCCCGCAACCCGGGCACCGGCGCCGCCCTCGGCACTGCCACCCACCTGCTCACCGCGGATCAGGCGATCTTCCACGACCCGGGCAGGTCCTCCGCTGTTGTGCTCCCCGTCGTTGGCTAGAAACACAGCACCATGGCCCGGCATCGCGTCCGGAGGCCATGGCAGCGATCGCATCACGTTCTCCGTGGACGACCCATTCGAGAACATGGAGGAAGCGGCCAACTGGGTCGAGACGTACGACATCCGCGAAGACGATCGATCCAAGATCGCTTACGGCAACGCGAAGGGGACTGCGCCGAAATCAGCTCGGACCCGTCCCCACGTGCTGGGGGACGGGTCCGGCCTCGTTTGGCATGCGCCAGGTCAGGCGGCGACGATGTTCTCCGCCTGCGGGCCCTTCTGGCCCTGGACGATGTCGAAAGACACCTTCTGGCCTTCGGTCAGCTCGCGGTAGCCGCCGTTGGAGACGATGTTGGAGTAGTGCGCGAAGACATCGGCGCCGCCGCCGTCCTGCGCGATGAAGCCGAAACCTTTTTCGGAGTTGAACCACTTCACGGTTCCGGATGCCATGTCGATCTCCTTAGATAAGTGCAGAAACCAACGGAATTCGCATGTCGTGAACTCCGTGTCGCCGCGATGAGCCCATACGGAAATGACCGGCAAAGAAAAACGCGCCCGAGGATCACACTCTGCAGGCGCGCACAAAGTCTTTATGGGGACCACAACTGCAACACCCAGCATCTTAGCACAAGCCACCGGCGCACTATGGTGAGGTGTTCTCGTCCATTGCGGCGCGTGGCGAGGTTTCCCGGTTCCGTTGGTGACTCGCCGGCTCGCGCCCTGCCCCCGACCTGGCCTGGCCTGGCCCGGCCTGGGAGTGTGCCGGGGTCGCGGTTGGTTCCGACGACCCCGTGGCCGTTCTCGGAGTGAGCGTCCGCACGCGATCGTCGCTCTGGCGGGGGCTCGGGCCGCAGGTCGATACGGGCCTCTGAGGACACCTGATCCGCCGTTCCGGGGCCGCTCCCGAAGAGCTCGGACCGAGGCTGAGGTGTGAGGGGCTGTGAGAGGCGAGGGCGGTGGGCGCCGAGCCGGACGACGGACGTGGTCCCCTGCTGCCGTTCCGGTGGTCCATTGTCGCAGGCCCCCGGATGGGCTCGAAAGTCAACGGCTTTTTGCTTCCAGAAAGGAATAATTTCATCATTCGGCGGTAGGGTGAGAGCACCGAGGTTTTTCGAGCGTTGGCATCCAGGTCGGCGTCGCCCCCGGCGATAAAAAATCGGGCCCCCGTCGTAGAGGTGGTGAGGCCGGAGACAGGCCAACGATCATGACACCCATACTGCTGGCGTACCCTGCACTGCCGACGCAACCCGCGCCGCTGAGCGCCGTTGCCGATGCGCCGCCCGCGATCGACTCCGCGATCGACTCCGCGGTCCGGCTCTGGCTGGATCCCGTCCTTTACCGGCAGCGCGTCACAGCCGGAGTTTGGTGGCCCCACACTCGTGACGCCGCCGCCGAACTGCCTGACCTCATAGCCGAGGTCGACCAGCGGCTGGGCGGGGTCACGCTGCGCGTCGGCCTTCATCCCGATGGCTGGGACGGCGTCCCGGACCGACTTTCCGCCCGCGGCAGGGAGATCGGGGTGGACTGCCCGCGCGAGGCCGATCTCCACCTGATCGTCCTGACCTTCGCCGAGGCCGAAGCCGTCGCGCTGCTGGTCGTCCCGCCTGACGCGGAGCCCTGCCAGGCGATGCTCCCGCCGAGCTCGCGCCGGCCCGCCGAGCCGGCCACCTCCGCGCCGCGCGCCCACGCCTCGGCCGACCGGGAGAACGCCGACCGGGAGAACGCCGACCGGGAGAACGCCGACCGGGAGAACGCCGACCGGGAGAACGCCGACCGGGAGAACGCCGACTGGGAGAACGAGGGCGGATACGTCATCGACCCGGGTCCACAGGACCCGTCCCGCCCGCAGCCCGGTGGAGTCTGCCGAGAGCCACATGCCTCTCTCCGCCGATCGGAGGATCGCATGACCGTCACCGACGCCTTCCCACTCGGAAGAGCTGACCAGTCGGCGCCGACCACTGTCCGCCTCTCCGGCGAGATCGACATCTTCACCAGCCCAGCGCTGCGCTCGCGTCTGCTGGACATCCTGCGGTGCAGCACGAGCCTGCTCGTTCTCGACCTGTCCGCGGTCTCCTTCTGCGATGCCGCGGGACTGGGCGTCATGGTGGGCATCCAGCGCCGCGCGCGACTGATGGGCATCACTGTGGTCCTGACCGCGCCACGCCCGTTCATGTCCAGACTGCTGCACATGACCGGCCTGGACCGCAGCCTGCCGATAGTGACGTGAACCCGGAGTTGCCGGCGTAGCTCCCGTACTTGGCTACGGAGCGGTCGGGTAATCGATCGAGGTCCCGTTCGAGGGCCGTGCCGGGCAGTGCTCGGGGCGTTACCACCATTGATCTGGTGGATTCGGAGGTGTCCGCGGCCGGGTGGTGTGCGTTCGATTCGGCGGCGAAGGGATGACCTCGTCGTGCTGGGCGACCAGTGTGTTGACCGGGGGCCGGGTTTCTGGCGTCGCCATGGAAGAAGGCCGGCGGTCGTCGGTGAGAACCGAGTCGAGACGGGCCAGGTTGCCGGTTTGCCGTCAGTTTGTCGAGTGCGGTTGCTCTGATGTTCTCGTGCTTTGCGGGCAGGGTGCTCATGTCATGGGGTCCGAGGATTTCGGCGCCGATGTGAGCTGATTGTTGAGCAGCTTATCCTATTCGTTTCTCGAATTTGTCGGGGGCTTAGTCCCAGGTGCTGTCGTCGGTGGTGGCGCTCGGGGTGTCCCAGGTGCTGTCGTCCAGGTTGGAGGGGGTGTCCCAGGTGCTGTCGGAGCTGGTGACGCTGCTGGAGGAGCGGTCCCAGGTGCTGTCGGCGGAGGCGGGGGCGGCGTTCAGGGTGAAGATTCCGGCGATGATTCCGGCGCCGATGACGAGCGAGAAGCGGGAGACGCGGCGGGCCTTGGCGGAAGCGGTGAGGATCATTTCTTCGGTCCCTTTGTGAGTTGTTTGTGTTTCGTTCTCGCACAACCAACTCTGCGCTTTCGGCAATCGCCGAACCAGACGAATGGGAGGCAGTAAGCTGCCCCGGCGCGTCCGCTTCCTGCCAACGGGTGCCCCCGGGCTCCGCCTGGAGGCGTGCGGTGCCTTGGACCTGGGGCTCCGTGAAGAGGGCGGGGCCGTGCGCGCCGATGTCCGTGGCGCGGGAGCGCGAAAAAGATGACAGGGGTCGCCGCCGGACAGGGCCCAGTCGATACGTGCGCCGCTTACGAGCTGGACGCGCTACGGGTCCACCGGCTCGACGTCTCCGCCAGGCCGCCCCCGGCCATGCACCGTGGCCCAAGCGGGTGGTCAGGGGCAGGACGGGTCACGTCGTCCGCCGGCCTGTCACCGCGTCCCTGTCACTGCTGCTACATCGGCGCAGCTCAAATAGCTTCGTACGGTGTGGAAGTCCCACTTGGCAATGGTCAGGGCGGGGTTCTCCGAAACCACCCCGTCGAAGGCGCTGCTCAGCCCGGTCCGTGGCACCGCGACGAGGTCGCCGATGTCGGCCAGGTTGATCCACTCGCTCACACCGGGTGGGCGGCTGCCGCGGCTGCCCGGTGCGGGGTCGAGCCGGTCGAAGACGACGCCCGGCATACCGAGCGGGCTGCCGAGGGTGACGAGGCGGTCGACGCGCAGTTCCGGATGTGCCCACAGTGCCTCATAAACCACCACGCTGCCCAGTGAATGGGCCACGACGGTGACGGCCTCGTCCTGCCGGGCGGCGGTGCGGATGGTCTCCGCGACGGCGTCGCGGGCAGCCAACCTGCGTCTGCCGTTCGGTGTTTTCAGGTACGAGGAGACCTCCCTGGCGAAGATCATGGCGAATCTGCGGGCCGGCTCTCCGTAGTGGGCGGTCAGCCAGTCGACTGCGGCGCGCGCCCGAATCGTACGGGTGCCTTGGGAGATCACGGGAGCTTCCCGCAACAGTTCGACCCAGTCGGTGAGAAGGGTTTGCGCGTCCTCGTCCAGCTGAGTGATGTCGGCGCCCTGCGCGGTGCCCCGGTGCAGGTGGTGGGCGTAATAGGCGACTCGGACGGGTGCGTCGTCCGGCTTTCCCCGGGCGGTGGTGAGCCCTTCACGCAGCCAGGCCGTCCAGTCCGAACTGATCGCCGCGGTGGCCACGGTGGCATCCCGGCTCGAACGGTAATAGCTGTAGTTCCAGATCCCGTGCACGCCGACGATCATGGTTATAGGTCTCCGGTGTAGGCTCGAGTGGGCAACTCGCTGAGTTGGGGCATGGGTCTCAGCCGGACATCTTGCTTGCGGCTGGTTCTGCCGCGTATGGCGTGCAGCCGCTGCCGTGCCAAGGTTGCGGCTTTCTGGGGTGCCTTCGACGAGGGAAGCCGGTCGGCGGGCTCGAAGCTCAGCCACTGGGAGGTCAGCATGGCGATTTCGGCGGGGACACCGGACGCCAGCTCATGGATGGGCGTGGGGCGGCCGCCATCTCGTAGGAAGCGGGCGATCTGCGGAGCGTGGGCCGGTCCCAGTCGATCGATCATTGGAGGCAGGCCGGTGATCAGCCAGTAGAGTACGGCGCCTACCCCGTACAGATCGGCCAGGGGCGTGCACCACCCCGGTGGTCTGAGGATCTGCTCGGGGCTGGCGAAGAACGGCGTGCCACCCGCCATGGCCTCCCGTCGCGGGTCTTCCGTGCGGAAAGGGGTCGACAGGCCCCAGTCGATGAGCCGGACTTGACGCCCCTCCAGCACGACATTGCCTGGCTTGACGTCCAGATGGACGAAGCCCTGGCTGTGCGCGGCGGTCAGGCCCGCCAGGATCTGGTCGCACAAGTTCAGGCAGCCGAACAGGGTGCGAGGTCTCGATCGGGCGGAGAAGTGCAAGCTCAGGCTGCCCGGTTTGTAGTGGGGCATCACCAGGTAGGCGAAGTCGCGGTCTTCGCCCTCGTCGAGGATGGATCTGATCCCGGGGTGTGAGATGTTGACCCGCGCGTCGTTGCGCAGTGCACGTCTGCGTCGGAGGCCGGCCTTGGTCGACGAGCCGTGCCTGCCGATGGGTGCGAGCTTGACCAGCACCTCCTCGTCCGGGTTCCCGACCCGGTGCGCCGTCCAGAGCGAGCCGCGCACCCGGTCTGCCGTGTCGGGCGGAGCAGTCAGACGCCAACACCCGCCAAGCACCAGCCCGGGCTCGGGGCGCCAGGCTTCGGCTGCGTAGATCTCGTCCAATCCGCCGGGTGAGAGCCTGTCCTCGCCCGCTGGACTCTGGGCGATCTCGTTGCGTGCGTTCGTGCCGGACGAGGCCGGACGGTGCCGTCCGCGGACATGGGGACCAGGCTGCCCGCGATCGGGCGATGGCGGCCGACGTGGCCGCGTGAAGGTAGGGCCGGTCTGGTCACGGTCGGGTGGCGGTGCCAGGCGTGGCCGCATGGGGGAAGGGCCGGTCTGGTCGCGGTCGGGTGGCGGTGCCCAGCGCGACAGCAGGCCAGCGGGGCCGGTTTGCGCGCGGTCCGCATCCTCGGCGGGTTGCCGCATGTAGGCCGATATCTCGAGTACGTTCTGGGGCACCACGGTGACGAGCTCCTCCAGACGTTCCGCGTCTGCGGCGTGCTGGAGCAGGTGCCGTACGACATAGGGTTCGCCGGCTGTCCAGTCCAGCCCGTCCGGGGTCCGGAGCGGGGCCATCAGCAGATCGAGGAAGTCGGAGACCTGAAAACGTTCGAACGCGCGCACGCCCCGCCCTTGACCACGTCCCAGCAGGTGGTCGGCGAGGCCCTGGTGGAAGAGCCGGTACAGCGTGGTGCCGTCCTCGTCGGTGGACTGGCGCAGGTAGAAGCGCCCGGCGTCGAGCACGTTCCGTAATTCGCCGATGTCCGGTGGCGGGAAGTCGCCCAAGTAGGCCCGGCACACGCGGCGCAGCACCGACAGCGGCATTCCGTTGCCGTAGGTGCGGGCCAGCGCGGACAGCAGAGGTCTGAGCAGGGGCGGCATCCCGTGATTGAGGTCGAGTGCGAGCACCTCCGGCAGGCTGCGCGGGGCGCTTTCGCCGTACTGACGGGCGAAGTCCGCATCCTCGATCGCGTCGTCGATCGTGGTCGCCACCATGTGGCGGGTGAACAACCCCGCCACCAGGTATTCCCCCCAGCGATGGCGTACGCCCTGCTCCGGTGCGGCGGAAAGCGACGCCGCGACGCCCCTGGCGAACGAGTTGCGGACCGCTTCGCGGCCGGCATAGGCAGTGCTCGCCTTGAGCAGTTCGCTGACGTACTCCTCCAGATCGTCCTCCAGCACTTCCCGCGATTGGTCGTCCAGGTCGGCCAGGTAGCCGTCGCGCTTGGCCAGGTTGCGCAGCGGTAGGTAGTCGCCGTACTTCCGGACGCCGACGATCAGCCGCGAGGCCGCCGTACCGTCCTGCCGTACCGTCCGGGCGAGCGGAATGACCAGCTCTTCCATCACCAGCGGCCCATTGTCGGCCTCATCGAGCGCATCCAGTATCAGCGCCGGCGGGGTCGGCAGAGCCGCGATCGCGTCGACAAGATCGTCCGGGAAGTCCATGGCGGGCAGGCTGAGCTGCCTGGCGAAGGAAGCGACGATCTCGTCCAGCCGCCTGCCGCGACCGTGTACGGCCGCGAAGGGGCCGCGGACGGTCATCAGCGCGCGGCTGACGTGCTGCCACACCAATCGGGTGCTTTCTGCGAGCCCCTGGTGGAACGCGCAAACGAGCACGCCGAGCAGTGCCGACTTGCCGACGCCCGGACTGCCGGTGACGACGCCCAGGGTCGTGGCCGTCCCCGTGCCGCGAGGCTCGGTGCCGAGCAGCCAGGACAGCCGGCGCAACTCCTTGCGGCGACCGGTGAAGCAGCCCGAGGGGGTGGAGAATCCAGGCGCGCGGCGGAACGGGCTGACTCCGGAGGCGCGTTCGATGAAATGGCGGGCGTCGAGTGCTTCGTCGAGGTCGTCGAGAAAGGGCAGAAGGCCGGCATCGAGGCCGGCCCGCAGCCGCCGCCCCGGATCGTGCGGATCATGTGCCGGGTTGGGGAAGAAGGCCAGGTCGGTCAGGTCGGTAGTGGAGTCGACGAGAGTACCGGTCACCTGCTGGCGATCGGCGTCGGCCTCGTCGGCGAGCCGGTTGACCTCTTCTCGCACCGCCCGGGCTACCGTGACATAAGGGACGTACGGAAGTGCCGGATCGATGTCGAGGTCACCCTGTCCGACCTTTCGGAGCACGTTGATGACGGCCTGGGAGAAACGGCCGTCGAAGGCGGCTCGGTCGCTCGCACAAGCCGCCAGCACCCAAGCTCGGGCGCGTCCGTCGGCCAGTGCCGCCTGCCAGGGTAATCGTGCCGCGATCCCGGACTGACACAGGTCGAGCAGGAACAGGACCAGTGCCCCGTCGGAGCCGCGCTCCACCTGCCGGAGCCAGTGCTCGACCTCGGTCAGTCCATCGGCCGGTTGCCCGTCGGTACCCGGTATCCACAGAGCGCCGGTACGTTCCTCGACTCTGCCATGGCTGATCACATGTATGACCATCACGGCGTCGGCTTCTCGCTCCTTGAGCTGGCTCAAGACCAGATGACCGAGTTGCTGGGTGGGCAGGTCCGCGTGTGTCCTGGCGACATAGCCGAGCTGTTCCAGCGACTGGGCGAGCTCTTTGGCCAGCTCCCCGGCGAACGGCAGGTCATCTTCGTCGTCCGTGCCGTCGGAAGAATGGGACCCGACCCCGATGGACAGTGCACGCCTACGCACGTCACCTCCCACGGAAATGCTCGATTCCACGATAGTCGCGTGAGGTTCTGTGAGAGGGCGTTCCGCTATTCGGTACGGCGGGCAGAGGCCGCCGTACCGAGTCCTTGGCGGCGCAGATGGTCAACCAGCGCCTCGGCGTGCCGCGACGGCACGAAGGCTGGAAGCCCTGAAGTCTTTCGTGAACGAGTCGCTCAACCATTCGGTAAGCCATTCGGCAATGGTCATGTTGTGCGGCGACAATGCCGAACGTTCCGCTCCGGCCTCTGCCGCCGGGCCGAGCTGGTTCGGCTGGAGGTGGGGGCCCATGGGGTCCCATATCCACATTTTCCCCAGAGAATCACGTCAATCCACCCAGCGACCAGATCGCAGTCCCCCAATTGCACAGCCAGACCAGGCCGGGAGGGACAAGGGCATCCGGGCCGGAGCTCCATATCTCGTGGCATTGGACTATGTCGGTCGATTGGCCGGTGTATTCCATAGGGAGCCCGAGGACGCCATGGCCCGGTCCTGGCCCCCCATTGGTCGCCTCCAGGTAGAGCCGGCGCAGTAATGGCGGCAAGGAAAATCCTATTACCCGTTCAGCCTCGGCGACCGCAGCCGGGGATGCGGGTGCGGCCGTTGCTGGTAGGTCTGCTCCTGTGGGTCCTGTTTCGACGTTTCGGGGCGTTCGACGCGGGTGGGGTTGCCGCGTACGAGCTCGTCGTGGATGTGCCAGCGGGCGGTGGTGGCGGCGCGCTCTGCCGCCTCGTTGCCGTGCTCGATGCGCTGTCGCAGCAGCCGCATGGCGATGCGGCGGTTGAGGCTGAACTGCCGTTCGGTGTCGGCCACGACGACGATCCCCGTGGGCCGGTGGGTCGCCCGTACCGCTGTGCTGGCCTTGTTGCGATGTTGGCCGCCGGGGCCGCCGGTGCGGCAGGCGACGATGTCGACGTCTGCTTCCTCGAACCGCGTACGCGGGGCGTCGAGCCGGCACGGCCGGGCGATGACGTACCAGTTCTTGCGGCCGGTGTTGGTCCGGTAGGGGCTGGGGGCCTGCCAGCACAGGGTTCCGGTCCACGAGGCGGCGAAGGCCTCGGCGCCGTCACCTGTGATCTGGACGAGGGCCGATCGGTAGGTGCCGGGCCGGTCACCGGGAACGGTTTCGGCCCGACGGGTCTCTAGGCCCTGCCGGGTGGCGTCGGCTTCCAGGCGGTGCAGCAACTTGGCCAGTGCCCAGGCGCATTCCTGCGGGCCGCGCCCGGCCGACAGGAGCAGGTGGACGCTCACGGCCGGCCTCGCTTGCGGCGCTGGTCCCGGTGGTCCCTCTGAGGCGTGGACCCGAGGTCGGCCGTCTTGTAGGTGACCAGCGGGATCGTGGTGGCCACGGGCGTGGCCAGGTCGTGGGCGACGAGGTCGTTGATCACTTGCTCGATGCGCTTGTAGGCCGCCGGCGCCTCCTCGAAGAGCAGTTGGCGGTCGCCGCACACCACCAGAGACCCCACCGGGGTGCGGCGCAGCTCCTCGACCGTGTGCTTGGCCCGGCCCCGGCGCAGGGCGTCCGCCCGCGACATCTTGCGGCCCGCGCCGTGCGCCACGGAATGGCCGGCCTCCGGTCCGGCGTGGGCGGCCACGAGGTAGGAGGGGGTGCCTCGCGTACCGGCGATGAGCACGTCGCGGCCGTCACCCGGCGCCGCCCCCTTGCGGTGCAGGTAGCCCCCGTCGCGGATTTCGACCAGGTTGTGGCACTGGTCGACGATCGGCTCGGTGGGCTCGGTCCCCAGCGCGTGGGCGACCCGGGCGGCCATCAGCCGCCGGTTGAGCGACCCCCAGCGTACGGCGTCGTCGTGCATCGCCAGGTAGGCGTCGGGATCAGGGGCCGGGCCCGCGCCGTGGACCTCGGTGTGTGCCCGCAGGATGCGTTCGCCCAGCCCGCGGGAACCGCTGTGGACGATGAGGACCAGGTCGCCGGCGGCGAGTCCGAGCCGGCTCGCGTGCTCCGGCTCCAAGACGGTCCCGATCCGCGCCAGCTCGGCGAAGTGGTTGCCCCGGCCCACCGTCCCGAGGCCCTCGACGTGGCCCGCGGGAATGTCGCCCTTCACCACGGCCCAGGCCGGGTCGTCGGCATCCCGCCCGGGATGCAGCGCGCGATCGAGGTCGGGGAACCGGGCGGCGAGCCTCTCGGGTACGGCGCGCTTGAGTTTGATGGGGAACACGGCGATGCCGCAGCCGATGTCGGAGCCCACCAGGAACGGGTAGAGCCTGGTCGAGGCCATGGCGGCACCGATGGGGGCGCCCTTGCCGGGATGCAGGTCCGGCATGGCGGCGACGTGCGTCATGCCGTCGAGGGCGGCCACCTGGTGGCACTGCGCGAGGGCATCGGACTCGATCCAACTGGTGGGGGAGGCGAACACGGCGACGGTGGCCGAACCCGTGGACAGGAGATCTTTCTGGGAGGGTTGCTGAGACAAAGACGCTCTCTTTGCTGAACAGAGGTGTGGGTGGGCGGCCTCGCGGCGCGGATCGGCGCCGTGGCATCGTGGAATGGGGCGGGGTGCTGTCCGTCAGAGCATCATGGACACCACGTTCCCCTGAGCCCGTCATGTGGGGCAAGCGATTTTCGGTCATACGGGCGGATATGCCGGTGCGCACCCCATCAGCGGTGATTGAAAAGGGCCTGTCAGGATCGGTGCGATGTGGTGGGTTGTGAAGGCGCGTCGACGCCGGTTGCCGTCAAGGAGCGGTGGTTTCCGGGGACCGCCGCTTCCACCCGCGTGGGCCCGGCATCGCGTGCGCCATCAGCCGCGCACCCGAGACCGCTCCACCTCCAGCACCGCAGTCAACGCCGCGTGTACCCGCCCCACATCGATCGTCGTGACCGTGTACGTGGCGACGCCGGCCACAACAAACGGATCCTCGGCGGCCATCCGCTCGGCAGCCACACGGTCGACGCCGTATGCCACGATGGCCCCGCCCAGGGCCGAGGGCACAGTCTGCCCCGACAGCAAGAACCTGCCATCGCGATGATGACGTTCCAGGAATTCGACATGAGCGGCGACGAATGGCTCCGCCCCTTTTGGCTGACCGGCGTGGCTGAGCCTGACTGGTATGACCGGTATGACCGCCGGGTCGAGGACTTCCGGCTGCCCAAGGCGCTGCCCGCGCGCATCGAACAGGCTGAGGTCTTCGGAGCCGACGGTATCGCCCTGCTCAAGGCGGCCTATGACTGTCGTGAGCAAGTTCAGTTGATCAATCACTCCAAAATTCGTTGGACGTCTGTCGGACAGTCTGCGACCATCCGCACGGTGACAGATGAAGCCGATCGCCAGACGTCGTTCCCCACCAGTCCGAAGCATGTGCGCTTTGTCGAGTTGTCGAGCACCGCGATGTCCGCTCTGCTCGATGGGGATCTGCCCACAGCCAGCAATACGGCTGGGGTCGCTCTGACCGACTACTTTGTGACAGACACAGCACGGTGGCTGTGGCGGTTTCGGATCGACCAGATGGCCGCCGACCCCGGCCACGCACGGTGGATGGTGCGGCAGGTGGTAACCGGGCCTGAAGGCGGCGTCATCGGTCACGCCGGGTTTCACGGACCGCCCGATGAGGCGGGCATGGTAGAGATCGGCTACTCGGTTGCTCCCGACTTCCGTCGCCAGGGGTATGGCCGAGCCATCCTGATCGAGTTGCTGCGTCGGGCCGCGGCCGAACCGGCGGTCAAGACCGTACGGGCGACGATTAGTCCCGACAACGTGGCGTCCCTGGCCACGATCGCCGGCTTCGGCTTCGTCCAGGTCGGAGAACAGTGGGACGAAGAGGACGGTCTCGAACTCATCTTTGAAGTCCCTGCCAGCCGCAGCTGCCAGGTGCAACCGGCCGGTGAAGGTTACCGGTCACAGCATTAGCGACCAAGGGCCGGCATTGGCAGCGGACCGCGTGGGCTTGTCGTTGATCGCAGTTCGCCGCCAGTCAGCCAGCCAAGATCAAAGGCTTGGGATGATCCCCGACCTGATCCTCATCCCGAGCTCCGCCCTCATCCTGCTGCTTTCAGCGGTAAAGCCGGCTCGGCATACAGCTCCTAGCACGGGAAAGGCCCCGTGACCACGTTAGCGATCACGGGGCCCTTCCCGTGCGATCTACTTCGCCAACAGCGTCGGTGAGGAAGGGCGGGGCCGTCAGGAGCTCCTAGGTTGTCGCGGCCGCGGCGCGGCGGGCGCGTTCGGCGCGGGCGTGCTCGTCGGTACGCGCGTCGTAGCGGCGGAAGCCGGGCAGCGCCACGCTCAGCAGCGCCACGGCGCCGACGCACATCAGGCCGCCCACCCCCAGCGAGAACCTGGCGCCGCCCCACTGGGCCATCAGCCCGGCCCTGGCGTTGCCCAGCATCGGGCCGCTGGAGTAGGAGAGCAGCTCGATGCCGGCCAGCCTGCCGCGCAGCTCGTTGGGGATGGTCTGGTTCCAGATGATGTCGCGGAAGATGCCGTTGACCATGTCGGCCGCGCCGGCCAGTGCCAGGCAGGCGAAGACCGCCCAGACGTTCGGTACGACGGCCGCCAGCGCGGTCGCGACGCCCCACAACGTCGCACCCAGGATCACGCCCAGGCCGTGGCGGTGCACCTTGGACATCCAGCCGCCGGTGATCGAGACGACCAGGGAGCCCACCGCGCCCGCGGAGTAGAGCAGCCCGAGCGCCTGCGGCGCGCCCAACTGGTCGGCCAGGAACGGGAACAGCGCCGTCGACATGGCGAAGACCATGGCCGCGATGTCGACGAGGTACGTGCCGATCAGATCGCCGCGACCGGCGGCATAGCGCACGCCCTGGACCAGCGACTTCAGCGACGCGGGCGCGGCGTCCTCGGCGGGCGGCCGCGCGCGGATCCGCCAGAGCAGCAGCAGCGAAACCACGAACGTCAGGGAGTCGAGGCCGTAGGCCACGGCCGTGCCGAAGGCCGTCACCAGCAGCCCGCCCGTCGCCGGGGCGACGATCGCACCGAAATTCCAGCGCAGGCTCGTCAGTACGGCCGCCGCGCCGAGCTGGTCGTGGCGCACGACCTGCGGGATGAGCGCCTCCATGCTGGGCTGTTGCAGGCTGGCGACGCCCGACGAGAGCGCGCCGACGACGTACAGCACCCAGACCTGCGGATGGGGCAGCATCGAGTTGACCATGAGCATCGCCGAGGTCAGCAGCAGCCCCAGCTCGCTCAGCAGGATGACGCGGCGCCGGTCGAGCGCGTCGGCGATCGCCCCGCCCCACAGGCCGCAGACCACCATCGGTACGAACTCGGCCAAACTCACCAGGCCGACCGCGACGTACGAGCCGGTCAGCTCCTTCATCTGGTACGGCACCGCCACCACAGTGAGGAAGGTGCCGAACATCGTGACGACCCCTGAGGCCATCAGCAGCCGGTAGTCGCGCGAGTCGCGGAGCGGGCCGAGGTCGGGCACGAGATGCCGGAGCAGACGTTTCAGGGGGTGGAACACGAGACCTCATTGTCCCCTGATGCCGTCGATACGGGTGAACGGCTTATCCAGGCTTATTTCGGCACAGTGCGCCAGGCCATGCCGTCCGTCGAAGCGGATCAAGCCCACGACCTCGACGCCCCGGCGAGCACCCGTCTGAGCTGGGGTATCACGCCACGCCGAGGTGTCGCGGTCTTCCATATTTTGCCTGTGACTCCCGTCACAGCGGCTCGGTCGCGCTCCGTGATTGACCTGTAACGGAAGATAGATGTAGTGCCATCATGCGTGGCACGACAAATCACATCAGGTCGCCACCATTGGCGCATTCCTATCTAACCGACAAGCCGCAGGTCAGGCAGGGCAAGCGCTGATGCGACGGGAACACGCGATCGAGGTTCGGGCTGGACGCAGTAAGTTCGGTTCATCACTCCAAGTGACGCCCTCTGCACACCACAGGGGACCAATCCATGACGAGGAGGTCGGCATGAACCCACCATCGGGTCAATCAGCTCCGGAGACTCTCCCCTGGCACAACACTCCAGGCGAGAAGGCCCTGCTGTCCGTTCGCTCGGCCCTGATCTTCACGATCGCCGCCATGATCGGCGCGGCCGCGGGCGCGCTCGGCCTGTGGGCGAGGTTCTCCGCTCCGGAGTTGATCATCGCGGCCTGCACCGCGTTCGGCTCCGCCGTGGCCCTCCTCAACGCGATCATCAGTTGACGTGCCTCGGCCACGCCGGTCCAGGCTGCCGATCACGGCGGCGGCCCGCAGGGGGTCGGGTGGGGCCGCCGGCGGGCGCGAGGTCAGCGGACGCCGACGGTCATCGAGCCGATCGACGAGATGGTGGTCGAGAGCGTGTCGCCGCGTGAGATCGGGCCCACCCCGGGAGGGGCGCCGGTGAAGATGAGGTCGCCGGGCATCAGGGTCATGATCCGCGAGGCGTACGAGACGATCTCCGGGACCGGCGTGATGAGGTCCCGGGTGTGCACGTGCTGGCGGCGTTCGGTGCCGTTGCGGACCAGCTCGATCTCCATCGCGTCCCACGCCGCGGCCTCGTCGCGCGTCGTGATCCACGGCCCGAGCGGGCTGAAGGTGTCGTAGCTCTTGCGGCGTGAGCGGTCGCCCTCGCTGCGTACGGTGATGTCCAGGCCGATCGTGTAGCCCAGCACCGCGTCGAGCGCGTCCTCGACCGGGATGTCCTTGCCGCCCCGGCCGACCACGATGACGAGCTCGGACTCGTGGTGGATCTCGAAGCCCCGGCCGACGATCTCCCGCGGGAGCACGATGTCGTCGTTCGGGCCGGAGAGCGAGGACGGCGCCTTGAGGAAGACGTCGAACCGCATCATCCAGTCGTGGACGGCCCCGAGCGTGCGCGACTGCACGCCGTGCATCTCCTCGACGTGCTCGCGGTAGTTGCTGGCGCACGCGACGATCTTGGAGGGGTTGAGCGCGGGGGCCAGCAGCTCGACGGACGCGAGCGGCCTGCGCCGCGCGGGGTCGGCGGCGAGCTTGTCGAGCTCCGGGCGCAGGTCGTCGAGGCCCCCGGCCAGCCCGCGCCACCATCCGGCGGTGAGCGGGTTCGGGTCGTGGCCGGGTACGGCCGGTGTGACGTCGGCGATCTCCTCACCGACGACGGCTCCCAATCGGTGGTCGTCGAAAAGGGCGAGCTTCATGGGGTTCCTTCGGTCGGAGGTTGGGAGGGAGGGAAGGTTAGGCGTGCCCGTCGGCGAGTACGGCGGCGAGGCGGCTGTGCGTCTCCGCGGGCGCCAGCCCGACTCCGAAGCGCCTGACGCTGTCGAGCAGGGACACCCTCCGGAGCCACTGGCGGGCGCGGTCGGGGTCCGCGGCGGTCTGCTTCAGTTCGAGCTCGCTCTGCCTGCGCAGCTCGGGGTCCTTCTCGCGGAGGCGGTCGGTGTTGCGCTGGGTGTCGGCCTGGACGTGCCCGACGGCGATCTGCCGGCGTACGGCGGCGAAGGCGTCGAGTTCCGCGTCGAGGTCGGCGCCGTCGTGCCGGATCCGGATGAGCCGCCGGGTCAGGTCGAAGGCGTCGTGGATGCCGCTGTTCAGGCCCACGCCGCCGACCGGGCTGTTGAGGTGCGCCGCGTCGCCGATGAGCGCCACCCGCCCGGTGCGGAAGGTCTCCGCGACGCGCTGGTGGATTCGGTAGATCTGAGTGTCGATGACGGGATACTCCTCGTCGCTGTGCGCGACGGCCTGGAGGTGGCGCTGGATCTCCGTGTCCGACAGCGCGGTGGCGTCGTCGACGTCCGGGGGAACCGGCCAGAGCACCCGCCACGCGTCGGGGGTGCGCAGGATGAACAGCCACTCCTCGGGGTCGGAGATGTAGTTCACCTCGGCGATCCCCGGCAGCTTGACCTGCATGTCCCATGGCGTGCTGACGATGAGGAAGCGCTCCTCGTACGTGATGCCCTCGAAGGTCAGGCCGAGGCTCTTGCGGACGGTGCTGCCCGCGCCGTCGGCCCCGATGAGATGGTCGCCGGTGATCGTCTCGACGCCGGACGGCGTGCGGACGGTCAGTTCGACCCCGTCCCGCGTCTGCCGTACGTCGTGGGCCTCGGTGCCGAAGCGCAGGGTGACGCGGGGGTCGGTGCGCAGGCGTTCCCAGAGGAGGCTGACCAGCCGCTGCTGGTTGAGCTGGAGGCGGTAGGGGAAGCGCGTCTCGTCGGCGAGAAGCGTGAGGTCGAACTCGGCGATCAGGCCGGTGCGCCGGTCGCGGAACTGGTAGCGGGGCACGCGCAGGCCCTCGGCCAGCATGGGGGGCGTGATGTCGATCTCCTCAAGGAGTTCGAGGGTCGCCGCGTGGAACGTGGAGGCGCGCCAGTCGGGCTGGGGCTCGGGGGAGCGCTCGACGATGACGGTCTCGATTCCCGCGTTCGCCAGTGCTGCGGCGGCGGTCATCCCCACCGGCCCGGCCCCGACGACGATGACGGGCCCTCGCTTCTCGGTCACCATGTGGGCACAATAGCTATAATTCCTCGAAGTCGAAAAAACAATCCATAGGATTCCTCTATGCCGAATAGTGACCAGTCCGGCCCGGCCGGCCTCAGCTCGGTCGAGAACGCGCTACGGATCCTCCTGCTGCTGAGCGACCGCCCCAGTCTCCGGGTCGCCGACGCCGCCACCGAACTGGGCATCGCGCGCTCCACCGCGCACCGGCTCCTGACGACGCTCAGGGAATACCAGTTCGCGGCCCAGGACAAGGCCAATGCCGCCTACCGGATCGGTCCCGTCCTCACCAGAATCGGGCTGACGGCCAACCGGCGAATGGACGTCCGCAGCGCGGCCGGGCCGGCGCTCGAACGGCTGAGGGAGCAGACGGGGGAGACGATCAGCCTGTCTGTCCTGGAAGGGCGTGACGTCCGCTTCGTCGACTGCCTGGAGGGGACCCGTTCGGTGCGGGTCGGCGACCGTACCGGTCTTGTGCTGCCGGCCAGCTCGACGGCGGGCGGGAAGGCGATCCTCGCGGCCCTGCCGGAGGAGGACCTGGAGCGGCGCTTCCCCGACGACGGGCTGCCCACGCTCACGCCGTCGGCGCCGGCGACCCGCGAGCAGTTGCGGGCCGAGCTCGTCGGCGTACGTCGCGACCGCTTCGCGCTCAACTCGGAGGAGAGCGAGAGCGGCATCAGCGCCGTGGCGGCGGCGGTGTGCGACCCGTCGGGCGCGCCGCTCGGGGCGATCGCCATCGTGGTGCCCGCCAGCCGCTTCGACCGGGCCGCGGCCGAGCAGTGGCTCCCGGCTCTCTTCGACGGTGTGAGAAGGACCGAGGAGATCTTGAGCAGGGCCTGACGGGCCCAAGGCGATGATTGTTCCGCTAGTGGCCGTCGCCCTGCGCGCCAGGTCCGCCTCGGCCGCGAGCGTGCCGGCCGGCTCGCTCACCTGAAAAGGAGAAAACCACCATGACCGTTGAAATCGAGCAGGCGCTCGAGGTGTTCTACCGCGACGTCGACGCGGTCGGCCTGACCCCGCTGTGGACCATCACCGAACAGCTCCTCACGCCGGTCCCGAAGCCGAAGTCCATCCCGTGGCTGTGGTCCGCGAACACCTACCGGCCGCTCGCCGAGCGCGCGATCGAGCTCGTGCCGATCGAGCGGGGCGGCGAGCGCCGGGTGCTCAGCCTGCGCAACCCGGGCCTGGGCGGGCGTCCCTACGCGGCCGGCACCCTGTGGGGAGCCGTGCAGTGCCTGGGGCCGCGCGAGACCGCCCCGGCGCACCGGCACACGCCCGGCGCGATCCGTTTCGTCCTGGAAGGCGAGGGTGTGTTCACCACAGTGAACGGCGACGCCTGCGACATGTACTCCGGCGACCTCGTCCTCACCCCGGGATGGGCCTGGCACGACCACAGCAACACCGCCGACGCGTCGATGCTCTGGTTCGACGGGCTCGACCTGCCGATGATCGAGGCGCTCGACGGCGTGTTCTTCGAGCCCCACCCGGACAACAACCAGCGGGTCGAGGGGCCGCACAACCGCTCGGCGGCGCAGTACGGCACCACCGGCATCTACGCGGGCGGCCGGGCGGCCGAGACCCTCGACCCGGCGCCGTCGCCGCTGCTGGTCTACCGCTGGGCGGACACCGAGGCCGAGCTGGAGCGCCGCGCGGCAGCGAGTCCCGAGGCCCCCTCGGTGTCGGTGGAGTACGTGAACCCGCGATCGGGCGCCAGTGTCCTGCCGACGCTCGCCTGCGGCATGCTGCGGCTCGTCGGCGGCCGGGCCACGCCGCCCCGGCGGCAGTCCGGTAACCAGGTCCTCGTCGTCCACCACGGCACCGGGTACAGCGTCATCGACGGTCAGCGGTTCGACTGGGGCCCGGGGGACATGTTCGTCGTCCCCTCGTGGTCGGCGGTGGAGCACCACGCGGCGGAGACCGCCGACGTCTTCGTGCTGAGCGACTCGCCCGTGCTGCGTGCCCTCGGCATCTTCCGGGAGCAGGAGCTCGCCGAGCCGCAGAGCGTGACCTCCACCTTCACACCCCAGTGAGCGGGCGAGCGCTGCCGGGGCGATGTTTCATTATGAAGAATACCCTGCCCGTTATATTCCGCTGAGTGCCACATCGTCATAGCATCGCGAGCGATTGAAATCCCTGCGACGACACGTTCTTCCTGGTCATGGTCGTGCCGCGCGGCGGACGGCCGGGCGGCCGCCCGAGACCACCAAGGAGTCGGTTGAGCATGGACGTCGCTGTCGTCGGCCCGGGGATCGGCGGCCTCGTACTGGCTCTGGAGTACATCGAGCAGCAGAACCGGCCGCTCTGAGCCGGGTGGACGCCGGTTCGCCTGGCGGCGAATCGGCTGTTCTTGCCCCGCTACGCGGGCTGGTCGGCTTCATCTCCGGTCTGAAGGCCGGAGCACTGCCGACGATTCTGGTAGCGGCCGCAGGACATCCTCACGGCGGGCGACGTGACCGGCACTGGGCACGTCCTCACCGGCGCGCCCGGTCATCCGACGGACGGCGTCGCTCAGTTCGTGCTGTCACGGACGCGGCGGCTTTGGCGTTGACGCGGTTCTGGGGCCGGCGTTCGTGCGTCGGCTCCCATGTCGCCGAGTCGAAATGGTCACCCGTCTATCGACATATGATCGTTTCGTTTGCTACTGCCCGGTTGACGGAAAGGCCCTCATGATCCACCCCCTCAGCCGGCGGTCCGCCCTGCTGGGCTCCGCGGCCGTGGCCGGACTCGCCCTCTGGGACAGACCGGCCGAGGCGGTGGGCGGCGCCGCGTTCGACGCCGCGCGTGAGCGGTGGGTGAGCCTGCTGGCCGGCGGGTCGTACGACGCCGCCTATGCCGGACAGACGCGGGCGATCGAGGGCTCGGCCAACGCGGTGCTGCGCAAGCTCCAGCCTGCCCACGGTCGCCCGAGCCTGTGGCCCGACCTGCCGCTGGATGACCCGCGGACGGGCAACTTCAACCGCGCCTACAACCGCATGCGCACCCTGGCGCTGGGCTGGGCCACGCCGGGCACCGCCATGCACCGGGACGCGCGGGTCGCCGAGACCGCGGCCAGGGCGCTGGACTTCCTGTACGAGCACGCCTACCACGAGGGGCTCGACCTGCGGGGCAGCAACTGGTTCTGGTGGGAGATCGGCGTGCCCCGCGCGCTGACCGACACCTGCGCCCTGCTGTACGACGGCCTGCCCAAGGACCGTCTCAAGCGCTGGCTGCGCCCGTTGCGCCGCTGGTGCCCCGACCCGGAGCGCCGCGTCAGTCACCCCGGCGTGGTCGAGACCGGCGCCAACCGGGCGAGCAAGGCCATGGCGGTGGCGATGCGCGGATTGCTCACCCACGACGCGCGCCTCGTCAAGCGGGCCAAGAACGCGGTCTCCGATCTGCTGCGACCGACCAAGGGCCCAGGCGACGGTTTCTACCGCGACGGGTCGTTCATCCAGCACGACGTGTACCCCTACACCGGCAGCTACGGCGTGGACTATCTGGAGAGCGTGGCCGAACTGATCGCCATGCTCGCGCAGTCACCGTGGGAAATTCCCGACATCGCGTACGTCTACGACATCGTGGATCGCTCCTTCGTGCCGTTCGTCTTCGACGGGCTGATGATGGACTGCGTACGCGGCCGGGCCATCTCACGTCAGGGCCACCGCGACTACCACTCGGGGCAGAAGGCGGTCGAGGCCATCCTCACCTTGCTGGAGGCGGCCCCCGAGCGCCATGCCCGGCGCTGGCGGCCGCTGGTGAAGGGCTGGCTCACCCGTAACCAGGCCATCCCCTACGACACCCTCGCGCCGCTGGCGAGCATCGCCAAGGCCAAGGCCCTGCTGGCGGACCCGTCCGTGCCGGTCGGCCCGCGTACGACGGGCACGTACGTCTTCGCCGACATGGACCGGATCGTGCACCGCCGTCCCACCTGGGCCTACGCGATCGCGATGAGCTCCGAACGCATCGGCGCGGCCGAGGCCATGAACCGGGAGAACCTGCACGGCTGGTACACCGGCGACGGCATGACCTACCTCTACACCGGCGACCTCACCCACTGGAACGACGACCTGTGGCCCACGATCGACCCGTACCGGCTGCCGGGCACGACGGTGGACACCCGCAGACGCGCCGACCTCCACGGCAAGCGCCGACTGCCACCCACCCCGTGGGCCGGCGGCGTGGCGCTCGACGGCGAGTACGGCGCGGCGGCCATGAAGCTGGTCGCCGACGGCTCCTCGCTGCGGGCCAAGAAGGCGTGGTTCCTGCTCGACGACGCGGTGGTCGCCCTCGGCACCGGCATCGCCGCCTCAGATGGCCGCCGCATCGAGACCATCATCGAGAACCGCAACACCCATGGCTGGCATCCGCCGCTGAGCCGGGGCGACGGCTGGGTTCACCTGTCCGGGGTGGCCGGCTACGCGCTGCTCGACGGCGCCGACGCGAAGGTGATCCGCGAGGAGCGTACCGGCCGCTGGCGGGACATCGACGAGGGCGCCACCACAGGTGGTGACAGGACCCGCGTCAGCAGGCACTACACGACGATCCTCATCGACCACGGCGTCGATCCGCGCGCGGCGCGTTACGCCTATGCCGTGTTGCCCGGCGCCTCCGTCGCGCAGACCGCGGCCTACGGCCGGCAGATCGAGATCCTTGCCAACTCGGCAGCGGTGCAGGCCATCTCCCGCAACGGCCTGCTCGCCGCCGTCTTCTGGCGCGCGGGGACCGTCAAGACGGCACATGGGCGGCTCGCCGCCGACGGCCCGTGCGCGCTGCTGGTCCGCCGCGATGGCGAGCACGTACGGCTCGCGGTCTCCGACCCGTCCAGGACCGCCGACGAGGTGAAGATCACGCTGCCCTGGGCGGTGAAGTCGGTCAAGGAAGGCGACCGCGGCGTACGCAAGGCCAGGAAGGCGCTCAAGTTGGACGTCGGTGGCAGCCGCGGGCGGGCCCGCAGCGCGGTGGTGCGCGTCTGAACCCAGCGGGTTCCCCGAGGCTCACTTTGCCCGGTTCCCGGGCTGGACACGTGCCGTCGGCACATACAAAGAAGCGGACGCCCCGTAAGGAGCGCCTGCTCTGCTGGTGACGCCGCCCAGGGCGCTGACGCGCCGGCCGATGTGCCTGGTGGCGTTCGGGTACGCCTTCACCCCGCCGGTGTTGGGTTTCCGCTGATAGTGGTTCGCAAGGACGTCGCGGTGGTATAGGGGGCATCTTGACGGACTAAAAAGGAGTGTCGGTGGAAGTATGAGATGTCCGGACTGCGGGGCGATGTTGTCCGGAGCCGGGCCTCGGGAGTCGGAGTCCAGGTGCCCAGGGTGTGCGCTGCCTCTGCGAGGGCCCGTCGCGCACGAGCTCTGGCAGGTGGACCAGGCTCTCGACGGGCTGAGGGCGCAACAGGCGCGGCTGCAGGCCCGCCGCACGGAGCTGATCGGCATCCTGCGTGCCGGTGCGGCGGGGCATGGTGCGGCGGGGCATGGTGCGGCGGGGCATGGTGCGGCGGGTGTGGCCGGGCATGGTGCGGTGGGGCATGGGGCGGCGGGCGGGCTCGGAGCTCCGGGGCCCGGGGGCCCGATGCGGGAGGTCTCTTCGGGGGCCGCGAAGAACGTTCTGCTCATCCTTGGTGGCCTGCTGCTGACGGTGGCGGCGGTGGTGTTCACCGTGGTGAGCTGGGGGCGCCTGGGCATCGGCGGGCGCGCGGTGGTGCTGGGTGTGTTCACCGCGCTGGTCATGCTGGCGCCGGTCGTGCTGATCCGGCGGAGGCTCTCCGCGACGGCCGAGACCGTGGCCGGGTTCGCGGTCGTGCTGTTGCTGCTCGACGGCTACGCGGCCAGGCTGGTGGGATTCGCCGGGGTCGATGCTCTTGACGCGCTGGACTATACGGCGGGGGTGCTCGGGCTCACCGCGGCCATCCTGGCGGTCTATGCCCGGATCACCCGGCTTCGCGGGCCCGCGCCGGTCGCCGTGGTGCTGGCGCAGCCGATCCTGCCGCTGCTGGCCGGCGACTGGTCGGTGCTGGTGGCCACGCTGGTGGCCACGGCGACGCTGGACGTCGCCCTGGTCCGCTACGGCCGGGGAGCGGTGAGGGTGACGGCCGCCCTGGCAGGTGGCGGGGTCGCGAGCCTGGCCCTGCTGGTCGGCGCGCCGTACGCGCTGGGGTCTTCGTCCGTCGATCAGGCCCTGGTCAGGTCGGCCCCGCTGGTCGCGCTGGCTCTGCTCGGCGGGTTCGTGACCTGGCGGCTGGCCAGGCAGGGCAGGGCTGAGAGGGCGAGCTGGGCCGCCGGGGTCGCCGTCGGGACCGCGCTCACACTGATCGCCGTGCCGGCCGCGCTGGTGCAGCCGGCGCTGGACGGCCCGGGCACGGACTGGCGTGCCCTGGCCTACCTCATCCCCGCGCTCGTGGTGGCGCTCGCCGCCGCCCGGCTGCCCTGGCGGAGGGTTGGGCCGGCGGGCATGGCCACCGGCGGCGTGGTGGCGCTGGTGACCACGCTGACGCTGCTGCCCCGGCTCGTGCCCACCCTGGTGTCACCGCTCGTCTGGCTGGACGTGCTCTGGACGGGCACGTGGAACGGACGGCCCTGGCAGCCGTTCGAGAGGGTGTCGCCGGCGGACGTGGTGGTGCTGGGCACGGTGGCGGCCGCCCTCCTGGCGGCGGCGGTCGTGCGCGGCACCGGCGGGCGGCCGATGAGGGTGACGGCGGTCGGTGCGTTGGTGGCCGGGGTGCTCATGGTCGCGGTCGCGCCCCAAGCCTTCGCGGCGCCCTACCCGGTCGCCGTGGCGGTGCAGGCGGTGCCGGCCGTCGCGCTGGCGGTGGCCGCCACACTGAGCCGGGCGCCCTGGTGGGCGACGGCATGCGCGATCGCCGCAGGTCCGGCCTCGGTACGGGCGGCGGCGTACGCGTTCGGCAGCGAGCCCGCGACGCTGACCATGCTGCCGATCCTGGCGGCGGCCGCCACCGCCATGGCGCTGGTGGCCAGGCAGAAGGACCTCCGGGTGTGGGGACTGGGCTCCGCGGCGCTGTTCCTCGGGCTGGAGGCGGTGGCCGCGGGCTTCGCGCTGGGCCTGCGCGTCCTGGTGGCGATGAGCGTGGGATTCGCCGTGGCCGGGGTGCTGGTGCTGCTCATGTCGCTGTGGGCGGATTCGGCCCGCCGCGGCGGCGTGAACCCGCTGTGGGCGGGTTCGATCCGTCGGGGCGGCGTGAACGGCCTCAGGTACGCCGGCGCCGCCCTGCTGTTGCTGGCCTCCTGGTTGCGGCTGGGGGCGGACGAGGTCACGGTCGTCGAGGCGTACACGGTGCCGTGCTCGCTGGTCCTGCTGGGAGTGGGCTGGTGGCGGCGGCGCGGCACGCCGGTCTCGTCCTGGGCCGCCTATGGCGCGGGCCTTTCCTTCACGATGCTGCCCAGCCTCGTGGCGGCCTACTCGGACGCGGACTGGCGACGGTCGCTGGCGCTCGGGGTGCTGGCGCTGGTGGTGCTGTTCGCCGGGATCCGGTTCCGGCTCCAGGCGCCGACGGCGATCGGAGCCGTCGTGGTCGCCGGGGTGGCGGTGCGGGAACTGGCCCCGTACGTGTCGGAGATGCTCCTCACGGTGCCGCGCTGGGTGCCGATCGCCGTGGGCGGGCTGCTGCTCGTGGTGGTCGGGGCGACGTACGAGGCCCGCATGCGGGACCTGCGCCGGCTGCGTGACACAGTGACGTCGATGGGTTGACGTTCCTTACGACGCTCATGCCAGTCCCGGGCCCCCGGCGACACGCCAAGGCGAAGTTCGCGCACACGAGTGGGGGCGACGCCGGCCGTCGCCCCCGATCATGCGCCTCCCAGGTACGCCTCCACCACACGGGGGTCGGCGCGCAGCGAGTCCGCCGTGCCCGACAGTGTGCCCTGGCCGCTCTCCAGCACGTACCCCCGGTGGGCGATCTTCAGGGCGGCGGTGGCGTTCTGCTCCACCAGCAGCACGGCGGTGCCCGAGGCGTTGATGTCGGCGATCAGGTCCATCACCTGGGCGACGACCAACGGCGCCAGGCCCATCGACGGCTCGTCGAGCAGCAGCAGGCGGGGACCCGTCACCAAGGCGCGGCCGATGGCGAGCAGCTGCTGCTCGCCGCCCGACAGCGTGCCGCCCTGCTGGGCGCGGCGCTCGGCCAGGCGAGGCAGCAGGTCGAACACGCGGTCGGTGCGCTTCTTGAGCTCCGCCTGGTCACGTACGAGGTAGCCGCCGAGCAGCAGGTTCTCGTGCACGGTCAGCGTGCTGAAGATCCTGCGGCCTTCGGGGCAGTGGACGAGCCCACGACTGGTGATCTTGTGCGCGGGAAGGCCGGTGATGTCCTCGCCCTCGACGAGGACCTGGCCGCCGCTGGGTCGTACCAGGCCCGAGATCGCCGACAGCGTGGTCGTCTTGCCGGCGCCGTTGTTGCCGAGCAGGGCGACGATCTCGCCCGCGCCGACGGTCAGCGACAGGCCGCGCACCGCGTGCACGCTGTCGTAGCGGACGTCGAGGTCGCTGATCTCAAGCATGGGTGTCGCTCCCCAGGTAGGCCTCGATCACGGCGGGGTCGCGGCGTACCTCTTCCGGGCGGCCGTCGGCGATCTCCTTGCCGAAGTTGAGCACCACGATGCGCTCGGAAACCTGCATGACCAGCCCCATGTCGTGCTCGATCAGCACGATCGCGATGCCGAGGTCACGGATGCGCCTGATCAGGTCGAGCATCTCGGCCTTCTCGGCGTGGTTGAGCCCCGCGGCGGGCTCGTCGAGCAGCAGCAGGCGCGGCTTGCCGGCCAGCGCGCGGGCGATCTCGACGCGGCGCTGCTCGCCGTAGGGGAGGTTGCGGGCGGCCGAGTAGCGATCCCCGCGCAGGCCGACGAAATCGAGCCAGTGGCCGGCCGCCTCGGTGCACTCGCGCTCGGTGCGGCGGTAACGCGGGGTGTGCAGCAGCGCGTCGAAGACGCTCTGCTTGAGCCACAGGTGGCTGCCGGCGCGGACGTTGTCGAGCACGGACAGCTCGCCGAACAACCGCAGATTCTGGAACGTACGGCTGATGCCGGCCGCGGCGACGGCCGAGGGCCGCATGCCCAGCAGGGAGCGCCCGTCGAAGGTGATCGCGCCGGCTGCCGGCCGGTAGAAGCCGGTCACGCAGTTGAAGGCGGAGGTCTTGCCCGCGCCGTTCGGGCCGATGACCGAGACGATCTCCGCCTCGTTCACCGAGATGCTGAGGCCGTCGATGGCCAGCAGGCCGCCGAAGGCCAGGCGCAGATCGCTCACCTGGAGGAGCGTCACTTGAGGGCCTCCTTCGAGCGGGCGGGCCACAGACCCTGCGGCCTGACGAGCATCACGATGATCAGCAGCACGCCGAAGATGAAGAACCGGTAGTCGGCCGCGCCGCGCAGCAGCTCGGGCAGCAGGCTGATGACGATCGCGCCGAGCACGACGCCGGGCACCGAGCCCATGCCGCCGAGCACCACGGCCATCAGGACGAGCGCCGACTGCAGGAAGGTGAAGCTGTTGGGCGAGATGGCCGACAACTGGCCGGCGAACAGCACGCCCGCCAGCCCGCCCCACACCGCGCCCGCGACGTAGGCGGCCAGCTTGACCCGGTAGGTGTGCACGCCGGTGGCCTCGGCGGCGTCCTCGTCCTCCCGGACGAAGCGCATCGCCCTGCCCAGGCGCGATCTGCCCAGCCGGGAGGCGCCGATGATCGCGATCGCGACGATCGCCACGGTGATGTAGTAGAAGGCCGCCGCGTTGTCGATCAGGCTGGGGATGCCGTAGATGCCGGAAGGGCCGCCCGTCACGGACAGGTTGTTGGCGGTGATCCGGATGATCTCGCCGAATCCCAGCGTCACGATGGCCAGGTAGTCGCTGCGCAGGCGCAGCGTCGGCGCGCCGATGACGATGCCCGCGATGACCGTGACGACGATGACGGCGGGTACGGTCGCCAGCAGCGGCAGGTCGAAGCTGGTCGACAGGATACCGCTGGTGTAGGCGCCGACCGCGAAGAAGGCCGCGTAGCCGAGGTCGAGCAGGCCGGTGTAGCCGACCACGATGTTCAGGCCGGAGGCCAGCATCGCGAAGATCGCCGCGCTGGTCATGATGCTCAGCGTGTAGGTGCTGGCGTTCACGAACGGCACGAGCAGCGCGATCAGCAGTCCCGCCAGGCCGGCCCAGCGGTTGTCGAACAGCTTCGACAGCCAGGTCCTGGGGGCCTTGGCACCGAGTCGGCGAGGGGCTTCGGAGGCTTCGGTCTCGTTCACACCCGCTCCGTCACACGTTCGCCGAGCAGACCCGTCGGTCTCACGGTCAGGAACAGGATCAGCACCCCGAAGGCGAAGACGTCCCGCCACTCACCGCCCAGCCAGTAGGTGCCGAAGGACTCCAGCAGGCCGAGCACCAGGCCGCCGAGCATGGTGCCCGGGATGTTGCCGATGCCGCCGATGACCGCCGCAGTGAAGGCCTTCAGCCCGATGAGGAAGCCCATCAGGAAGTCGATCTTCCCGTAGTACGCGCCCGCCATCACGCCGGCGGCGCCCGCCAGGGCGGAGCCCAGGAAGAAGGTCCTGGAGATCACGGCGTTGACGTCGATGCCCATGAGCGAGCTGGTGCGCGGATCGAGGGCGATCGCTCTCATGGCCCTGCCCTCGCGGGTCTTCGTGACCAGCAGGTTGAGGCCGATCATGAGCACGACGGCGACGCCGATGAGCACGAGCTGCTGCACGGCGATCCTGGCGCCGAGCACCTCGATCGACGTGCCGCTGAGCCTTACCGGGTAGACCCTCGGGTCGGGGCCGGCGACGGCGCGCATGCCGTACTCGATGGCGAACGACGCGCCGACCGCGGTGATGAGCAGCGACAGGCGGGGAGCCGCGCGGAGCGGGCGGTAGGCCACCCGCTCCAGGACCAC
This sequence comes from Nonomuraea sp. B12E4, assembly GCF_039871825.1. Taxonomy (NCBI): domain Bacteria; kingdom Bacillati; phylum Actinomycetota; class Actinomycetes; order Streptosporangiales; family Streptosporangiaceae; genus Nonomuraea; species Nonomuraea sp. B12E4. The sequence goes on along the minus strand of NZ_JBDPME010000014.1, from coordinate 162,854 downwards.
TCCCGCCAGGCCGGTGCTGACCATGGTCAGCAGCAGCACCGCCAGCAGGACGGGCAGCGTCATCGCGGCGGAGACCCCGCCCAGCGCGGACAGGACGGCGAAACCGCTGAACGCGCCGAGCATGTAGAGGTCGCCGTGGGCGAAGTTGAGCAGCTTGATGATGCCGTAGACCATGCTGTAGCCCAGCGCCACCAGAGCGTAGAACGAGCCGACGAACAGGCCGTTCCAGACGAGCTGCGTCATGACAGGGCGTCCTGCAGGCCGAACTTTCCGCCCTTCCACACCAGGATCTGGAAACCTCCGGTGGAAAGCGTGTGCTCGGGCGTGAACTTCAGCGGGCCGGAGAACATCTTGAACCCGTTGATCCCTTCCAGGGCCGAGATGACCTTGGCGCCGTCCGTGCCGCCCGCCTTGGTGATCGCCTCGGCGGCCAGCCGCACGGCGTCGTAAGCCTGGTTGGAGTAGGGGCCAGGGGCCGAGCCGAACTTCTTGGTGTAGGCGTCGATCCAGCCCTTGGCCTCGGGCAGTGTGTCGGGGATCGGGGTCATGGTGGCGAAGACGCCCTCGGCGTCGGGGCCGGCGATCTCGCCCAGCTTGGGGGAGACCGAGCCGTCGGCGACCATGATCGAGCCCTTGTACCCGGCCTGGCGGAGCTGCCTGATGACCAACCCGCCTTCCTGGAAGTAGCCCGTCCAGTAGACGAAGTCGGGCTTCTTCTCGAGGACGTTGTGGATGTTGGCGCTGTAGTCGCTCTCCTTGGGGGTGACCGCTTCGGTGATGACCGCCTTGGCGCCCAGCAGCGGCTGGGTGCGGACCGCGATGTCCTTGGAGTAGCTGGTGTTGTCGTGCATGAGGGCGACCTTGGTGGCGCCCTGCTTGGCGATCCACTTGCTGGCCGCCTCGGCCTGCTGGGTGCCGGTGCCGTTGATCAGAAAGACGTTCTTGAGCTTCTGGTCGACCAGCTCCTGCGAGTTCGCGGCAGGGATGATCACGGGTACGTTCGCCTTGCCGAACACCGGCAGCGTGGGCAGCGTGGCGCCGGAGCAGTAACCTCCGACGGACACCTCGATACCCTCGGTGACCACCTTGTTGGCGGCGGCGACGGCCGTCTGGGGGTCACAGGCGTCGTCGGCGGCCTTGAGCTCCAACTGGCGGCCGAGGACACCGCCCTTGGCGTTGATCTCGTCGATGGCCAGTTGGGCGGCGTTGGTCATGTAGGGGCCGATCGCGGCTTCGCTGCCCGACTGAGGGACCAACATGCCCAGGCGGATGGGGCCCTTGGCCTCCGGCTGGGCATCGCCTCCATCGCCAAGGAGGCCCTGTCCGCAACCCGCCAGCATCATTGCGGCCACGGCCAGGGAGACGACGTGCGGCTTGCGCATGAGACTCTCCTCACATGAGTGATATGTGACATCACACCGATGCATGGAGTAGGAGGTCAAGCCCCGAGATCAGACCGTTAACGTCCACATACAGGTAGAACGTCACTTTACGCCCGATTGGGCCGCGTCCGAGGTCGTGCTGTGTGACATACGAACATTCCGCGATCCGCGTCCTATTTCCGGCACCCGGAGCGGGGCACCGGTTCGGCCCGGCCGTCGCCGGGATCTTCGACGTCAGCTCGTCCGCGCCATAGCCAAGCGGCGGGCGTCGCCGACGGGGTGCTCTACAACCACTTCGCCGGCAAGGAGGAGCTGCTGGCGCTCGCCCTGCGCGCACACGTCCGCGCGGTGGGACGGAACTTGGGCGAGCTGCCCAGCCCCGGCCACGGTTCCGTCCGGGAGAACCTGCGGGCCCACATCGCGTACGGCCTCGCGTTCCACAAGGCGGTGCAGCCGGCGCTCGCCGGGCTGATCTCCCAGCCGAAGGTCCTCGCCGCGTTCGTCGCGGTCGGTGTGCCCGGCGAGGATTGGCGCGATCAGCTCCGCGGATACCTGCACGCCGAGGTCGAGCTGGGCCGGCTCGCGCCCGACGCCAAGGTGGACGCGACCGCGGCGATGATCGTCGGAGTCTGTCACGAGGTGGTCCTGGCCCGGCTCCCGCACAACGCCGCAGCCCCTCGGGAACCGTCCGACGAGTTCGTCGATGACCTGGTCAGCGCCGTACTGGAGGGCATCGGCCAGACGCGGACGTGATCCGGCACGCGGGTGCGGCATGAGGGCGGCAGCGGCTGAGGATCCGCTACGGTGTCATCCGGCCCTTCGCAGCCAGAGCGTGTGCGCGGCCCAGGCCGTCGCGGCGCCCACCGCGTACCAGAAGAGGTCGGGCGGGTTGAACGTGCTGCCCAGCAGCGGTCGCAGCACGGCCGGGATCTCGCCGAGCTGGGCGAACTCGATCGCCCAGCTCGCCCCGGCCGCCAGCACCGCCGCCACCCAGGGCCGCACCCTGGGCAGGACCAGCGCCACGAGCGTGTAGATCAGCACGGTGTAGAGGGCGTCGCCCGCGTACTTCGGCACGGGGCCGTCGAACAACGCGCGCACCCCCAACCCGGCGGCGACCGTCAGGACGGCTGCGATGAGAACGGGCATGCGGGACACGAGATCACGTTAGCGCCAGGAACGCGAGGCGGGTCCCGTCACTGCCGGCCGACGCTGTCGGCGAGGTGCTTCCGCAACACCAGCGGCGGGCGGGACGCCAGCAGGACCAGGCAACGGGTTCCCCGCGGCGCTCGCCGTGGCCGCCGTCCGCCCCGGTGTCCCGGTGGTCGCCTTCGCGGGCGACGGCTGCTGCCCGATGAGCGGCAGCGAGCCGGCGACGGCCGTTCAGCCGCCGGCGCACCCGGGTCCGGCCGTCATCGAGCTCCGTACGGACCCGGCACTGATCACCCCCGGCCGGCGGCTGGAGACGCCGACGGCATAGGCGTGTGCTGTTCCGAGAGCGCCGCCTTGACACGGTCGGGGGTGAAGGGCAGGGTGCGGAGCCGCTTCCCGGTGGCCGCGAAGATCGCGTTCGCGATCGCCCCCGCCATGGTGCCGATCGTCGGCTCGCCGGCGCCCAGCGGGGGCTGGTCCGGGTGGTCGATCAGGATGGTCTCGATCACCGGGACCTCGTTGAACCGCACGACCTCGTACTGCGGCCCGGGGTTGAACGAGCTCGACTGCCAGACCAGCGAGGTGACGCGGTCGTCGGTGTAGGAGACCTCCTCCTTGAGGGTGCGGCTGACGCCCTGCACGACGTTGCCCTCGATCTGGTTGCGCAGGCCGTCGGGGTTGATGATGAGGAGGTGCGACCAGGCGGTGATGCCGTCGGGGCCCACGGCGCCGCGCATGTCATGAGCCTGGGCTCCGCCGAGGGGCTCCCAGCCGTGCTCGTCCTGCCGGGTCCACTGCACGCGCACCGGCTTGCCGGCGGCCTGGGACAACACGGCGGCGTCCGCGGCGCAGTCGTCGGCGCCGTTGTGGCCGTAGCAGCCGGTCGCCTCGACGTAGGTCGCGATCGCACGTGGGCCTGGGTTTAAGGGCTGCGCTTGGTCCTGCAGGCCGAGACGGTGCCGGACTTCTGACGTCTCGTCCATGACGCGGCGGCAGGAGCCCGGTGCCGGGGACGCGTCACTCGGGCGCCGCTTCGCAGATGGCCGCTTCGGCGGTGGGCCGGCAGACCCGGATCGCCTGGATCGGCTGGTCCGACTCGACGGTCATGAGCCACACCTCGCGGCCCTGCGCGTCGTGGTCGGTGGCATGGGCGGAGAAGGACACCCTGCCGGTCGCGCCGTCGAACACCTCGCCGCGCAGGTTGTAACGCACGCCGCTGCGGATGTCGACGGTGCCGCTCTGCGTGCGGTAGGCGTTGAACGCGATCGCGACGGCCTGGGCCGCGTCATAGCCGAACGCGGCGTGCGCGAAGGAAAAGGATGACTTCGGGCCGGCCCATTGCTGCAAGGTCTTCTGGCCCTGGTTGAGAAAATTGTCGCGGACGTCGGTCAACGACACGAAGGACATGGTCACATTGTGCTTGTTCGCGCTGGCTCGCACGTCGTTGGCGACGGACCCGGTGACGTCGTCCGATGCGAGCAGCCTGACCCCCCGCTTTTCACATGAGGCACCCCATGCGCCCTTGAGGGTGCTCAGGAAGTCGGCCCTGCCCGTGTAGTAGATCACCTTCGCGCCCGACACGCAGGCCTCCCCCACCGCCGCTTCGAGTGAGGCGTCATCGGTGAAACCGTGCTCCGTCTTCTCCCCTCCGTACTCCCTCCAGAACAGATCCTTCAGGTCCTGGCTGTAGAGCTCACCTGGCTGCTGCTGCCAGACGACGGCCACCTTGGGCCTTCTGCCCACTTCCGCGGTGAGCCCGAGTGTGTCGAGCCAGTGGACGGTGGCCTTGATCTGCAGGCTGTCCACGACGGCCAGCCGGAACAGGTAGGCCGACCGTCGGCCCCCCACCACATTCGCGATCTTGTCGACCGTGCTGACCGTGCTGACCATGGGGACGTTCGCCTTCGTCAGCACCCCCACCGCCTGCCTGACCTCCTCTCGGCTCCAGGCGAACCCCACGGCGGCCGCCAGCGACGAGTCCTCCCGCGCGCGCTCCGCGATGCCGGTGGCCGCGAGTCCGGCGCTGATGAAGTCCTGGCCGGTGTTGGCGAACACGACCTTCATCTTCCAGTCGGATCTGCTCTTGTTGTAGCTGTCCTGGACGGCGCCGATCCCGGTGAGCTCGCCCGCCACCGCCGTCATCTGCCCGTCCTTGAATCTCGCGCCGGGCTGCGTCGTCAGCGGGCCCAGGTAGGCGACCGTGAACACCTTCGAGCCGAACGGAATCGCGTCGTTCTGCTCTTTTATCCGGTTCGCCACCGGTAGGACGAGCGGGTGCGGTGCCATCTTGTCCAGCGGGCCCAGGCCCACGCACTGTCCGGCCACCTCCCGCAGATCGGTACCGCAACCCACCGTGGCCGCCAACGTGGCCGTTATCGGCGCGCCTATCAGCAGCAACACCACCGCCCAGAAGGCCAGGGGGCGTACGGGGAACAAGCTCGCGGGCCTGTCGGTCCCCGGTGGCAGGTCGTCCGTCTCCAGCCTGATCACGAGGTACGGGCTCGGTTTGACCCGGCGCATGGTTTCCCGCCATCTGGCGTAGAGCTGGACCGGACCCGCCGCCGGGCCGTTGGTGCCGAATTCGGCGCGATGCCCGGCCGGCGGCTCCGACGTGGAGACGACCAGCAGCAGGGGGCCCCGCTGCCCCGTGCTGACCCTGACCTCGTCCACCAGCTCCACGAACCGGCGTTCCTGCGTGCCGGGGTCGGCTTTCTTGATCCCCACCACGGGATAGGTGTGGCGGCCCCAGCCCGGCCAGGGAATCACGCGGCGCCGGTAGGCCTGGCGGAGGTCCTCCAGCAGCGCGGTGACCATCAGCCGTTCGGCTTCCTCGCGTCGCTCGGCCTCGGGCCGCTCAGGAGCGGCGAAGCGCATCGCATAAGCGATGAGGTCTTCGCCCTCCTGACGCCTCAGAAAGGGTGCCCGGCGAAACCAGCGGTAGAAGATCAGGCCGCGTATCAACAGCGTGGCGTGCAGCAGGGCGCCGATGACGGCCACCGCCGGGCTGGCCAGCCAGAGCACCAGGCTGATGCCGTCCATGAGGGTTTGCAGCCCGAAGGCGGCCAGCCCGGAGGCCGGTAGCCAGGTGGTCATGGTCCTGGCCACGTAGTCGACCCAGCGCCGCAGCGCCGCCCCGTCCGCCACCTCCTTCCTCCGCCATTCGGTCAGGGACTGCCGGTAGGCGTTGCGGACGACGACAGGGTTCGGTAATCCCTTGGCCTGGTGAACGTCGAGGTTGCGCGCGCCCCAGGCCCAAAGGACGAATCGGGTCAGCGGGAAGCGGGGAGGCGGGAGCAGGGTGCCCCTTTCCCAGTGCGCCAGCAGTCCTTCGGCACCCGTCAGCCGCTCCACGATCGCCGTGACGTCGGTGGTGCCGGCGGCTTCCGCGTTGATCTCCGCGTGCGGCGCCCGCCGGTGGAAGTGCCTCGCCGTCTCGACCGCCTGGTCGGCCAGTTGGGCGGCACCGGTGAAGACCAGGATCGGCCCCCCGCCTTCCCTGGCCAGGAGCAGGGGACGGCGTACGGCCTTCTCGATCACTTGGTACACAGGGCTGTATGGCATGCGTGATCAAGCCTCCGGACTGATGTTCGCGCGTCCCCGTACACGATCCAATAGGTCGAGCGTACGTCGGTCGTCGCGCCGGCCGGCCTGCTTCATCGGTTTTCCGCCTTTGGGGCTTGCTTCAGGCCGGTGCACACCAGTCGGCCACCGCATTCCTGGCCGCTCATGACAGGCGGTGGCATGCCGACATCGCGGTGAGCGGCGCCGCAGCCGTAACACGTGCTGTTCCCGCACACGTTCCACGAGAACAACTTCTGGGAGCTCACGGTCCCGGTGAAGCTGAAGGAGGGGGACAACACGGTCCGGTTCTCCAGCGGGGAACTGCCGAACTTCGACGGTGAGACGTACGCGTCGGGGACGTTCCCGGGGGTGCCGCTGCGCTCCCAGTACGCCCCCGGTGATCGACCGGATCGCGATCGCGCGTCACAGCCGCTGACCACGTCCGTGTTGCGGTTCTCAGCGACTTCTTAGGCGGACTTTCTAGCACTTTCCGCTGATTTTTATGAATATGGGTCGGTGGAGCACGTGCCGCAGGAGGCCGGTGCGGCCGAGGCTCGGGGAGCCGTGGCCGGGCGGGCTCGGTGGTTGGTCGTCGGGGGCGGCGCACTCGTCGTCGTGGCGATGCTGGCGTACTGGCTGGGAAGCGCCGCCGGCGGCGGCGAAGCCGCGCCCCGGCCGAGTGCGACGCCGACGCCCAGTGCGACCCTCGCGACGACGGAGGTCTTCGAGAAGGTCGGGCCGTCGGTGGCGGTCATCCAGGCCGGGCGGTCGCTCGGGACCGGGGTGATCGCGGCCGAGGACGGGTCGATCCTGACGGCGAACCATGTCGTCAAAGGCACCGAGGACGTCACCGTGACGTTCGCCGACGGCACCAAGTCGAAGGCCGTCGTCGTGTCGTCGGATCCCCGGCGCGACGTCGCGGTGCTCAAGCCCGCGAAGCTGCCGGAGATCGTCGTCCCGGCGACGCTCGGCGGCGGCGCGGCCGTGGGCGCGCCCGTCGTGGCGATCGGCAATCCGCTGGGCCTGACCTACAGCGTCTCCACCGGCGTCGTGTCGGGCCTGGACCGGACGACCGAGGACGGTGACCTGAGCGGGCTCATCCAGTTCGACGCCTCCGTCAACCCGGGCAGTTCCGGCGGTCCCCTCCTGGACGCCCGCGGCCTGCTCATCGGGATCGTCATCTCGATCGCCGACCCGGGAGGCGACGAGGCGTTCGCCGGCATCGCGTTCGCGGTGCCGATCGGCGTGGCCCTGGGAAACGAAGAGGGCCCGTCGATCTGACCGAAGCGTCACGAAAAGGAAGCCCATGACCTCGATCAACTCCTCCGAGTCGGCCCATCCGCTCGAACACGTGCTGTTCGAGGTCAAGCGCACGATCGTCGGGCAGGACATCCTGCTGGAGCGCATGGCCGTCGCACTGATCGCCGACGGGCACCTGCTCGTCGAGGGCGTGCCGGGCCTGGCCAAGACGCTCGCGGTGAGGTCGCTGGCCGCCGCGATCGCCGGGAGTTTCCAGCGCGTCCAGTTCACCCCCGACCTGGTGCCCGCCGACCTGGTGGGCACGCGGGTCTACCACCAGCACTCCGGGGAGTTCCGTACGGAGCTCGGCCCGGTGTTCGCCAACCTGCTGCTCGCCGACGAGATCAACCGCGCCCCCGCCAAGGTGCAGAGCGCCCTGCTGGAGGTGATGCAGGAGCATCAGGTGACGATCGGCCGGGAGACGTTCCGGGTGCCCGAGCCGTTCCTGGTCATGGCCACGGAGAACCCGATCGAGTCGGAGGGCACGTACCCGCTGCCGGAGGCGCAGGTCGACCGGTTCATGATGAAGGTGGTCGTCGACTATCCGACGCAGGCCGAGGAGCAGGCCATCGTCGGACGGGCACTGCGTCCGCCCGAGCCGCCGCAGCCGAAGGTGACGGCCGAGGACCTGATCACGATGCGCGCCCGTGCTCAGGAGGTGTACGTCGATCCGGCCATCGTCGACTACGCGGTACGGCTGGTCGCCGTGACGCGGTCCCCCGCGACGGCCGGGCTCGGCGAGCTGGAACGGTATGTCACCCACGGGGCGAGCCCGCGGGCGTCCATCGCGCTCGTCACGGGTGCCCGGGCGCTGGCGTTCCTGCGCGGCCGCGGCTACGTTTTACCGCACGACCTGACCGAACTCGCGCTCGACGTGCTGCGCCACCGCCTCGTACTGTCCTACGAGGCCCTCGCGGACGACGTCGACGCCGACACGATCATCACCAGAGTGCTCGGGGCCGTCCGGGCACCCGACGTCGTCCTGCAGAACCGCTGAGCCATGGCCACCGCCCCCGAAAGGCTCCTGCTCCGCCTGGAGTGGAAGGTCGTCCGCCGGCTGGACGGCCGGCTCCAGGGCGACCACCGCACCGCGCACCGCGGCTCCGGGATCGACTTCACCGGGTTGCGCGCCTACGGTGACGGCGACGACGCCCGGCACATCGACTGGAACGTGACCGCACGGCTGGACGAGCCGCACCTGCGGGTGTTCACCGAGGATCGCGAGCTGACGGTGTGGCTCGTGCTCGACCGGTCGGCCTCGATGGCGGCCGGCCGGCCGGGACGCGGCAAGCACGACGTGCTCGCCGAGCTCGCGCTCGTCCTCGCCCGGATGTTCGGCCGGGGCGGCAACCGCGTCGGCGCCCTGCTGTTCGACACCGGGATGCTGCGCGTCGTGCCGCCCGGCACCTCCCGGCGGCACGCGCTGCGGATCGGCGCCGAGCTGGAACGCACCTCCGCGGCGCGCGGCGGCGCCACCACCGACCTGGCGGAGATGCTCGACGCGGCCGGACGGCTCGCGCGCCGCCGCGCACTCATCGTCGTGCTCTCGGACTTCATCGGCGACGGGGACTGGGAGCGCTCCCTCCAGCGCCTGGTCCGGCGGCACGAGGTCGTGGCCCTGCGGATCGTGGACACGGCCGACGACGTGCTGCCCGAAGCCGGGCTGATCGTGGTCGAGGACGCCGAGACCGGCGAGCAGCTCCTCGTCGACTCCGCCGACCCGATGCTGCGGGTCCGCTTCCGCGCCGCCGTAGACGCCCGCGACGCCCGGCTCACGGCGGGCATGCGCCGGGCCGGGGTGCCCGTCCACCGCATCGACACCGACCGCGATCTGGCCGAGGCGCTCGTCGAGGTCGTCGCCCGCACCCGGGACCGGTCGCCATGACCGAGTCTCATGACCTCATGACCCTGTCCTCGCCGCTGCTGCTGGCCGTCGGACTGCTCGTCACGGCGGCGCTCGCCTGGGTGGCCGCCGTCTCGGCGCGCCGGCGGGCGGCCGCGCTCGCCGCGGCCGGCGTCGCAGTGCCGGGCGGCCGCCGGGTGAATCTCGGCATCGGCCTGACGGTCGCCGGTGTCGGGGTGCTCGCGATGGCCGCCGCCGGACCGGCGGCCATGGTGCCGGTCCCGCGGACCGCGGGCACCGTCATCCTCGCCATCGACGTCTCCAACAGCATGGGTGCCGACGACGTCGCGCCCACCCGGCTGGCGGCCGCGCAGCGGGCGGCCCGCGCGTTCGTGGCGGCGCAGCCGGACAGCGTGGACATCGGAGTCGTCGCGTTCGAGCGGGGCGCGCTCACCACCGCGCGGCCCGCCGCGGACCACTCCGTCGCGCTCGCGGCCATCGACCGGCTGAAGATCGCCGGCAGCACCTCGCTGGGGACGGCCATCATGGTCTCGCTGTCGGCGATCACCGGCAGGCCGGTGAACGTCGGCGGCGACGGCACCGTGCCCGACATCGGCTACTGGCCGTCGGCGACGATCGTGCTGTTCTCCGACGGCCAGAACCAGGGCGCGGGCGCCGACCAGTCCGTCACTCAGGCCGCCGAGGTCGCCCAGCGGGCGGGTGTCCACGTCCACACCGTCGGGGTCGGCACCACGGCCGGGACGACGGTGAAGGTGGACGGCTACCACCTGCAGACCTCGCTCGACGAGGACAGTCTCACCTTGATCGCGCAGACCACCGGCGGCGCCTACCACCCCGCCTCCGACGCCGCGCGGCTCGACGGCGTCGCCGACACGATCGACCTGCGGCTCACCGTCTCCGACGAGCCGCTGCCTCTCGCCGGCGGGCTGATCGGGCTCGCCCTCGCGCTGCTCACCGCGGGAGCGGCGCTCACCGTGCTCCGGTCTGGACGGGTGATCTGAATGGTGTTCTCATGGCCGTGGGCGCTGCTGTCGGTCCTGGTCATCCCGCTGATCTTCGCCATCCGCTGGTGGGCGCGGCGCCGTCGCCGGCGGGCCGCCGTGCGTGTCACCTCGATCGCGCTCGTACGGAGTGCGCTCCCCGGCCGTACGCGCTGGACGCGGAGGATCCCCCCGGCGCTGTTCCTGGCCGGACTCACGCTGCTCGCGGTCGGGGCCGCGCGACCGCAGGCGTCGGTGCCGGTGCCGATGAGGTCGGCGACGATCCTGCTCGCGCTCGACACCTCCGGCTCCATGTGCTCCACGGACGTCGATCCCAACCGCATCACCGCGGCGAAGAAGGCCGCCGCGGAGTTCATCGAGTCGCAGCGGGGCGGGCCACGCATCGGCCTGGTCACCTTCGCGGGCACCGCGGGCCTGCTCGTCCCTCCCACCGACGACACCGGCTCGCTGATCGAGGCGCTGGACAACCTCACCGTGTCCCGCGGCACGGCGATCGGGCAGGCGATGCTCACCTCGATCGACGCGATCGCGGAGGTGGACCCGTCGGTCGCCCCCACCGGGGCCGACCCCGGCGGCCGGAGGGAGGGCTACGCCGGTGCCGCGATCATCGTGCTCACCGACGGCGCCAACACCCAGGGCGTCGACCCGCAGACCGCCGCCCAGGAAGCGGCCCTGCGCCGCGTCCGCGTCTTCCCCATCGGCTTCGGCACCACGAACCCGTCCCCGATGGTCTGCGACAACTCCCAGTTCGACGGCCGCGGCTTCGGCGGCTGGGGCGGCGGCTTCGACCGCGGCCGCAACCCCCGCGTCATCGACGAGCCCGCCCTCAAGCGGATAGCCCAGACCACCGGCGGCACCTACCACCGCGCCGAGAACGCCGACCAGCTCCAGAGCGCCCTCCGTGCCCTTCCCGGCAGCTTCACCGTCGTCCAGCAGAAGGTCGACACAGCCGCCGCCTTCGCCGCCGGCGGCGCCATCCTCGTCACCGCCGCCCTGTCCCTCTCCCTCTGGTGGAACCGCCCCCGCACCAGCAAGCCGACCTGAGGCAGCCTCGTGTCGCCGGGATGACGGTGGCGGCCCGCAGGCTATCCCTCGATCAGGCGGCCGAAGGTGCTTCGCCGTGCCCATCTTCCGGGCGGCCGGGCCGGGACGACGGCAGTCACATGATCATTGCTCACGACGATCCCTTCCCCCGCTATGCGGTGATGATGAGAGCTGCGACGAACAGCCAGGCCACGTGCCAGGACTGGTCAAGGGCATAGGCCCCGGTGCCGAGATGCGGCGCGTCGTCGGTGCCCGGCCGGGGCGCGCCCATCTGGAAGAACCCCTCCTTGCCGACGGCCTTGGCCAGGCGGCCCAGCGTGGCTCGGCGGTCGGCCCAATAGTGGGAGGCCGCGTCCACCGAAAGCCCGATGATCAGCGCGAGCGGATGGACGGTCAGCCCCGCCACCAGCCCCACGGCGGCGAGCGCCACGGCCTTGGTCAGAGTGAGCGCGCCGACGTGCCGGAGGCAGGCCAGGCGACCCGAGAGCGTGGGCAAGCCCTTGCGCGCGGCCTGGCCGTGGGTCTGCACCCAGTGGTCGCCGAAGCTGTGAGCGGCGAACAGGGCGGCGAAGGCGGCCGCGAAGTCAGCGGTCATGGTCTGGTCTCCAATCAGTAGCCGGACCCGGAACGGGTGAGTATCCGGCACGTGCGGCAGCCGGCAGGCAGTGAGCACCGCGGTCGCGGCGGCCCCTGGACCTGCCGACGTAAGGTGATCCCGCGGCGGCGCTTCCTGATGCCTTTTGGGCCCGAATTCCGCAATCTGGACACCAGAACCGATCCATTCAGGCCACCTCCCACCCCCCAGGGCACGTAACGCACCTGCTCGGACGCGGCTGCATCCGACCCGGCAAGCCGGTTCACGCTGTCACCATGACAACGCACGAGAGCCCGACCCCGGCGGAGGCGGCCGGTCGTGCCGGGGGAGCGATGCGGGGGCGAGCCGGAAAAGCGAGCATCGCCCCGCGCGACGGCGAGCGCCGGTCAGCCCGGCCGACCACGCGGGTGCCGGCCGCCGAACACCCGTGTCGACAGCGTCTTGAGCCCGGAGCAGCTCTCCCCCGGGGGGCCGCCTTCTTCGCTCTGCCGGCGACCGTGTCGGCGATGCCACAGGCCCGGACGCTCGGCCCATCGCCGGGCCTGGCTCCTGACGTAGGCGTGGTCGCGGCGCCTGCCGTACGTGGGGCGGCTCACCCCGCGCAGAGGGGTGCGAGCGCCTCGCCACCGGACCTGACGCCATCAGGCGCGCCGACTTCGAACGCGGACGCCACCTCGGCTTCTGGCGCTCCCTGACGGGCTGATCCGCGCGGCCACTGATGAGCAGATCCACGCGGCCCCTGATGGCTGATCCGCGTGGCCCCTGATGGGCTGATCCGCGCGACCAGCTCAGAACCGTGGGCGGTGACGACGGCGCGGCCCGGTAAGGAAGGCTGGCAGCCGGGGCACCAGACGGTCATCCGGCCGGCGATGCGGCGGTGGGACAGGGGCGTGCCGCAGCGCGGGCAGGGGCCGTCGGGCTCGTCGCGGGCCCCGGTGAGCCAGGTGTCGCGCGGGGGCACGCATCCGGCCTTGATCGACTCTCTCAGGACACGGCGCATCGCCTTGAACAGGGCGGTGCGTTCGGTTCTGTCCAGGTCGCCCGCGGCGCGCAGGGGGTTGACGCGGGCCTGCCAGCAGATCTCGTCGGCGAGCAGGTTGCCCAGGCCGGCGACGAACGTCTGATCGGTCAGCACCGACTTGAGCCGTCCCCGGCGGCCCGACAGCAGCCCGTCGAAGCGCTCGCGTGACACGTCGCGCGCGTCGGGGCCCAGATCGCCGATCACCCGTTCGGCCTGGTGCTCGTCGCCGGCGAGGCGGACACCCTGGAGTTTGCGCATGTCGCGGAAGCGTAGCTCGCCGTCGTCGAACTGCCAGACGACACGATCGTGCCGGTGCCGTGGCTCGCCGGGGGAGTGCCAGGACAGTGAGCCGGTCATGCCGAAGTGCAGCATCAGCACCGGCCCGCCGGCGGGCGCGATCAGCCACTTGCCGTGCCGCCTCGGCCGCTCGAACCGGTGTCCGCGCAGCGCATCGGCCAGCCGGCGGGCGCTGATGTCGCGGAGGATCCCGGGGTCGCGCACGCGTACGGCCCTGATCGGCTCGCCGGTGTGCTCGGACAGCACCCTGCGGAAGCCCTCCACGTCAGGCAGCTCCGGCATGAGGAATGCCCTGCCCCCGCTGCCCAGCCCCACACGTCCGCGTCCAGGGCGGGTCGCGATGGCCACTGCCGGAGATGTCTGATGGTATTGACGTGTGAATGCACGAGGACATGACATCGAGGTCAAGCCCGCGTCGGATCATGTCGTGGTACGGGTCAAGGGCTCACTTGTCGCGGCCTCCTCGCGGGCGCTCGTCCTCACCGAGACGGGTTGTCCACCGCGCTACTACCTGCCGACGGACGATGTGAAAATGGACCTGCTTCGGTCGTCGACGACGAGGTCGCACTGCCCGTTCAAGGGCGACGCCGTCTACTGGTCGGTGGACACCGGTGACGGGCTGGCCGAAGACGTGGTCTGGTCCTACCCGGAGCCGTTCGCGCAGGTCGAGGGGATCGCGGGGCGGCTGGCCTTCTGGGCCGAGAAGCCGGGCGTCACCCTTGAGGTGAAGGGGCAGGACACCTGAGCGTCCCGGCCCGCGTCCATCGCCGCGCGAACGGTTCGAGACCGGGGGCCCCGGCCTGTCGCGGGTCAGACGGTGAGGACGATCTTTCCGCGGGTTCGGCCTGACGCGTTCAGGCGCCACGCCTCGGCGGCCTCGGCCAGGGGCAGGGCGCGGTCAACGTGCACCGTCAGCTTGCCCTCGTCGGCGAGGCGCGTCAGCGTGGCCAGGTCGGCGGAGTCCGGGCGGACCCATACGTAGTGGCCGCCGTGCTTCTCGGCGGCGTCCGTGGTGATGGACACCACCCGCTGCGGCCGGCGTACCACCGAGAGGGAGACCTCCACGGCGTCACCGCCGACGAAGTCGAGGGCCGCGTCGACGCCGTCGGGCGCCAGCGCACGCACCCGGTCGGCCAGCCCCTCGCCATACGTGACGGGCTCGGCTCCCAGGGAGCGGAGGAAGTCGTGGTTGCGCTCGCTCGCGGTGCCGATCACGCGGGCGCCGAGTGCCACCGCGATCTGCACCCCGAACGACCCGACACCTCCGGCGGCGGCGTGGATCAGCACCGTGTCGCCCTCCGCGACGCCGACCCGCTTGATCGACTGGTACGCGGTGAGCCCGGCCAGCGGCACCCCGGCCGCCTGCTCCCAGCTCAGGGACGCCGGCTTCCTGGCGATCATGCGTACGTTCGCCGAGACGAGCTCCGCGTACGTGCCGTTCTGCGCCCAGTCCTTGCGCACGTAGCCGTAGACCTCGTCACCGACGGCGAACTCGGGAGAGTCGGGGCCGACGCGTTCGACGACTCCGGCCACGTCCCAGCCGGGGATGAGAGGGAAACCGGAGTTCATGATCGAATCGAGGTATCCGGCGGCGAGCTTCCAGTCGACGGGGTTCACGCCCGCCGCCTTGACCCGGATCAGGACCTCGCTGGGAGCGACCTTGGGCTCGGGAAGGTCGACGAGACGAAGGTCGTCGGCCGTTCCGTATTGGTCCAGCACGATTGCTTTCATTTTCGGGACAACCGTGGCCGGGGCTGACCGCATTCCTCGTTCCCGGGTATTTTGCCAGGTCAGGGAGGCCAGCTGGCACGTTCTGGCCTCAGGTCACGGCGGGTCCCTGTTGGGGGCTCGTACTGAGGGCGTGCGCGATCCACCCAGCGCTGCGGGCCTCTCCCGCGCCGGGCCCGAGACCGGCGGCGCGCCAGCCGACCTCGGGTCTTCCGTTGTGTGAGGCGTCTGTGACTGGTGCGCCTTCTGTGCATTAGTGCGCGCTCGACGCCTTGTGTGTCGTTGTGCGCAGAGCAGGGTGCCGGTCCGCGCCTACCGTTCTCGCTGTCCGGAACACGAGAAAACTCGTCCGGAATACGGGGTCAATCCGGTGCCCTCGCACCCCGAGGGCACCCACTCGACGGAGGAAACTGTGCGTACCATTGGCAAGCTGCTCGTCGGCACCGTTCTCGCTGGTGCCGTGGCCACGGGGATCGCCGCCGCCCCGGCCGCTTCGGCCTCGGCCGCGACGGCCACCACGGCGAGCGCCGCGACCACGGTCTCGGCCGCCCAGACCTATTCGAACGCCTGGAAGCGTTTCGACCGCGGTGACGGCCGCTTCGAGTACCGGTGGGGCAGGAGCGGCGGCCGTTACCGGCTGGACTTCCGGATGTGGGACCGTGACCGCCACGACCGTGACTACAGCTTCTTCGACGTCTACTACAAGCGTGACGGCCGCTGGTACCACTACAAGCGGTTCAACTCCAAGAGCTTCTACGGCAACCGGATCGTCTTCGGCAGGGACGTGGACGACTTCCGCATCCGCGGCGGCTACGGCCACGGCGGCAGCTACGGCTGGGGCGGCTACAACTACCGCTGACTCCCGGCCCCTGTGACGGAGGCCGGAACAGGGAAGAACTGAGCGGGCGCTCCCTCGCGGGGCGCTCGCTCTCTCTGATCGCCGCGGGACCGGTCCCGCGGCCGGTGCGTTGGGGTCGCGGCAGCCGACGATATTGGGGGGCATGCGGGCCTGCTGGACACGCTCCGCGCTGCTCGTGCTGATCCCCGCGCTGCTGTCCTGCGGCGCCGCCCCCGAACGACCCGCCGCCGGGTCGCCGCCCGCGACCGCCCGGACCAGCCCGTCCGCCACCGCCAAGCCGGCCCCGTCGGTCACCGCGTCGTCATCGGCGTTCTGCCTGGACCTGGACACCTTCAACGTCGCGCTGGTGATTTACGCCTCCACCGTGGGCAAGGCGGTCGAAGGCGAGCCCGTGGACTTCAAGGAGGCGCGCCGGCTCGCCGGGATCATCGCCGACTATGGCGAGGCCATGGAGGGCAGCGTGCCCCCGGACATCGCCGACGCCTTCCACAACCAGGTGAAGGCGGTCCGGAAGTCGTCGAGCAGGTTGTCCACCCGCAGCCGGGTCGTCGAGCTCGTCGACCCGATGTACAACGACAAGGCGGTGGCCGCGCGAAAGGCGCTCAGCGCGTACGAATGCGTCTGACCCAGGGCCGGCCGGCTACGGACGTGGCTGAGGAACGCCGTCGTACGCGGGCTCGTCGGGTTGTCCAGCACGTAGTCGCCCAGTCCCGTTCATGCGGGTCACGCGTGCTCTTGCCCCGCTGGGCGGGTGCGTCGTGGTCACCCGGCGATCGCTGTGTGACGTCGCCCAGGCCTCATTTGCTTGCGCTCGGACCTTCAGTTAACCTATAACTGTATTTGCAAGTTAGCTACGGACGAGAGACCAGCAAGGGAGCACGGAAATGTTGTTGACCTCGATCGACCCGTTCTTCCAGGAGTTCGAGCGCCAGTTCAACCGCCTGGCCCGCCAGACCCTCGACAGCGGCTCCGCCGTCATGCCGATGGACGGGCTGCGCCGCGACGACGACGTGCTCCTGCGCTTCGACCTCCCCGGCATCGACCCCGCCTCCATCGAGGTGACGGTCGACCGCGGCGTCCTCAGCGTCAGCGCCCGCCGCGAGGAGGAGATCACCGAGGGCGAGCGGCTGTTCGTCCGCGAGCGCTCCATGGGCACCTTCACCCGGCGGGTCTACCTGTCCGAGCACCTCGACGCCGACAAGATCGACGCCAGCTACGCCAACGGCGTGCTCGCCGTCCGCATCCCGGTGCTGGAGCGGGCCAAGCCGCGCAAGGTGGAGATCCAGCGGGGCGAGACCAAGGCCATCAAGGCCTGACGTACGGTGCCGATGGGGCGGCATCGCCGCCCCACCACCGTTCTCGACCCGAGCAAGGAGCCCCCGATGTCCCACCTGCCCTTCGACGACGAGCACGCACCGCTCTACTCCCTGGGGCAGGTGGCGGAGATGCTGCAGGTCCAGCACGCCTTCCTGCGGCGGCTCGACCAGCAGGCCGTCATCAGCCCGAGCCGTTCGAGCGGCGGCCAGCGGCGCTACTCCCGCCACGACATCCTGATCGTCCAGCACGTCACCCGCATGACGGAGGAAGGCATGACGCTCATCGCCATCCGCCGCATCCTGCAGTTGGAGCAGGAGGTCGTCGAGCTGCGCCAGGAGCTCAAGCTGGCTTGCGCGCGGATCCGCGAGCTGGAGGGGTGATCCCGCCCGCGACCCGCATCGTCCAGGGCGCGGCCGTACATCTGGAGAAGCCGCGGCACCTCCCGTGCCGGGGCAGGCGGGATCGCCGCTCGTTCTCTCACCTCGTCCCGAGTCACGATCCGTAACATTCTCGAATGCTGGGCAAGCCATCGGGCGGGGTTGTAAAGCTTCCGTGCCGAGCTGTGGGGCGGGAAACTTGACCGGCATCTGACCGCGAGCCGGGATTTTTCCGGAGAGATCATCGATATGATCCACGGCGGTACGCAATATCCCGGCAGTGGGTGAGCGATATGCAGCCATCCTGGCTGCCCACGCGCAAATGGCCGATGACGTTTCGCATCGTCGGGGAGGGCCCGGACGACCGGCCACGGCCGGTGACGGGCCGCTGGCGAGCCGAGGAGGGCGGGCGCATCCGGGTCGGCTTCGCGCCGGCGCCGGATGCGCCGTTCGAGCTCACCGTCGTCTCCCGCGAGGACGACCTGCTCGTCCTCGCCAAATGACGCCGGCGGCCGGCTCGCTAGTACTTCAGCTTGCGCAGGTAGCGGTAGCCGACCTCCGAGGTGCGCCGCGGGGTCACGTCCGGGGTGTCGTTCTCGACGATGTACTCCATCACGCGGTGCTTGTCGAAGATCCGCCCGAAGTCGATCGTCCCGGTGCCGAGGTCGGCCATGTCGCCGGCGAGGTCCCGGTCCTTGACGTGGAACTGCAGCACGCGCTGCGGCGCCCGGCGGATGACGTCGAGGGTGAAGCGCACCGGGTCGGCGACTCCGCGCCCGACGCCGCCGGTGACCGCCCAGTAGATGTCGATCTCCAGATGCACCAGGCGGGGGTCGAGCTCGGAGGTGAGCACGTCCCAGGGCGTCCTGCCGCCTCCCAGGTCGGTGGTGAACTCGTGGGCGTGGTTGTGGTAGCCGTAGCGCAGCCCTGCCGCGCGGGCGGCCGCGGCCTCGACGTTCATGCGCTCGGCCCAGCTCTTCCACTGGTCCAGGCTGGTGGAGTTCAGGTACGGCACGACCATGTACGACTGGCCGAGGGTGACCGCATTGGCGATCTTCGTCTCCAGGGCGGCGTCGTCGGCGCTGATGTCGTCATGGCTGGAGGTGGCCCGCAGGCCGAGCCCGTCCAGGAACGCGCGTAACTGCTGTGCCGTCCGGCCGAAGTAGCCGAGCGCGAGCTCGACCCTGGGGTAGCCGGTCTCGGCCAGGTAGGCGAGGGTGGCGTCGTAGTTCTGGGCGAGGTCGTCGCGTACCGTCCAGAGCTGGATGCTGATCTGGTCCCGGGGGACGCGGTCCTTGCGGTGGTGGTGCGGCGGCGTCGCCGCGGCGGCGGGGGCCGCACCGGCGACGGCGGCCGCCGCCCCGAGTCCGAGGCCCGCCGCCAGCAGGGACCGCCTGCTGGGACCATAGCCGTAACACATGGGAATCTCCCGTCTTCCTACGAGGTGGGCTCGAGCACGACCTGGTCGGTGCCGGTCAGCGGGGGCAGGCCGCCGGTGCCGGGGTCGGTGTACCCGGCGACGAAGACGCCGTGGAGGTCGTCCGTCCCGGGGTCGTGACCGCTCGGCTCGGTGGTCTGGATGGAGCCGGTGCAGCCGCGGGCCGTGGTCTGCGGGTGCCCGTGGTCGTCGTGGCCGAGGATGTAGTCCACCGTCACGTTGGCGCAGTCCACCGGCTGGTCGTCGGTGACCCGCACCTCGAACTCGACGACGTCGCCGAAGGTGAACGTGTCGCCGTCGGCCGGTCTGACCAGCTCCACGACCGGGGTGGCGTTGCCGACGACGATCCGCACCGACGTCGCGGCCGACATCCCCTCATCGTCGGTGACGCGCAGGGTGGCGTTGTAGAGGCCGTTCTCCCGGTAGGTGTAGGACGCCTGGGGGTCGCGGGAGTCGACCCTGCCGTCGGCGTTGAAGTCCCAGGCGTAGCGGAGCCGGTCGCCGTCGGGGTCCGTGGTGCCGGCGCTGGTGAAGCGGACGGCGAGCGGCGCGTGTCCCGCCGTCACCGACGCGGCGGCGGCCGGGACGGGCGTGCGGTTGCCGGTGTGGCCGATGTAGTCGATGCGCGAAAGCTGGGCCTCCTCGTTCTCCTGGAAGTAGCCGTCGCCGTACTCCAGCACGTAGAGCGCCCCGTCGGGACCGAACTCCATGTCCATCGGGTTGTCGAAGGTGATCGAGGGCAGCACGTCCTCGATCCGCCCGTCGCGGTGGAAGGCCTTGACGTAGTCGCGGGTCCACTCGTAGAAGAGCGGGACGCCGTCGAAATACTTGGGCCAGGCCACGGGGTTGCGGCCGCCGGTGTTGCGGGAGTCGAAGTCGTACGCCGGTCCGGCCATCGGGCCGATGCCGCCGGTTCCCAGCTCGGGGAACTCCTGCGACGGCCCGTACGAGAACCACACGTCCGGCTGGACCACCGGCGGCAGCGCCCGCCGGCCGGTGTTGTGCGGCGAGGCGTTGACCGGTGCCGCGCAGTTGAACGGCGAGCCGGAAACGCCCGTGGCGAAGTCGTAGTCGACGTACGGGAGCCGCGCGGTCGCGCAGTAGGGCCAGCCGTAGTTGCCGGCTCTGCGGATGGTCGTCCACTTGCCGTGCCCCGCGGGCCCCCGCTGCGGGCTGGCCTCGTCCGCGTCGGGCGAGTAGTCGGCGACGTAGAGGTCCCCGTTGGACCGGTTGAGCTCGATACGGAATGGGTTGCGCAGGCCCATCGCGTAGATCTCGGGCCGGGTGCCCGGCGTGCCCGGCGGGAACAGGTTGCCGCGGGGGATCGAGTACGAGCCGTCCGCGCGCACGTTGACGCGCAGGATCTTGCCCCGCAGATCGTTGGTGTTGCCGGAGCTGCGCTGGGCGTCGAAGGCGGGGTTCCGGTCGGCACCCTCGTCGATCGGCGTGTAGCCGTCGGAGAAGAACGGGTTGGTGTCGTCGCCGGTGGACAGGTAGAGGTTGCCGGCGGCGTCGAAGACGATGTCCCCGCCCACGTGGCAGCAGATGCCGCGGTCCACCGGCACGTCGAGGACGCGCTGCTCGGTCCGCAGGTCGATGGTGGCGCCGGTGAACCGGAACCGGGAGAGCCGGATCAGCCCCTTGAAGGGCGCGAAGTCCGCCGGCGTGCCGGTGAACGGGGCGTCACCCTCGTTGACGTCCGGCGTGGCGGGGTCGTCCACGGGGGTGTTCAGCGGTGGCGAGTAGTAGAGGTAGACCCAGTCGTCCTTCGTGGAGCCCTTGCCGAAGCCGGGGCTGAGGGCGACGCTCTGCAGTCCCTCCTCGTCATGCTGGTAGACGTCGAGTTGTGCGGCCAGGGTGTTGAGGCCGGTCTTCGGGTCGTGCAGCCAGACCTCGCCGCGCCTGGTGGTGTGCAGGACCCTGGAGTCCGGTAACACCGCCAGGTCGATGGGCTCGCCAGGTGAGTCGTTGAGCGTCACCTTCTGGAACTGGTCGTCGGGGGGCGGGGCGGCGGCGGTTGCGGCGGCTGGAACGGCGGCGGCCGGCATGAGGATCGCCGCGGCCGTCAACGCCGCGATAGCGGTTCTCAATCGCATGCCTCTCCTTCTGTCTGCTCGGGGGATAAGAGAGGGCAAATTAACGTGAATGTAACCCGAGTTCCGCCGATAGTGGAGGACCTAATCCCATCGATCGAGCGCCTTACGCCTCGCGATCGGACTAAGGGGACGCGCCGCGCCGGTCCCCGGCAGGTCAGGCGCCGGGTCCGGGCAGGTCGGCACGCGCGGGTCCGCCGGCGAGGCGCGTGGGGCGGCCGGGGCGAGCAGGGCCAGCCGGTTGTCCTCGTTCCAGATCATCTGGCGGCGGGGCTTGCCCGGCAGGTCGGACTCCTGGTTGATGACGTTGCCGTTGTCGTCGTGGCGCAGGTCGGTCGGGCCGACCTCGGTGGGCGCGTGCGGCCGGGAGCTGTCGAACTCGTGGACGTGGGTGTAGGTGGTGTCCTGCTGCACCTGCTCGCTGCCGTTGCTGTTGACGATGGCGTGGCGCTGGTGCTTGCCGACGATGTTGTGGATGGTGTCGTACGTCAGCCGGAAGGCGTACGTGTCGGTCTTGTGGATGTCCGGCGTGTACTGGCCGCTGGCCTGGGTCAGCCGGTAGAGGTTGTCGTAGACGAAGGTCTGCGTGGACGGCCCGCCGCGCTTGGGCGTCGTGGCCGGGTCGGGGATGTTGGTGTCGTTCTGCAGCCGGGTGATGTTCCCGACGTCGTCGTAGCTGTAGCGGTAGCGCTGGGACTCGTACCCGGTGGGCAGGGTGGAGCTGAGCAGCGCCGGGCTGCGGTCGGCGGCGTCGTAGGTGAACGCCGTGGTGGCGCCGTTGCCCAGCGAGATGCGGCTGCGCTGCCCGAACTTGTCGTACTGCATGTCGCGCAGGTACGGGTAGGTGCAGCCGTTCTTGACGCCGACTGTATCGGTGACGTCCGAGAGACCGACTCGCCGTGCTGTCCGGCACCACGCAGGTCACGCTCGTGCACCGCGCCGAGTGGCGCTCCTCCATGGTCGACGGGTTTCCCGACACGTTCGCAAGCATGGGAGATTCGGACTGCCGGGCCGCTGTCCGATCCGGGCCGCCGGCTCCGACGTCCCTGGCAGATCCGATCTTCGACGGGAGTCACAGATCATGGGCAAGGTGATCGCGAGCGCGACGGTCTCGCTGGACGGTTTCATCGCCGACGAGTCGGACCGGGTGGGCCCGCTCTTCGACTGGTTCGACAACGGGGACGTCCCCTTCAACGGCGGCGACCCGGAGCGGGTCTTCCACGTTTCGGCCGCCAGCGCCGCCTACCTGGAGGCGACCTGGTCGCGGATCGGCGCGGCGGTGATCGGCCGCCGCCTGTTCGACCTCACCAACGGCTGGAACGGCCGCCCCGCGGCGGGTGACGCCGTCTTCGTGGTGACCCACAAACCTCCGGTGGACTGGCCGTTCCCCGACGCGCCGTTCACGTTCGTCACGGACGGCCTGGCGAGCGCGATCGCCCGGGCCAGGGCCGCCGCCGGGGACAAGGACGTGTCGTTGACCGGCGGCGACCTGCTGGGCCAGGCGCTGGCCGCCGGCCTGGTGGACGAGCTCCAGGTCAACCTGGTCCCGGTGGTGTTCGGTAAGGGCAGGCGGTTCTTCGGCGCGTACGGCGGTCCGCCCGCGCTGCTCGGCGACCCGGAGATCGTCCCAGGCGACCGGGTCACCCACTTGCGTTACGACGTCCGCCGATAGCGCGCCCGGGGAAGCCCCGCGCCGGCATCCCCCTCTGCCGGCGCCGAGCGAGTCCGCGGGCCGGTCAGGCGGCTGCGCGGGTGACGCGGGCCGGCGAGTGCTCCGCGGGCGCGGTCAGGGCCTCGCGCAGTTGGGTCAGGGTGGCGCGCAGGATGCGCGAGACGTGCATCTGGGAGATGCCGAACTCGGCGGCGATCTCGGCCTGGGTCAGGTTGCCGTAGAACCGCAGCAGCAGGATGTTCTTCTCGCGGTGCGGCAGCGCGTCGATGAGCGGCTTGACCGCCTGCGCGTCGACCAGAGTGTCCAGCGTCTGGTCGTAGTCGGGGATGAAGTCGCCCAGGCTGGCCGAGTCGCCGTCGTCCGTGCCGACCGGCGCGTCCAGGGACAGCGTGCTGTAGGCCGTCGAGGCGTCCAGGGCCAGCAGCACGTCCTCCTCCGACAGTTTCATCTTGGCGGCCAGTTCGGCCACTGTGGGGGAGCGGCCCAGCAACTGGGTGAGCTCGCCGGTGATCCGGTTGAGCTCGGAGCGGCGCTCCTGGTAGACGCGTGGCACCCGGATCGCCCAGGTGCGGTCGCGGAAGTGCCGCTTGACCTCGCCCGTGATGGTGACGGCGGCGTAGCCGCGGAAGTCGTGGCCCAGGCCGGCGTCGAAGCCGTTGATGGCCTTGACCAGGCCGAGGTAGGCGGCTTGCCGGAGGTCCTCCATCGGCTCGCCGCGATGGCGGTAGCGGCGGGTGACCTCGGTCACCAGCCACTGGTGCATCTCCACCAGCCGCTCGCGCAGCCTCGTCCGCTGCTCTTCGGAGGTATCGGGGTCGACCATGGCCACGAGAAGTTCTTCGGCAGTCAGGTCGGTGATTGCGATGTCCTGAACGGTCATGATGTGTAGCTCCCGGCTGTGCAGCAGGCCGCTCCATTCAAGACCGAAAGTCCAGGCAGGAGCGCGCCTCGTACGTCTCGCGAGACGAAGCCCTCTGCTGGACCTCATCTGATCATTTGCCCCTGATCGCCTGGTTAATCACCCTCGAAGGTAACAATGAGGTCACGGCAGGGGGCGTGCCTCGCTCGCGACTCGGCTCGCACTCCCGGAGAAGGAGCCGCGCAGGGCGCGCGCCTCGCGCGCAGGAGGGCCTCAGCGAGCAGTACCTGACGAACCTCACCTCCTTCCCCGACCTGGACGTCAGGATCGTCGCCGACCTGCTGCCGGAGCGGGCCGCCGAGTAGGCCAAGGCGTACGGCGTGGCGGAGTCGGGCACCCCCGAGAAGGCGCTCCGGCACCCCGACGTGGAGATCATCGTCAACCTGACCATCCCGGCGGCGCACGCCGAGGTGTCGGCCGCGGCGCTCGACGCGGGCAAGCACGCTGGACATCGCCCGCTCGGTACGCGCCGGCGTCCCGCACCGCGCGTCCGGCCGGCTCCCTGCCACGTGCTCGACACGATGGCCGCCATCTCGGAGTCCATCGAGAGCCGCCGGACCGTGGAGGTGGAGAGCCGGGCCCTCGTCACCGACTCCATCCCGGAGACCTGGGACCCGTACGCCAGGACGCTCTGACCGATCACGCCGGAGGTGAGGTGCGGGCCAGGCGCCGGCGCTCCTCGGCGCGCATCCGTTCGTGGTTCTTCGACATCTCCGACACGATGTGCGCGCGGGGCCTGGTCGGGGTGAAGGCGTAGGAGTCGACGCCGAGCGCCCGCAGCACCACGCGCTCCACCGGCGAGTGGTCCGCGGGGTCGGGGCGGTCGAACCGCATCGGCTCGGCCAGGGTCAGCGGCGGATTCGTGATGAGGCGCGGCCTGCGCAGGACGTTTTGTGACTTGGCGTGCAGGACGAACGGGTGCACCAGGTAAACGTCGCCGACCTCCCCGGTGGCCTCGACGAAGTCGGTGCACTGCCGCCCGAGGTCGGCGTAGGGGATCACCGGGGTGTCGTCGTCCGGGTCGGGCCCGGGCAGGAGCCCGCCCGGGTGCGCGGCCAGGAACCGGGCGACCGGGCCGGCCGAGTCGGTGGCGATATACGTCGCGCCGCCCTGGTGGTCGACGTCCGACCACAACGCGATCGTGAGCAGGCCCTGCTCGGGCGAGTCGAGGAAGTGCCGGAAGAAGTTGCCGTCCACGTGCCAGCCGGGCGACTCGTTCGACGGCGGCCGCCAAGGCCGGTCCGCGTCCTGCCACAGGTTGACGATGAAACCGTCGGTCCACGTGTACGGCTTCTCGGTGGAGACGCGCTCGGCGCCGCCGACCAGCTCGCAGGCGGCCAGCCACGCCTTGGGAGCGAACGTGCGCACATCGATCCGCTGGTGGGGCGGCATGTGCACGGACGGGAGCTCCCACGTCGAGGGGTCGTCGGCCACGTAGCCGAGCCGGTCCCAGATGAGCCGGGTGTGCTCCTCGGCCGCGGCGCGGGTGAAGCACCCCCGGAGCCGCACATAACCCTGGTCCAGGAACTGCTCGATGTCCTCGGGGCTGAGCACTGCCATCGACCCCTCCTGTCGGCCGCCGCGAAAGGATCAAATGCGATCTTATCACCGCCGATCGCGGAGCCCAGGGGTTAGCCGAGACGGTCGTGCAGGTCCTCGATGACGCGGATCGCGGCCGGCGGCTCCCTCGGATCGACCGGCACCGGGCCGCCGCCCGCCAGCGCCTTCGCCGCGCACGGCATCGCGTACGTGATGAACGGCGACTACCCCGGCCACCGCCGCTTCCACTCCCTGGCCCGCAAGCTCGGCGCTTCGGTGGTGACCGGCTTCACCGGCTCCAAGATCTGGCGCTATGTCGCGATGTATCCGCCGGTGTCGCAGGAATGACCTCGCTTCTGGCCGGCCGCCGTGCCGGCGCCCGCGGTCAGGGGGCGGCGCCGCTGGTGAGCTCCCGCGGCGCGGCGGTCACCGTCACCACGTCGATGTCCTGCTGCTGGAGCATGGTGCGGTGCTCGTCGGTGATGCCGTCGTCGATGACGACGCGGTCGATCGCGTCCCAGCCGCAGATCTTCACCATCGCCGAGGCGTAGAACGTCGAGGAGTCGGTGAGCAGCACCACGTGCTCGGCCACCTCGATCAGCGCCCGCTTGGTGATGGCGTCGAACCCGTTGCCGCAGAACGCGCCCCGCTCGCCGATCCCGCTGGCGGCCAGGAACAGCGTCTCCACCTGCAGGTTGGAGATCGCGGACAGGGTCGCGGGGCCGTCGAACGACAGCGACTCCGGACGCAGCAGCCCGCCCGTGGTTCAGTTCTTCAGCGCCCGCAGGTGCTTGGCGGTCCTGGCGGCGTGCTTGCGGGCGGACGGCAGGTCGCGCAGGGCCTCGGCGGCCTCGCCGCGTTCGGTCCCCAGCAGGAGGCCGAGGGTGAAGGCGTCGCCCGGGGTCGGATCCGGCCGATCGGCGATCTCGGTGAGCTGCCGCTGGGCGACGACCGCGTCCTGGTAGCGGCCGAGCGCTTCCTGCAGGTCCTCGGCTCGCCTGGCGAGCTTGGCGGCGGGCTTGCCGAGCGCCGGGGTGGTGGCCTCGGCGGTGTAGCGGGCGCGCTTGGCGGCCTTGCGGGTGGAGTGGAGGGCGCTCTCACGCTCCGTCCCCTCGGGCAGCCGCTCGGCCCGGGCGTACTTGTCCAGGACCTTGCGCCAGCTCTTGACCACCAGGCGGGGGGACAGGCGGCGGGCCCGCCGCCGGGCGCGGGGGGTGAACGGCGGGGCGGAGACGAAGCCGTCGAGGTCGGTCAGCAGGGCGAAATAGCGGGGCGTGGACAGCGCGCTCTTCAGCGTCTGCCTGGCCTCGCGTTCCCGGGCCGACAACTGCTCCAGCCACCGCGGGTCCGCGCCCAGGCCGGCCGGCCGGTCGGCGAGCCGGCGGTCGAAGCGGGCGGTGAGAACCTCCAGGTCGCGCACGTCCCCGAGCGTGTCGGCCAGCCATTTCAGCTCGGCGTCCAGCGCTCCGGCCCGGTCACGGTCCAGGAGGCGGGCGTGGGTGCGCAGGAGGCTGCGCGTACGCCGTACGGCCACCCGCATCTTGTGCACCGAGTCGTCGTCGTGGTCGGCGAGCCGCACCAGCGGGTCGTAGGTGAGCAACTGGTCGCGCTGCCGCCGCAGGTAGGCGACCAGGACCTCGCCCGCCGTGCGCCCGGCGGCGCGGCGCGGCGGCTGGGCGAGGTCGTCGCCCAGGACGCGTCGCAGCTTGGAGGACGCGGCGGCACGCACGGCGCCGGCCTGGCGCAGGGCCGGATCCAGCCGATCCAGCAGCTCAGGCGGGCCGTTGACGAGCTCGATCTCCACCTCGTGCCAGGAAGTGGACCGCTGCGCGTCCTCGTCCAGCCGGTGACCCACCACCACGTCGTCGGCGATCTCGGCGACCACCTGGCCGTCGCGGTCGCGCAGCCGGCGGGTCGTCCGGGTGGTCTCCACAGTGGCGACGTGCACCAGTTCCTGGCCGCGGACGTGGGCGGCCAGCAGCCTGGACAGCCGGGCGGGCACCTGGTGGACGCCGACGCCCAGCGGCTCGTGCACCTCGCGGCGGGTGTCCTTGGCGGCGGGCAGTCTCAGATGCCATCCGGCGTCCTCGCCACCGTCCCGGCGTCGCAACGTGATGCCACGCGCGGCGAGTGACAGCGCCGGGGTGTCGACGTAGTCGGCCACCAGCCGCCAGGTGCGGGGTTCGTCCGCCACGATCGGGCCGCCGGGCCCGGCGATGCTCTCGATCACGATCGCCGCGCCGTCGTCGATCTCGTATTTGCGCTCGATCTCGGTGTGCTGTGCCATGACGCTTCTCCTGTACGAGGGGCAGCAGGCGAAACGCATCCACTACCCGGCTCGGCCCGCCCAAACGGTCCAGGCCACGATCCCGCCACGCCAGGTCCGAGGGCCGCGCACAGATCCTCGGTATCGGCAACTCATGAGCTTCAAGGAACCGCAAGGACCGGTCGACGGCGTGCGGGGGCGCGGCCGCGGGCCTGGTGGCGGTCTTCTCCCTCGCCCTCGTGGGCCTGTCCAGCGGGCGCCCGGCGGGCCGGGGCGGCGCGGGCTTGTGCTTCTTGCTGGTGGCCGGTGGGATCGTCCTGGGCCTTTACGTCATGCTGGACAAATGACCAGCCCTCAGGTTAGGCCGCCGGCCGTACTCGACACACGGGCCGCCGCGACGCAGAGCGAGTTGCTCGACGCCACCCCCGGACTGTGGGTGGACGACCGTGAGGACGACGACCCGGTGCTGATGCGCGCCGACGGCAACCCGGTCGACACCTGGCGCCAGCATTATCCGTATGCCTCGCGGTTGCCCCGTGAGGAGTATGAGGGGGACAAGCGGCTGCTGCAGATCGAGCTGCTGAAGCTGCAGTACTGGATCAAGGACAGCGGCCGCCGGCTGGTGGTGCTGTTCGAGGGGCGTGACGCCGCGGGCAAGGGCGGCACCATCAAGCGTTTCATGGAGCATCTCAACCCGCGCGGGGCGACGGTGGTCGCGCTGGAGAAGCCGAGCGAGCGCGAACGCGGCCAGTGGTACTTCCAGCGTTACATCGCCCACCTGCCGGCCAACGGGGAGATCGTGCTGTTCGACCGGTCCTGGTACAACCGGGCCGGGGTGGAGCGGGTCATGGGCTTCTGCACCGAGCGGGAATACCAGGAGTTCGTCGGGCAGGCGCCGCGTTTCGAGAACCTGCTGGTGGAGTCGGGGCTGCACCTGGTCAAGCTCTGGTTCTCCGTCTCGCGTGCCGAGCAGCGCACCCGGTTCATCATCCGCCAGGTCGATCCCGTGCGGCAGTGGAAGCTGTCCCCGATGGACCTGGCCTCGTTGAGCAAGTGGGACGACTACACCAGGGCCAAGGAGGAGATGTTCCAGCACACCGACACCGAGTCGGCGCCCTGGACCGTCATCAAGAGCAACGACAAGAAGCGCGCCCGGTTGGAGGCCATGCGCCACGTGCTCAGCCTCTTCGACTACACCGACAAGGACCACGAGGTGGTCGGGGTTCCCGATCCGCGCATCGTGATCTCCGCCGCCGACATCTTCGACGAGGACCACGCGACCCCCGACCAGTCCTGAGGACGAGGGCTCCGGCTTCTGAAGCCGGAGCCCTCGTTCGCGCACTGTGACGAAAGGTTGAAGAGCGCTGGGCTGAAATGTTGCGTGATGTCACGAAGACGGCGGCATACGGCAGGCCCTATCGTCCGATCTCGGTTCCGCGGACAACGGCGGCAAGGCATCGGCGGAGGGCGCTCGTGGACGGTCGGCCGCAGTGTATTTCGCACCCGCCGTCCCCTTCCGTCCACCGCCGGCCACCGCGTCACCGTTCCATGCCCGGCGCCCTGGGGGCGCGTTGTGCCCGTACCGAATTGCCGGGCGGAAGATGCGCTCAAACGATAGTTTCGCTCGTGTGTCCCGCTCGAACGGGGGCGACATAAAGCCCCAGGTCACTGCCCTTCCGCCAGAGGGATGGCAGCCGTGGCCTTTGTGCCAGTTCATCCTCAAAATACACAGTAGATGTGATTTGAAGTGCGACTATTGCTATGTCTATGAAATGGCTGATCAGAGCTGGAAAATGCAGCCGCGTCGGGTTTCCAAGGACATCATCGCGCACACGGCCGCCCGGATCGCCGAGCACGCCAACGCGCACCGGATGCCCGCCGTCCACCTGATCCTGCACGGCGGGGAGCCGCTCCTCGCCGGTGCCGACCACATCGCCCACACCGTTCACGCCGTCCGGCAGGCCCTCGGCCCGGCCGTACGCGTCGACGTCAGCGTTCAGACCAACGGGATGCGCCTCGACGAGGCCTACCTGGATCTGTTCGACGACCTGGGCGTTCGCGTGGGCGTTAGCCTCGACGGCGACGCCGAGGCGCACGACCGCCATCGGCGGCGGCCCGACGGGCGGGGCAGCCATGCGACCGTCTCCGCGGCTCTCAAGCTGCTCACCGGCCGCTACCGGCACCTCTACGGCGGCCTGCTGTGCACCGTCGACATCCGCAACGACCCCATCGCGACCTACGAGGCGCTGCTGGAGTGGGAGCCGCCCAGGATCGACTTCCTGCTGCCGCACGGCAACTGGGCCGAGCCGCCGCCCGGCCTTCCGGCCGATGGCGGCGCGACACCGTACGCCGACTGGCTGATCCCCGTCTTCGACCGCTGGTACGGGGCGCCCCGGCAGGAGACGGAGGTCCGGTTGTTCGCCGACATCCTGCGGCTGCTGCTGGGAGGCACGTCGTCGAGCGAGGCGGTCGGCCTCGGGCCGGCGCGGATGACGGTCATCGAGACCGACGGCACCATCGAACAGTCCGACACCCTGAAATCGGCCTATCCGGGCGCCCCCGCCACGGGATACCACGTCCTCCGCGACACGTTCGACGTCGTGCTCCGGCATCCGGCCGTCATGGCCCGGCAACTCGGCCGCGCCGCCCTCGCCGCCGAATGCCGTGACTGCTCCATCGTGTCCGTCTGCGGCGGCGGGCTCTTCGCCCACCGCTACAGCCCGGACAGCGGCTTCGGCAATCCCTCGGTCTACTGTCACGACCTGTTCCGCCTGATCACCCATATTCGCGGCGAAGCCGAGCGCGACGTCGCCGCCCTGTTGAAGGACCGCCGATGAACCTCAAGCACCATGTCATCCCGGACAGGCACTTCGACGCGCTGGGCTCGGGGGGAGGCGGTGCCGAGGCGGTCCGGCTGCTGGCGCGCGGGCAGCACAGCAAGCACGTGTTGCTGGTGCACGGGGTCGTCTCCACCGCCCGGGCCCTGGGACACCCGGAGGCCGAGGCGGCGGCACGGGCGTTCGAGCTGCTGCGCGATGCCCAGCGCCACCGCAGGGAGGCGGCGGACGCCGTGCTCCGCCATCCGGCCGTGGGCGCGTGGGCATGGCGGACCTACCACTCGCTCGCCACGTCCGGCCAGGGGCATTCGCCCGCCCGGCTCGCCGCGGTCGCCGCCGCCGCGGCCCTGAGCTCCGGCCTGGACTTCGCCATCGAGGTGCCGGTCGAGGACGGTGGCGTCATGCTGCCCTCGCTCGGCCGCGCCGCGGCGGGAGGCGGCACCGCACTCGTCCGGCGAGCGGGCGGCCCGGCGGAGGTGATCTCGGACGCCGGGACGGTACGCGTCCCCGACGACACCCGGCGCGACACGCCTGGCTGGGAGGCCCTGCGCCACCTGCGCGCGTGTGTGGGCGACCGGTCGATCGTGCTCTGCGTGGACGACCTCGACCCCTACCGGATGCCGGGAGCCCGCCTGGCCGCCGGCAGGCTGACGGAGGAGGAGCTGGACGTCTGGCGCGAGGCCCTGCGGGGAGCCTGGGCGCTGCTGCTGGCCTGTCACTGGACCATCGCCGCGGAGGTGTCCGCCGTCACCAGCGTGCTGACCCCGCTGGCCGACGTCTCCGGCGACCAGATCAGCGGCAGCTCCCGCGAGGCCTTCGGCTGCGTCGCGCTGTCCACGCCGCCCGACGCCACGACGTTGGCGCTCACGTTCGCCCACGAGGTCCAGCACGGGAAGCTGTCGGCTCTGCTCGACGTGGTCCCGCTGCTGCGTCCCTCGGGGGGAAACCGCTACTACGCGCCCTGGCGCGAGGATCCCCGCCCGCTGGGCGGCCTCTTCCAGGGAGCCTACGCCTACGTCGGGGTCAGCGGGTTCTGGCGCAGGCAGCGGCAGCGGGAGCGCGGCGAGGCGGCGCTGGCGGCGGAGGCCGAGTTCTACCGGTGGCGCGAGTCCGCCGAGGAGGCGACCCGCGTGATCGCCGGCAGCGGCCACCTCACGCCCCGCGGCGAGCGTTTCGTCGCCCGGATGGCCAAGAGCCTGGCCGCCTGGGGCGAGGAGAAGGTGACCGAGGCGGCCGTCGAGAAGGCCCGCCGGGACGCCGCGGCCCACCGGGAGCAGTGGGAGAGCCGCAACGGGCGGCCCGTCAGGCCGCGACCTCCAGACGGCGTGACAGCTCCCGGATGAAGTCGCGGGCGTCTCCCCAATAGACGGCCGCGCGCAGGTCCAGCCGGGAGATCCTGGCGAGGTGGTACATCCTGGCGGCCTCCTCCATCCCGCCGGGATCGGGGTCGTGCAGCGCGATGGTGTTCCTCCTGGGGATCGACACACCGGCCAGGAGGTACATCAGCATCCCGTACGACGACGAGCGCGGGTTGTAGCCGAGCACCAGGTACGGGTAGGTGACCAGCGCCCCGAGGATGTCGGCCGACCACTTGCGGTACTCCACGCGCAGGCACTTGACGCGGTCGCCCTCCGACAGCACCAAGGAGTCGGGCACCTCGTACGACCCGGCCAGATGGCACACCAGCGGACGCTCGGGCGTGGGCGCCACGGCGGGCTCGGCGTTGGCCAGTTCGGGACGCCACGGCGGCACCTTCACGATGGGCTCCCTGCCCGCCTGGAGCAGGGCGCGGGTGAGCTGGTCGTGGTAGCAGGTGGTCAGATACGAGGTGGCGGGGATCTTCGCGAGGAACTCGTAGGGGTCGTCGTCCTCCTCCTCGGGTTCCTCCCATTCGCGCCGCAGGGCGGCCATCAGCTCCTCGGCCAGGGCCGTCCGGTCGGGGAGCGTCACCGCGTAGTTGAGCACGGACTCGAAGTTCCACGCGTCCGGGAACGGATAGCCGAGCCGGTCGGCCCACTCCCAGCTCAACGCACGCACCCTGGCCGTCTTCCGCCTGGAGACGTTCGCGCCGACGATCGGGGTGCAGTCACCGGTGGTCACCTGGTTGATCAGCCGCTCCCAGTCGT
This sequence comes from Nonomuraea sp. B12E4, assembly GCF_039871825.1. Taxonomy (NCBI): domain Bacteria; kingdom Bacillati; phylum Actinomycetota; class Actinomycetes; order Streptosporangiales; family Streptosporangiaceae; genus Nonomuraea; species Nonomuraea sp. B12E4. The sequence goes on along the minus strand of NZ_JBDPME010000014.1, from coordinate 130,470 downwards.
CGCCGTCCATCTCCCTGACGAGCTGCAGGCCCCGCCGTACGGCCGGGGCGGGAGCGGGCCTGCGTACCTTGCCGGGGACGGTCTCGCCCGCGGCGTGGGCCGCGGTCTCGGGCACGACGCCCGCGTACCGCTCGGCGCTCTCGCTGTCGCCGATCACCTGGAAGTACCGGACGAGCTTGGCCGCGAACGCGCGCACGTCCTGGTCGGCGCAGTCGGCCAGGGCCGAGGCCTCGGCATGACCGGCCAGCTCGGCGTAGAGGTTCGTGCGGCTCTCCGGGTCACCGCAGTCGGATCCGGCCAGGAGGAGATGCACGTCGTGCCGCATCCGCGCCCCCTCCTCGTCGGACAGTTGCTGCTTGACCGTGGTCTGGAGCAGGCGATGCACCTGAACGGTGTCCCGGCCTGCCAGGCGCATGAAGCCGTACCTGGTGAGCGCCCTGATCGCGGTGTCGGCCAGCAGCGGGTCCCGGAACACGCCGACCGACTCACCCGACAGCGGAAGGGCGCCCTGGACCAGCAGGCCACGGGAGATCGACTCCGGCCTGAGGAACGCGCATCGCCGCAGCAGGTCGAGCGCCTCCGGATGGGTCTGGCGCAGCGTCTCGAAGCCCAGCTCCCAGGTCGAGGCGAGGCCGCGCCCGTAGTCGACCGGCGGATGCTTGTCCAGCATGCGGCCGGGCTGCTCGCGCAGCCGGGCGAGGTAGGCGCCGGGGGTCAGGCCCGCCCCCTTGAGATAGCTGCCCGCCTGCACGATGCCGAGCGGCAGGTCGCCGAGCTCCTCGGCCACCTCGGCGGCCTCCTGGTCGGAGATCCCCGGCACCCGCCGGGTGAGCAGCTCGACGCTGTCCTCGCGGCTGAAGACGCCGACCTCGATGGTGTCGGCGACCTCGTCCCAGGCGAAGTCACGGGTGGTGATGAGCACGTGTCCCGAGGTGCTGCCCGGCAGGAACGCTCCCAGCGTGGCGGGATGCGCCGCGTTGTCGAAGACGAGCAGCCAGGGCTGCCAGGTGGGATCTTCCCGCAGCAGCTTCAGCGTCTCCGCCACGATCTCCGCGTCCGCGATGCCATGGTCCAGCCGCCGGCCCAGTGAGGCCAGGTCGGTCCACACCAGGCTCGGCTGCTCGGCCCTGATCCACCAGATGACGGCGTACCTGGACAGGTGGTTGTGGATGTACTCGGAGGCGAGCTGGGTCTTGCCGTGCCCGCCGGGCCCGAGCAGGCAGACCGGCCGGGCCCGCTGCGCGGCCATCTTGGTCTCCAGGTCTGCCATCAGCTCCTCGCGGCCGAAGAAATGACCCCTGACCGGCTGGGTCCCGCCGCCCTGGATCAGCGGCCAGGAGTCGTCCCCGTCGTCGGGCGCGGGCTCGGGCGCCTGGCTCCAGGCCGCCGACATGGTCCGGTGCCGGTCCAGCCATGCGCCGACCAATCCCTCCTCGTCGTCCGTCAGCCGGACCCCGTGCTGCCGTCCGTGGACCAGACAGGCGCGGACGAACGCGTCGACCAGCGGCCATGTGGGCGGCCGGCGGCGGTCGTGGTTCAGGTGGCCGTGCAGCGTGCTGGACCGCAGCCACCTCGGGTTCTGCCGCTCCAGATCGCGCAGGGAGGGCGTGCCGACCTGGGTGCGAAGCTCGTTCATGGCGTCGATGAAGGCGCGGAGCGCTGGTTCCCGCTCAGCGCTCATCGGAGGTCCGCCTTTCGCCCTGTTGAATTGCGTTCAAGGTCGTTCATATCCATCCGAAATTATCCGCTTTCCAGGGCATTCTTCCAAGCGGATGTACGGCGCCGTCCAGACCTTTCCGGCATTGGCCGAGGCCATTACGGGACACCACCCCCCTCCCGTCTCCTGGTCGCAGGACACCACAACAGGAGGCGTGATGTGGCACCAAATGGCACTCATTATCGCGGCCGGCCCTTTTCTGCTGGGGGCGCTGCGTTTCCTGGTGCTCTTCCTGGGGCTCCGCGCCACCCTCGGCAAGGCGCGCCAGGCCGATCTCCCGTGCCTGTATCACGACTTCTCCGTGGCGGTGCGGGGCGAGCCGGGTCAGATGGGCGGCGGGTCGAAGTCGCAGTTCATTCTGGCCCGCTCGACCAAGGCGAGGCGCGCGTCCGGGTGATCGATTCCCATGCCGACCGTGTAGCCCCGCCGGGCCTCCTCCAGCAGCGCCTCGGCCTCCTCCGTGAAACCGCCCGCGAGGATGTCGAAGGCGTGGTTGGTCATGCAGGCCAGCAGCAGCGGGAAGTTGTCCCGGAAGAGCCTGCGCAGCCTGTTGAGGGCGTCGTGGCCGAGGTCCCGGGCCTGTTCGAGCTCGCCGAGCTCCGAGAGGTCGCTGGCCAGGTTGACGGCGCAGGCGAGGGAGTAGTGGTGGTCACGGCCCAGTCTGCGGTCGAACCCGGCGAGCGCCGCCATGTCGGTGCGTTTGGCCGCCTCGGCGTCACCGGTCATGCGCTGGAGGATGCCGAGGTTGGTCGCGCAGCCGTACACGTAGGGGTGGTCCTGCCCGTAGAGCCGCTGATACTGCGCCACCGCCTGCGCGGCGATCTCGTAGGCGGCCTCGATCTCTCCCACCGCGCGCAGGGCGTTGGACAGGTTGCTCGCGGCGGCGACGGTGTCGGGATGGTGGTCGCCCATGATGCGTTGCAGCCGCGCGTGCACGTCCTTGGCGAGCTCGACCGAGGACTCGAAGTCTCCCGCGCGGCGCTTGGCGATCGACAGGTCGCGGGCGGTGCGCAGCGTCCACAGGTGCTCGGCGTCGAGCTCGTTCACCCCGTAGGCGTAGGCCTCCTCGCCGAGTGCGACCGCCTCCAGCGAGTCGCCGTCGAGCCTGACCGCCCTGGCCAGCCCGTTCCAGGCGTTGAGCACGTCCACCTCGCCCACCGTCTCCTCGCTCTGGCTCTGCATCTGGTGCACCCGGCCGTACAGGTCCCTGGCCTTGGCGTATTCGCTGTTCAGGCTGTAGTCGATGGCGAGGTTGTTCATGATCTGCAGGGTCGCCACCCCCGTCTCGCCGAACACGCGAGCGTGCTGGAGTCGCAGCCGCTCGTCGAGCTCCCTGGCCGCCGACCAGTCCCCGATGGCCCGCAGGTCGGCCGCGAAGCCGCTGCTGAGCACGAGGGTCTCGCGGTCCTCCGGGCCGAGCACCGTGGTCATCTTCTCCAGCGTGGCGCTGTCGAGGTCGTAGGCGGTGCGGTATTCGCCGAGCTCACGGACGATGCCGCCGAGATGGCGGTTGGCGATCAGCACGTCGGGGTGGTCGGGTCCCGACACCTCGCTCCACTTGCGGACGAACCGCTCCGCGAAGGTGCGCGCCGACTGGTAGCTGCCCGACCGGTAGAGGTAGTAGAGCACGTCGCGCACCATGACCCGGACGCCCGCGTACGAGCAGTCGGCCAGTTGCGAGGGCAGGATGTGGGCGATCAGCTCGTCGTAGCGCCGCCAGTTGGCCTTCTCGTCGGGGTTCTTGGGCGCCGCGCCCGCGAGCAGCAGGTGCACCTCGTGGCGGTAGCGGGCCCGCTCCTCCTCGTCCAGTTCGTCGCGCAACAGCGCCTGGACCAACCGGTGCACCTGGATGGTGCGTGCCTCGAAGTTGATGGTCGCCAGCGCGAACCTGCCCAGCTCCCTGATGGCCCGGGTGAGCAGGATCGTGTCGCCGAAGATGCCGCTCAGCCTGGCGTCGGAGGTCTGGTGGCCGGCCAGGCGGAAGATGTCGCGCGGGATCGGCTCGGGGCCGAAGAACGCGCAGCACCGCAGCACGTCCACGGCCTCGGGGAGCTTGCTGCGCAACTGCGCCACCGACAGTGCCCAGGCGGCGGTCATGGACATCGGATATTCGGACGGCTTGCTCTCCGACAGCAGCGCGCTCGTCCGCTCCTGCAGCAGGCTCAGGTAGTCCTCCACCGAGATGCCGGTCTCGACGTGCAGCGCGCCCGCCTGTTCCAGCGCGAGGGGAAGGTCGCCGAGCTCCTCCGCGAGGCGGTCGGCGTCCGCGGGGGTCAGCGACGCGCGCTTGGAGAGGAAGGCCACGCTCTCCTCGCGCGTGAAGACGTCCACCGCGAGGGTGTCGACGAGGCCCTGCCAGCGGTGGTTCCGCGAGGTGATGATCACCTGACCCGGTCCCTGGGGGATGAGGTCGCTGATCTCCTCCGGCTGGTCGGCGTTGTCGAAGACCAGCAGCCAGCGGTCGAACGGCTCGCCGCGGCGCAGCGCGTCCAGCACCGCGTCGGCCGCGTCCTCGGCTCCGCCACGGGTCGCGGCCTGCAGGCCGAGGAGCGGTGCCAGGCCGGCGAGCGATGATTTGACCAGGACCGGCTGGTCGGCGGGGATCCACCAGACGACGTCGTACTCCGACCTGTACTTGTGGGCGTACTCCACCGCGAGTTGGGTCTTGCCCACCCCGCCGAATCCGTGCAAAGTGTGCGGCACCACTGCGGTCACGTCGCTGGACAGGCCCGCGTGCAGCCGGTCGAGCAGCACCGATCGGCCGGTGAAATTGACATTGCGCGATGGAACCTTGCCCCAGACTTGGGGCATCCGCCCGGGCCTGACCAGCTCTGACTGCGAACTCATCACGTCATCGCCTCCGCCACCTAATATCCGGCAGCAATATCGTAAATGCTCCAAGACTTGCAAAATAGAACGTTGTTGGTATCCGGGGTTTCCGCTTCCGTACCGGGGTCCCGCTTCGGGGGCCGACCGGTGTTTACCGTAGGGTTCTTCTGTAACGCTCCGTGTATAGAGATAAGGATCGCAAGGGGTCTGAATGAGTGACGAACTGGCCGAAACCGGTCTGGTCGATGTGGGTGAGCTGACCCTCGCCGATCTCGACGGGCTGGACGACTCGGCCCTGAATCAGTCCCTGCGCTCATTGCTGCGGGCCGGTGAGGACGCGATGGGACCGATCGCGGGTTTCAGCCAGAGCATCGACGGGTTCGCACCGAGTAGCTGACAATAGGGTCGCACCTCACTCCGCGCCGGCATCGACGTGCAGGAGAAGGCGATCCCGATGAAGGACTCCGACTGGGCCAGGCTGATCGACCAGCTCCGCACCGGTGACTGCACGCCGTTCATCGGTGCGGGAGCGGGCGAGGGCACCTTCTTGTCGAGCACGGAGCTGAGCCGTCAGTGGGCGGCCCGCTACGACTATCCCTTCGCCGACGACGGCGACCTGGCGCGGGTGACACAGTACGCCTGCACCGTGCTCGGCGACCCCGTCGCTCTCAAGCAGCGGCTCGGCCGCCAGTTGTCCGAGATGGCTCCGCCCGACTTCACGGCCCGCGGAGAATTCCATGCCTTCATCGCCCGGTTTCCCATCCCGGTCTTCCTGACCACTAATTACGATGATTTCCTCTTACAGGCGCTCCGCGGTTCGGGTAAGGAGCCGAGTGCGGCGATATGCCCGTGGCACGAGGGCGTGCCGTACGATCGGGACCTCTTCGAGCGGGGCGCCGGATCGCGCCCGGACGCGAATCGGCCGGTGGTGTACCATCTCCACGGCAGCACGCGCGTCCCCTCGTCGATCGTGCTGACCGAGGACGATTACATCGAGTTCCTGGTGCACCTGACGACCTCACGGACGCGGAACAACCGGCATGTGATCCCACCGATCATTCTCGACGCCCTGGCGAACAGACCCCTGCTCTTTCTCGGCTACACCCTGCAGGAATGGACATTTCGTGTGCTGTTCCACGGACTCATCAGACGTTACCCGGCCATTCGCCGCCGGCGGCACGTCAGCGTTCAGCTCGCCCCCCTGCACGAGGACGTGAAGCCGGGAGCGGAGTTACGGGCCAAGCAGTACCTCGACCGGTATTTCGACGGCTGGGAGGTTTCGGTCTACTGGGGCACGCCTCGTCAGTTCTGCGAAGAGCTGGAGCGACGGATGGAGACCCGGTCGTGACCGGCGGCTTCGAGACCGAGCCGTACATCGGACTGCGTGCCTACACGAAGGAGGACCACGAGCGCTTCTTCGGCCGCGACAAGAAGGCCTACGAGATCGCCGTGCACTGGCAGGCACACCGGCTCACGATGCTGCACGGTCCCTCCGGCGTGGGCAAGACCTCCGTGCTCCAGGCGGGGGTGCTGCGGGAGCTCACGCGCCAGCGGGTGGACGTGCTGCCGATCGGGCGGCTGTCGCACGGCTCCGCCTTCCCGATCGCCGCCCTCCCGGAGCGCAATCCCTTCACCATGGCGCTGCTCTCGTCGTGGGCGCCCGGCGAGTCGCTGACGCGGTTGTCGGGGCTGACGGTCCAGCAGTTCCTGCGGCGCCGCGGTCCCCGCACCGACAAATACGGCGATCCGGTCCCGGTCCTGGTGGCCATCGACCAGGCGGAGGAGCTGTTCTTCGACTTCCCGCACCGGCTGGGCTTCCGCGACCCCTTCGTCGCCCAGCTCGCCGAGGCCCTCGACGACAACAAGGATCTGCGGCTGCTCCTGTCCATCCGGGACGACTACCTCGCCCGGCTCATGGCGCACGAGGAGCGGTTGAGCGGCGGCCCCGCGGCGATGGTGGCGCTGGCGCCGTTGCGCGAGGAGGAGGCGCTGGCCGCGGTCAAGGAGCCACTGGCGCGGATGGCTCGCTCCTACGCGCCGCAGGCCGCCGAGAACCTGGTCAGGGAGCTGCGCACGGTCCGGATGGAGGGGATGAGCGGGCCGACCTCCTACGTGTCCGACACGGTGGAGCCGGTGCAGCTCCAGATCGTCTGCGCCGCGCTCTGGCGGTCGTGCCCTTCCGACATGAAGGTCATCACCCCTGAATACGTCGAGCGGCACGCGGACGTGGACCGCTCGCTCGGTGACTTCCTCACCGGCGCGCTCACGGAGATCGCGCAGGAGCACGAGATCTCCGTCGACCGGCTCAGCACGTGGTTGCGGGAGACGTTCATCACCGAGCTCGGCACCCGCGACACCGCCTACGAGGGCGAGACGCAGACCGCGGGCATGCGCAACAGCGTGGTCAAGGCTCTGATCGACCGGCACGTGCTCAAGGCGGAGGTGCGGTCGGGCTCGCGCTGGTGCGAGCTGCAGCACGACCGGCTGCTCCAGCCGGTGCTGCTCACCCACGCCGGCGGGCGCCCGAGGCACGGCCCGGGCCATGCGCCCGCGAGCGCCGTCGAGTGCCTGCGGGTGGCGGAGCAGGTGTTCGCGGACGGCGACCTGACCCTGGCGGAGACGCACGCGCAGAAGGCCAAGCGCATGTGCGGGGAGGGCGACCAGCGCACGAGGGCGGAGATCGAGTCCTTTCTCGGCTACCTCGCCTGCGAGCGGGGCGACTGGGCGGCCGCCGAGGACTGTTACCGTCAGGCCAGCCAGGTGTACGAGAGACTGGGTGACACCGCGGCGGTCGGCCGGTGCCTGGCCGCGGCCGGGCGGGTGATCCTCCACCAGGGGCGGACCGACGAGGCCATCGCCGAGCTCTACTCCGCCGTGGGCCGGGTGCCGCGGGACCTCGCCGTGCAGGTCGAGCTGGCCATGACGATGTGGCACACGGGCAGCCCGGAGGCCGCGCTCCCGCTGCTCGCCCAGGTGCTGTCGGTCGATGGGGACACGCCGATCGCGCTGCAGGCCCGGGCCGTGGTCCTGGCCGACCTGGGCGAGCCCGAGCAGGCGTTGCGCGACCTGGCGCGGGTGCGTGAGCCCGAGGAGCCGGTCACCATCGCGGCCCGGGCGCTGGCGATGGCCCAGCTCGGCCGGGCCGAGGAGGCCGCGGCCGAGCTGGAGGCGGCGTTGCTGGCCGGACGTGACCAAGGGCTGGTGGCCTACCTCTGCGCGCGGGCCCTGCTCCGGCTGGGACAGCGGGGACGCGCCGCACAGGTGGCCCGTGACGCGACCCGCCCGCCGCTCACGTCCTACCAGCACCGGATGCTCGGAGACGTGCCCTAGCGGGATCAAGCCCCTCATCAGCAACGGCCACCAGGAACTCCCCGTCCACCTGCCGGCGGCCGGTGACTAGGACGGGCGTGGCGGGGCGGTGGACTGCCGGTCCACCAGCGTGAGCGGCAGCAGGATGGACCGGGCCGTCCGGTCCGGGGCCCGCAGCCGCTCCAGGAGCAGGCGCGCGGCCTCGGCCCCCAGCTCGTAGTGCGGGATGCGCACCGTCGTGAGCGCGGGGCTCAGCTTGTCGACGAACGGCATGTCGTTGAACCCGACGACGGAGACGTCGCCCGGGCACGACAGCCCGCGCCCGGCCAGGGCGTCGTAGCATCCCAGCGCGAGCAGGTCGTTGCCGGCGAGGACCGCGGTGAACTCGACCCCGTCGTCGAGGAGCTCGGTGACCGCCCGCGCGCCCGCTGTCTCCGCCCAGGCGGAGCAGAGCTTCAGGCGCGCGGGGGAGTCCTCCAGCCCGTGGTCCTCCAGCGCCTGCCGGAAGGCCCGCAGCCGGTTGACCCCGGTGGACAGGTCCTGCGGGCCGGCGAGATGGACGATCCGGCGGTGCCCGAGCTCGACGAGGTGGCGCATCGCGATCGCGACGCCGCCGGCGTCGTCACCCGTCACCGAGGGCACGTCGGACACGGCGAGCCTGCGGTTCACCAGGACGGTGGGGGTGCCGGCGGCCGCCAGCCGCTCGATGAACGGGTGGTGGAGGCGCGCCGTCGCGAAGACGAATCCCTCCACGCTCCGGCTCCGGAGGGACTCGACGGCGGCTGTCTCGCGGGCGGGGTCGTTGTCCGTGTTGACGATCCAGGCGTTGTAGCCGATGCCGCCGAGCACGTCCTCGATGCCTCGGACGATCGGCGGGAACAGCGGGTTGGTGAGGTCGGGGATGACCAGGCCGATGCTCGCCGACCGCGCTGTCTTGAGGCTGCGGGCGATGGGGTTGGGCTGGTAGCCGAGTGAGTCGGCGACCTGGTGCACGCGCTGGGCCGTCTCGGCGCTGACCAGGTGACGCGTCTCGGGATTCAGCGCGCGGGAGGCGGTCGCCGGATGGACGCCCGCCTCGCCGGCCACGTCCTTGAGGGTCGGCCGGCGTGCCACGGGCGCGGTGCGCGGGCCGGGCTCGGTGTCGGGGGGTGGGGGAGGCATCACGGGCCGTCGCCCCCCGCGTCGCGGCCGGCCGGCGCGACGGCACCGAGCGCCCCGGGCGGGCTGGACGTGCCGAGCTGCAACGTATGCATGGATGCGCCCTCCTCCTCCGCGACCAGGGTACCGCAATCGATTGTTATCCAAAGACATGTCCGGCGGAGGCATGAGGGCTCGACCGCTGGTCACCGCGTGTCCCGGGCGCGGCGCGGGATTCTCGGACGGGCGGAAAACCCGAAGCGGGGTCATTGACGGCGCCGTCATCATTAGATACGTTTCCGCAAACGATTGCAGTGCGAATCGTGTCACAGTCCGCTCGTGCCGGCACGTCAAGCGCCGCGCGCTGGCCGGGCAAGGAGCTGAAATGGTGCACGTCGGGTCTCATGAAACCGATCGTCCGGCCAAGAAGCACGCGAATACCGCCGGATCCACGCTGATCGAGCTGGACGAGGTCAGTGCGGGATACGACAACCAGCGCGAGCGCACCCGCCTGATCGCACTGCGCGACATCTCCCTCAGGGTGACGCAGGGCGAGTTCCTGGCCATCGTCGGCCCGTCCGGGTGCGGCAAGACCACCCTGATCAACATGATCGCCGGGTTCGTCAAACCCATCTCCGGCGTGGTCAAGGTGCGCGGGCTGGAGGTCGACGGCCCGGGCGCCGATCGAGCCATGGTCTTCCAGGACTACGCCCTGCTGCCGTGGCGAACCGTCGAACGCAACGTCGAGTTCGCGATGGAGAACCGGCGGGGACACGTCCCCAAGCCCGAGCGGCGGCGCCGGATCGCCGGCGCCCTGCGGCTGGTGGGGCTGACGGGGTTCGAGAAGTCCTATCCGCACGAACTCTCCGGCGGCATGCGCCAGCGGGTCGGCATCGCCAGAGCTCTGGTCGGCGAGCCGGAGATCCTGCTGATGGACGAGCCGTTCGGCGCCGTCGACGCCATGACGCGGGAGGCCATGCAGGCCGAGCTGGAGAAGATCATCGCCGAGACCCGGCAGACCGTCGTGTTCATCACCCACTCGATCGACGAGGCCATCACGCTCGGGGACCGCATCGTCGTGGTGTCCAACCGCCCGGGGACGATCCGGGAGATCATCGACATCGACCTGCCACGCCCCCGGTTCGACGAGCGCAACGACATCAAGCGGTCGGCCAGGTTCGGCGAGATCCGCGGCCACCTCTGGAAGCTTCTCTCGGACGAGGCGCTCGGCGCCAAGTGGGGGTCCGTCGCACGGCAGGAAGGTGGGACCTCATGACGCACGTCGCGCCTGCCCGGCAGAGCACGCAGGGGACCGCGCAGGTCGAGACGATCACCGTCGGCAAGTACGCGCCCTTCAAGGGTGTCGCCCTCACCATCGTCAACCTCGCCCTGTTCTTCCTGCTGTGGGAGCTCATCGCGCGGGCCGAGCTGATCAACGCGCTGTTCTTCCCCAGGGCGTCGGAGATGTTCTCGGCCATGTATCTCGGCTTCGCCGACGGCACGATCCTGCCCGAGATCTGGCACAGCCTGTCGAACTTCCTGATCGGGCTGGCCATCTCCATCGTCATCGGCATTCCGGTCGGGCTGCTGATGGGCGCGAGCAGGGTCGCGGACCTCATCCTGAGCCCGTACGTGTGGGCGATGGCGTCGTTGCCGCGCGTGGCCCTGATCCCGTTGCTGATCCTCATCATGGGGTTCGACAACTCGATGCAGCTGACGATCATCGTCCTCTCGGCCGTCTTCCCGATCATGGTCAACTGCATGGCCGGCGTGAAGACCGTGGACCCCTCGCTGCTGCGTGCGGGACGGGTGTTCGGCACCAGCCGCGTGCAGACGTACTCGAAGATCATTTTTCCGTTCACGCTGCCGTTCGTGATCTCGGGCGTGAACCAGGGCATCGCGCGCGGCCTCGTCGGGATGCTGATCGGCGAGCTTCTCGGCGGCGGCGGCAGCGGCCTCGGCTTCCTCCTCGACCGGGCCGGTGACCAGTTCGACGCGCCGATGCTGTACGCGGTCCTGATCCTCCTCGCCGTCATGTCCGTGGGCCTCATCCAGTCCATGCGCTGGCTGGAGCAGCGCGCCGCGCCGTGGCGGGACACCCAGCGCATGTGAGCGCGTCTCCGGATGCTCCCCGACCATGTCGCATCCACAGGCGTCGGACCTACCGCCGGCCCGGCGGTAGGTCCGGCGGCTTGGTTCTCGCCGCCGGGCGACCGCAACGACAGTGCGGAGTCACCGGACGCGCACAGCGTTTCTCCCTCAAAGTCGCAACCCGGGGTCTCCACGTTCAAGGAGGTTCGATGAACAGGTTCACCAGAGGCATCGGAGTGGTCGCCGTGCTGCTCCTCTTCGCGGGTTCGCTGGCCGGGTGCGGTAATTCCAGCGGCACCGCCGGGGCCGCGGGCGCGGGGCCCATGGACGCGAGCAAGGCCGGTTTGCCGAAGAGCGAAGCCGAGATCAACGCGGCGATCGACAAGGGCAAGGTCAAGAAGAACCTCGTGGTCGCGGTGGACAACCCGTACTACCTCTTCCACCACGACATCGAGGTCGCGCTCTCCAAGGGCTACTTCAAGGAGTTCGGCATCGACTCGGTCGAGATCAAGACGATCGAGGACCCGCTGCCCGCGCTCATCGGCGGCTCGCTCGACCTGGCCCTGTACGACACCGACACCGCGATCGCCGCCGGCAAGAAGGGCGACCCGAGCCTGCGCTTCCTGTCGGTCTACCTCGGCGGCGAGGCGAACATCCTGGGTGTGGGCAAGGGGATCAACACCGGGGCCGACCTCAGGGGCAGGACCATCACCGGCGGCCAGTTCGGCAGCCGGAACGACGCGATCATCCGCCAGTTGCTCCGGGACAACGGCGTCGAGCCCGACCGGGACGTCAAGATCGTCAGCACCGGCGGGCAGTCGAACGAGCGGCTGCAGGCGATCATCAGCGGCACCGTCGACGGCGCCAGCATCCAGTTGCGCCACCGCGCGCTGCTGGAGGAGGCGGGCGGCAAGGTCCTGTTCGAGGAGACCCGCGAGGTGCCGCAGAGCGGCTGGTCGGTGACCAAGCTGCTGCAGGAGAGCCCGGAGACCGTGACGGCTTTCCTGGCCGCGACGCTGAAGGCCCGCCAGTTCATCACCGACCTGGGCAACAAGGAAGACGTGCTCGGCATCATGCGTGCCAAGGAGTTCGACATCCCCACCGAGTACGCCGACGCGTACGAGGCGGAGAACGCGCCCACGTACCACGTGAGCGACGGCGGGTTCGAACCGGCGGACATGGACAAGTTCATCGCCGACCAGGTCGCGTACAAAACGGTGCCCGCGGGGACCGACTGGCGGCAGTTCACCTATCTCGTCCCACTATGGCGCGCGCAGAAGGCCCTGGGCCTGCCGCTCAACCCTCCGCTCATGGACCTGTGACCGATGGACGTGAGGACGGCCGCGGCCAAGGGCCTGCGCCTGCTCGCGCATCACGATCTCGCCGGCAGGGGCGACGGGATGCAGGTGATGCGCCACGAGGACGTCGTGTACGTCGGCCACACGGGAACGTCGAGGGCGGGCACCTCGATCCTCGACGTCTCGGATCCCCGGCAGCCCAAGCTGGTGGACCAGTGGGCCGCGCCGGACCACACGCACACGCACAAGGTGCAGGTCGCCGACGGGCTGCTGCTGGTCAACCACGAGCGCTTCCCGTACCGGCCGGTGACGCCGCTGGGGCCGCACTCCGCGGGCCTGGCGGTGTACGACCTCGCCGAACCCCGGGCGCCGAGGCGGATCGCGTTCTGGGAGTCCTCCGGCAAGGGGGTTCACCGGATCGTGTGGGAGGGCGGGCGGTTCGCCCACGTGTCCGTCACGCCGGACGGCTTCACCGACCGGATCTGGATGGTGCTCGATCTCTCCGACCCGTACCATCCGGTGGAGGCCGGCCGGTGGTGGTGGCCCGGCCAGTGGGCGGCCGGGGGCGAGCGGCCGGCGTGGCCGGCCGGACAGCGGCACGCGGCGCACCACGCGCTGCTCGACGGCGACCTCGCCTACCTCGGCTACGACGACGCGAACCTCGTGGTCCTCGACATCGCGGTCCCCGCCTCCCCCCGGGCGATCGGGTACTGCCGGTGGGAAGGCGGCGCCACGCACACGTGCCTGCCCCTGCCCGGCCGTGACCTGCTGGTCGTCACCGACGAGCAGCAGCACGACGGGCCGCGGGCCCCGGCCCGGCGCATCCACCTGATCGACGTCCGCGACCCGGCGACCCCGCGTCACCTGCGGGCGCTCCCGGAGCCGGCGGGCGACTTCGCCGGGCTGCCCCTGCGATACGGGCCGCACTGCCTGCACGAGAACCGCCCGGGGTCGTTCAGGAGCGAACGCCTGATCTTCGCGACCTACTTCAGCGCCGGCGTCCGGGTCTACGACCTGGAGGATCCCGGCCACCCCCGCGAGATCGCGCACTGGGTCCCGCAGCCGCCACCCGGCCAGGCCGCCCCCCAGGCGAACGACCTGTTCGTCGACCGCGACGGCCTCGTCTGGGTGACCGACCGGGTGGCGGGAGGGCTGTTCGTCCTGGAGCCCGAGGGCGACCTCGCCGCATTGATGTAGTCACGAGCGGCCGTACGGCCCCGAGCCGTCGAAGGGAAGGGTGAGCAGGCCGGGCGGGAACCGATGCAGGGAGCGGTGGCCGGTGTCGGTGACCACGACCATCTCGCCGGTCTGCACGCCGGCACGGAAGTCAGGAGTACAGATGTTGGGCTGCACCACGAGTGTCGTCCCTGCGCGCAGTGGCTCGGCGTGCAGGCCCCGCGGTGTGAGGTCCCGCCCGCTCAGGACGGGGGGCAGGTATCCGCCGCCGAGCCCGTGCACGAGGTCGTCGACGGTGGTCAGTCCCTCGGCCCGGACGCCCGCCAGGCTCGCCAGCAGCTCGGCGGGCAGGACCCCGGCGCGCAGACGGCCCAGGACCTCGTCCCTGACCGTCTCGGCGACCCCGTGCAGACGGCGGTAGAGCGCGGTGGGCTCGGCGCCCACCACCGCGGTACGCAGCAACTGGGCGGGGTGGTCCGGACCCCAGCCGGCGCTGAGCTCGAACAGCACGACCGAACCGGGCCGGGCCCTGCGCTCGCCCGGCCACTGGGCCGGAACGCAGCGGTCGGGCGCGCTCATCGACGTCGTCGTGACGTAGCAGATGTGATGGGTGCCGCCCGCCGGCCGGTACGCGTGCTCCGCGGCGGCGACCATCTCCCGCTCGTCGGCGCCCCGCCCGGCGGCCTCCAGCAGAGCCGAGGCGGCCAGGTCGGTCAGCGCCGCCGCGTGCTCCAGCCACCGGAGCTCCTCGTCGGACTTGACCATGCGGAGGCGGATGTAGGGCTCGTCCAGCACCACGACGGCCCTCGCCCACGCGCCGACGGCCTCCCGCACCCAGGCCGGGACCGGGCCGACCAGGCCGACCCGGCACGCGGGACCGAGCCGCCTCAGCTCCCGCAGCGTGGCCTGCGCCGGGTCGTCGCCGATCGGGTCGACCTCGTCGCCGAGGCCGGCGTCGTGAACGGTGCGCCGCGCGTCGGGCACGTGGTTGTGGAATCCCACGAGCAGCCGCCCCGCCCCCTCCTGCGGGAGCAGGAGGAGCGCCTCCCGGGTGACCGGCCAGCCGGTGAGCCAGGGGATCGCGCTGCCGGTGCGGTTCGCGCCGTAGGCGAGCACGACCTCCGCTCCCTGCGCCGCGGCGGTGGCCCGCATGAGCGCCCGTCTGGATCGCAGTTCTCCGGTGCTGAAGGGGGCGGGGGGCGTTTCCAGGGGGAGCGTCGGCATGACTTCTATGATCGAACAGTATGCAACCGATTGCAATGGAGAGTGGATCATGGATGAGCTCGTCGCCTCGGCCGTCTCACACTGGGCCCCGAGGTTCACCACGAACGGGGTCGCGGTCGCGGATTTCGAGCGCGTGGTCGGCGGTCTGAAGGACTGGGACGGCTGGTGTCCGGCGTGGTCGGCGGTGGGGGCGGAGTACGAGGCGCTCGGTGCCGAGGCCGTGCGGGAGGGACGCCTCCGGTCGGCCGGGCAGCACTATGTCCAGGCCGCCGTCTGTCACCACTTCGGCAAGTTCCTCTTCGTCCAGGACCCGGTCCAGATGCGGGAGGCGCACCTGGCCGCGGTGCGGTGTCTCGACGCCGCGCTCCCGTACCTGGACCCGCCGGGGCGGCGGATCGAGATCCCGTTCGAGGGATCCCGCCTGGTCGGGGTGCTCCGCCTGCCGCACGGCCCCGGGCCGCACCCGGTGGTGGTCATGGTTCCCGGCCTGGACTCGGCGAAGGAGGAGTTCCGCTCCACCGAGGAGCTCTTCCTGGAGCGGGGCGTGGGCACCTTCAGCGTCGACGGTCCCGGGCAGGGCGAGGCCGAGTACGACCTCCCGATCCGCGGTGACTGGGAGGTGCCGGGCGGCGCGATCCTCGACGCCGTCTCGGCGGAGCCGGACATCGACCCCGACCGGCTCGCGGTCTGGGGCGTCAGCCTCGGCGGCTACTACGCCCCGCGCATCGCCAGCGGCGACAGCCGGGTAGGCGCCTGCGTCGCGCTCGCCGGCCCGTACGACTTCGGCGAGTGCTGGGGACAGTTGCCGGACCTCACGCGCCGGGCGTTCCGTGCCCGGTCCAGGGCCGAGAGCGACGAGCACGCGCGCGAGATCGCGCACACGCTCAGCCTCGAAGGCCGCACCGGCTCCATCACCTGCCCGCTGCTCGTGGTCACCGGACGGCTCGACCGGCTCATCCCGTGGCAGCACGCCTCCCGCCTGGCGGAGGAGGCGGGCGAGACGGCCCGGTTGCTGCTCCTGGACGACGGCAACCACGGCTGCATGAACGTCGCGGCGAAGCACCGCCAGAAGACGGCCGACTGGGTGGCGGCCCACCTCGGAGCGGGTAAGTGAACCTTGACCTGGGACCAGTGCCTCAGCACGCTTACGACAATCGATTGCAAGGAGTCCGCATGAGTGCTGTACCTTCCCCGCCGCCGCGGGTCGGGTGGATCGGAGCGGGCCGGATGGGCGCCGCGATGGCACGCCGCCTCGCGCGGGCCGGCATCGACGTGGCGGTGTGGAACAGGACGCGTTCGAAGGCCGAGGCGCTCGTGGCCGACGGGGCGGAGGTGGCCGGGTCGATCGGCGACCTCGCCGACCGCGACGTGGTCTTCACGATGGTGGCCTCGTCGCAGGACCTGGAGCAGGTGCTGGTCGGCGAGGGTGGTCTCCTCGGCGCGGACGGTCCCGTGCCCGCGATCATCGTCGACTGCTCCACGGTGTCGGCGGAGACGTCGGCGGCGATGCGGGCGGCCGCTGAGCGGCGCGGGTCGGAGTTCCTGGCCTCCCCGGTGAGCGGCAACGGCAAGGTCGTGGCGGCGGGGAAGCTCAGCTTCGTCGTCTCCGGTTCGGAGGAGGTCTACCACCGGGTCGAGCCGCTGCTCGGCGTGATGGGCCGGGCGGCCTCCTATGTGGGGGAGGGGGAGACGGCCCGCCTGGTCAAGATCTGCCACAACCTGCTGCTCGGCGTCGTGGCGCAGTCGCTCGCCGAGATCACGGTGCTCGCCGAGAAGGGAGGCGTCCCGCGGGCGGCCTTCCTCAAGTTCCTCAACGACAGCGTCATGGGCTCCACGTTCACCCGCTACAAGACGCCGGCCCTGGTGAAGCTCGACTACACCCCCACGTTCACCCCCGTCCTGCTGCGCAAGGACTTCGACCTCGGCCTGCGGGCGGCCGCCGAGCTCGGCGTGTCCATGCCCGTGGCGGCCCTGACCCGGCAACTGGTCCAGGCCACCATCGGAGGCGGCCGGAGCGAGGAGGACTTCTCCGTCCTGCTCGACCAGATGGCCGCGGCCGCGGGCCTGGAGCTGAAGCCGGAGGCCGCCGAGGTCGACGACGGTCTCGGGACGGAGTCGTGATCGCCGAAGCGCTCGCGCTCGCCCCACCGGCCGGCCGGCCGGAGGCGAGTGGCGACCGGCGCGGGCCGGCGCGGTGATGGACGTGCACGACCCGGCCACCACCCGGTTGTCGTCCAGCACCGCCTCCCACTCCCACGGCCCGTCGCCGGACAGCCCGTGGCCACGCAGGTCCATGGCGAGGACCCGATGGGCGCCGGTCAGCAGCGGGGCGACCGCGTCCCAGTGCAGGAGGGTGCCGCCCAGGCCGTGGAGCAGCAGCACGGGAGCCTGGCGGCCGCCGTGGTCGCGGACGGCCAGGGGGACGGGACGGTCGTCGATGACCACGTCGTGTGATGTCACGGGGTGCTCTCCTGGGGGCGCCTGTGGAGCCGTCCTGCCCTCCGGGGGGCGTGTTCGGGGAGCGCTGAGGCCGCCGTCCGTACGCTCCGCGGAGCTTCAATGCGAATTTGGCGGCTTGTGGGACAGAATGTTCGTGCGGGGCGGCGTGCGTGACCTGGTGCTGACCCTCGCGGCCAGTCCCCAGATCGAAGGAGTGCTTCGAGCCGTGACGGAGAAGCAGGACCTGCCCACCATCGCCTTCCCCTCCCGAGCCGCGTTCGAGAAATGGCTCGAAACCGAGCATGAGGTGTCGCCGGGGCTCTGGCTGAAGATCGCGAAGAAGGAGTCCGGCATTCCCTCCGTCAGCTATGCCGAGGCACTCGACGTGGCGTTGTGCTTCGGCTGGATCGACGGGCAGAAGGACAAGTTCGACGCCGAGCACTGGCTGCAGCGGTTCACCCCCCGCACGCCCAGGAGCAGGTGGTCGAAGGTGAACCGCGGCCGGGCCGAGGAGCTCATCGCCGCCGGCTCGATGCGCCCGACCGGCCTGGCCCAGATCGAGAAGGCGAAAGCCGACGGCCGATGGGAGGCGGCCTACGCCTCGCAGAAGACCGCGACGGTGCCCGACGACCTGCAGGCGGCGCTGGACGCCGACCCGGCGGCGGCGGAATTCTTCGCCACGCTCGACAGCAGGAACCGCTACTCGATCCTCTACCGCGTGGGCGACGCCAAGAAGCCCGCGACCCGGGCGGCGCGGATCGAGAAGTTCGTCGCGATGCTGCGGGAGCACCAGAAGATCCATCCGTGAGCTCCCGGCGCGTCGCCGTCAGCCGGCCGCCGCCTTCTTCCTGCCCAGGTAGTGGGCCCGCTGGTCGGGGTCGAGGTGCTCGATCGCGTACCGCAGGAGCACCCGGGGCGCGGTCGCGGCGTGCCGGTCGAGGAACTCCAGCAGCCGGGCGCGGTCCTTCTTGCCGGCCTCGCGCAGCAGCCAGCCGACCGGCTTGTGGATGAGGTCGTGCTCGTCGTGGAGCAGGATCTCGGCGATGGCGAACGTGTCGTCCAGGTCGCCCTGCCGGACGAAGTGGAGCGTGCTGACGATGGCGGTGCGGCGCTCCCAGGTGTCCTTCGAGCGGGCCAGCGTGTAGAGGACGTCGCGCGGCTGGCCGAAGTCGTAGAGGTAGCCGCCGACGGCGTACGGGGCCGCGAGGTCCACCAGGTCCCAGTTGTTGATCCGGTCCGGGCTGCGCAGATAGAGCTCGTACAGCTCCGCCCTGCGGTCTGGCGGGGTCTTCTTGCGCCTGGACGCCTTGTCCATGATGCTCAGCGCGCCCACCCGCAGCTCGTGGACCGGGCTGGCCAGCAGCTTCTCGATCTCCGCCGTCGGCATGTCGACGAACTCCTTGGCCAGGTCGAAGACCTCCCGCATGCGCACGCCGAGGAAGGTGTCGTCCTCGTGGGCGCGCAGGGCGCTCGCGAGCCCGGCGGGATCGCGTGACGGCGTGATGGCCGTCAGCCGCTGGGTGAACCGCTCCGCGCTGACCTCCGCCGGCATGTCCTGGGCTCCTCTCCCGTCGGCGACGCGTGTCAACCATGATCCCTCGGGGGGCGTGTCAGAGCGCATCCTCTGAGGTGCGGGCGAGGGCCGACCGCATGATGGAAGATGCGAACCTTCGTCGTACACCCTGATTGTGGCTTGCAAGGAGGCCCGGGGCCTCCCTCAGGCACGATGCGGACGGGTGCGCCATCGCGACCTCCAGGCCCGTCCGTGGCAAGGCATCCCTGTACGACCGGCTCGCGGCCGTCCGGCGGAAACGCGATCCGGCCTGAGCTTCCCAAGGAGCCTGATGCGAGTCCTGTTCACGATCTATCCCTCCAACGCCCACCTGTGGCCGGCCGTGCCCACCGCGTGGGCCCTGCAGAGCGCGGGGCACGAGGTCCGGGTCGCCACGCACGCCTCCTTCACCGGCGCCGTCGCCGCCACGGGCCTCACCGCGGTCGCGCTCGGCGACCCGGACACCGTCGAGGCGCGGATGCGGCCGGACGCGCGGCCTCCCGCGCACCCCGACGACGTGTTGCGGTTCGCCGACGTCCTGGGCCTGGACGCCGAGGGGCGCGAGCACTGGATCGCCTACTACCAGTGGCTGCTCAACCCGATCTCCGACTACGTCAGGGTCGACCTTCCCTACGCGGCCGATCTGGTCGACTTCGCCCGGGCGTGGCGCCCCGACCTCGTGATCTGGGACCCGACCTTCGCGTGCGGCCCGGTGGCGGCGAGCGCGTGCGGTGCCGCGCACGCCCGCATGCTGATGGGCCCGGACTACTTCGCCTGGAGCATGGACCGGCTCGCGGCACGCGCGAGCGAGGTCAGGGCGGCGGGACTGCCGGAGAACCCGCAGGCGGAGCTGATGCGGCCGCTGGCCGACAAGTACGGCGTCGAGGTGGACCGCGACCTGCTGTACGGACACTGGTCGCTCAACCCCCTGCCGATCGGCATGGCCCTGCCCACCAGCGCCATCGACGTACAGGTGCGCTACGTGCCTTTCAACGGCGCCGAGGTGCTGCCCGAATGGCTCTACGAGCGGCCCGGGCGGCCCAGGGTGGCCCTGTCGCTCGGCGAGTCCACGCGCAGGTTCATCAAGGGGGACTGGGGCCGGACGCCCAAGATCTTCGAGGCGGTCGCCGACCTGGACGTCGAGCTCGTCGCCACGCTCAACAACCTGCAGCTGGAGGGCATCGAGCGCCTCCCGGACAACGTACGCGTCATCGAATGGGTGACCCTGACCCACCTGCTGCCGACCTGCTCGGCGATCATCCACCACGGCGGCATGGGCACGTTCGGCGCGGCGTCGGCGTTCGGGGTGCCGCAGATCGTCTGCGACACCGGCGAGACCCTTCTCATGCGGCCGGTCGAGGTGGATCCCCGCACCATGGAGGACGGCACCTACCGCATCGGCTACGAGTTCGGCGTCAGGGAGGTGGTCGAGACCGTCACCACCTGGGAGCTGCCGGCCAAGAAGCTCGAAGCCACCCCGACCTCGACGTACGTGACCGGTCGCGGCGCCGGGGTCCGGCTCGACCACGTGACGCGGTCGGCCGCGGACATCCAGACGATGATCAGGGACGTGGTGAACGAGCCCGCCTATCGCCACGGCGCCCAGGCCGTCTTCGACGCCTGGCTCGGCATGCCGTCCCCGACCGCCACCGTCCCGCTACTGGAGCGCCTGACCGCGGAACACCGTGCCCACTGAACGCTGCCCCCTTAACGCTTCCCCACGTCACGCTCGTCCACTGAACGCCGACCGCCCGTCCGGGAGACGTCATGACCACCACCTCCACCGCCTACGGGGCTGAGCTCAGCGAGATCTACGACTTCATCTACCGGGAGCGCGGCAAGGACTTCGCGGGAGAGGCGGAGTCCGTCGCCAGGGTGGTGCGGGCCCGCCTGCCGCGCGCCGCGTCGCTGCTCGACGTCGCCTGCGGGACGGGCGAGCACCTGGTCCGGCTGCGCGAGCTGATCGGGGATGTCGAGGGGCTGGAGCTGTCGCCCGAGATGTGCGCCGCCGCCCGCGCGAAGCTGCCCGGCGTGCCCGTGCACGTAGGCGACATGCGCGGCTTCGACCTGGGGCGCCGGTTCGACGCGGTGTGCTGCCTGTTCAGCTCGGTCGCGTACATGCCGACGGTGGTCGAGCTCGCGGAAGCGCTGCGGAGCATGGCCCGCCACCTCCTCTCCGGGGGAGTGCTGGTCATCGATCCCCTGTGGTTCCCCGACCGGTTCATCGACGGGTACGTGGCCGGCGACGTCGTCCGGGGCGACGGGCGTACGGTGGCCCGGGTCTCGCACACGTCCCGCGACGGCACCACCGTGCGGCAGGAGGCACATTTCGTCGTCGCCGACGAGACGGGCATCCGGCACTTCACCGAGGTCCAGCGGCTGACACTCCACTCCAGGGAGGACTATCTGACGGCGTTCGAGCAGGCGGGCTGCCCCGCCGAATACCTGGAGGGCGAGCTGTCCGCCCGAGGGCTGTTCGTCGGCGTACGCGGATAGGAACTCCGGGCTCGGGCCTCACCCCCCAGAGGGCCCCGAGCCCACCCGTGCGCTGTGCCGCACGAACCCGGCGACCTGCACCCCGAAGATCAGCACCCGCCCGGCGGTCATCGCCACCCACAGCCCGGCCAGCCCCCAGCCCGCCGCCGCGGGAGCGCCGGCCGGCCCGCCGGCGGCCGGCGGGGCAGCCCGATTGGGCCGCTCGGCGGGTGAGCGCGCCGGAGCGAGAGCGTCAGTAGGTCACGGGCAGGCTGACCAGGCCGCGGGCGCGGATGGTGGGGCGCCAGGTGAGCTGCTCGCGGGGGACGCCGAGGGCGAGGCCGGGGAGGCGGTGCAGCAGTGTGCTCAGGGCGATCGTGGCTTCGAGCCGGGCCAGGGGAGCGCCGAGGCAGTGGTGGATGCCGTGGCCGAACGCGAGGTGGGCGACCTCCGTACGGCTCAGGTCGAGGTTGTGCGGGTCGGGGAAGCGGCTCGGGTCGCGGTTGGCCGAGGCGAGGGAGAGCAGCACCGTCTCACCCGCCGGGATCGTGGTCCCGCCGATCTCCACCTCTTCGACCGGGAAGCGGCGGATGGCCAGCGGGGCGGGCCCGTCGAAGCGGGTCAGCTCCTCGACCGCGGCGGGCAGGCGGGCCGGGTCCGCGCGCAGGGCCCGCAGTTGCTCCGGGTGGTCCAGCAGGGAGAGCGTGGCGTTGCCGATGAGGTGGACGGTGTTCTCGTATCCGGCGAAGAGGATGAGGAACACCAGGGAGGTCAGCTCGTCCTCGCTCAGCCGGTCACCGTCGTCATGCGTGGCGATCAGGTCGGAGAGCAGGTCGTCCGCAGGATGGGCGCGCTTGCGGGCGATCAGCCCGGCGACGAAGCGCGACATCTCGCCGACCGCCTGCTTCGCCCCCTCCGGCCGCGCGGGGTCCGGCGTGACCAGGGCGTCTGTCCAGGAGCGGAAGTCGGCCCGGTCACCGGGCGGGATGCCGAGTAACTCGCAGATGACGCTGATCGGCAGGGGAGCGGCGTAGGAGGCGATCAGGTCGGCCCGCCCCAGCGGCGCGATCGCGTCGATGAGCTCGGCGGCGAGCCGCCGCACCGGGCCCCGCAGCTTCTCCGTCCGCCGGGCGGTGAACGCCTTCGTGACGAGGCGGCGCAGCCGGGTGTGGTCGGGCGGATCCATGTTGAGCAGGTTCGCGTCCAGCGCCGGGGGGAGAGCGAACCCGCGGTAGTTCCCGGGGGCCGCGTTGCGCTTGTCCAGGGACAGCCGCGGGTCGGCGAGCAGCCGTCGGACGTCGTCGTGGCGGGTGACCAGCCAGGCGGGCGAGCCGTCGGTGCCCGGGACGCGGTGTACGGGTCCGGCGTCCCGCAGCCGGTCGTAGGCGGTGTGCGGATCGATGATCAGCGAGGCCGGATCGAAGGGAGGGTCATGGGGAGCCGCGGATCGCATGGCCAGTCACCCTACCTGGCCCGTCCGGTGTGGCGCCTGCCCGGCACCACACCGGACGGCGGTTCAGGCGGCGCAGGCGTCGTACGGGCCGACGGCCCGCACGACGTGAGCGCGGACGGCTTCGCTGCCGGGCGCCAGCCAGTAGTTGAACGGCTGGGCGCTGACGCAGTAGTTCAGGAGCGTCTGGTTGGACACGGAGCTGACGGGCAGCCCGTCCGGGAAGCTGCGCGTTTCGCCCTGCCTGACCAGGATCGGCCTGACGCCCGGCGTGGCCGCCGGTTGGAGGCACACATAGCCGCTCGGGCAGGGGACCGCGCTCTGGTCAGCCTGCTCCGCGGCGGCGGCCGTCTGGGTGGCGGTCACGACGGCCAGGGCGAAGGCCGCCGCGGCCATGGTGCGCTGCAACATTGCACGACTGTCCAAGGGGATCTCCCATCAGTGGTTGCCCGTCGGAGGGGCGGCCGGGGGAAGGTGTTCGCCCGGCGCCTGCTGGAGTGTCCTGCTGCGTACGCGTCCCAGTCTGGAGCGGACCGATGAGGGCGAACCAGGCCATTGGCAGGGCATAAGCCGGTCAAAGCGCTTCGCCGTCACGAGCCGGGCTGGATCGAGGCGAGTCGCTCCGCGCTTCAGCCGTCCGTCAAGGCGTACCGGATGGGGAGGCGTTTGAGGCCGCCGACGAAGGTGGTGGCGGTCCATTCGGGCTCGCCGTCGAGCTCGACACTCGCCAGCCTGGGCACGAGTTCGGCGAAGAGCGCGCGGATCTCCATGCGGGCGAGCGCGGCGCCCAGGCAGAAGTGCACGCCGGAGCCGAACGCCAGGTGCCTGTTGGGGTTGCGGCCGACGTCGAAGCGGAAGGGGTCGGCGAAGACCTCCTCGTCCCTGTTGGCCGACGGATATGACAGCAGCACCGCCTCGCCCTTCCTGATCGGCGTGCCGCCGACCTGGGTGTCGGCGGAGGCGGTGCGCATGAACTCCTTCACGGGGCTCACCCACCGGATCATCTCCTCGGCGGCCGACGTCAGCAGGCCGGGGTCGTCCCGCAGCCGCCGCAGCTCGGCCGGATGCCGGATGAGCGCCTCCAGCCCGCCCGCGATGGTGGAGCTGGTGGTGTCGTGTCCGGCCGTGGCGATGAGGACGTAGTACGAGGCCGCCGCGTTGGCCTCCAGCGGCCGGCCGTCCACGCGGGCGTTGGCGATCTCCGAGGCGAGGTCGCCGGTCGGCCTGGCCCTGCGCTCGGCCGTCAGCTCGTCGAAGTAGGCGAAGAAGTCCTCCAGCACGGAGGTGTGGCCCTGCGCGGTGCCGCCCCGCCCGGTCTCCTTGTCGTCCTGGCCGAACAGCTCCTGCGTGAGCCGCAGCATGCGCGGGAAGTCCGACTCGGGCAGGCCCAGCAGGCTGAGGATGACGTAGAGCGGGTAGTGCACGGCGACCTGGCGGACGAAGTCGCACGCGCCGCCGTACTCCGCCATCCGGCCGACGTGCCGCCGGGCGAGCTCGCGTACGCGTACCTCCAGGTCGCGCATGGCCTTGGGGCGGAACCAGTCGGCCCCGATCGCGCGCATGACCCGGTGCTCCGTGCCGTCCATGTGGACGATGCTCTTGAGCCCGGTCCCCCGTGCCCGGCGCGCTTCGAGCGCGGCGTCGAGGTCCGCGATCCGCAGCACCGGGCGCGGGGCGCTGAGCCACAGGGTGTGGTCGCGTTCGATCTCCAGCACGTCGGCGTGGCGGGTGACCGCCCAGAACGGGGTGTAGCCGGGGACGTCCACGTGGTGGACGGGCGATTCACGCCGCAGCAGCGCGAGTGCCTCGTGGAGGCGGGTCTCGTCGGTGTACGCGGCGGGCGTGGCGAACGTCCGCCCGGCTTCGCTCAACGACATGGTGGTGTCCACGATCGAGGTCTCCTGTCCCGTGACGAGGGCGATGGAACCGGCCGGGAGGTGCCATTCCCGATACGTCGCGTCCCCACCCATGCGGGGCCGGTCAACGGTCGTCGTCGTCCTTGGTCCGGTCGTTCTTGCGGCGTGCGGAGACCGCGGCGCGCAGGGCCAGGGACGCGGCCTTTCTCCGCGAGTTGATCGAGGCGACCCGGTCCGCGTCCGACGACATCAGATCCCGCGCGATCAGCGCCGTCCGCGGCTCCCCGGCCGCGGACCCTGCCCTCGTCTCCTGGAACGACGCCACCGGCCTGGGCCCGGTCCGCGCACTCCTCGACGGCCTCATCCGGCCCGGCCTGCTGACCGTGCTGCGGGCCGTCGCACCGCACATAGCCCACCACGGCGGCCAGGCCGCCGTCCGGGAATGCGTACGCGCGAGCCAGGACACGGCCTGGTGGTGGCCCTGGTCCGGCGCGCTCAGCGCAGGGGCAGCGCGGCCGCCAGTTCCCGCCACGCCGCGCGCGGCGGGGGGCCGCCCGGGGCGCCCTCGGTCACCACCTGGACGGACACGTGGTCCGCGCCCGCCTCCAGGTGCTCCCTGACCCGGGAGGCGGCCCGTTCGGCGTCACCCAGCGCGAACAGCGCGTCCACCACCCGGTCGGCGCCGCCGCCGGCCAGCTCGTCCTCCTCGAACCCCAGCCGCCGCAGGTTGCCGACATAGTTGGGCACCCGCAGGTAGAACGCCAGCGTCTGGCGCGCCACGGCCCTGGCCCGATCGAGGTCGCCGTCCAGGACCACCTTCAGCTCGGGTGCCAGCAGGGCGTCCGGGCCCATCAGCGTACGGGCCCGCGCCGTGTGCTCGGCCGTCACCAGGTAGGGGTGCGCCCCCAGCGTCCGCTCCGCGGCCAGCGCGATCATCTTCGGCCCGAGCGCGGCGAGCACCCGCCGCCCCGGCGGCACCGGCACGGGCGCGCCGTCGAGCGCGTCGAGGTATTCGACCATGGACGTGTACGGCCTGGTGTACCGCGGGGTCACCACCGAGTGGCTGACCCCGAGCCCCAGCACGAACCGGCCGGGCGTCTCCTCTTCGAGCTCGGCCACCTGCGCGGCCACGTCCTGCGCGGTGTGGTCCCAGATGCTCAGGATCCCGGTGGCGACGGTGATCCGCCGGGTGGCGGCCAGTACGGCCGCCGCGTCGGCGATCGAGGGGCTGCCGCCCAGCCACACCGTCCCGTAGCCGAGTTCCTCCAGCTCGGCGACCGCCTCGGCGATCTCCGACTGCCGGGTGGCGTCCGCGGTCGTGCCGCTGAGCCCGAGGCTCCAGATCCCGACCCGCCCGAACGTGTCGCGCGTCACAGCGTCCATGTCCTTGATCACAGTGCTTCTTAGCAGATGCACCGGTGTCCTCACCAGTCGCGGAGAGCGACCGGCCGGTCACCTCGATCGAGCGCGCTCCTCGCCTCGTGCCCCGCTCCCGTTCAGGCGTTGATGGACGTGCCGAGGGCGCTGCCCGCCAGCCAGTCCTTCCAGGACTTGGCCCACGGGGTGGGCCCGTTGCCGAACCGGAGCTTGCGCGGGGTCCCCATGACCTCGATGATGTCCCCCCGCTGCGTGAACCTGTAGAACCAGCGGGCGTCGGCCATGCTGGCGTTCACGCAGCCGTGGCTGACGTTGCGGCGGCCCTGCGCTCTCACCGACCAGGGCGCGGCGTGGAAGAACATGCCGCTGTAGGTCATCCTGACGTTCCACTTGGTGTGGGCGCGGTACTCGCCCGGCCTGCCGATGGTGGCCGAGTCCATGAGAGTCGAGGCGGCCTTCTCCTGGGCGATCATGACGCCGGAGTAGCTGGCCTCGCCGCGCTTGCCCAGGCTGACCGGGATGGTCCTGACGACCTTGCCGTCCTCATGGACGACCGCCCGGTGGGTCGCGTTGCGGATCTTGGTGATGTGCTCGGGGCCGACGGTGAAGGTCAGGATGCGGTTCTTGGTGCCCCACAGGTTCCGGCCGATCCGCAGGCCGGCCAGGTGGGCGACCACCGTGACCTTCTCACCGGGCGGCCAGTACTCGCGCGGCCTGAACTGCACCTCCTGGTCGCTCACCCAGCTCCAGGCGCCCTCGACCGGCTTGGACATCCGCACCGTCAGCGACCGCTCGACCGCGGCCCGGTCGGCCTGGGTGGTCACCGGCCTCGACAGCAGGAGCTGGACCGGCATCCCGACGCCGACCTTCTCGCCGTGCAGGGGCGACATGCCGCTCTCCAGCACGAGCCTCGGCTTCAGTGTGGTGAACTCGGCCTGCGCCGTGACCTGCTTGCCGTCCGCGCCGGTCGCCTGCGCGGTCACCGTGTACGTCGCCGACGGGTGCAACGGCCAGGTGGGCCGCCATGCCCCGTCCGGGCCCGGGCTCCCGGTGACCTCGTGCCCCTTGGCGTCCGCGACGCTCAGCCTGGTGACCTTGCCGTCGCTGACCTTGACCCTGATCGGGGTGTCGGGCGGGACCTTCGTGGTGCCGTCGGCGGGTGCGATCGACAGCTTGGCCGCCGGGCCCCCCTCCGGCGGCTTCGCGGGCGGCGTGTTCGAGCCGCCCGCGGTGCAGCCCGCGGTCAGGAGCAGCGCCGCCACCGCGAGCGTGCTGACGAATGTGATCCCGCCGTTCCGCATCTTCGATGCCCCCGTCCCCCTACGAAACAGGCATATCAAGCCCTTGGTGGTACGGAGAGTGGTGTTCCCTCACTTACGGTAACCATGCGGAGATGTCTGGATTGATGTGATGTGGTGGGATCTGCCTGCTTAGGGGTGGCCTGCGGGCCTCACACCGTCGCGTCCCTCGGACGGGCGTCGCCGACGAGCCCGAGCCTCCGGCATGCCGATGGGAGGACCACCGTCGGGTTCCGCCGATGAGCGGCCCGCCGGTCGCCGGCAGGGTCGCCAGGTGGGCCAGGATGGACGGCCGGCCACCGCCAATAAGATGTCGCCGGAACCCAGCGACCCCGGAGGAGCCAGTCATGGCCAGGCCCCGCGATCCGCAGCGCCGGACCGAGCTGCTCGACGCGATCATCGACCGCCTCGCCATCGACGGGGTCGCCGGGCTGTCCCTGCGCCCCCTGGCCCAGGCCCTCGGAAAGACCACTTCGGTGCTCACCCACCACTTCGCCACCAAGGACGACCTCATCGCGGCCGTGCTGGCCCGCCTGGACCAGCGGCAACGCGACAGGTTGCGGGCCCTGCCCGGCTGGGAGGAGGGCCGCAGCCTCGGCGAGGTCATCCGGGCCTCCTGGGAGTGGCACCTGACCGACGGCTACCTGCCGCTGATCCGCCTGCTGCACGAGATCGAGGGCCTGGCCGCCGCCGGACGGCTCAGCGGGGCGTACGTGCCCACCATGCTCGGCGACCGCGCCGAGTTCGTGGCCGAGGCGCTACGCGCCCACGGCGTCCCCGACGACGTCGCCCGCGCCAACGCCACCCTGCTCAACGCCGCCTACGCCGGCCTGCAGATCGACTACCTGACCACCGGCGACCGGGAACGGGTCGAGTCCGCCCTCGACCGCCTCGTCGAACTGGCCGACGAGTGGACCCGCCGGTCCTGAGCCGGATGGCGATCAGCCTCTTGACGGTGGTCGGCCGAATTTGTAGACAATCAATGCGTCGACCAAGTTGGAGGCGGTCATGCCCGGCCATCCGACACCGTCCCGCCGGAGCCGTGAGCTCGTCGCGGGCGCGTACGACATCCATGTCCACGTCGCGCCCGACGTGATGCGGCGGCGCATCGACGACCTGACCCTCGCGCCGCGGTTCGCCGAAGTCGGGCTCGCCGGATTCGTGCTCAAGTCCCACTACGTCCCCACGGCCGAGCGCGCGGCGGTGGTGCGCGCGGCCGTTCCCGGGTTCGGCGCGGTGGGGGCGATCACCCTGAACGGGTCGGTCGGCGGTATGAACCCGATCGCGGTCGAGGTGGCCGCGCGGGGCGGCGCGCGAGTCGTCTGGCTGCCCACGGTGGACAGTCTCAACCAGCGCGAATGCACCGCCGGCGACCCCGAGGGCGCCCGCCCTCCGATGTGGGCGCGACTGCAGGAGGAGTTGCGGGCCGAGGGCATCGCGGCGGATCCGATCCACGTCGTGGGCGCGGACGGCGCCGTGCTCGAACGTACCCGGCAGGTGCTGAAGGTGATCGCCAAGCACGACCTGACCCTGGCCACCGGCCATCTCGGCGCGGCGGAGATCGAGACGGTGGTGGACGCGGCCGTCGAGGAGGGCGTACGCCGGATCGTGGTCACGCATCCGGAGTTCACCTCGCAGCGGGTCGCGCCCGAGGCGCAGCGGCGGCTGGCCGCCAAGGGCGCGCTGCTCGAACGCTGCTTCACCACCCCCTACACCGGAAAGATCACCTGGGAGACGTGGCTGGCCAACATCGAGGCGGCCGGCCCCCGGCACTCGGTGCTCTCCAGCGACCTCGGCCAGCCGTTCAACCCCCCGGTGGAGGACGGCCTGGCGCTGCTCGCCGACCGGCTCCTCGCCGAGGGCTTCAGCGAGGAGGACGTACGGGTCATGGCGGTGCGCAACTCGCGGTGGCTGGCCGGCGCCGACGATCATCGCCCGGGCATGGCCGAGGGGGCGGGACATGAGAGGCCGGCGCGAACCTGAACACGGGAGCCCCGGGACGGCTTCGGCGGAGGAGGCCCCGTGGGCGCGATTCTGCGATTAGAGGCGCTGTCCAAGCAGTTCGTCAAGGACGACGTGGGGATCGTGGCGCTGCGCGACTTCACGCTGGAGGTCGAGGAGGGCAGCTTCGTCACCGTGCTGGGCCGCAGCGGCTGCGGCAAGTCGACGGTGCTCAACCTGCTCGCCGGACTGATCCCGCCCACCTCCGGCGCGGTCCTCTACCGGGATGAACCGGTCTCCGGCCCGCGCCCTGAGATCGGCTACCTCACCCAGAGCGACACACTCATGCCGTGGCGGGACGTGCGGCGCAACATCGAGCTGCCCATGGAGATCAAGGGTGTGCCGGTACGGCTGCGCCGCGAGCGCGCGGCCGAGCTCATCGACCGGGTTGGGCTGCGGGGGTTCGGGCGGCACTATCCGAGGGAGCTGTCCGGCGGGATGCGGCGCCGGGTCAGCCTGGCCAGGATGCTGGTCGGCGACCCGGAGACGCTGCTGCTCGACGAGCCCTTCGGCGCGCTGGACGCGCAACTGCGTACCGACCTGCAGGCCGAGCTGCTGCGGTTGTGGCACGGCAGCGGGCAGACGGTGGTGTTCGTGACGCACGACATCGAAGAGGCCCTGCTGCTGGGGGACCGCGTCGTGGTGCTCGGGCGGCTCGGCCGCGTGGTGCTGGACAGGCGGATCGGCCTCCCGCGGCCACGCGCCGCCCATGACATGCGCGTCGATCCCGGTTTCGTCTCCCTGCACAAGGAGATGACGGCGGCGCTGGCCGAGGGGGCCACCCGATGAGCCGGCCGGCGCCCGCCGGGTCCCCGGAGACCGTGCCCCTGAGGCGCGGCTGGTGGGATCGGCGGGGCACCGCGACCACCGTGGCCCTGGCCCGCCTGCTGCTGGTGGTGGCGCTGCTGTCCACCTGGGAGTGGTCCGCCGGCCGGTGGTTCGACCTCACCTTCACCAGCCGGCCGAGCGCGATCTGGGCCAGGCTGCTCGAATGGCACCAGGACGGCGTCCTGTGGGCGAACACCTGGGTGACCCTGCAGGAGATCGTCCTCGGTTTCGTGCTGGGCGGGGCCGCCGGTGCCGTCGCGGGTTTCCCGCTCGCCTCCGCACCCAGGCTCTACCGGGTGCTGGACCCGTTCATCATGGCGTTGTACTCGATCCCGAAGGTCGCGCTGGCGCCGCTGTTCATCGTCTGGTTCGGCATCGGCACGAACATGAAGGTGCTGCTGGCCGCGGCCACCGTGTTCTTCCTGGTGTTCCTGAACACGGCGGCGGGCGTGCGCGAGGTCGATCGGGGGCTGATCGACGCCGTGCGCCTGATGGGCGGAGGCCGGCGCGACCTCTTCCTGAAGGTCGTCCTGCCGTCGTCGATGACCGGCCTGCTCACCGGGCTCAAGGTCGCCGTGCCGTACGCGCTGATCGGCGCCGTGATCGGAGAGCTGGTGGCGTCGAACCGGGGTCTGGGTTACCTGATCAATGACGCGGCCGCGAAGTTCGACACAGCCGGGGTGTTCGCCACGCTCGTGGTGCTCAGCGTGATCGCCGCACTGCTGAACCTGGTGGTCGGCGTGTTCGACCGGTGGGTCAGCAAATGGAAGCCCTTGGAGGCGGCGTAGATGAGATGGCGTGACCTGGGCCGTGTTCGGTGGTGGCGTGCGGTGGCGGTGCTGTCCGCCCTGGTGGTGGCGGTGACCGGCTGCGCCGGGCAGGCACCGACGGCGGCGGCGCCGAGCGTCCTGAACGTCGGCCAGATCAGTAACTCGATCGCGTTCTTCCCGCTGTTCATCGCCGAGAAGAACGGCTACTTCAAGCAGGAGGGGGTCACGCTCGGCGAGCGCCCGCGCCTCGGCACGGGAGCGAAGGTCGCCGCCGCGCTGAAGGCGGGCAGCATTGACCTGGGCGCCGGGGTGATGACCGATGCGCTCAACCTGGCGGGCATCGACACCGGGACCCGTCTCACGGCCAATCTGGTCGACAAGTACTACGTCGACATCGTGGTGAGCGGGAAGCCCGGCTGGCCGGCGGACTCCGCGCCGCTGGAGGAGCGGATTCGCGCGCTGCGCGGCAAGAAGATCGGCATCACCGGTCCCGGCAGCGGCACCGAGGCGCTGGTCACCTTCCTGTTCGCCAGGGCCGGCCTCCGGCCGCAGACCGACGCGGAGCTCGTCAACCTGGGTGCGACCGCCTCGGCGGCCCTCGGGGCGCTGAAGGCGGGCCGGGTCGACGCGCTGTCCTTCTTCCAGCCGATCGCCCAGCAGGCCGAGGCGGCGGGAATCGGCAGGAACTACATCTCCCCGGTACGCGGTGACGTCCCGCAGCTCTCCGGCGTGGCCCACGGGGTCGTGTTCACCACCCAGGCGACCCTGGACCGGAAGGCCAAGGAGGTCGCCGCCTTCCAGCGGGCCGTGGGACGGGCGCAACGCCTGATCCATGAGCAGCCCGGGGAGGTCAGGCCCCTGCTCGCCGAGTACCTGGAGGGCACCGACCCGGCGGCGCTCGCCAAGCTGCCTCCCCTCATGGGCGAGGAGATCCCGAAGGAGATCGGCTTCACCCGGGCCTCCTATGACGCGGCCATCGAGTTCCACCGGGCGACCGGGCTGGTCAAGCGTTTCCCGGCGTACGAGGAGATCGTCCCGGAGAACCTGCGGATCAGCGGGCCCTGACGGCGGCCGTCGCGCGGGGCTGGCGTCCCCGCGCCGCGCTCCCGCCCGACACCGTGCTCCGCAGTCACAGGAGCAGCGCGGGCAGCTTCGCCCGCTGGTCGGCGCGGCGGGGGAGTTCCAGCCGCGGTCACCTCTGCCGGGCGAGGGCGTCGGTGACGAGCCGGCTCACCCGCTCCACCGCCCGCACGCCGGCGCTCATCGAGCCGTGGCGGTGCGAGATGACGGCGATCAGGTACGTGTGCCCCCGGTCCCGCACCCGTCCGATGCTGTTGACCGTCCACCGCCCCCCGTGTCGCTCGCGGGGCAGCCAGCCGTTCTTCAGCGCGACGTCCGCGCCCTTGTGCCCGGACGCGCTGACGCCCCAGTCCTGATCCGGCGACACGCCGCCCATCAGCCCCAGCACGTACCGGCGGTTCTTCGCCGAGAGCGGGCTGCCGGGCGAGGTGAGCGCGGTCAGTAATCGGACCTGGTCGGCGGCGCTGGTGGTGGTCGCGCCCCATGCCCCGCCCGGGTCGGGCCGCGTCTCGCGCAGCCCGAACTTTTTGTTCGCGGCGGCCAGCCCGGAGGCGCCGCCGATCGCCGACCAGAGCGCCGTGGCGGCGGCGTTGTCGCTGACGAGGATGGCCCGCGCCGCCGTCCGCTGCTCCGCGGTGGTCAGGCCGCGCCCCTGGCGCTGGACCCTGAGCAGCAGCGCCATCACGAGGTCCACCTTGATGATGCTGGCCGTGGCCGTCCTGAGCCCGCGGTTGTAGGAGTAGGAGGTTCCGGTCGCCAGGTCCCGCACCGCGACCGCCACCTGACCGGGGACCTCGTCCAGATAGTGGTCGAGGACCCGGTTGAGCGGTTTGCCGAAGGAGTACGTCCCCGTGTCGCCGGGTTTCGCCCCCGGCTGTGCCGCGGATTGGATCGTTCCGGCCTCGGCCGTCAGTTGTCCGACCCCGGTGGCCGCCAGCGCCAGGACGGCCGTGGCGAGCACGCGCGCCGCCCCCCGTTTCGCCCCTGGCCGGGCAGGCTCGCGCCTTCCGATCTCCATGTATCCCCCTCGCGCCCACCGCCCCCGGGGCGCTTCTCCTGGTGAGGGTCTCGGCCCGTCCCGGCGCCGGGACCACCCCCATCGGTCCTCGGCCCTCGAATGCCGCTCCCTGGATGTTCGCTCGACAACCTTTCACCGTGGTTGCGAATGACTGGGCTGTTGATCCCTTTTGGGGGACTATGGAGTGTGTGATCGTGCGTACCTGGCGGGGCTGGACCCGCTCATCACAGACGTCCGACTACGAGCAGTACCTCCTGCGGACGGGATTCCAGGGATATATCGGCACTCCGGGGAACCTGGGCGCCTATTTCACGCGGCGGGAGGCCGAGGGCGACAGGACCGAGTTCTTCCTGATCACGCACTGGGAGTCGTGGGAGGCGATCAAGGCGTTCGCGGGGGACGACCCCACCCAGGCGGTGTTCTATCCCTCCGACGACGAGTTCCTCGTGGACAGGGAGACCACGGTGGAGCACTACGAGGTGTTCGCGAGCAGCACCTAGGCCCGCATGCGTCCAAAGCCATGGGCGATACGATCGCTATCATGGCGGATTGGGAGCTTCGTCAGGCTTTGGCGTCGGACGTCGAGGCGGTGGCCGAGTTGCGGGCCGTGGTGCTGAAGGCGGATCTCGAACGGCTCGGGCGTTACGACCCGCACCGGGTGCGGCAGCGCTTCCGGGACGCGTTCGTGCCTGCCCACGCCTGGATGATCGAGGTGGGCGGTGCCATGGCCGGCTGCGTGGCGCTGCGCCCGGCCGCTGACGCCTACTGGCTGGAGCACTTCTACCTGGCCCCGGAGTCGCAGGGCCGGGGCATCGGCTCCGCCGTGCTGGGCAGCCTGCTGGAACGGTGCGACCGCGAGGACGCCGTCACCCGGCTCAACGTGCTGCAAGGCAGCCCGGCCCGCCGGCTGTACGAACGGCACGGGTTCACGGCCGAGTGCGAGGACAAGGTGGACGTGTTCATGATCCGCACCCCGCTCGGCTGACAGCACACGTCTCCGGGCCGCCGGCGACCCGCAGGCCGCGACGGCCCGGGCCGGCTTACTTGATCTTCCACTGCTGGCTGGTGAGCGTGGGTGTCTTGCAGTCGAACTGCTGCAGTTTCGCGGTCGGGTTCAGGGTCAGGCACTGGTTGCTGTGCCGGAAGATGATCCGGTAATAGCCGTCCGCCGCCGGTTCGAGGCGGAACTGCCGGCCGGCGCCGTCGGCCTCGGCGGCGCAGTCCGACTGGACGACCAGCGCCCTGAGCGTGACGTCGAGGTCGCCGACGCCGAGGCACTTGCCGCTGTTCTTGGCGACGAGCCGGACGAATCCGTCAGTCGTGGGCCGCAGCGTGAAGCGCTGGTCGGTCGCCGTCGTGGAGCAGGTGGTCGTGCCGGCCACGGTCCCGTTCGCGGTGCCCGGCGCCTGCACGCAGTTCCCGGTGCCGAGGAGCTGCAACTGCCGCTCACCCGTCGGCGCCGGCACCGCGGCGGGCCGTGTGTAGCCGCGCACCATCGCGATGGCCGGGTCCGGATCGGGCGCGCGCACCTGGTGCATGCACGCGTCCTCCGGTTTCGTTCTGGGGTTCGGGCTGTACGTCCAGATCATCACGCCGCTCACCCCCGACTGGAAGTAGCCGTCGAACTCCTTCTTGAACATCGCCGACCGTTGCGCCGTCGTGATAGGGCACCCGGGACCGGCGACGATGCCCGTCTCGCCGACGATGATCGGCTTCTCCAGCTTGTGGAGCTGCGACAGCGTGGGCGCGAGGTGCCGGGATATGACCTGGTCGGAGTGGTCCTGGTCGTACTCGTGCAGGCTGCCCACGTCGATGTGCGGCCCGTCGTGCAGCAGGCCGAAGTTGGTCGCGTTGCCCGTGCCCTCGGTGAACTCCGCCATGGTGCCGCTCTCCACCAGGTGGAAGGGGTCGCGGTCCTTGATGTACTTGGCGGTGGCGTCGAGGAACTGCTTGATCATGTCGGTGGTGACGCCGGTGGTCTTGTGCCCCGGCTCGTTGATGATCTCCCACATGCCGATGGCGTCAGAGTTCTTGTACCGCTTCACCACCTTGTCCACCCACGCCCAGTACGCACCCTGGTAGCCCCCTTGGTACCAGGCTTCGTCCTTGGCGATCTCGCCGCAGTCGGTCCCCTGATTGGCCAGCGACAGGATCAGCTTCTGCTTGTTCTCGTGGGCCCGCTCGACGATGAGGTCCAGCTCGTCCACCCCGAAGGACGCGAACGCCCAGGTACGGGTCATCGACGCGGGCGGCAGCCCCTCGAAGTACGCGTCCAGCTCCGCCCGCGTCCACGGCTCGTTGGTCGCGCACCCCGTCATGCCGAAGGCGTTGAAACCGACGAAGTGGTACGGGTCGCCGTCGAGCATCAGATCCCTGCCCGACCGGTAGACGAACCCGGTCGGCGGCGTCGGCGACGCGGTCGGCCTGCGCGGCAAGGGCCTCCTCGTCGGCAGCGGCTTGGTGATCCTCGGCCGGGGAGTCATGGAGGACCACGTGGTCGGGGAGGGCGCGGGACTCGCCGCCGCGCGGGGCCGCCGGGTGGAGGGCGACGCCGGGCTTCTCACCGGGGTCACCTGCGCGGCCGCCGGCCCGCTCACCTGCGCGGCCGCCGTGGCGGGCGCCGCGCCGGACAGCCCGGTGACGAGCAGCCCGGCCACCATGCACAACGCCGAGCCGGGAGCCCCCAGCCGGGCGAACATCTTGGACAAGGTCTCTCCTGCGCACAGGCCCGGGAGGGCGGACCCCCGCCCTCCCCGGCCTGTGAAGTAATTGATGTTGCTGTGACCGTTAGACGGTAGGGCAAATCAGCATTTTCGGCCTTGATTTTCCGCGACAGGAGCCGAGCAGCGCGTGCCAGGCTCCTGACTCGGCCGTCGCGCCGGGGCCCGGCACCACTCGGCGCAGCACCGGCCTCGTCGGCCACCTTCTGGAGCAGGGCCCGTGCCGCCGTGCCGCCGTCGGCGACGGTCCGGGCCAGCCCGCCGAACACCTCGGGGAAGGCGACGGACAGGCCGGACACCACGCCGGTGCCGCCCTGTTCGGCCACCGCCGCGAGCCGTACGTCGTTGCCCGAATAGACCTCGAAGGGCGCCGTCGCCAGGGCGACGTGCGAGGCCACGTCGCCGGAGGCGGCGCCGGAGAGCTTCACACCGGCCAGGCCCGGCAGCGCGGCCAGTTGCTCCGGCGAGACGTCGGTGTTGGTGCGATCGGGATAGAGGTAGGCGTAGAGCCCGGCGGTTCCCGCCGCGTCACGGATCCGCGCGAAACAGTCGCCTACGACCAGCGCCGGGAACTCCCCGGTGGTGCCGCCGATGAACAGGCCGTCCACGGTGCGGTTGACGGCCCGGAACAGCTCCCTGGCGCCGCCCGGCCGCACCGCCCACCTGGGCGTTGTTCGCCGTGTCGGCCGCCGCGAGCCCCTCCAGCGATCCCTTGCCGAACTCCTCGGGATGCCGGGACGAGCGCCTGGCCTGCGTCCAGGACACCAGGCCCGCGATGTCGCCGCCGGCGGCGGGCATGACCCCGACGACCACGCCGACGCCGCTGCCGATGGCGATCGGCTTGCGGATCCCGCGCCGCTCCTCCCGGGTGGGCGTCCAGCGGCCCATCTGGGTGATGACGGTGCTCTCACCCCGGCGGTGGGTCAGCATCTGCTCGAAGACCTCGGCGATGCCGAAGAGGCCGATGATCACGGCGATGAAGGGCAGGCCGGAGGTGAGCGCCTCCACCCCGAACGTCAGCCGCGGGTCACCGGTGATCGGGTCGAGCCCGACGACGCCGAGGAGCAGGCCGGCCAGCCCGGCGAACAGGCCCTTGACCAGTTGCCCCCTCCGCGACGCTGACCATCATGGTGAGGCCGAAGACCGCCAGCGCGAACATCTCGGCCGGGCCGAACCGCAGCGCCACGCTCGCCAGCGGAGTGGCCGCGACCATGAACAGGATGATTCCGGCGAGCCCGCCCACCAGCGAGCCGACCGCGGAGACGGTCAGCGCGAGCACGCCCATGCAACCGGTCAGGACGATGGGCCAGGCGGCCGGCCCGATGTCATGACTGCGCACCGCCGACTCGATGCCCCACGACGATCCCAGGGCGGCCACCGCGAGGACGAGCGCCCCGGCCCCGATCAGAATCTCCCGTACGGGCGCCGCGCCTCGCTTCGATCCCGTCATCCTCATCACGCTCGAACCGCGCCCGCTCACGAGCCGGCGGGCCGGAGGACATCGGCGAAGCGCGTGAACTCCCGCTCGGCGAAGGACGTGAACTCCTCCGCGCCGTGATAGGTCGGCACCGCCCCCGCCTTGGTGAGCCTCCGCGTGAAGCCCGGCGACTGGGCGGCCTTGGCCACGGCGTCGCGCAGGCGCCGCGTGACCGGTTGCGGCAGTCCGGCGGGCGCGCCCCCGTCGAAGGGCACCGGCTTGAAGCCGACCCCGGCCTGCTTGCCGAGCAGCGTGGTCGCGGCCTCCCAGATGGAGCCGGGACCGGAGTTGGCGACGCTGACCTCCGCCCCGCCGGCGGCGGCGTGCACGATGAGATGGAGGTCTTTCGACGGATATTTCTCGGCCTCGGCGGAGGCGGTGGGAGCGCGGTCGCCGGCACAGGCCGACGAGGCGATCAGACAGCCGGTCCTCGACGAGGTGGGTGCCGGGCGCCAGCCGGCCCGTGATGACGAGGTAACGCAGCCGCCTCACCACTTCCTCACCGAGGGTCGCGGCCTGGGGCAAGGACGTTATCTCGTACATGGCAGCGCGTTTCGTTAACGGTCAACGGATATCGGTTAGCCGAATTAAACCGCGTAACGGACACGTGTCAATGGGCTGGAGCGGGGCCCGCCGCCGGTGCTCGGGAGGACTTTTACGGCTTGGACGCACTACACACGCGACACCCGGCCGCCGTTCGGCAGCCGGATGACACGTGCGTACAAGCGGGGCCCCAGACCGCAGCGGAATGGGCCCAGTCCGCTACTGCGGGGCGCCCTGGGCGCCCGGTTTCGGCATGGTGCCCGCGGGCCGCGTGCAGCTGTGGAAGCCGGCGTTGTAACCTTCGGTGAAGCCGCGCTTGAAGTCACCGCCACCGGTGTACTGCAGGTCATGGGCGCGGTTGGCCTTGCAGTCGGCTCGGCCGTCGTTGAACCCGGCGTTGTGGCCCCTGTTGTACTGCTGCTCCCTGGCCTGCTGCTTCTCCTTGGCTTTCTTCTTCTTCTTGGGTGGCGCGGCGACGATCGGCGCGCTGTCCTGCGCATCGGTCATGCTCGTGCGAGTGAAGTCCTGAGCAGCGGAAGCAGGCGTACCTGCGACCGGTCCGACGAAGAACGCGGTGATCAGCGCTGGGCCAGCCAGCACCACAACCGGGTTGAAGCGCATGCTGCTCTCCCTCCTGTTCACCGACCCATGCGGAAGGTTCGCATCCTGTCCGCGATGAGCCGGTGTTCGTACCAACAGGTTCAGGAGAGCCCTGTCACCGCGCCGTGATGCCGGCGTGACGGGTGCGTCACCGCGAGCGGAATCACTGATCACGACCCACGTGCAGATCCACGACCAGGTCGCACAAACGAGAGGTCGGACCGATGCCGAGTTCTGCGCGGAGGTTACTCTCATATTCGCGGAAATGGCGCAACGCTTCCACTTGATTACCCTCCGCCAGATATGCCGCAATCAGCGCGGCGCAAGCGCTTTCCCGCAGCGGCTCGGTGTGCGTGGCCACACTTGCCGCGGCCACGGCGTCGGCGAACCGCCCGGCCTTGATGAAATGCGCCGACAACGCCTCCAGCGCGTGCAGCCGTAGCTGGTCCCACTCGTCCGACGCGGCCAGCATCCACTCCTCGTACCAGCCGGGCAGCAGCCCGTCGGACAGCGTCTCGATGGCCTGGGCGTGGACGTCGTCACTCCCGGCGGACGGATCGGGGTCGAGCAGGCGGCGTGCCAGCGACCGGCCCTCCTCGAAGTCCACGCTGGTGCGTGGGTCGAGTCCGATCTCGCTCGAGTCCACCAGCAACATGCGCCGGCCGACCTCGTCCAGGCGGGCCAGCGCGGAACGCAGACTGGCCTGCGCGCGCCGCTCCGGTGCCCCGGGCCACAATGTCGAGGCGACCATGGCGCGGGGGACCGTTCGCCGGCCGATGGCGATGAGCGCCAGCAGGCGTTCCGAGCCACTGGAAACGGTGAGTTGCTCGTCCCCGGCCATCAGCCGGAACCCTCCGAGCAGTATGAGGCGCAACGGACGGTGGCTGCCCTCAACCATTTTCGGGTCCCCTCACTCCGCGGGATCAGCCTCAACGACCGGGCGCAACCCTTCGGTCCTGGATTTACCACAACACCCGCCTTCGCGATACCTGGCGACACGGCATCTTTGCAGGTCAGAGGCGCTATCGAGGGAATCGCCCACAACGTGTACGCGATCGGGCGCCCCGGGTGATCTCCAGGTGGCGCGGCAGGGCTCGGCGGCGGTTCCGCATCGGCCGATGACGACAGATTCGCGGCCTCCGCATGGACAGAAGGTGTCAATATTTCAGATTTCATGATCCGTCCATGCCATATACAAGGTTTTTGCCGTTTGTAGGTTTACGCTCCCCGGCATGCGTGCTAAGTCCCGGATCTTGGCGGTCCTCGTGGCAGCCGGCGTCGTCGCCGGCTCGATCGCCGCCCTCACATCACCCTCCGTGGCCGCAGCGCCCGGAACCGTGGTCATCAGCCAGGTCTACGGCGGAGGGGGCAACTCCGGCGCCCCCCTGACCAACGACTACGTTGAGCTCTTCAACCGGAGTGGCGCTCCCGTGTCGCTGGACGGCTGGTCCGTGCAGTACACCAGCGCCGCCGGCACCGGGAACTTCGGCTCCAACAAGGCCGACCTCACCGGCACCCTCGCCCCGGGCCAGTACCACCTCGTGCAGCTCGCCGCGGGCACCACCCCCAGCGGCGCGCTGCCCCAGCCCGACACCGTCGGGGGCATCAACATGAGCGGCACCGCCGGCAAGGTGGCGCTGGTCCGCTCGGCGGACGGCCTGGCCTGCAACGGCTCCACCACCCCGTGCTCCGGCGACCAGCTCGCGCTGCTCGCCGACCTGGTCGGGTACGGCAGCGCGAACTTCTCCGAGGGTTCGCCCGCCCCCGCGCTCACCAACGCCACCGGCGCGTTCCGCAAGAGCGCAGGCTGCGCCGACACCGACGACAACGGCGCCGACTTCGAGACCGCGGCCCCCGCGCCGCGCAACAGCGCCACCACCGCGGCCCCCTGCGAGGGCGGCGGCGACCCGTCCCCGACGCCCACCCCGACCACGACGCCCGAGGACTGCGACACCGCGCCCACGCACCTGATCTCGCAGGTGCAGGGCAACGGGGAGACGAGCCCGGTCCAGGGCCAGAACGTCCGCGTCGAGGGCGTCGTCACCGGCTCCTTCCAGGGCACCGGCGGGCTCGGCGGCTTCAACCTCCAGGCCGTCAGGCCGGACAGGGACCCGGCGACCTCCGAGGGCCTGTTCGTGTTCTCCGCCACGCCGGTCAAGACCGGTGACCGGGTGCTCGTCTCCGGCAAGGCGATCGAGTACAACGGCCTCACCGAGATCTCCCCGGCCACCGCGGTGAACGTCTGCGGCACCGGCACGGTCAAGCCGACGGAGCTGAAGCTGCCGATCAAGAAGGACACCACCTTCGAGCGCTACGAGGGCATGCTCGTCACCTTCGACGGCGACCTCGCCGTGTCCGAGATCTACAACCTGGGCCGTTACGGCGAGATCACCCTCTCCGGTGGCAGCCGCCTGTGGCAACCGACCGACCGCACGGGCGTCGACACCGAGAAGGACGCGCGGCGCACGATCCTGCTCGACGACGGCTCGAACGCGCAGAACCCGCCCACGCTGCCGTACCACACCAAGGGCTCGAACACCGTCCGGGTCGGCGACGAGGTGCGGGACCTGACCGGCGTCCTCTCCTACGGCTTCGACGTCTATCGCGTCCAGCCGACCGAGCCGGTGGTCCTCACCGCCGCGAACCGCCGCCCGGCCCGCCCGGCGGGGGTCGGTGGCAACCTCCGGGTGGCCAGCCTCAACACCCTCAACTGGTTCACCACGCTCGGCTCCCGGGGCGCCACGACCGCCGCCGAGCGGGACCGCCAGCTCGCCAAGCTGGTCGCCAACATCACGACGCTCAACCCGGCCGTGGCCGGGCTGATGGAGGTCGAGCGCAACGACGACGTGGCGCTCAACGCCCTGGTCGACGCGCTCAACGCCAAGGCCGGCGCCGGTACGTACAAGGCGATCACGCACCCGAACCCGGGCACCGACGCCATCCAGACCGCGCTGATCTACCAGCCGGCCAAGGTGCACCCGAGCGGCGGCCCGCGGTCGTCGTCCGACCCGATCTTCAACCGGCCGCCGCTGGTGCAGACCTTCGGCAAGGCCGACGGGCGGGGCGAGACCTTGACGGTGGTGGTGAACCACTTCAAGTCCAAGGGCTGCACCGACTTCGACGGCCCGGCCACCGGTGACGACGCCGACCAGGGCGACGGGCAGAGCTGCTACAACGCCAAGCGCGTCAAGCAGGCCAAGGCCGTGCTGTCGCTGATCGACGACCTGCGACTGAAGAACGTCCTCGTCCTCGGCGACATCAACGCCTACGGCGAGGAGGACCCGATCCACGCCTTCGAGGAGGCCGGGCTGACCAGCCTGAGCAAGAAGTACGTGGCGAAGGACGACCGCTACAGCTACGTGTTCGACGGCCTGTCCGGCGAGCTCGACCACGCGCTGGCCGACAAGAGCGCGCGCAGGCTGGTGACCGGCGCCACGATCTGGCACGTCAACGCCGACGAGGGCCGGTTCATGGACTACAACACCGAGTACAACCCGCCCTACCTGTACGCCCCCGACCCCTTCCGCTCCTCCGACCACGACCCGCTGCTGGTGGGCCTGAAGCTCTGAGAACGCCCGAGGCCGGGCTCCGCCACGGCGGGACCCGGCCTCACGCTTTCCCGGCCAGGCGCAGGATGGCGTTGGCCAGCACGTCGATGCCGTTGCCGCAGGCCGACGGGCTGGAATACTCGCGGGGCGTGTGGCTGACGCCGCCGTTCTCGCCGGCCACGAAGACCATGGCGGCCGGGCAGATGGCGGCGATCTCCTGGGCGTCGTGCCCGGCGCCGGACATCGCCCGTACGTAGGGCAGGCCCAGCGCGTCGGCGGTCTCCGCGATGACGTCCTGGACGCCCCGGTCGAAGGGGATCACCGCGGTCTTGGCCATGCGCTCCCACGTGGCGGTGACCCGGTGCCGGGCCGCCAGGGCCTCGACGTGCTGGGCCAGGTGCCTCTCGGCGGCCGTCATCCGGGTGTCGTCGGGGTTGCGCAGGTCCACGGTCAGCGTCGCGTCACTGGGGATCACGTTGGTCTGCCCGGGCATGAGCCGGAGGTCGCCGACGGTGCCCCGGAGCTGTCCGTACTCTCCTGAGTCGCACATGCGGCGGATCTCGACGATCACCTCGGCGGCGGCGAGTCCCGCGTCGGCGCGGCTCCCGATGGGGGTGGTGCCCGCGTGCGCGGCCTCGCCGCGCAGGGTGAGCCGCTGCCAGGAGATGGACTGGACCCCGGTGACGATGCCGATGTCGACCCCGGCGGTGGCCAGGATGGGCCCCTGCTCGATGTGGCACTCGATGTAGGCGTGCGGAACGGGCCGGATCTCGGGCGCGTCGCCGTCGAAGCCGATCCGTACCAGCTCCTCCTTGACGGTCGCCCCGCCGGCGTCGGTGAGGTGGTGGGCGTATTCCAGCGTCAGCCGCCCGGCCGTCACCGCCGACCCCAGCATGTCGGTGCCGAAGCGGACGCCCTCCTCCTCGGTGAAGAAGCCGATCTCGATCGGCCGCCGGGTGCGGATGCCCGCCTCGTTCAGCGTCCGCATCACCTCGATGCCGCCGAGGACGCCGAGCGTGCCGTCGAACGCCCCGCCGGTGGCCACGGTGTCGATGTGGCTGCCCATCAGCACGCACGGCAGCCCGGGCTCCTCGCCGGCCCGCTCGCCGTAGACGTTGCCGATGCGGTCGACGCGAACCCTCAGCCCGGCCTGTCTCATCCACGACATCACCAGCCGGCGGGCCTCGGCGTCCTCGTCGGTGAGGGCGAGCCGCCTGACGCCGCGCAGCCCGGTGGCCTCGTCGTCGTAGCCGCCGATCTCCTTGAGCTCCATGAGGTCGCGCCAGAGGCGCTCGCGGTTGATGCGGATCTCGGTCACAAGGTCGTCCCTTCGGTGGACACGCGCAATTGTGACAGGTTCCTCCCTCGGGGTAACTACCTGTGCAGAGCAGCCGCTCGGCGGTCCCGCCTCGGGGGTGGGCGGCACGTCGGGCGGCGGGGGAGAGACGATGCAGGGGTACGACGTCACGGGACCGGCGCTGCGGCTCGGGGCCCTGGTACGGGAGGACGGCACCGCCGATCCCGAGGAGCAGATCCGGATCGCCCTGAGCATGCTCAACCGGCACGGCCTGGTGGCGGGGGCCACCGGCACGGGCAAGACGAAGACCCTCCAGCTCATGGCGGAGCAGCTTTCCGCCCAGGGCGTCCCGGTCTTCCTCGCCGACATCAAGGGCGACCTGTCGGGCCTCGCCTCGCCCGGCGCGCCCTCCGAACGCGTCAACCGGCGGGCCACCGAGATCGGGCAGGCGTGGCAGCCGACGGCCTGCCCGGCGGAGTTCCTCTCCCTGGGCGGTCAGGGGGAGGGCGTCCCGATCCGCGCCACCATGACCGCCTTCGGCCCGACCCTGCTCGCCAAGGTGCTCGGGCTCAACGAGACGCAGGAGTCGTCGCTCGGGCTGATCTTCTACTTCGCCGACAAGCACGGGCTGCCACTGCTGGACCTCAAGGACCTGATCGCGGTCATCCGCTACCTGACCGCCACGCCGGAGGCGCTGAGCGGGATCGGCGGGCTGTCGGCGGCGACGGCCGGGGTCATCCTCCGCGCGCTGACCAACTTCGAGGCCCAGGGGGCGGAGGCGTTCTTCGGCGAGCCGGAGTTCGACGTGCGCGACCTGCTCCGCGTGACGGCGGACGGGCAGGGGGCGATCTCCGTTCTGGAGCTGCCCGCCGTGCAGGACCGGCCGCGGCTCTTCTCGACCTTCCTCATGTGGCTGCTCGCCGATCTCTTCCAGGTGCTGCCAGAGGTGGGCGATGCCGACAAGCCGAAGCTGGTGTTCTTCTTCGACGAGGCGCACCTGCTGTTCAACGACGCGTCCAAGGCGTTCCTGCAGTCGATCGTCCAGACCGTACGGCTGATCCGGTCGAAGGGCGTGGGCGTCTTCTTCGTCACCCAGTCGCCGGACGACGTGCCCGCCGGCGTGCTGGCCCAGCTCGGCGCCCGGGTGCAGCACGCCCAGCGCGCCTTCACCCCGCAGGACGCCAAGGCGCTCAAGGCCACCGTCTCCACCTTCCCCAAGTCCTCCTACGACCTGGAGCGGCTGCTCACCGAGCTCGGCATCGGCGAGGCGGTCGTCACGGTCCTGTCGGAGACGGGCGCGCCGACCCCCGTGGCCTGGACGCGGCTGCGCGCCCCGCAGTCGCTCATGGCGCCCTCAGGCCCGGACGTGATCCAGCGGATCATCGCCGCCTCGCCGCTCCGGCAGAAGTACGGCACGGCGGTCGACCGCCAGTCGGCGTACGAGCTCCTGACGGCCAAGCTGGCCGCCGAGCAGCAGGCCGAGGCTCCGGAGCCGGCCACCCGCGAGCCCTCGG
This sequence comes from Nonomuraea sp. B12E4, assembly GCF_039871825.1. Taxonomy (NCBI): domain Bacteria; kingdom Bacillati; phylum Actinomycetota; class Actinomycetes; order Streptosporangiales; family Streptosporangiaceae; genus Nonomuraea; species Nonomuraea sp. B12E4. The sequence continues at coordinate 85,846 of NZ_JBDPME010000014.1, read as the reverse complement.
CCGGGCCGGACCGGAGGCAGACCGTGCTGGAGAGCGTGCTGGAGTCCAAAGAGCTCCGCTCCTTCGCGCGGTCGGCCGCCTCCGCCCTCGGGCGGGAGATCACCAGGTCCATCTTCGGCACCGCCCGCCGCGGCCGGCGCTGAGTCAGTGCGGGGATCGGGTCCAGCCGTCGGCGGCGAACAGGGCGGCGTCGCGCGGGCTCCGGTCGTCGAAGCGCACGCCGGGGCCGCTGATCCGCACCTCGTCCACGTAGACGCCGCGGCCCTGGTAGAGGGCGTCGCTCGCGTACCGCCACCGTAGCCCGGTGGTCCCGGCGGTGAGCTGTGCCCGCGCGCGCAGCCACTGGCGACCCTGGAAACCCGAGAACGTGCCGTCCGACGACCAGCGGTGATGACCGGCGCTCAGCTCCATCGGCACCGGGCTCCAGGTGGCGCCGCCGTCGGTGCTGGCCTCCAGGGATCCGAGATCGGAGTTCGCCTCCGTGTCGTACCAGAGCGCGAAGGAGAGCCGCCCGCCCCGGGGTGTGCCGACCGGCAGCGTGAGCGTCGCCGTCCGGGCGTCCCCGACCCCGGAGAACCAGGCGTCCCGTCCCTCGGCCGGCCGCACCGGAAGGGCCAGCGCCAGGTCGCGGGCGACCGCCCGGCGGGCCGGGTTGTTGGAGCCCCAGTCCCGGCTGGGGTGCACCCGGTTGGTCAGCAGGATCACGAACGAGCCGGACAGCGGGTCGATGACGAACGACGTCCCGGTGTAACCGGTGTGGCCGCCGGTCACCGGTGAGGAGAGCCCGTCCATGTACCACATCTGGTCGAGCTCGAAGCCGAGGCCGTGTGAGTTGCCGGGGAAGGCGGTGTTGAAGTTCGTCAGCAGCAGCCGTACCGAGTCCTTCGACAGGACGCGCGCCCGGCCGTAGTGACCGCCGTTGAGCAGCGTCTGGGCCAGCACGGCCAGGTCGTGGGCCGTGGAGAAGACCCCGGCGTGGCCGGCGACGCCGCCGAGCGACCAGGCGTTCTCGTCGTGTACCTGGCCCCAGACCATGCCGCGGTCGGGCTCCGTCGTGGTCTGGAACTCGGTGGCGGCGATGCGCGGTCTGAGCGCCGGGTCCGGGTTGTACCCGGTGTCGCGCATCCCGAGCGGCCCGGTCAGGCCCTCCGCGACGACCGCGTCGAGCCGCTTGCCGGTCACCCGCTCCACGATCACGCCGAGCGTGATCAGGTTGAGATCGGAATAGACGTAGACCGTGTCGGGCGGGCTCGCCGGCACGACGTTCCACACGGCGGCGTAGCGCGCCTCCAGGGTCGGGGCGGTGTGCAGCGGGATCCACGACGGCAGCCCGGAGGTGTGGGTGAGCAGGTGCCGGACCGTGATCCCGCCCTTGCCGCTCGCCCCGAACTCCGGGATGTAGGTGGTCACCGGGACGTCGAGCCCGATCCGGCCGCGCTCGATCTGCTGCACGGCCACGATCGACGTGAACAGCTTGGACACCGACGCCAGGTCGAAGATCGTGTCCCGGCGCATCGGGATCTGCTGCTCCGGCGGCAGCTCGACCGGCGTGGAGTCGGCGTAGCGCACCGCCTCGCCCATCGCCTCGTGGGTGGCGATCACACCGTCCCGCCCGGCGATCACGACCGCTCCCGGGTAGAGCGGCCGGGTCGGCGAGGGCCGCATGAACGCGGCGGCGTCGGGCGCGATCCGGTCCACGTACTCCGGGAGCAGGCCCGCCAGGCGGGCCGGGCCGTAGCGCAGCTCCTTGTCGGCGAAGCGCACGTCGGCGGCGGTGACGGTCGGCGGCCCGGTCACGGCCGCCGCAGCGGGCACTGAGGCCGCCATGGCGAGCGCCGCCGCGATCAGGACGACGAGAAACGGACGCGCCACTAGTTCCCCCCGCGGTAGATCAGGTGCCGCCGGCGCTTGTCGGCGAACTCCTTGAGCGGGCCCGCCCAGCCGCGCTCGACCTCGTCCAGGCCCTTGCCGGCGTCGATGTCGGTCCGGACCTGGGTCGAGCCGGTCAGCTTGTCGATCCAGTACGGCCGCGCCGGGTCGTAGGAGTCGTAACGCCAGGCGAAGTCGCCCGGGTAGACCCGCTTGGCCGTGACGAGCATCGCGACGCCCGTCTTGACCGGATCGAACGCCTCCCGGTCCGTGACGTAGAGCTGGACCCCGGCGCACAGCGTGTTCACGTGCTTGGAGAACGTCGGCGTGAAGTAGGCCGGCCGGAACGCGGCGCCGGGCAGCTCCAGCTCGTTGAGCGCGTCGGCCCACCGGTGGTCCACGTACGGGGCGCCGATGAGCTCGAAGGGCCGGGTCGTGCCCCGTCCCTCCGACAGGTTGGTGCCCTCGAACATGCCGGTGCCCGGGTAGACGATCGCGGTGTCCACGGTCGGCATGTTCGGCGACGGCAGGACCCAGGGCAGGCCGGAGTCCTCGTAGACCTGGTCCCGCTTCCAGCCGCGCATCTCCACGACCGTCAGGTCGACCTGCCCGCCCAGGAACTCGGCGTCGAACAGCCTCGCCAGCTCGCCCACGGTCATGCCGTGCGCCTGGGAGATCGCCTCCCGGCCGACGAATGTGGAGAACTGCGGCGTCATGATGGGCCCGTAGGCCCGGCGGCCGCTGATCGGATTCGGCCGGTCGAGGACCACGAACCGCTTGCCGGCCAGCACCGCGGCCTGCATGGAGTCGAACATCGACCAGATGTAGGTGTAGAAGCGGGCGCCCGCGTCCTGGATGTCGAACATGATCGTGTCCACGCCCGACCTGGTGAAGATGTCGGCCAGCGCCTGCCCGCTCTTCTGGTAGGCGTCGTAGACCGGCAGCCCGGTCTGCTCGTCCACGTAGAACCCTTCGGAGCCGCCCGCCTGGGCCGCGCCGCGGAACCCGTGCTCGGGGCCGAACACCGCGGTGAGCTCGATCGCGTCGCTGGCGGCCATCACGTCGACCTCGTGGCGGAGGTCCGGCAGGATGCCGGTGGGGTTGGTCACGATGCCGACCTTCTGGCCCCGTACCAGCTCGTAGTCGTCGGACATCAGGACCTGGACGCCGGTCTGCAGCGTCCGATGCCGCGAACGGTCGTCGAGGGAGGGGATGCCCATGCCTGTCCCGGCCACGGCGACAGCCGCGGTGGACAGGATGGACCGCCGGGAGAGGAAGTGGCCCATCAGGTGCTGCTCCATCCTGGGGGAGAGTCAGTATCTCAGGCTGTGTCCGTAGGGGTAGAGCACCGAGCCGTCGGCGGCCGGGATCGTGACCGGCAGTTTGCCCTTCGGTTTGGCCAGGCCGAACAGCACCCGCGCGGTGGCCTCCATCGCCGGCTTCTCCCACGAGTACGTCGCGAGGTACGTCGACGCTCCGGGGAGACCGGCGATGTCGTACGGGTTCCGGGCGGCGACGACGGCGACGGGCTTGCCGGTGGCGAGCAGCGCGTTGACGAGGTTGCGCTGGGCGGCCGAGCCGGCGGCGTTGACCGTGGTGACCACGACCGCGTCGCTGGAGTCGGCCCTGGCCACGGCGGCGTCGATGGTGGCCGCGCCGGGGGCGGTGCCCGTCTCGAACAGCTCGGTGGTGGCGCCGAGATCGCTGATGGCCCGGGCCAGCCGCTCGGCCGGCGGGATCTTGACCGACGGCGGCGTGACGTTGCGGTAGCCGGTCACCAGCACCCGCTGCCGGGTGTTCCTCAGCGGCAGCACGCCGTTGTCGTTCCGGACGAGCGTCACGCTGTGCTCGGCGACCGTGCGGGCGAGCGCCTCGTGCGCGCGGGTGCCGACGCGGTCGGGCACCTTGCGCTCGTCCACCTGCTGGTCACCGTGGAAGAAGCCGCGCTTCCGCTTCAGGAGCAGGATCCGGTGGACGGACTCGTCGATGCGCTCCTCGGTCAGCTCACCCGAGCGGACGGCGTCGAGCACGGCGTTGTAGGCGACCTCGAGGGAGAGCGTGCTCGTCGTGTCGTCGACCATCATCAGCATGTCGACGCCGGCCTTGAGCGCGAGCACCGGGATGCGGTCGTCACCGTACTTGTCGCGTACGCCCTGCATGGACAGCGAGTCTGTGACCACCACGCCGTCGTAGCCGAGCTCGTCGCGGAGCAGCCCGGTCATGATCTCCGGGTCGAGCGTGGCGGGGTCGCAGCCCTCCTGGGTGACCACGTCGCAGTCGCTCTGCAGGTACGGCATGATGACGTGCGCCGTCATGATCATGTCGGCGCCCGCGGCGATGCCGGCCCGGAACGGGGGCGCGTCGATCCGCTCCCACTCCTCCTTCGTGTGGAAGATCCACGGCACGCTGTCGTGGCTGTCGTTGATCGTGTCGCCGTGGCCGGGGAAGTGCTTGACGGAGGCCGAGACGCCGCCCTGCTGCAGGCCGCGGACGGAGGCGCGGGTCAGGTCCGACACGAGACCGGGGTCCTCCCCGAACGAGCGCACGCCGATCACCGGGTTGCCCGGGTCGATGTTGACGTCGGCGACCGGAGCGTAGTTCTGGTTGATGCCGATCGCGGCCAGCTCCTGGCCGGTGGCCTTCCCCGCGGCCAGCGCCTGGGCCGCGCTGCGGGTGGCCCCGAGCGCCATCTGCCCGGGGAAGGCGGTGAACGGCTCGTCGAGCCGGTAGACGGCCCCGTGCTCCTGGTCGGTGGCGATCAGGAGCGGGATCCCGGCCGGCTGCGCCAGCGCCGCCCGCTGCAGGTCGTTGGACAGCCCCGCCGTCCTGACCGGGTCGTTGAGGTTGTTGGACCAGCGGAAATAGAGGATCGCGCCGAGCTTGTACCTGGCGATGAGGTCGTCGCCGTTCCTGATGTCCGGTCCGTACATGGTCTGGTTGGCGGCCACGTCCGCGGGGCTGGTCGTGTCGCCGCTCTCCCCGTAGACGTTCGCCGCGAAGAGCTGTCCGACCTTCTCCTCAAGGCTCATGCTCGCGATCTTTTTACGGATCCAGCGATCGACCCCGTCGTCTGCCTGCACGGCCGGCGTCGCCCCGAGAACCGTCGCCGCCACCAGCACCAATAATCGCGGATAACGCATCTTGTCCTCCCAGTCCTCGCATGCCGGTAAATTTTCGTGCAAGGCGGACTGCCACCCGAAAGTTACTTTCATCCCTCCGGATGGTCAACGCTTTCGCGGCGGAAACCTCGCGGTCGCGGGCAGCCCTCCCGCAGCCCCAGCGCGTCGGCCGTGCTCTCCAGCGCGGCGAGGTGATCGTCCACGGAGCCCAGGCCCGCGTTCATGGTGTTGACGGAGAGGTGTGTGGCGCCGGCCTCCCGCGAGGCGGCGGCGAAGAAAACTCAGGAACGGCTGTCATCCGGTTCCGGGACCCCGGCGAGTAGTCATCGGTGATGAATGGATTCGCTGAGTATGCGACAGCCCGGTCGGGGCGCCTGCGCCGTACCGCCTACCTGCTCACGGGTGACTGGGGCATGGCCGAGGACCTGGTGCAGACCACGCTGGCCAAGGCCTGGCAGGCGTGGCGGCGGGCAGCCGCCGACCTCGGGAGCAGGCCCGGGGGATGGGGGTGCGGGGATCTACGACGGGAGCTGACGGGACTCCGCGGCGATCGGTTCGGGCTTCGACGCCTCGTCAATCGCCTCGGTGACGCTGGAATGGGCGCGCAGAATGGTGTCCACCTTCGTCGCGGAAAGGAGCCTGGCGGGCTCGCCCCGCGGATTCCCGAGCTGCACGTGGGCGCCCTCGCGACTGGTGAGATGATAAGTATCCAGCAGGACGCGAAGGCCGGAACTGTCCATGAAACTGGGCTCGGTCAGATCCAGCACCAGTTGTTCGCCGGAAGCTCGGCGCGCGTCCTTGATATAACTCTCAAGCGCCTCGTTGTTGGTGCCGTCGAGCTCTCCGGCGATCGTGACGACCGTGATTCCGGGCAGGTGGCGGTGGTGGAGCAGTAAATCTGACATCATCTCATCGTTTCGTCGGAATGCTCACCGGGACCGCTGGGAAACGAATCCGCCAGCCTTTCTTGCTTTCTGGAATTCGCCCAGGGATGCTCGCACGGTCACCGCGTTCGCGCGTTATGCGCGTATGTCGTCCCGCTGCCCCTGAAAATCGTCGCCAAACGCGACACCCCGCCGGAAAAGAGCGCGCCGAGTTTTCCGGAGCCGCCGGGCACCATGGCCACCGCCTCGACCTCGACGAGAATCTCCGGTGCCGCGAGCGCGCTGACCCCGCCCCCGGAGAGGAAGACCAGCTCCGCCCGGGCCGGGCTCAGGACCCCTCGTCCGGCAGGCAGATCGTGAGCGCGCCCGGCACGACCGCGGCCTCGATGCGGCTGGTGGCCTCGCGTTCGCCGCCGTCGAGCTCGTACGTCAGCGGCGCGCCGAACCGGGCGGACACCTGCCTCGCCCGCGTGATCCGCACGAAGGGCGACTCGTCGGAGCGTCCGGTGGCCATCCTGCCGATCACCCGGGCCCACTGGATCGGCCCCTGGGCGGTGGAGACCCCGACGTCCAGCCAGCCGTCGTCCGGCCGGGCGTCGTCGAACGCCTCCACACCGCCGGCGATCGTGCTGACGTTGCCCAGCAGCAGGCAGCTCGCCTCCCCGTCGAACCAGGGTGTCCCGTCGAGGTCGACCCGCATCGGCACCAGCGGCCCGCCGGCTTGACGTACGGCCGCCCTGACGTAGCTCAGCTTGCCCAACCGCCGCTTGGCCTGCCCGCCGACATCGGCGATCATCTCGGCCTCGAACCCGGCCCCGGCCATCACCGCGAAGTGCTCGCCGTTGAGCACCCCCAGATCCAGCTTGGCGCGCCGCCCGTGGAAGCCGATCCGCACGGCCTCCTCCAGGTCGGCGGGGATGCCGACGTTGGCGGCGAACAGGTTCGCGGTGCCCGCGGGGAGCACGGCCATCGGCACCCCGGAGCCGGCCAGCTCGTCGGCGCACCGTTGCACCGTGCCGTCACCGCCCCACACGAAAACCAGGTCGGGGCCCTGGTCGAGCGCCTTGCGGAGTTTCTTGGGCGCCTTCCTGCTCTTGGACACCTCGTACCAGAGCAGATCGCCGACGTCCTGTTCGGTGATGAGGGCGCGTAGCCTGTCCAGGCCTGCGCCGAGCGTCTTCTTGCGGTGCGCGACGACCGCCACGGTGGGGGACATGCCGTCAGGGCTACCCGTGGCGGCGGTCTTCAGCCGCATCCGGCGAGGAACGCCACCGCGCTGCCGGCAAGGCCGCCGACCTCGCTCGCGGATCGCCGGGAAGCCGGCGCAGGAATCAAGACCGCCTTCTGGGGTAGCCAGGACGCGGTGAAGGCGGCGACGAGCAGCAAAGAGCACCTCAGGTACTACGCGTCCACGATCTTATTGCCGATGCTCCTCATGGCCGGGGTGACGTACGGCGCGGGCCGGCTGATCCTCGCCTGGCCGACCGGTGAAGCGGCCATGAGCCGGGCCCTGGCCACGGACCGGACCTCCCTGTGGAACACGCTCACAGACTTCGGCAGCAGCCTGTCGGACACCCCGTACATCGTGGCGCTCACCGCCGCGGCGGCGATCGTCCTCCGGCTCGTGTTACGGCACTGGCGCGAATCGATCTTCCTCGTCGCGGCCGTCTGGAGCCAGTCGCTCGTCTTCCTGGCCACCACCGAAGCCGTCGGACGGCACCGGCCGCCGGTGGGCCACCTCGACCCGGCCCCGCCCACCTCCAGCTTCCCTTCCGGGCACGTCAGCGCCGCCGTCGCGTTCTACTGCGGGATGGCGCTCGTCCTGACCGCGCACGTGCGAAGCGGGGCGCTCCGGGCGGTGATCTGGGTGCTCGGCGGCGCCGCGCCGCTCGCGGTGGGCTTCTCCCGTCTCTATCGCGGCATGCACTTCTTCACCGACGTCCTCTGGGGGCTGCTGCTCGGCACCGCCTGCGTCGTGATGGCCGCCCGGGCGATCCTCTACCGGCGCAGGTCCCGGCCCTCGGAAACCCCCGGCCGGTCCCGGGCGTCAGAAGCCCCCGGAACGGCGTAGCCGGGGCGGGCGGCCGTCCGGGCGGCGGCGTACTGTCTCATGTGCGTCTCCAGCGGGCCTCTCCCAGGCAGTAACCGCCGAACAGCACCAGCCCGAGCGCCACCACCGCCAGCAGCCAGGGGCCGGCCGGGGTGTCGGCGAAGGTCCTCAGCGTCGCGTCGATGCCCCCGGCCTTGCCGGGGTCGAACGTGATGGCCGCCTGGATCACGAAGACCCCGGCCAGCATGACGATCAGCCCGCGGGCGAGGTAACCCGCCACCCCGAGCCGATCCATCACCGCGCGGGCGCGCGGCGGCATCGGCCGCAGCTCCTTGCGGAACTCCTTCTTGATCCCCTGCCACATCCCGTAGACGCCGAGCACGGCGATGCCGAGTCCGGCCACGCCCACGATGAGCTGCCCGGCGGGCAGCGCCAGCAACTCCGCCGTCAGGTCACGGGACTTCTCGTCGTCGGACCCGGACTTGCCGGACAGCAGCAGGGTCAGCAGGGCGAAGCAGACGACTCCGTAGACCACGGCGCGGCCCGCCGCCTCCAGCCTTTCGATGGGTTTGAGATGGCCGAAGACCGCTTCGGACGCCTGCCACACGATCAGGGCGGCAAAACCCGCCGTCATGACCCACAAGAGGACGGACCCGAACGGCAGCGCCGCGACCGTACCGATCGCGCCGCTCTTGTCGGCCTCCTGCCCGCCGCCGCCGAACGCGATCTGGATCGCCAGCACGCCGATCAGCCCGTAGAGGACGCCCCGGCAGACCAGCCCGACCCGTGCCAGCCGGTCCATCGCCGGGCTCTTCACCGCCCGGCGGGCCGCAATTCCAGCCTCGCTCATGGAGTCTCCTCAAATCCATTCAAAGACTCCCGCACTGCCCCGGAATCCCGGCCCTAGGCATTCACCCGGCTCGACCAGCGCACGTCCGTTTGTTTCGTGGTCTCCGTCGGGGTAGGGGGCGCCTCGTACCACAGTTCTCACGAGGGGGAAATATGCCTCGCGGATCGAGCCGCAAGCGGGAACGGCAATACGAGCACATCAAGGACAGTGCCAGGAAGCGGGGCGAGGGCGCCAAACGCGCGACCGAGATCGCCGCCCGCACGGTGAACAAGGAACGGGCCAGGGCAGGCGAATCGCGGACCGCGAGCCGCACGTCCACCAAGGACATGTCGTCGAGCCGCCGCGGCGGGCTCCGCTCGCATGCCGGCGCGGGCGGCCGTACGAGGGACCAGCTGTACGCGGAGGCCAAGCGCCGCGACATCAAGGGCCGTTCGAAGATGAGCAAGGCTCAGCTCGAGAAGGCCCTCGGCTGAGCCGGTGCCCTCTCAGTCGGCGACGAAGCGGGTCTGGTCGGCCTGCTCGCGCTGGCGCCGCAGCTCGTACGTGCCCGGCGCGATGCCGGTGTAGGCGTGCTCGGGGTGCGCGAGGAAGGCGGTCGCCCCCTCCGCGACCGTCAGCACGCCGAGCACCAGGCCGTCGAAGCGCTGCTCCGCGGCGAAGTACGCCTTGCCGGTGGCGAGCAGCAGGTGGGTGTTGGCCTCGGCCTGACCGCGGACGACGGGGACGCCGGCCTCGGGTATCGGGGTACGGGCCGGCTCCCTGTTGACCGGTACGACGGCGACGTCGCCCTGGAACTGCAGGCCGGACAGGATGGGGATCTCGGCCTGGCGGTCGAGGTGCTCGTCGACGGTGACGCCGAAGGTGGCGATGGCCTGTTCGAGGGTGGGCATCTTCTCAGGGCTCCTTTGCCTGGTGTGCGGAGGTCAGGATCGTCGTTGGGCCTTGGCGTACTGCGCCGGGGAGAGGCCGTAGGTCCAGGCGGCGGCCTGGACCGGGTCGTGGCAGTCGGCGGGGACGGTGAGACCGAAGCGGCGGCGGGTGCCGTCCCGTTCGACGGTGCCGTTGGTGCACAGCAGGACCCGTACGTGCGTGCTGTAGACGTCGGCGGGGACGTCGTAAAGCGCGAGGGTCTGTCCGAGGTTGCCGGGGTCGGGTACGGCCGGTCCGATCTGGTCGAGACCCGCCTCGGCGATGAAGCGGTCCCAGCCGCGGCGCTCGATGGCGCAGCGGCGGATCTCGGCGTTGGCCTCGCGGAGGATCTCGTCGGTGGTGAGGGTGTCCTCGATGACGGCCTGGGTGACGTGGGTGCCGTCCCAGAAGTACAGCCCGAACCCGTCGTCCCAGCCGACCGCGGGGCCGTCGGCGCGGTGCGGCCGGTGCCTGGCCCTGCCGCCCTCGCCGACCTGCTCAAGGCGCAGATCGGTCGGGCGCGGACAGAGCATGGCGAAGTCCCGGAAGGGCCACCACCACCAGCCGGCGGGCATGCCCCGCAGCGCGACCTGCCCGGCCTCGTCCCGCCTCCCCGCCGGGTCCTGCTCCCGCGCCCCTGACAGGCCCTGGTCGAGCGCTTCTGCGGGGCCCTGGTCGAGCACCCCAGCGGGGCCCTGGTCGAGCGCTTCCGCCCGGTTCTCGTCGAGCGGAGGAACCGCGTCCTGCTCGAAGCGGTCGACCAGCTTCAGCCAGGTGCCGGACCGCTGGCCGCTTATGTGGGCCTGCCACAGCCGGCGCACCTCGCCGCGGATCGTGTCCTGCCGCGTGCCGCCCACCGCCGCGTCCACCGCGGCGCTCACGGCCGCGACCGACGCATCGGCGAGCGCGGACTGCACGGCCGGCACGGCGAGGTTCCACGCATAGGCCGCCGCCCGCGCGGCGGCGTCAGACGCGTCCACCGGGGGCCGCGCGGCCGTGTCCGGCGCACCGGAGCCGGTGGGTTCTCCGCCGCTCCCGTCATGGGCGGGGGCGAGCCGCGCCGCCGAGGCCAGCGCGGACTTCATCGCCCTGGCGACGTCGGCATGCAGGGCGGTGGCCGCCGCGCCATGCACCGGATCGCTCACCGTGCCGCCCGTCGCGGCCTGGACCGCGGCCCGCACGGCCTGGCCGACGCGCTCGCCGGCGGTCTCGTCCACCGCGCGATAGACGGAGTCCAGGACGCGCCTGTTGCGGTGGCCGGTGTTCAGGCAGGCCGCGATGGGTGCGGCGAACGCGCCGACGAGCGGCGAGGACACCCATATGACCCGCTCCGGGAACGGGACTCCGATCTCCCGGTAGCACGCACGGGCAGCGGACATCCACGCCCGCCGCCCGGCGGCGGTGCCGTCCAGGTCGTCCTGGGCCTGGTGCGTGTGTGCCGGCCCGCGGTCGTCCTGAGCCCGGTGCGTGCGCGCCGGCTCGCCATCGTCCTCGGCCCGGTGCGCGGGCGCCGGCTCGCGGTCGCCGGTCGTCGGACGGGCTGGACCCGGTGGGTTCACGGTGGAGACCTCCAGCGGAGGCGGCCCCTGACTCCGCCCGGGGACGCCGCAATTCACACGGTCAGCGTGGGGCTGTCCACGCTGTCGATCATGTCCTCGGCACCGTATCAAGGCCGACCGACGATCTTGCGCGGGCGGCGGGCCTCGCCTTGACAGGTCGGCCGTTCTCCGTACATTTGTACGAATGCAAGTGACCGCCGTGGAAGAAGCGTTACGAGCTGATCCCGACGACCTCGCCTCGTGGGACGCCTACAGCGACTGGTTGCTGGAGCAGGGCGACACCAGGGGCACACTGATCCGCCTGGAGCGGCGCCTGGCACGCACCCGCCCCGCCGATCGCCCGGCCGTGGAGCGCGAGATCGCCGACCTCGTCGAGAAGCACGAGGGCGGATGGGACGACGGGTTGCCGGCGACGGCGGTCGTGCTGGACCGCCGGTACGGTTTCGCCACGGACGTTTCCGTCCCGTGGTCGGCCGGCGTCCGCGAGGTCGTGGAGCAGGTGCTGAGCAGCCGGTTCGTCACCACGCTGAGGTTCGGGGCGGACAATAGGGCCAGCACGGACTACGAGTGGGACGGCGAAGACGACGACGAGTGGGAAGGCGGCCCGCCGGACGAGGCGAGCTCGGAGGGCCTGGACCTGCGGTTGTTCGACGGGCTGGACACCGGGCGGCTCGTCGGGCTCGACCTCTCCTACCTGCACGTCGGCCCCGACGGCGCCGAACTGCTCGCCGGCTCGCTCCGCGCGGACCGGTTGCGGGTGCTGGAACTGCGATACTGCCGCCTCGGCGACGCCGGTCTGGCGGCACTCGCGTCGTCCCCCTATCTGAGCGGAGTTCGCAGCCTGCACCTGCAGCGCAACAGGGTGACCGCCGAGGGCGTGCGATCTTTGCACCGGTTTTCCGAGCTGACCGAGCTCGATCTGCGATACAACAACATCGGCGAGGCGGGCGCGGAGACCCTGCTCGACGCCCCGTTCGTCGGATCCCTCACGCGGCTGTGGCTGTACGACTCCGACGTCGGCGAGGGTGGCGTGCGGAAACTGGCGAACGCCGAGAATCTTCCGTCGGGGCTGCGCAGTCTGTGGAGGTGCATGTGAGCATCGAACTTAGGGACCGTTTCTTCGCCCTGTCGGCCGGGGACGCGCCCGCCGAGGAGGTCGCCCGCTACCGGGCGGAGGTGGACGCGACCGACGCCGAGCCGGCCGCGACGCTGCACGGACTGGACCTCTCCTGGCATCCGTCGGAGCGCTTCAAGGCGGTGCGGTTCATCGACGCTGAGCTGATCGACGAGCGGGTGCGGGATCTGTTCGCCCGGCCCAGCGCGGACGCGCCTTACCTGGCGGCGGTCTTCGTCGACCCGCACGAGCTGTCGTTCCGCACGTTCGAGAACATCGTCCCGCTGGACCGCCTGTTCGAGGACGTGCCGCTGGAGGCCGAGGCGGCCGGGCCGGCGGAGCCCGCGGAGGGGGTGCTCTCGTTCTCGCTGCGGTTGCCGCCGCAGGCCAGGGACCGGCTGGTCGGGCTGGACGAGCTGAACCTGTACGTGCCGCCGCTGAACGCCGCCTCCCGCGGCGGTGAGCGGTTCATCTTCCACTCGGCGCTGCTGGCCGAGGCGCTGGCCACGGCGGTGGCCGAGGTGTTGCCGCCCGCGATGGCGGAGGGGTTCTCCCATGTGAACCCGGTGTTCCGGTGCAACCGGTTCGAGCCCGGCGACGCGAACTTCCACCGGCATCTGGACACGCCGTACTACGACGCGGCCCGGCAGCACATCTCCCGGTACACGGTGCTGCTGTACCTGACCGGCGGCACCGGTTCGCCGGCGCTGGACCTGGTCGGCGGTGCCGCGTTCGGCGAGATCGGCGAGTTCACGTGCGTGATCTTCGATCAGCGGTACGAGCACGAGGGCGCCCCCTACCGCGACGGCCGCAAGGTGTTCCTGCGCACCGAGCTCATCTTCGCCGCCGACGAGGTCGCCGAGGCGCCGGAGATCGGCGAGCTGTTCAGCAAGGCGTGCTACCTGACCGGTGAGAGCGTGTTCGCGCCGGAGCTGGCCCGGCACGCCGACGCGTACTACAACCAGGTGGCGGCCGCCCACTGGAGCGGCATGGGGGAGCGGCCCGCCCGCGAGACCTTCGTGCACAAGGAGTTCCGTGGGGCGCACTTCGTGTCCAACGGCTACGACTTCTGGTTCGCCAAGAGCGAGGCGTTGTCACTGGCGGAGTGCGCGGCGATCACCCTGCTCGACTACTTCAACTGCAAGCTGGGCGACACCGCGTTCCGGGCGCTCTGCGAGACCGAGGTGATCGAGTCCGGCGACGCCGGCTGGATCCCGGAGTTCCTGGCGGCCAAGCCCGGCGGGTCCGCCATGACCCGGGCGGACAAGTCCGCGTTCTTCCCCGAGCCGGAGAAGCCCAACGACTGGATCTGCTGCCCGTTCCACACCCACAGCCACTACGATCCGACACGCCACGGCGAGATCATCGAGCTCTACACCGACGCGCAGACCTTCGCCGAGGCGCACATCCTGCCCGCGCCGATCCTCATGCTCGGCGAGGACGTGGCCCTCGACCCGGACCGGTTCGTCATCCAGGACAATCTCATCCACGTGCTGGGCGACCGAGCCCTCATCCCGGTGAACTTCGCCGCCTGCTGGAACGACGAGTCCATCGCCGACGACTACGTGACCGTCGCGGCCAAGGTCGGCGTGCCGAAGTTCCTCGTCCCGCCCATCATCTACGCCGAGTCCGCCGACTGCTACCACCTCAAGTTCGACTTCTTCCGCAACTCCTGGATGGTCGACCACCGGCCGGCCACCATTCCCATCCCGCGTATCACCGAGGAGGGGTGGGCCGACCCGGAGCTGAGGACGGCCTGGCGGCGCTCGGTGGACAGCTCCCTCATCGACGCCGACCACCCGCTGCCGGGCGGCGAGTGGGAGGACGACTGGGACGACGACGACGAGGACGAGGACGAGTGAGGCGCTGCCTTACAGCTCGGCGATGAGTCGCCGCAGCATCTCCGTGGTGGCGGGCGGCGAGCTCGCGTGGATCCCGAGGCTGTTCAGGAAGTGCAGGTAAGGGCCGACGTCGTCGGCCTTGGACAGGTACTGAGCGCTGGTCAGTTGCTCAAGGTAGATCACATCGGCCAGCCCGGCCTGCGGGAAGCGCAGCAGGGTGACGGGCCCGGCGCCGGCGACGACGGCGTCGGTGCTGAAGGGGATCACCTGCAAGGTGATGTGGGGCAGCCCGGCCATCCGGGTGAGGTGCTCCAGTTGAGCGCGCATGACCGCCGCGCCGCCCACCGGGCGGCGCAGCGCCGCCTCGTCCACCATGGCCCACACCCGGCACGGCGAGGGCCCGGTCAGGACCTGCCGGCGGTGTGTCCGCACCGCGACGCGGCGCTCGATCCGGGCCTCCGGCTCATTTCCACATCCGCGGGAGATGACCGCGCGAGCATAGTCCTCCGTCTGCAGCAGGCCGGGCACGAACTGAACCTCATATGTACGGATCAGCGAGGCGTCCTGCTCCAATCCGAGGTAGTCCTCGAACCATTCTGGGATGACATCCCGATAGTCCTGCCACCAGCCGGGCAGGTTGGCCTGCTTGACCAGGGCCAGCAGGGCAGCGCGTTCGGCGGTGTCCGTCACGCCGTACAGGGTGAGCAGGTCGTCCACGTCGCGCGGTTTGAAGCTGGTCCGGCCGGTCTCCAGCCGGCTGATCTTGGACTGTGACCCGCGGATCAGGTATCCCGCCTGGTCACGGCTGATCTCCCGGGCCTCGCGCAGTCGCCTCAACTCCGCGCCCACCAGCATGCGTAACGCCGTCGGCCCGGCCTGCCGGGCATCCCCGCCGGGAACGTCGGCCATGTTGTCGCGACCGTGAGCCGTGGACATCCGTGCTCCTATTTCGGTGCCGCACCACAACTGGTTGAAAGCCATACTGCCACGGGAGTAAGCCTGCGCACCAGTTCATGGAAGTGCGGGCGAACGAGTCATATGCGTACCGCGATTGACACGTCACCTACCGCTCGGAAATCGTTTCGACGCGCCTGTTGTCAATCGCGCGAGGGGAAACTGATCGCTTTCGCGAAACAACGCCGAAGGCTACGTTATGGGGCGACGACAATGGCCAAGGGCGATATCCAGGGAGGCACCCGTGACCGACGTCCCGGGTCAGAACACCCCACCGACGATCGACACCACGAAGCCGCACTCGGCCCGGGTGTGGAACTACTTCCTCGGCGGCAAGGACCACTACGACGTCGACCGCGCGATGGGCGAGCAGGCCAAGCAGATGTTCCCGGGGATCGTCGACATCGCCCGTGCGGACCGGGCCTTCCTCGGGCGTGCCGTCCGCCATCTGGCCGGCGAGGCGGGCATGCGCCAGTTCCTGGACATCGGGACCGGGCTGCCGACCATGGACAACACCCACGAGGTGGCGCAGCGGGTCGCCCCTGACAGCCGCGTCGTCTACGTCGACAACGACCCGCTGGTGCTGGTCCACGCCCGCGCGCTCCTGGTGGGCACGCCCGAAGGGAAGACCGACTACATCCAGGCGGACCTGCGCGATCCGGACGTGATCCTGAAGAAGGCGGCCGAGACGCTGGACCTGACCCGGCCGGTCGCCATCATGCTGCTGGGCATCCTGCACTTCGTCCCGGACCTCGACTATGTGCACGGGATCGTGAAGCGCCTGCTCGACGCCGTACCGTCGGGGAGTCATCTGGCGCTGACCCACGCCACCTCCGACCTCGTGGACGCGGCGGCCGCTCAGGCCAACGAGGAGGCCCAGTCGGAGTGGAACAGGAGGGCCGCCGACACGATCACGTCACGCACCCGCGAGGAGATCATGCGCTTCTTCGACGGGCTGGAACTCGTGGAGCCCGGGCTGGTGTCGATGTCGCGCTGGCGTGTCGAGGCCACTCCCTTCGGCGAGCCGGCCGACGTCGCCGGATACTGCGGCGTCGGCCGGAAGCCGTGACATCTGGCGACACTCTCCGGGCGTCCGCCGTCCCTGTCGTGCGGGGCCCGGAGCACCGGCGTGCCGCACGACGAGAGGGCCGGCGAGGCGGGGGACATCGAGAGGTTCTGTACCGGGGCTTGGCCGAAACGTTGCCAAACATGCGATTAGCATGACGAACCGTGCATTCTGCCCAGTCCCCCCGGCTGGGTGTCGTCTCTCGAGAAGGGTCATCTCGATGTCTGATCCCCGGCGTCCCCTGGAGCGGCTCCGGAAGACCTTCAACCGTCACGACCTGGAGGGCCTCGCGGGCACCTTCAGCCGCGGTGCGGTCCTCGTCGCGCCGGACGGTGTGGGCCAGGACCGGGACGAGATCGCCTCCTACTACGGCGCGTTCATCGAGGCGTTCCCGGATTCGCTGTGCACTCCCCAGTCGGTGACGATCTCGGGCGACACCCTGGTGGCGGAGTACACCCTGAGCGGCACCCACAAGGGCAGCTACCTGATCCCCGGCGGGGGCGTGGCCGAGGCGACCGGCCGGCACTTCCTCGTACGCGCGTGCAGCGTCTCGAACGTGGAGGACGATCTCATCGTCAGCCACCGCATCTTCTACGACCAGCTCGAACTGGGTGCCCAGCTCGGTGGCTCGCTCCAGTTCGAGGGGCACGAGAGGCTGACCTGACGGCGGGCACTCGGTCTCCGCCCGCGACCCGTCGGGGAACGTGACCCGCAGCGTCCTGGCGTCGCCCTCGACGATATCGACCTGGCCCGCGTCCATCGGCCTTCCCCTGTCGTGCGGCTGTCCCCGTCAAGTTCGGACGAACGGCCGCCACCGGCGCAAGCCCCCCGGCCCGCCCGTCAGCCGTAACCCCAGGCGGTGGCGTATTCGGCCAGTCTGGGGGAGAGGGCGTCGGCGTTCCCGGCGGTGCGGGCGGCCTGGATGCGGCCCGACTTGATGGTGTCGCTGCGGTCGCCCAGGTTCGGCACGAAGCGGCCGTGGTCGTGCTCGCCGTAGTCGAGCATCCCCGGCTCCCACTCCACGCCCAGGTACGCGCAGACGTCCCGGGTGACCCGCTCGGGCTCGGCGGTCAGCTCCTCGTAGCGCAACGTCAGGCCGTCGAGCGTACGGCGGGCCTCCTCCAGGGGCTTGAAGTACTTCAGCGCGTTCGCCTCCAGGGCGGCCCGGGTGGCGGTGTTGGTCTCGCGGTTCTCCAGCGAGGAGACCACACCCTCCGGATGGCGAAGCAGGAACAGGAACTTCGCCTTCGGCCAGGCGTAGTGCAGCCGCTCCCAGACGAAGACGTTGCCCGGCGTCTTGTCGACGATGATCTGCTTGCCGCTCCGAAGCAGCTCCAGATGGAGGACACGGTCCCATAGCACGTGTTCCAGCTCCACCTCGTCCAGCCCGGACTCCAGCATGGACTCCTGGGAGAAGCCGGGGGTGAGCTTCACGTTGACGGTGCGCAGGTGCAGCTCGTGCGGGGCGCGGATGCGGGAATGGCTGTTGAGCAGCATGCGCAGCAGCGTGGAGCCGGAACGTACGGAGGCGATCACGAAGACCGGGGACTCCACCTGGCGCGGCATGATCGGGACGTTGTAGTCGACCGTCTGCGTGCGCTTGGGAGGCCGCGGCGCCTGCGCCGCCTCCATGATCCTGGATTTCTCCGGTGCCGGCGTCGACAGCAGCTGCGGGGGGCGTAACGCCTGTCCCAGAAGCCGAGCCCTCCGCCTGATGCCGTTGTTCACGACGCCCATCCGCGACCTGGTGCCCTTCGCTCCGCTGGTTTTCACGTCCGAAAAGGCAGCCGCAAGCACCGCGGTAACGGCTGCCACAGTCCGACACGTTAACGCAGAATTCTTGGAGTTTTAGTGGCGCGTTGACGCTGGACGGCCTCCTGCGCCGCCCGGCCGGCGCCGACGACCACGGACCCACCGGTTCGGGCGGGCGGGCTTTCGGGCCGTTTCGGCTCTTGACCTGGGAGGATGGCTGGGACGGCGCGGCTGGGACGGTCGGCGGGCGCAGGGGCGGGACGCGCGATTCTCCCAGCTAACTGACAGGCTTCCGCGCCCCTGATCAGGCTCCGGCGGCGGGGTCAGCCGGTGCCGCTGATGCTCGCCGGCTCGATGACGAAGATCAGCTCGGCGCGCGCAGCAGGTCGAGCAGGTCTTCACTGAGTGTCACGGGTCTCACAGACGTCGTCAAAGGATCGCGGGAACCCTCCTTGATACACCAAGACCGAATGGCCGGGGACGGGGCCCGCCCGCACGGCCGGTGTCAGGCCGCTGCGGGCGGGCCGGCCGCCGCGAGGGTCAATGGATGTAGACGCTGGAGCCGAACTCCGAGATCGTGGACTGGTCCGGGAAGACGAGCTCGGGTGAGGAGCCGGTGCAGTCCGGCGTGTCGAAGATCAGGGCGACCTGGTCGGTGTGGTTTCTGACTTCGAGCGGCCAGCGGTCGCTGGGGTAGCAGCCGCTGGGGTCGATGAAGATCTCGCCGTTGATGAGCAGCACGCCGTTGGCGGCATGCGCCGCGGTGGGGGCGGCCGTGATGAGCATTCCGGCCGCGACGACGGCGCCGAGTGCCGAGACGATCCGTGACATTGGGGATCCTTCGTGCTAAGTGGGCCGCGACTGCGACCCGATGCGCACTCAGTGTAATCGCACGTGTACTCATTGTCACCGCGCTGTTCTTGCCCTTCGCCGGCTCCGACCTGGGCGGCGTAGCGCGCGCCGGACGCGGCGTCGGCCGGCACCGCCGTCTCGATCCCGGTCCCGCCCAGCCCGGGAGCCGGGAGCTAGTCGAGCCAGATCACGAGGCCGGTCAGGCCGTTGAGCACGGCCGCGACCCCGGCCCGGACGGCCCGGCCGGCGCGTTCGGGGGTGAAGGTGGCCGGATCGTACGCCGAGGACATGCCGAGCCCCTCGCCCCGGAACGACGCGCCGGCCCAGCCGGCGGCGGTGACGTTCTCCGTGGGCTCGGCCAGTTCGGCGCCCAGCACGAGGAAGTGCTGGTCGAGGTGGTTCGCGGTGACCAGGGCGAGCGGGTCCACGAGGTCGTTGCCGGCGCTGATGACGAGGTCGGGTGCCATCTCGATGGCCCTGCTGATGCTCGCGACGTACTGGTCCGGCCGCGTGGCCGTGACGGTCCTGACACTGACCTGGTTCTCCTCGGCCCACTTCGTCACGGCGGTCACCAGGACCTTGGTCTGGGGGTCCTGCCCCGCGGTGAGCAGCACCACGCGGTAGCCGGCCGACGGACGGACCTCGTCCCACGAGCCGGGGCTGGGCGTGATCGTGGCCTCGGGGGAGGGCGGTGTGGTCGGGTCGGTGAAGCCCGGGCCGAGAGTGCCGACGGCGGAGGGCCGCCCGTGCGGCTGTGACCAGTCGTCGCCCGAGCCGCATCCGCCGGCCACCAGTACGGCGGTCGCGACCGCGGCGGCCAGCATGCCGGCGGGCAGGCGTCGGGAGCGCATAGGGATCGTCCTTCGAGATGGCGGGAAGTGCGCCTATTTCCTACCGCATTGTCGGCGGCCTACGTGAAATGGGCCTTTTCTGCCTGTTTGGGTTTGCCGTCGGTTCGCGCTGGCGCCGCCGTTCGTTCATCTGGGCCCAGCAGATTGCCTTCGCAACTTGAAGGAGTCACATGTTCCACGCCGCTCGGCGTCGTGCCGGTGCCGTCGTCGCCGCGGTGTTCGTGGCCGTACTGCTCAGCGCCGCGCCCGCCCTCGCCCACGGCTTCACCTCGACCGCGTACGTCGACCTCACCTCGCCGGGGGCCGGTCACGTTCGCGCCCGGCTCGGGCTGGAGTACGACCTGCTCGTCGTCTCGGCCGCCGACGCCGCGAAGGACGACCCGTTCTTCCGGGCGGGCACCGCGGCGTTCGAGTCCCACGACCCGGCGCGGCAGGCCGCGGCGATGGACGCCCACGCCGCCACGGTGATGTCGTACGTGACCAAGCGCTTCGCCGTCACGGCCGGGGGCAAGGCGTGCACCCCCGTCCAGGACGGCCGCTTCACGATCGAGCAGCACGACGGCGTCCCGTACGCGGTGCTGGTGCTCGACCACCGCTGCCCGCCCGCCGAGGCGCACGAGGTGCGCAGCGGGTTGTTCCCGGAATCCGAGACCTTCGTGCGCGACACCAAGACCGTGGTCACCTACGACCTCGACCTGACCTCGGGCAGCGCCGCCCTCGACGCCGAGCAGCCGTCGTTCTCCACGCGGCAGTCCTTCGCCGAGCGGTTCTGGGAGTTCTTCCGGCTCGGCGCCGAGCACCTGCTCACCGGAATCGACCACATCCTGTTCCTGCTCGCGCTCATCGCGGGGTCACGCCGGCTGCGGGAGATCGTGCTGGCGGCGACGTCCTTCACGCTGGCCCACTCGGTGACCTTCATCCTGGCCGCCCTCGGCCTGGTGGACGTGCCCGCGTCCTTCGTCGAGCCCCTCATCGCCCTGTCGATCGCGGTCGTCGCGGGCTGGCACTTGTGGCGGCTGTGGCGGCGCCGATCGCACGCGACGGATCTCGAGCGGCCCGGTGGCGGGCACTTCAGCCTGGACCGCGCGGGCTGGACGCGGCTCGCGGTGGTCTTCTGCTTCGGCCTCGTGCACGGGCTCGGCTTCGCCTCGGCCCTCGGCATCGACCAGCCGCTGTCCTGGACGCTGCTGTGGTCGCTGCTCGTCTTCAACGTGGGCATCGAGGCCGTCCAACTGGCGATCATCATCGTCGTCTTCCCGCTGCTCGCGCTGCTGCGCCACCGGCAACCGGCGGCTGGGCTGTGGACGACCGGAGTGATCGCGGCGGGCGTGTCCGTGATGGGTCTCGTGTGGTTCGTCCAGCGAGTTCTTGGCGGCTGATCACGCGACTTTCGGCAAGCGCAACGCCCTGCCTGCCCGGAGTTCACCTTGATGTCACCAATGTCCGAAATCTTGACCAAGCTCTTTCAGCACCCTGTACTGAACGGACAAAAAGCAATGAAGCAGTACAACGGCTCCCAGAAGCCCGGGCAGTTCCTGCGCCGGGCGGCTGTGGGCGCCACCGCCGCGGTCATGAGCATCTCCGCGGTTCTCGGCAGTGGCCTGGCGGCCGCCGCCCACGCCGACACCACCTCGACGCCCACCGGGATCGTCCTCGGCGTGGGCGCCAACGAGTCGCAGCGTGTCGTCTCCTGGTACGCCCCGACCGCCGCCGCTCAGGTGGTCCAGGTCGTGGAGACCAAGAAGCTCGACCGGGGCAATTTCCCCAAGCACGTCACCACCATCCCCGCCACCGTGGCCGCGAACACCGTCGGCGGCGGCTTCAACGGTCACGTCACCATCGAGGGGCTGAAGAAGAACACCTCCTACTCCTACCGGGTCGGCACCGAGGGCAACTGGTCCACGACCTACGCCTTCAAGACCCAGGACTTCAAGGGCGCCTTCGACTTCCTGTTCTTCGGCGACCCGCAGATCGGCTCGTCCGGAGACGTGGCGCGGGACGGCGCCGGGTGGCAGGACACCCTGGACGTCGCGCTCGCCGCCAACCCGCGCGCCGCCCTGCTGGTCTCGGGCGGTGACCAGGTCGAGAGCGCCAACAACGAGACCGACTGGAACGCGTTCCTCGGGCCCGACAAGCTGCGCCAGTATCCGTGGGCCGCCACCATCGGCAACCACGACGTCGGCGGCAAGGCGTACGAGCAGCACTTCTGGACCCCCAACACGGACCGCTCCGCGCCGTTCTACAACGGCGACCAGGCGACCCGGTCGGGCGGTGACTACTGGTACACCTACAACGACGTGCTGTTCATCGACCTCAACAGCAACGCCTACACCACCAGCGACCTCGACAACGCCGACGCCGCGCACATCGCGTACGTCTCCGACGTCATCAAGAAGCACGGCGACGACGCCAAGTACACGGTGCTGGTCTACCACCACTCGATCTACTCGCCGGCCAGCCACGCGAACGACGGCGACAACCAGCTCCGCCGCCGTGACCTGCCGACCGCCTTCTCGAACCTGGGCGTCGACCTGGTCCTGCAGGGTCACGACCACAGCTACACCCGCAGCTACGTGATCAAGAACGGCCAGAAGGCGAACCCGGCCGAGCAGCCCGGCGCCGCCCAGGTGGAGCAGGGCCCCGGCGGCGTCATCTACGTGACCGCGAACTCCGCCTCGGGCTCGAAGTACTACGACCTGACCGCTCCTGACACGACCAAGGACCCGAACTACGGGCCCGACCCGCTGAACCCCAAGAGCCACTGGGCGAACTCGGTGGAGAACCAGGAGCACGTCCGTACCTACGTCAAGGTCCAGGTGCGTGACGACAAGCTCGTCGTGGAGAACCTCCGCAGCGGCACCTGCGACGCCCCCAACGCCGCGATCGAGCTGGGCCAGGAGAAGTGGTGCGGACCGGACAGCGGCGCCAGCCCCGCCCAGCCGGTCGGCTCCACCGTCGACAAGGTGGTGATCCGCCCCTACAACGACGGCCACGGTCACGGTGACCACGGTCACGGCCGTGACGACAAGGCCGCCGTGCAGACCGAGACGGTCGCGGCCGGTTCCGACTGGCTCCAGTAGACGGCCGAAGGTGACGCCGCCGGGCTCCGCGGGCCCGCCTCGCCGAGGCGGGCCCGCGGAGCCCAGCTGGCGGGGTGGGCGCCCCCGGGTGCCCCCCCGGTTCCTTGGAGAAACGACAGATGCACCCGCGTTTGACCACAGCCGCCCGAGCCACCGCCGTGATGCTGCTCGCCACGCTCGGCCTCCTCGGCATGAGGGCCGGACCCGCCGCGGCGGACGGCGACGGCTCCTGGGCCGTCAGCACGGCCGCCAACGACTACGGCTCCGACCGGCAGAACTACAGCTACACCCTCGACCCGGGCGGGCGGATCGAGGACGGGCTGGTGGTCGCCAACCACGGAACCACCCCCCTTCACCTGGCGGTTTACGCCGCCGACGCGTTCACCACCGAGGGCGGCCGGCTGGACCTGGTCGCCAGGGGCGCCGGGTCGACCCGCGTCGGCGCATGGGTCCACCCGGCGCGACCCGACGTGACGGTCCAGCCGGGCGAGTCGGCCGAGGTGCCGTTCACGGTCGAGCTTCCCGACGGCGCCGCGCCCGGCGAATACCTGGGCGGCATCGTCACGTCCCCGAGCGAGGCGAGCGGGACAGGCGCGGGCGTGCGTCGCGGCATCCGGATCAGGCTGCGCGTGGGGGGAGCGCTCAAGCCCGGCCTGTCCGTACGGGACCTGCGGGTGAGCTACTCCGGCACGGTCAATCCGTTCGGCAAGGGCGAGGCCACCGTCACGTACACGATCCGCAACACCGGCAACGCCATCCTCAACGCCCGCCAGACGGTCTCCCTCACCGGCCCGTTCGGGCACTTCGAGGTTCGCGCGGGACAGATGAACGACTCCCCGCGACTCCTCCCGGGCGAGGACTGGAAGGTCGCCGTGCCGGTCCGCGGAGTGGCTCCCGCGCTGCGGCTGACGGGCACGGTCACCCTCGTCCCGCTGCTCACCGACTCCTCGAACTCGGTCTCCCCGCTCGCCGCCGTCGAGACCACGACCCACGCCTGGACCGCGCCGTGGGCCCTGCTTGCCTGCCTCGTCGTGCTCTGCGCGCTCGTCGCCGCCGTGCCGGTCCTCCGGCGCCGCCGCGCTCGGACGGAGTCGGCACAGGACGCCGGCTGAAGGACGCTCAGGACACGGCGGGCCGGAGCCGGGCCAGGGCCGGCCCCAGCGCCCCGAAGGCCGGCAGCCCGATCGCCCCGAAAGCGGATCGGGCAGCCGTCCCGCCGCCGAGACGACGAGGTACAGGGTGGGCACGGCGGCGTGCCGGCCTGCGGCGGCCAGTGAACAATTCACGACCTGTGCCGGTCGCCTTTCCGCGGCGGAGGCCCGTCCCGGCGCCGCTCACGCACTCGGGGAAGTCGTGAATTTCTCACTGTCGTGCCGTGGACCCATGCAAAACAGTGGAGTCATGACAGCGATCCAAGTCAACGGGCTGAGGAAGAGGCACCAGGGCTTCGAGGCGGTGAAGGGCGTCTCGTTCGAGGTGGCCGAGGGCGAGGTCTTCGCGCTGCTCGGCAGGAACGGCGCGGGCAAGACGACCACGATAGAGGTGCTGGCCGGCTTCCAGCGGGCGGACGCCGGGTCCGTACGGGTGCTCGGCCTCGACCCGGTCGCCGACCGCGCGGCCGTCCGGCAGCGGGTCGGCATCATGCTGCAGGAGGCCGGGTTCTTCCCCGATCTGACGGTCGCCCAGACCGTGGACACCTGGCGCGACTTCACCGCCGCGCCCCGCCCCCGCGACGAGGCGCTCGACCTGGCCGGGCTGGCGGGCAGATCGGGCACCAGGGTGCGGCAGCTCTCCGGCGGCGAGAGGCGCCGGCTGGATCTGGCGCTGGCCCTGCTGGGCCGCCCCGACGTGCTGTTCCTGGACGAGCCGACCACCGGCATGGACCCCGAGGCGCGCAGGAGCACCTGGGCCGTCGTCCGCGACCTGGCCCGCCAGGGCACCACGATCCTGCTGACCACGCACTACCTGGAGGAGGCGCAGCACCTGGCCACCGCCATGGCGATCATGGACAGGGGGGAGATCGTGGCCGCCGGCGGGATGGCCGAGATCCTCGCGGCGCGCGCCGGGCGGGTGGCCTTCCGGCTGCCCCCACGGGTGGACCCGGGCGGCCTGCCGCTGCCGGTGACGGTCGAGGGCGAGTACGCCGTCTGCCGCGTGGAGGACCCCGACCTGGCCGCGCAGACGCTGTTGAGCTGGGCGGCCGAACGCGGACTGCGGCTGGCGGGCCTGGAGGTCCGCACCGCCACCCTCGAAGATCTCTTTCTCGACCTGCGGGAGAGTGCCCGATGAGCCTGACCGCCACCTACCGTCTGGGCACGCGCCTGTTCTGGCGGGACCGGGCCCTGCTGTTCGCCTCGGTGATCACGCCGATCGGGCTGGGCGTGGGGCTGCCGGTGATGATGCGGCACGTCGCCGGCCCGGCCACCGCCAGCACGGTCTTCCAGGGCATGATCGCGATGTTCCTGTCGATCACCGCGTTCATGAACGTCGCCGTGGCCCTGACCAACCGGCGCGACCAGCTCGTGCTCAAGCGGCTGCGGGCGAGCCGGTTGACGGACGGGCAGATCCTGCTCGGCCAGGTCGCCGGCACCGCCACGCAGACCGTGGTCCTGATCGTGCTGTGCACGCTGGCGGCGCTGCTCCTGGCGGACGTCCCGCTGCCGGGGGACCTCCCGGTGTCCGCCGTCGCCGTCGTCGCCGGTTCGGCGGTGCTGAGCCTGCTCGGCGCCGCCTACACGGCCCTGATCCCGCGCGCGGAGCTGGCGGCCGCCTTCACCATGCCGGTCTTCCTGGTGTCGCTGGTCTCCACGGGCGCGATGGGGCCGATCCCGCTGCCCTCGTGGCTCCACTCCATCCTGGAGCTGCTGCCCACCACGGCCGTCGTGACCGCCGTCAGGACCGGCGACCTGGCCCTGCCCGCCGGCGACCTGGCCGTCTGGGCGGTCGCCGGCCTCGTCGCGACCAGGCTGTGGTTCCGCTGGGAACCGCGCCGGTCATAATCGTGGCCGTGGTCTCCTCCTCCGCCAGGCGGCTCGCGAGCGGCCTCATCACGGCCGTCTCGCTCGCGTACTCGGTTGGCGCGCTGCTGTACTTCCTGCAGGGCCCCGTGCTGGGCGCGGTGGCGCTGGCCACCCTGATCGTCGTGGTCTCCCTGCACCATCTGCACATCCGAGCGGCCCTGCGCGGCGAACGCCCCGCCTTCCTCCCCCTCACGGTCGTGCTCCAGGCGGTCGCCACCTACCTGCCCGACCTGCTGCCCAACGGCATGTCGGGGGTGACCGCCCCGCTGCTGGCCGGCACGCTGCTGGTGCTCCTCCCGCTGCCCTGGGGCGCCGCGCTGGTGGGGTTGATGATGCTGTACGAGGCCGCCGCCCTGTCGTTGGTCGCCGTGATGCCGATCATCGTCACGTTCCTCTACGTGGTCACCGTGCCGACCACGGGGGCGATGACGTACGCGCTGGTCCGGTTCGTCCGTATGGCGGTGGATCTGGAGCAGGCCAGGGCCGAGCTGGCGGAGGCCGCGGTGCTCAAGGAGCGGCTGCGGATCTCCCGCGACCTGCACGACGGCCTCGGGCGCAGCCTCACCGCGATCGCCCTCAAGGGTGATCTGGCCACCCGTCTGATGGAGCAGGACCCCGGCTCGGCGCGGAGCGAGGTGTCCGAGCTGGTGCAGGTGGCCAGGGAGGCGGCGCAGGACGTGCGGCAGGTGGCCCGGGGCTATCGGGCGATGTCGCTGACCGGGGAGGTGCACAGGGCGGTGGCGCTGCTGGAGTCGTCGGGGGTGGACGTCCGGACGCACCTGGCCGAGGCGGACCTGCCGGGGCCGGCCGAGGAGGCGCTGGCCTGGGCCGTACGCGAGGGGGTCACCAACGTCCTGCGCCACAGCAGGGCCACCACCTGCACGATCACCACGTCGCTGAACGGCGGGGCGCTCCGGCTGGAGGTGGCCAATGACGGAGCCCCCGCGGAGCCGGGACCGGCGGGCGGCGGCCTCACGGGTCTGGCCGAGCGGGCGGCCCAGGCGGGCGGCTCGTGCGCCGGGGCCCCGACGGGCGGGAGCGGCTTCCTGCTGACCATGGAGGTCGCGGCATGATCAGGGTTCTGCTGGCGGAGGACATGCACATGATCCGGGCGGCCCTCACCGCCCTGCTGCGGCTGGAGTCCGACATCGAGGTCGTCGCGGAGGTGATCCGCGGTGACGAGATCGTCCCCAGGGCCGTGGAGACCCGGCCCGACGTGGCGGTCGTGGACATCGACCTGCCGATCCTCGACGGCATCACCGCCGCCGCCGCGCTCCGCGAGCGCCTCCCGTCCTGCCGCGTGCTGGTGCTCACCGCGATGGGCCAGCCGGGGCACGTACGCCGGGCGCTGGCGGCGGGCATCGAGGCCTTCCTCGTCAAGGACGCCCCGGGTGACCGGCTGGCGGACGCGATCAGGCGTACCGCGGCCGGGCTGCGCGTCCTGGACGCCGAGCTGGTGTCCGCGGCGATGGAATACGGCGAGAGTCCCCTGACCGCCCGGGAGTCCACCGTGCTCAGGGAGGCCGCCAGGGGCGCCTCGGCCGAGGAGATCGCCGGCCGGCTGCACCTGTCCTCGGGCACCGTACGCAACTACCTGACGGGGGCGATCACGAAGACCGGCGCCCGCAACAAGATCGACGCCATCCGGATCGCGGAGGACGCCGGTTGGCTATGAGCGGGGGGAGAGGCTTTGCCTGAGGGGCACACGATCCACCGGCTGGCGGCCGAGTTCCGCACGCGGTTCGCGGGGCGGGGAGTGCGGGTCGGCAGCCCGCAGGGCAAGTTCAGCGACGCCGCCGCGCTGCTCGACCGGTCGGTGCTGACCGACGCCGACGCGTACGGCAAGCATCTGTTCCTGCACTTCGGGCGCGGGGCGGGGACGCGAACCGTGCACGTGCACCTGGGGCTGTTCGGCCGGCTCGACTTCGCCAGGACACCCAACGACGACACGGTCCGGCTGCGGATCAGCCACCGCGCGCGGATCGCCGACCTGCGCGGGCCGGCGGCCTGCGAGCTGATCGAGGAGCGCGCGTCCATCCTGGCCCGGCTCGGCCCCGACCCGCTGCGCGCCGACGCCGACCCCGACCGCGCCTTCCACCGGGTACGGCGCAGCCGACAGCCGATCGCCGCCCTGCTCATGGACCAGAAGGTGATCGCGGGGGTGGGGAACGTGTACCGGGCCGAGGTGCTGTTCCGGCACGGGATGAGTCCCGAAAAATCCGGCCAAAGCGTCTCGCGTACCGAATGGGAGGCCATCTGGGCCGACCTGGTCGGCCTGATGACCGACGGCGTGCGCGCCAACCGCATCGACACCGTCCGTCCCGAGCACACTCCCGAGGCCATGGGCCGGCCGCCGCGCGTCGACGACCACGGCGGCGAGGTCTACGTCTACCGGCGCGCCGGGCTGCCGTGCCACGTCTGCGGCACCGAGATCCGGACCGCCGTACTGGCCGCGCGCAACCTCTTCTGGTGCCCCGGCTGCCAGAACGGATGACCGGGCCTGGAGCAGGGCATCTGAGTCCCGGCCCGCTAGCCACTTGATGCCGAACGCTAGCCGACCGGGTACGCAGGGCCATGAACGCCTTCTTCGAGGGCACTGCCGATATGTCATGTGCCCTGGACGTGCCCTCAGAGCACTCGATCTGAGGGCGTGCCCTGGTCAGCGCGATGTTCGCCTAGTCGAGACAGAACTCGTTGCCCTCGGGGTCGGCCATCATGATGTGGCCGAAGTCGAGCGGGGGAGCGGGCTCGTGGCGCCGGATCCGGGTGCCGCCGTGGGCGATGAGTCGTTCTGCCTCCGCCTCCAGGGCCGCCATCCGCGCGTCGCCCTCCAGCCCGGGAGCGGCCCGCACGTCGAGATGCACCCGGTTCTTGACCTGCTTGCCCTCCGGCACCTTCTGGAAGAACAGCCGCGGCCCGGAGCCCTCGGGGTCGGTCACCGCCGAGGCGTCGTTGTGCCTCTCGGGCGGCACCCCCAGCGCCTCCAGGGCCTCCTTCCACGACTCGAAGCCGGGGGGCGGGTCCTGCAGCCGGTAGCCGAGGGCCTCGGCCCAGAACGCGGACAGCCCGGCCGGGTCGGCGCAGTCGAAGGTGATCTGGATGTCGCGTGCCATCTCAGCTCGCCTCCCGCCGGGTGTGCAGGTGGAGGTCGCGGAGCAGGCACACCTCGCTCAGATGGTGGATCAGCTCGCGGTTGATGTGCAGGACCAGCTCCGCCATCGGGCTCTTGGCGTAGGGTCCCTCGGCCTCCCCGCACGGGCGCGCCAGGTCGCTCTCGCCGAGGGACTCGACCCCGGCCAGCCACGTGGCGTACTCCGTGTCGAGCTGGGCGAGCGCCTCGGACGCGGTCGCGGCGTACTCGAAGGACCGGTAGTCGGTGGGCGGGCGGCCGAAGTGCGCCGCGTTGCGCACCGCGAGCACGCCGACGATCACGTGGCCGAGCCGCCAGGCGATCGTCGTGAACGGTGGCGGCTCGGGCGTCGGTATCTCGAAGTCGATGGTCATCGCGCCGGATCCGGCCTGTATGGGCGCGGAGCCGGTGCCCCGCCGCCGTACGTTCCAGCAGTCCGGCACCGGCTCCCAGAAGTATTCGTCGTCGGTGAGCCCGTCGAGCCGGTCGCGCACCTGCTTGGTCCAGTGCCAGTCGATCTGATCGCGGAGCATGGGGTTCCAGGTCTGGTCGGTCATGGCGCAAGCTTCCCGCGAATAGCGGACAGGAGCGTTCCGTGATCTGTGGAACGATGAGCGCTTGACATCCTCCCCCGCTTGAAGGACGGGGGATTCCAACCACACTCACCCCACCAGGAGGAGAGCGTGTTGAGGTTCACGGTTCGCCGGCTCGCCCAACGGCGGGCCTCCCCGTGCGGACACGGCATGCCCTGCCGCGTGTGCGATGTTCCGCGCCGCGTTCACATCAGCGTTGCCCGCATGACCGCAGGACCGGCACCGGAAACGCGCTTGGCTCTCACGCGCCTCCCGATCCACGATCCCGCACGCCGAGCACCGCTGACTCGTGTACGCCGCCTTGACCTTGACCACCCGGCCGGGCGCCTTGTGCTCCAACCGGGTCACCAGCCGCCCCCACCCGGCCGCCAGAATGCCCCGGTTGATAGTCCGGCCTTCTGTGCCACCCCGCGGCCCGGCACCCTGACCGTGCCCCGCGCCGACCGGGTCATGCCCGCGATCTTCAGGTCCTCCACGCCGATCATGTCGAACCGCCGCGCCAGCGCCGTGCTGGTCTGCTCCACCCAGTCCCGGCGTCGGTCCGTCTCGCGCGCCTTCAGCCGGGCGATCGCCGCCTTGACCCTGCTCCGCCGGTTCGATCCGCGCTGGGCTCGGGCGAGTTTGCGCAGCAGCCGCCGCAACCGGGCCCGCTCCCGCTCGCGCAGGCCGGGCGCGACCAGCAGGTCGCCGGTGGACAGCGCCGCGCTGACGGCCACGCCCCGATCCACGCCCACGGTCTGGCCGGTGCCCGGGGCGGGGATCGGCGCCGGGACGGCGGCGAAGGCGACATGCCAGCGCCCGGCCCGATCCCGGGTCACCCGGTACGATTTCACGCCCGGCGGGACGGCGCGGGACCAGCGGAACCGCACCCACCCCACCTTCGGGATCCGTACCCGGCCCACCCGGCGCGACACTCGGCGCACGTCGTCGGGCTTGACCGCGACGATCCGGAAGCCCTCGTGCCGGCCCCGTTTGCGCCAGGTCGGGTGGCGGTGGGTGCCGGCGAAGAAGTTGGCCATCGCCTGCGCGAAGTCCTTCAGCGCCTGCTGTTGCACGATGATCGAGCCGGCCCGCAACCAGGCGCAGGCCGCCCGCGCTTCGGTCAGTTGCCGGCACTGCTCGGCGAATCCCGGCCCGCTCTTGCGGCCGGGCCGCCAGTATCCGTGCTGCTCGATCGCCAGATTCCAGATGAAGCGGGCATGCGCGCAATGCTCGGCCAGCACCTGCTCTTGTGCGGGTGTGGGGATCAGCCGGTAACGCGACATGCCGAGAACACTACCGACCGTCACCGACAGAATCTGGAGGCCATCATGACCCACTGTCCCGCGTTTTCTCCCCGTTCTGAAGGATGGGGCCTCCACGCTGCAGGTGGTCGGTGACAGTCGAAGCGACGACCGAGAGGGTGCTGCGGCTGCTGGCGTTGTTGCAGCGCCGGCCGTCCTGGACCGCCGGCGAGCTGGCCGCCGAGCTGCGGGTCACCGACCGCTCGGTGCGCCGCGACGTGGAGCGGCTGCGCGCGCTCGGCTACCCCGTGCACGCGACGGCGGGCGTCGGCGGCGGCTACCAGCTCGGCGCGGGCACCCGTCTGCCGCCGCTGCTCCTCGACGACGAGGAGGCGATCGCGACGGCGGTGTCCCTGCGGCTGGCGTCGGGGGGCACGGTCGCGGGGGCGGGCGAGGCGGCCCTGCGGGCGCTGGCCAAGCTCGACCAGGTGATGCCGCCCCGGCTGCGCGCCGAGGTGCGGGCGGTGCACGGCGCCACCGAGACCCTCCTCGGCCCCGGGGTCGAGATCGACGCCGAGGTGCTGGTGACGCTGGCGCGGGCCTGCCGCGACGCCGTACGGGTGCGCTTCCGGTACGCCGGCCGCGACAACGACGAGCACGAGCGCACGGTAGAGCCGGTTCGGATGGTCGCCACCAACCGCCGCTGGTATCTGATGGCCTGGGACGTCGACCGTGACGACTGGCGTACCTTCCGGCTGGACCGGATGCGCGAGGTGGCGGCCACGACCTGGCGCTTCCGGGCGAGGGAGCATCCGGACCCGGTCGCCTACGTGCAGCGGTCCGTGACCGAGTCGCCGTACCGGTATCTCGCCCGGGTGCGCGTGCACGCCCGGCCCGAGCAGGTGCGGGAGCTGGTGCCGCCGCAGGTGGGGCGGATCGAGGACGACCGCGACGGGTGGTGCGTGCTGGTCGCCGGTGGGCAGAGCCTGGAGTGGCTCGCCGCGCACGTGGCCATGCTGGGCTTCGAGGCGGAGGTGCTGGAGCCCCCGGAGCTGCGCGCGGCCGCCGCCGGGTTCGCCCGCCGCCTCACGGCGCTGGCCGGACCGGCTGACCGTCGAAAGGACCTTCCTTCCGGCGGCTAGCGGTCTCGCGGCTCGTCGCCCCGCTCGGCGAACAGGGACATGGCGGCATCGCGCGGGCGGGCACGACCCGTGAGGTCGGCGGGCATGCTCAACATTCCTAAACAAATGCAAAGCGGACTGTTCAAGCGCACAGCCCCGTGTATTTCGCGGCGAACGCGAGGATGTCGGCGGCCAGCGCGCGTTCCTTGGTCGCGCACGAGCCGGCGTGGGCGCTGTCGGGCTCGCGGCGCATCAGAACGGGACGGTCGCTGCTGGTGGCGTGCTGGAGGGCCGCGCACATCTTGGTGACGTGGGCCTCGCCGGTCAGCAGGTCGGTGACCGCGCCGGCGAGCAGGAACGCGGGGTAGGCGGTGCCCGGCGTGACGTGGTGGTACGGGGAGTAGGTGAGGAGCCACTGGAGCTGCTCCGGCTGCGCGGAGGAGCCGAATTCCTCGGTCCAGGTGCCGCCCAGGCCGAAGCGCTCGTAGCGCACCATGTCGCACAGCGGGCCGTCGGCGATGACCGCTGCGTACAGATCCGGGCGCTGCATGGCGGCGGCGGTGACCAGCAGCCCGCCCCCCGAAATCCCGTAACTCGCCAGTTGCCCGGGCGTGGTGTAGCCGGTACGGACGAGCCAGCTCGCGGCGTCGTTGAAGTCGCCGATCGCCCGCCGCTTGTGCGGCCCGCGCCCGGCGTCGTGCCAGTCCTGGCCTTCCTCGCCGCCACCACGCACGCAGGCGACGGCGTGGATCCCGCCGGCGTGCACCCATGCGGCCGCCATCGGCGAGAACACCGGGCGCAACGCCATGCCGAAGCTGCCGTAGCCGTACAGGAGAACGGGCCGGGGGCCGTCGAGCTCCTCGGACGGCATGAAGAGGAACAGGGTGATCTCGGTGCCGTCGCCGGCCGGGTAACGGACGGTGTGGCTGCGGATGGCGCCGGAGGAGCCGGGCCTGCTCGCCGCGCAGGTGGCCTCCGGGGCCACCCGCCCCGTGGCGGCGTGGTAGCGGTAGACGGTGGTGGGCGTGGCGGCATCGCAGTAGCTGAACCACAGGTGGCCTCCCCGGGGGAGCTCGGCCTGCAGGGATGAGGCCACGCCGACGCCGGGCAGCGGCACCGTGCCGAGCTGCCGGCCGTCGGCCAGGTCGTGCGCCGTGAGCGTCGAGACACCGTGGCGGGCCCGGGCCACCAGCAGCAGAGGACCTGGCAGCTCCGGATCGTCCAGGACCACGCAGTCGTCCAGCGGGGCCCGGGGATCCTCCGGCACCAGCGTGCGCCATGCCGACGGGTCGGTGTCATGCCTGGACGCCGTGCAGATGCGGCCGCACGGAGCCTGGTAGTCGGTGACCAGCAGCAGGTCGCCGCCGGGCAGGAAACGTGCCAGGGAGCGGGCCCGTGTGGCGAGCCCGTCCACCGCCTTCACGAAGCGCGGAGCCGCCGGCTCGGTCAGCTCGGCGATCCACACGTCATTGTGCGGGGCGGGCCCCTCCGACGCCGTGATCGCGATATGGCGGCCGTCGGCGCTGGTGGTGAGCCCGTAGTAGCAGTCGGGGGCCTCGGTGCCGCCGAACACCACGGGGTCGGCCTCGGGCGGGAACCCGATCCGGTGCAGCCGGACGCGCCGGTGCAACCGCTGGTCGTCCGGCGCCAGTTCCTCGTCGGGGACCCGGCTGACGTAGTAGAAGGCGTCCCCGCCGGGCAGCCAGGCGAGCGAGGTGTTGCACGCGCGCGGCAGGGGTCCGTCCACCACCTTGCCGGTACGGACGTCCAGCACCACGAGGTCGCTGGCGGGCCGCTCGGCGACCTCCAGTTGGACCGCCACCCGCTCGCCCTCCCGCGACGGCCACCAGGTGTGCAGCCGCGTCCGGCCGGATGGATCCAGCTCCACCGGATCCACCAGCACGTGCCTGTCCACCGCGTCCTCGACCACGACCAGGCGGCGTTGTTCGTCGTCACGCAGTTGCTCGGCGAAGAACATGAGCGATCCGCGCACCAGCGGCGGATCGGAGACCCCGAAGGTGGAGAGCTCCTCGACCATGGACCGCCAGCGCCCGGCCTCGCGCCAGGCACCGCGATGCGCGGTGAACAACTCGTCCTGCTGTGCCGCCCAGGCCCGCACCCGCGGGTCCGCACCGGCCTCCAGCCAGCGATAAGGATCGGGGACCAGAAAGCCGAACAGGTTTTCCGTCGCATCGTCGCGCTGCGCCTGCGGATAAAGCGGTCGGCCCATGGAGAAATCCTTCCGGTCGAATGAGGGAGGGCCGCGGCCGAATACCGGCCGCGGCACCCTTATTTCTTAGGCCCGCTCGCCGAGCACGATGGCGTCGGACCAGCGGCGCACGCTCGTGCGCGGAGCCGGACGGTCGCCGGCATAAGGCAGATATCCGGACATGACTACCTCCAAGATCTGCTCGGATTCGTCCTGACGGAGGGCCTATGCCCTGGCGACAGCGCTCCGCACCTGCCGGTGGTATAGATTCCGCCACATTGAACGGCCCGGCCGGACATGCCGTGCCAGTTCAATGGCTGATGAGCCTCTCTCATTCCTGCCGCACGGGTAAACCGGCGGTTCGCGGGTGGGCGCCCCGGTCAACGCGGAGTCATGCCGGAGAATCGGACGCCCATCATGTCGCCTGGTTCGGACCGGCTTGTCTAGACGCGTTCCGATGTGGCTGCCAATGATGGATGGGAAAGCGCGATCGCCTCGTGCGACCGCGTATTCGGAGAGGAGAACGGCCTATGTTCGCCGCATCTATCGCAAGTCCCTGGCCTCGCGACCGCGACCGGTATCGTCACCGCGATCGCGACTATTATCGCGAGCGCTACCGTCGCCGTCGCCGCCACTACTGGGACTGGGACTGAGGTCAGTTCAGATTCCCCTGATTTCGCGATGTGCTGACCTGTAGCCGATGGCCACGACGAGAAATCCGGGACCATCAATCGGGTCAGACTTTCCCGGGGCGGCCACGGCCGTCCCGGGAAAGTAAGTCGCGAAATCAGCCCACTCTCATTTCACGAGATGGCCGCTCATGGTGGCGGCCACCGGGCACGATCAGGTGCCCCCGGCCGGCCACCATGAGCGCACATTCCCGCCCGCGACACGTCCGAGCCGCAGGGTTGACGGTGGCCGTCCGCCGGTCGCTGGCTAAGCTGCGCGCATGGCACGGATTCTCCTCTTGCACTCGATGTACGGCCTGCGTCCCCACGTTCACCAGGCGGCCGACAGGTTGCGGGCGGCCGGGCACGACGTGCACGTCCCCGACCTGTACGACGGCCGGGTCGTCGACACGCCCGAGGAAGGCATCGCGATCAAGGAGGAGATCGGCCGGGACGAGCTGCTGAAGCGGGCCGTGGCCGCGGCGGCCCCGCTGTCCGCCGACGGCCTGGTCTACGCGGGCTTCTCGCTCGGCGCGGCGATCGCGCAGAACCTGGCCCTGGGCGACGAGCGGTCCCGCGGGCTGCTGCTGATGCACGGCACCTCCGACATGCCGGACGGCGTCGCGGCCGACGACCTGCCCGTGCAGTTGCACGTGGCCGACCCCGACACCTACGAGCCCGTCGACTGGCTCAACGCCTGGTATCTCGGCCTGCGCCGGGCCCGGGCCGACGTGGAGGTCTTCCGCTACCCGGGCGTGGGCCACCTGTTCACCGATCCCGATCTGCCCGACTACAACGCCGAGGCCGCCGAGCGGGCCTGGGCGGTCGCCCTGGACTTCCTCGCCGATCTCTGACCCCGGCCCCGCGAACACGCTCCTCGGCGGCCAGGACGGCCGCCTGCGGATCCACCGGAAACGGGTCGAGGAGCCGGCTGGAAAGGACCCGGGCGCCCGTGTGCCCGGGGATCGCCGCCGCGAGGATCACCGAGGCGACGCCGTCGCGGCGCACGCCGAACGTGTCCGCGTTCTCGCGTTCGAGGCCGAGGTCACGCAACGTCCTCCTGAGCGGCGGCGCGGAAGGTGGTCGTGAAGAGGGCCTCGATGCTTTCCTCGTCGAGGCCGGCCCGGCGGGCCTTGGTCAGCCAGCGCTGCAGGTCCCGCCGTAGCGGGCCGTGCGCCGCCAGCGACGTGCCGGTGAGCGTCGCCGTCACGAACGTCCCCACTCCCGGCCGGGCGGCGACCAGGCCCTCGTGTTCGAGCTCCCGGTAGGCTTTGAGGACCGTGTTGGCGTTGATCGCCAGTTGCGCCACGACCTCCTTGACGGTCGGCAACTGGTCACCCTCGCGGAGCAGGTCGAGCCGTAGCGCGTGGCGTACCTGCTGGACCAGTTGGAGGTACGGCGACAGGCCGGACTTCGCGTCCAGGTAGAACTCGATCACCTTTTCTCCATTTATCTAGCTTCATAGGACTTTAGATACTCGCATGTACGGAGGTGATAAGGAACGAAGCCCACCGGAAGCCGGATCGAGGCCGTCCCAGAGAGACGTACGTCACACTGGTTTTCTGTCACAGTCCGCTGAGCCGGCTTGTCCTGATGGGTGAGACCCCATCAATGGCAAGGAGCCCCTCATGAACGCTCGTTTGAACCTCTTCGGCGACCAGGTCTCGGCCAAGGTCATGAAGCACTTCATCGCGGCGAACAAGGTGGTTGCGGACTCGTCGTTGCCGCTCGCGACGCAGGAACTGGTCAAGCTCCGCGCCAGCCAGATCAACGGCTGCGGCTTCTGCATCGACATGCACAGCAAGGATGCCACGCACGCCGGGGAGAGCCAGGTGCGGCTCAACCTGGTCGCCGCCTGGCGGGAGGCCACGGTGTTCACCGAGGCCGAGCGGGCCGCCCTGGAGCTGGCGGAGGAGGGCACCCGCATCGCCGACGCGGCCGGTGGCGTCAGCGACGAGGTCTGGGCGAACGCCGCCAAGCACTACGACGAGGAGCAACTCGCCGCCCTGGTGTCGCTCATCGCGATCATCAACGCCTTCAACCGCGCGAACGTCGTCGTGCAGAGGCCCGCCGGCGGCTACCAGCCGGGCCAGTTCGCGTAACCGGAGCCTGCGGCCGGTGGATGATGCACGCCTTCCCGCACACGACGTCGCACCCGCCGGCGACGAGTGGATCGGGGTCGCCCCGGCGGGTCATGGGTGGATCGGTGTGATGCCCGTAAATCGCGACTGGTCCAACCGAGACTGGTCCAACCGAGACTGGCGCATCTGACCGGCCTCAAGGCCCTGAACCGGGTCCCGTTGACGGGCCCGGAGCGGCTCCACGCGGGGCAGGGATCAGGAACCCTGGGCCGAGCGGGACGCGGTCGTGGTGGGAACGGGTGCGTCTGACTCCGGTCCCGAGCCCGGGGGCCTTCGATCACCGCGCAGGGCGATCACCAGCAGGACCGCTCCGGAGAGCGCGATCAGCATGGTGCAGGCCGCGCTGAGGTGCATGGCGTCCATGAACGCCGCATCGGCGGCACTTGCCAGGTCGGGCCGGTGGATCACGCCGGCGACATGGCGGGCCTGTTCCGCGGAGACCCGGGCCTGATCCAGCGCCGAACCGGGCAGACCGGGCAGACCAGGCAGCGCGGCCTCGATCCCGCTTCGGTACGCGATCGACATGATCGTGCCACCGACCGCGATCCCGAGCACGCTGCCGGTCTGCCGCACGGTGTTGGTGACGGCCGACCCGGCGCCGGCCCGCTCCAACGGCAGGGTGTTCATCAGCGCCGTCGTCACCGGGCCGATCACGATGCCGATCGACAGGCCCTGGACCAGGTAGACGATCTCGTTCCAGACGAGCGGGGTGTGCAGCCCGAAGAGCGTCATGGAGCCCATCGCCAGCCCAGCCGTGGTCAGCGCCGTCACGGTGACCGGACGCAGGGACCAGCGGCGGACCAGACGGACGCCGAGTGGCGCCCCCACGACCGCGCCGAGCGCCGCGGGGGAGAAGGCCAGGCCCGCCTCCAGCGGCGAGAACCCGAGCGCGCCTTGCAGGTAGAAGGCTCCGTAGAAGCTGGCGGAGGTCAGGGCGAAGAACAGGAGCCCGAGCGCCGCGTTGCCACCGCCGAACATCCGCCGGGCGAGCAGCCGGGGATCGAGGCTGGGCTGCCGGATGCGCAGTTCGACGAGTACGAAGGCCGCCAGCAGGACCAGCCCGGCGGCGATCGGTGCCCAGACGTCCACCGGGGTCCAGGAGGCCATCTGCCCCGCCCGGATCAGCCCGTAGGCCAGGGAGGCGAGCCCGCTGATCGACAGCAGCAGCCCGGCCGGGTCCAGCGGGCGCGGGGTCGGGCTGCGGAAGTTCGGGATCAGCGTGACGATCCCCACCAGCGCGAGCACCGCGACCGGGATGTTGATGAGGAAGACCGAGCCCCACCAGAAGTGGTCGAGCAGGACTCCGGCCAGCAGCGGGCCCACCGCCATGCCCACGCCGGCGGACGCCGAGGAGATGCCGATCGCGGTGGCCCGCGCGGGACCGCTGAAGGTCCACATCATGATGGCCATGGCGGCGGGCATGATCAGCGCGCTGCCCACGCCCATCGCGGCCCGAGCGGCGATCAGGTCGCCTGCCTCGCCGGCGTACGCGGCGTACGCCGAGGCGGCGGCGAAGATCGCCATTCCGGTCGCGAGCACGGTCCGGTGGCCGAAGCGGTCGCCCAGGGCGCCCGCGGTGAACATCAGGGTGGCGAACACCAGGGTGTAGGAGCCGGTGGCCCACTGCAGTTGGGCGGGACTGGCGCCCAGCCCGCGGACGGGGTCGGCGAGGGTCTCGAAGACGGTGGTGAGGATCGTGTTGTCCAGCCAGATCAGCAGTGAGGACGACAGGAGGACGGCGAGGATCAACTGCTGCCTGGACTTCGGCAGCTTGGGAGGCGTCGTCATGCGGACCTTCGGTACGATTGACAGGTTCCTGACGAATTCTGGAGGTTCGTCAGGAACCTGTCAATCTCGAAGGAGGGTGGGGCGTTGGATCCCTATCGGTGCGGGGCCGGGTCGCTGACCTTCATGGTCCGTACGGTCTGGCTGAACATGCGGTCGGCGATCGGGGAGGAGCTCAAGGCATTCGGGCTCTCGACCTCGCAGTACGCCACCCTGATGATGGCCGGGGCGCAGCCCGGGATGTCGGCCTCGGACATAGCCCGGAAGGTGGCGAGCACCCGGCAGGCCGCCAACGAGATGCTCGCCGGGCTCGAACTGGAGGGGCTGATCGAACGGCGCCCGAGCCCGTCCGATCGGCGTACCCATCGGATCCAGCTCACCGAGGCCGGGGAGGCGCGCCTGGCGGAGGCCCGCGAGGCGGTCGCCCGCCGCGAGGCCGAGCTGGAAGCCGCGTTCACGCCGGAGCAGCGGGCGGCGGTTCGCGACTGGCTCGAAGGCATCTCCGCGGCCTGCGGCTGAACCCTCCTCGGTCACCACCCTGGGGGACGCGCAGGGGCGAGGGTCAGGCGTGCCCGCCGTGTGGAGCTTCATGCTGGCCGCCCGGGCGCGCGGTCTCGGCACGGTGTGGACCACCGCGCAGGGACCGCTCGAACGCGAGCTGGCCCAGGTGCTCGGAGTGCCGTACGACGAGGTGATGCTGGCGGCGTTCATCCCGCTGGCCTTCACCATCGGCACCGACTTCAAGCCCGCTCCCCGCGTCCCGCGCGAGGAGGTGCTGCACTGGGACCGGTGGTGAGCGCACCCGTCTACGGCAGCTCCAGGTCGAGCGTGGCGCCGGGGTCCAGCGGGAAGATCGGCCGCCGCAGGTTCCGGTACGGCAGCCGCTGCAGGTCCTGGTCCACGCCCCCCGGCGTGAGCGCCAGCATCCAGTCGGCCGCGGCCTCGAACAGTTCGGGCTCCAGATACCCGATCTTGACCGTCACCACGTCCACTCCGGCGACCTCCACCCCCAGCCGCCGGTACGACTCCAGCAGCCGGTACTGCATCCGGCGCGAGGTCAGGAACACGCTCAGCCCGCCGACGCGTACGCTGGCCACCCGCCCGCCGTCGGGGTCGTCGGCCAGCGCCTCCAGCGTGCCCTCCAGCAGCAGCGGCCCCGGCGGGCGGGTGTCGAGGCGGCCGCCGGCCCGCACGCTGACCGGCGAGCCGATCGGCAGGTGCCCGATGCGTGCCACCGCCTCGGGGTCGAACAGGGAGGCGTAGACGGCGCGGACCGAGCCGTCGCGGATCTCGGGCCTGGCCAGCATTCGCTCCAGGGCGTAGGTGACGTCGTCGGCGCCGCCCGCGCCCGGGTTGTCGCCGGAGTCGCTGACGAAGTACGGCCGGGCCGAGCTCTCCTTCAGCGCCGCGTCCAGGCACTCGTCCATGGAGCCCGTCGGCGCGACGAAGGCGAAGTCGTCCCGCGCGTCCCAGAACGCCCGCGCCAGCTCGCGGGCCGCCTGCTCGGTGGCGCCGGCATCGGTGCCGGTGGCCACCACCGCTCCGGTGCAGCGCGGCTCGTCGGCCCAGGCGAAGCCGATCCAGATCGCCGCGTCGATCACGCCCGGCCGGGACTCGATCTCGGGGATGCGGGCGTAGAGGCCACGGGCGGGTTCGACGCGGGTGCTGGTCATCTCGCCGGGCAGCAGGATCGGCACGTGGACGAGCGCCTTGTACGGCCGGTCGGCCACCGCCCGCGAACGCGCGGCGCCTTCAGAACCTTCGGCCTCTTCCGCGTGCGAACGCCCAGCGTCCCGTCGTGACAGGGCCTCGACCAGGTTGCGGGCGGCGCGCTCGCGGGTCTCCCAGACGTCGACGTGGGGTGCGGTGCGGTAGCAGGTCAGCAGGTCGCAGCCGTCGAACAGGGTGGGGGAGACGTTGCCGTGCAGGTCCATCGCCGCCGACACCAGCGGCTCCGGGCCGATGACCGCGCGGATGGCGGTGATGAGGTCGCCCTCGGCGTCCTGGCGGCCCGCCACGCTCATCGCACCGTGGAAGTCCAGCAGCACGCCGTCGAACAGACCGCCGGCCAGCCCCTGGACGATCTCGGCCCGCCAGGCGTCGTACGCGGCGGGCTCGACCGCTCCGCCCGGCAGGGCGCGGGCGTGGACGAGCGGCACCCATTCCACCCCGGCCGTCCACGGCTCGCCGAGCCAGTCGTAGCGGTCGAGCAGGGCCTGGCCGCGGGTGACCTCGAAGTCGGCGGTGCCGCTCACGTGCGGCGAGAAGGTGCTGGACTCGATGTGGATGCCGCAGATGGCGATACGCAGGGACACTGTGGTGCTTTCTAGGAAGGGCGGACGTCGGCGGTCTCGCGGAGCAGGTGGCCCAGCCCGATCAGGGCCGCGTCCGGGCCGGCGATGCTCGCCTCGATGGACAACGACTGGGTCAGCGGCGGCAGGCAGCGCTCGTACAGCATGCCTTTGACGGCCGCCACGTAGACGTCCAGGCTAGACAGCGAGCCGCCGATGACGACGCTGTCCGGATTGAGGAAGTTGACCAGGCCCGACAGGGCCACGCCCAGTTGCCGGCCGGCCTGGCGTACCAGGGTCACCACGACCGGGTCGGCGTCTACGGTGGCGGCGATGACGTCGCGCGTGCCGGTCACGGGCAGGCCGCGCCCGGCCAGCTCGCGGGCCAGGGCCGAGCCGCTGGCGACGGTCTCCAGGCAGCCGCGGCTGCCGCAGGAGCATTCGCGCTCGCCGCTGTCGGCCACCCGCAGGTGGGTGACGTCGCCGCTCAGGCCGCGCCCCCCGCGGTGGACCTGGGAGCCGGTGATCAGGCAGCCGCCGATGCCGGAACCGGCCTTGACATAGATCATGTCGCCGGGTCCGCGACGGGTGATCACGTCGCCGGTAGCGCGGCGGGTGACGTGCTCGCCGGTCGCGGCGGCCTTGGCGTCGTTGTCGACGACCGCGGTCACCTTGAAGCGGTCGATCAGGTCGCTCTGCACGTCGTACCCGCTCCACCCCGGCATCCGGGCCGGGCCGACGAGCCGGCCGTGCGGGAAGTCCACCGGCCCCGGCAGGGCCATGCCGACCGCGAGCAGCCGCTGGCCGGGCGCGTGGGCGTCTCTGACGTCGTCCAGGGCCCGGGTGATCTCGTCGAAGATGGCCGTGGGG
The DNA here is from genome assembly GCF_039871825.1 of Nonomuraea sp. B12E4. NCBI lineage: Bacteria > Bacillati > Actinomycetota > Actinomycetes > Streptosporangiales > Streptosporangiaceae > Nonomuraea > Nonomuraea sp. B12E4. The sequence goes on along the minus strand of NZ_JBDPME010000014.1, from coordinate 44,045 downwards.
CCTGCTCCTATGTCGACGGCGAACTCCTCGGCCGCCAGCAGCGCCCCGGAGGGCGAGCACAGGCCGACGCGGGCATGGCGAGCGCCCAGCTCGGTCACGGCGTACACGCCGCCGGCCTCGCGCAGCCGAAGGATCTTGGGGCGGCGCCCTCCGGTGGAGACGCCCGTGCCCTCCTCCAGGATCGCGCCTTCCTCCAGCAGGCGGCGCACCACGCTGGAGACCGTCGACGGAGCCACCTGCAGGGCCTCCACCAGATCCGCGCGGGAGGTGGCCCTGCCACTGGCCAGCAGGCTCAACGCCTGCTCCCGCAGACTAGCGGGGTCCGACATGCCACTCCTCCCTGACGGACACGGCAGATGCCCATCATCGAGTACGAAGACGATCACCGACAGATGGTCTTCGCGGCGGACTCTATCCCGAAATAAGTATGCTGACAAAAGTAGATTTTTCGTATTGACTTAATACTTGTACCTCTATACATTCACCGGCTGAACGGCCCTGCAGGGCACATCCACGTCTCGACGAGGAGAATCATGGGGACGAGAATCCGCATCCTGTGCGGCGTGGTGGCTATCGGGCTCGGCCTGACCGCCTGCAGCGCGGGTGCCGGCAGCGGTTCGGAGCAGGGCGGCTCACAGGGTCAGGACACCGTGACCGTGGCTCTGCGCACGCCCAACTGGATCCTGCCGATCTCGGCCCCCGGCTTCACCCAGGGCGAGAACGAGATCTTCGTCACCGCCCTGTACCGCAAGCTCTACTCCTTCAACCTTGACGGCTCCAACACCGACAACGTCGACCCGGACCGCTCGCTGGCGGGGGCGCCCGAGGTGAGCAACGGTGGCAAGACGCTGAGCATCACGCTCAAGGACAACACCTGGAACGACGGCAAGCCGATCACCACGAAGGACGTCCGGTTCTGGTGGGACCTCGTCAGCGCCAACAAGGACAAGTGGGCCTCGTACAAGCCCGGCGGCTTCCCCGACAACATCACCAGCTTCAAGGTCAAGGACGACAAGACCTTCTCCCTGACCACGAACAAGGCGTACAACGCCGCCTGGTTCGTCGCCAACCAGCTCAACCGCATCGTGCCGCTGCCCCAGCACGCCTGGGACAAGGGCGATCCGAAGAAGACGTTCGAGGAGCTGACCGCCGCCGCCAAGGACCCCAAGTCCTACGCGACGAACCCGCTGTGGAAGACCAACAGCGGCCCCTGGAAGCTGGAGAGCTACGTGCCCAGCGGCGAGGTGGTCCTGGCCAAGCAGGACACCTACTCGGGCACCGACAAGCCGAAGCTGAACAAGGTCGTGCTGCGGCCGTTCACCGGTGACGACGCCGAGTTCAACGTGCTGCGCGCCGGGCAGATCGACTACGGCTACATCCCGCCGGCCAACCTGTCGCAGAAGGCATACCTGGAGTCCAAGGGCTACGACGTCTCCCCCTGGTACGGGTGGTCGATCACGTACCTGCAGCTCAACTTCAGCAACCCCAAGACCGGGGTCCTGTTCAAGCAGCCCTACCTGCGCCAGGCGCTGCAGATGCTCATCGACCAGCCCACCATCAGCAAGGTCATCTGGTCCGGCATGGCCCAGCCCACCTGCGGCCCGGTGCCGCCCAAGCCGGGCGCGCCCGGCGGCCAGGGCTGCGTCTACCCCTTCGACCCGGCCAAGGCCCAGCAACTGCTGCAGAGCCACGGCTGGAAGGTGACCCCCGACGGGCAGACCACCTGCGAGGACCCCTCCCTGTGCGGTGAGGGCATCGCCGAGGGCACCCCGCTGAACTTCACCGTGACCAGCCAGTCCGGTTTCGCCGCGACCACCAAGATGTTCGCCGAGATCAAGTCGCAGATGGCGAAGGTCGGCGTGCAACTGGCCATCAAGGAAGTGCCCGACTCGGTGGCGGTCACCCCGGCCTGCAAGCCGGACGACGCCAAGTGCGACTGGGACATGTCGTTCTTCGGCTCCCAGGGCAGCTGGTACTACCCGGCCTTCGCCTCCGGCGAGCGCCTGTTCCAGACCGACGCCCCCGTCAACCTCGGCAGCTACAGCAACCCCCAGGCCGACAAGCTCATCGAGAACGCGCAGTTCACCGAGGACGCCGGAGCCCTGCAGGAGTACAACGCCTTCCTGGCCAAGGACCTGCCGGTGCTCTGGATGCCGAACCCCGTCTACCAGATCTCGGCCTACAAGGCGGGCCTGCAGGGCGTCGAGCCGCAGGACCCGATGAACCTGATGTACTTCCAAGACTGGTCCTGGAAGTGACCCGGTACCTCCTCACCCGCCTGGGGCAGGCCCTGGTCATCGTGATCCTGGTGACGCTGATCACGTTCGTGATCCTGCACCTGCTACCGGGAGGCGCGGCCCGGGCCATCCTCGGCAAGGAGGCGACGGTGCAGCAGATCGCCGCCTTCAACCACGAGATGGGCTACGACCGGCCGGTGTGGGAGCAGTACGCGCTGTACCTGCGGCGGCTGGTCACCGGAGACCTGGGCTACTCCTTCCAGCTCAACCAGTCGGTGGCCGAGGCCATCGGCCAGCGGCTGCCCAAGACCATGCTGCTGTCGCTGGCCTCGACGGTGCTCGCGGTCGTGGTGGCCGTCCCGCTGGGCGTCGTGCAGGCCGTACGCCGTAACCGCTGGCCCGACTACACCATCAACGGGCTGTCGCTGCTGGCGTACGCCACGCCGATCTTCTTCATGGGCCTCATGATGATCATTCTGTTCTCCCAGGCGTGGCCGGTCCTGCCGCCCGAGGCTCCGCAGGGGTTCACCCTGTTGGAGGTGCTGGCAGACCCGGCCGGGCTCGTGCTGCCCACGGTCACGCTGGCCATCCTCACCGTGGCGGTCTACTCCCGCTACATCCGCTCGTCCATGGTCGACAACCTCAACGAGAACTACGTCCGTACGGCCCGCAGCAAGGGCCTGTCGGAGCGCCGGGTGATCGTCGGCCACACGCTCCGCAACGGCCTGTTCCCGGTCATCACCCTGCTCGGCATGTACCTGCCCGCGCTGTTCAGCGGCGCCCTGGTGGTCGAGCGGCTGTTCAACTACCCGGGCATGGGGCTGCTGTTCTGGCAGGCGGCGCTCAAGCGGGACTATCCGATCCTGCTCGGCGTCACGCTGCTGCTCTCGGTGGCCACCGTGGTCGGGGCGCTGATCGCCGACATCCTCTACGCCACGGTCGACCCCCGGGTGCGGCTCAAGGCAGGCCGCGCATGACCGACCCCGCCGAGGCCATCAACAGACACAGCACCCTGGTCATGAGGCCGACGAAGGAGGTCTCATGACCGCCATCCCGCACGAGGAGGAGGCGCCCGTCCGCGGGATGTGGCGCCAGGGGCTCGAGGTCTTCGTCGAGAACCGGCTCGCCCTGGTGGGCGTGGGCATCTTCGTCCTGCTGGCGATCTTCTCCTTCCTCGGGCCGCTCTTCTACCGGACCGACCAGGTCCACACCGACCTGGCCAAGACCTTCCTGGTCCCCGGCACGGAGGGACACCCGCTCGGCACCGACGGCGTGGGCTACGACCAGCTCGGCCGGCTGATGCTGGGCGGCCAGACGTCCATCGTGGTCGGGCTGGCCGCCGGCCTGCTGGCCACCGTCGTCGGGACCGTCTGGGGCGCCATCGCCGGGTTCGCCGGCGGCTGGGTCGACGCGGTCATGATGCGGGTGGTCGACGCGATGATGTCGATCCCGGCCCTCTTCCTGTTCATGCTCATGGCCTCGATCGTCACGCCCACGGTGCCGATGCTCATCGTCATCATCGGCGCCTTCGCCTGGCTCGGCCCGGCGCGGCTGGTACGCGGCGAGGCGCTCACACTGCGCACCCGCGAGTACGTCCTGGCGATGCGCGGCATGGGCGGCACCGGCGGACGCGCGGTGCGCCGGCACATCATCCCGAACGCCATCGGCACCGTGATCGTCAACGCCACCTTCCAGGTAGCCGACGCGATCCTGTACGTGGCCTACCTGTCCTTCCTCGGCCTGGGAGTGCCGCCACCCGCGGCCAACTGGGGCGGCATGCTGTCCGACGGCCTGTCGGACACCTTCAGCGGCCACTGGTGGCTGCTCTATCCGCCGGGAATCGCCATCATCCTCATCGTCCTCGCCTTCAACTTCATCGGCGACGGGCTGAGGGACGTCTTCGAGGTCCGCCTCCGGCGGCGTTAGCGGGAGTTTCGTACATGGAGGCAGCCAACCAGCCGCTGTTGCGGCTGCGCGACCTCAGCACCGACATCGCGCTGCGGCGTGGCACCGTGCACGCGCTCGACCAGGTCAACCTCCAGGTCGGCCAGGGCGAGACGCTCGGCATCGTGGGCGAGTCGGGCAGCGGCAAGACCATGACCGTACTGTCGATCATGGGTCTGTTGCCGAGCGGCGGCAGCGTCGTCGGCGGGGAGATCCTCTTCGACGGCCGCGACCTGCGCGGTCTGGAGGCGCAGGAGCTGCGCAGGGTGCGCGGCATCGAGATGGGCATGGTCTTCCAGGACCCGCTCACCTCGCTGAACCCCACCATGCGTATCGGCGCCCAGGTAGCCGAGCCGCTGCGCGTCCACCAGGGGATCGGCAAGGCCGAGGCGCGCGGGCGGGCCGTCGAGATCCTGCGCCGGGTCGGCATGCCCCGGCCCGACAAGATCGTCGATGACTACCCGCACCAGTTGTCCGGTGGCATGCGCCAGCGCGTGGTCATCGCCATGGCGCTCATCCGCTCCCCGCGCCTGCTCATCGCCGACGAGCCCACCACGGCGCTGGACGTCACCACCCAGCGCCAGATCCTGGAGCTCATCGACGACCTGCGCGAGGAGTTCAGGATGGCGGTCATCCTGGTCACCCACGACCTCGGGGTGATCGCCGGCCGCGCCGACCGGGTCGCCGTCATGTACGCCGGCCGGGTGGTGGAGACCGCCACCACCGCCGAACTGTTCCGCTCGCCGCGCCACCGCTACACCGAGGCGCTCATGCGCGCCCTGCCCGAGTCGGCCGCAGAGGGCCGCCTCTACAGCATCCCCGGCCTGCCGCCGGACCTGTCGCGGCCGCTGACCGGCTGCCGCTTCGCGCCCCGCTGCCACTTCGCCACCGACGAATGCCGCACTACCGACGTCATGCTCACCCCGGCCGGCAACGGGCACGAGTTCGCCTGCCTGCACCCGGTCACCGAGCCCGTCACGATCGTGGCCTCGGCCGGCCAGGCCCGGACAGCGTCAGGCGTCACCGACCCGATCCTGACCGTGCGCGACCTGGTCAAGGAGTACGACGCCGGCGGCACGGGGATCCGCCGGGCCGGCGGCCGGGTCAGCGCCGTGGCCGGCGTGTCCTTCGAGGTCCAACCCGGCGAGACGCTCGGCATCGTGGGCGAGTCCGGGTGCGGCAAGTCCACCGTCGGCCGTCTCGTCGCCGGCCTCGAAGCACCTACCGGTGGACAGATCGTCCTCGACGGCGCCGACCTCGCCACGCTGGACCGGGGCGCGCGCCACCGCATGCACCGGCAGGTGCAGCTGATGTTCCAGGACAGCTACGCGGCCATGAACCCGCGCATGCGCATCGACGCCATCCTCACGGAGCCGCTGGAGATCCAGCAGGCGGGCGATTCCGGCGCCCGCCGCGCCCGGGTGAGTGAGCTGCTCGACCAGGTCGGACTGCCGCGCCGGGCGCTGGAGCGCTATCCCCACGAGTTCTCCGGCGGGCAGTTGCAGCGCATCGGACTGGCCCGCTCGCTGGCGCTGCGGCCCCGGCTGATCGTGGCCGACGAACCGGTCAGCGCGCTGGACGTGTCGGTGCAGGCGCAGGTGCTCAACCTCATGCGCGACCTGCAGCGCGACCTCGGATTGTCGTACGTGTTCATCAGCCACGATCTGTCCGTGGTCGACTACATGGCCGACCGCATCGGCGTGATGTACCTCGGCAAGCTGGTCGAGGTGGGCCCCGCGCACCAGGTGGTCCGCGCCCCGCGCCACCCCTACACCCAGGCGTTGCTCGACGCCGTCCCCTCGCCCGACCCCGGCCACGCGCCCAGCCCGGACACGACCATCCGCGGCGAGCTGCCGAGCGCCCTCAACCCGCCGACCGGCTGCCGCTTCCGCACCCGCTGCCCGCTGGCCCAGGACATCTGCGCCACCGAGCCCCTGCTGCAGGGCGGGACGCACCAGGCCGCTTGCCACTTCCCGCTGCGCGAGGAGGCGCCCGCGACCTGATCGCTGTCGCGTCGGCACCCCCGGTCCGGCCGCCCCTACCGTCCGTACGGTGGGCGCCCGCGCCTGCCGTACGTCCGAGTCGGGCCGCGCCGAGTGGGCGAAAGGGGGAAGACTCGCCTCCTCGCCGAGCCCGGGAGCGTTCAGGCGATCGTGATGGCCTCCGGGTGCCTGCTGGTCGAGCCGTCCGGAAGGGTGACCGTGAGCGTGCGGCCCCCAGGCGCGGCGCTGTGCAGGACGTGCGCCGTCACCAGCATGGTGGTGCCGCCCGTGGTCACCTCCACCCGCGTGACCCGTACGCCCAGCCCGAGGTCCACCCGCGCGGCCGGGTCGAAGCCGCTCCCCTCGACGACCAGCTTCACCCCGGTGGCGCCCGGCGCGACCGGCTCGGTGGCGGACACCTGGCTGATGGCGGCGGGCTGGGGCGTGCACCGCTGCCAGAACGGTGCCAGCGTGGTCACGATCCGGCGGCAGGAGCAGTTGTCGATGGCGACGATCTCGCCCTTGGCGTCCACCTCGACCATGGCCAGCACCACCCAGGGATCGAGCCCGGCGGGCGGGCCGGGGGTGAGCACGCCGTTCAGGAACTGGTCGGGCGTGGGCGGCGAGCCGGCGTGCGAGGGCGGGCACTCGGGCAGGAAGGCCACCGCGTAGCCGTCGCCCAGGCGCGAGTACTCGCACGCCGTCTCGTCGCAGCCGCATCCGGACGTGGGCGTGCGGACCGGCCGCCGCGGCTCCTCCACGTAACGCAGCGCCACCCACACCTTGCCCGGCCGCCCGCGGCGCGCCGGCTCGCCGCACGCTCCGAACGGGTCGCCGGCCATGACCGTCACCCCGTCGGACCGCAGGTCCACCACCTGCTCCTTGGGCACGCACAGCTCGTTGCCCGCGGGGTCGAGCAGATAGCCGGGGGTGATCCTGAGCTGCCACGGGTCCCCGGCCGGGCACACGAGCGCCCCGTGGACCACCCCCCAGCCGTGCATCATGCGGTTGTGCCGGCGCAGCCGGGCCAGCGCGTAGTCGCCCGCCTGGTTGAGCTCGGTGTGGGTGACGAGCTGGCGGGGGAAGAACCGCGGCCGTTCGAATGTGTCGTGGTGCATGGTCGCCCTCATCAGTCGTGGGTGGATTCGAGCAGCGCCAGGAGCAGCCGCATGAGCACCTGGTTCGTCGGCGAGACCGGCCGTACCGTGATGTCCGGGTCGCCCTCGGCCCGCGGCGGGCAGTCCTCGATCTGGAGCGCGGCCAGCACGATGCGCGGGTCCGCGGCCGGGGCGGGGCAGTCGCGGGTGACCAGCCGGGCCAGCTCCGCGTAGTCCACCTTGCCGCCGCGGATGAGCCGCCCGCCGGGCGAGGGACGCTTGGTGGGCGCGCAGTCGGCGCGGAAGGAGACGGTGTAGCCCTCCCGCAGGGTGCCCGGCATGCAGGGTCGCGGGTCCTCGCAGTCGCCCGCGTGCACCGGCATCGGGTCGGTGACGCACTCGTGGTAGCCGATCAGCACCTGGACGCACGCGTCCTGGCGGCACTCGCGGCCGCGTTCGACGGCCTCTTCGAGCACGTCGTCGGGGATGGGGACGCGGGCGGACGCGCGGGGCACCACGATCCGCCTGCCCCACCGGTCCACGGCCAGGCCGGGGGTGACGACGACCGCGCGGCCCGCGTCGGCCAACTGGACGTCCAGCCCGCACACCACGCCGTGCCCCATGGCCAGCCGGTTGAAGGTGCGTTCCTGCCGCAGGAAGTAGTCGGTCTCCGTGGTGAAGGTCTCCACGGTCATGAGCTGGCCGTAGAAGTAGTTGTTCCTGGTCGGCGCCCGTAGGTGGTCTGACATCACGTTTCCTTTCCGATCGGGCCGAGTACGGTGGTGACGCCCAGCCGGGGCGTCGGCGGACCGGCCAGGGCCAGCACGCCGGACCCCGCCGGGGCGGGCTCGGCCACGACGCTGTCCACGCCGAGCACGGACTGCACCCCGAGCCGCATGCGCGGCTCGATGACGCAGACGTGGAACGCGGTGTGCGCGGGACTCTCGCGCTCCACCACCTGCTGGACCACCGCCGGCCGCGCGTCACCCCGGTAGATCCGCACGGCGAATCGGTGCGCGAGGCTCTCGAACAGGGCGGTGCCGGCTGACGGGTCGAGGAAGGAGGCGTCCAGCGTGGCGCCCGCGCCGAGCACCGCGCCGCCCGGCTCGCCGACCGGCATCATCGTCTCCAGCCCGAGCGGCTGCTCACCGAGCACCCACCAGTGCGTCTGCTGGAGCGGCTCGGCGATGACGGCCCACGCCCCGGTCTCCGCGTGGACGGCCGCGCGCAGCCCGGCGGCGGTGCCGCGGCGCGCGTGGGTGGCGAACGCCCCGGCGAGCGCGCGCCGCCGGTGGTGCGGCGGCAGGTGCAGGCCGAGCCGCGCGGCCAGCTCGCTCGGCTCGGCGGTCAGCGGGTCCAGCCGGTCGGGCAGGCCGGTGATCCGGTCGCGCGTCTCGTCGAAGCCGCTCTGGAAGAGCGCCAGGAACCGGCGCAGGAACTCGCGCGAGGCCGGGTCGCGCTGGTAGATCCGCGGCAGCCGTTCCAGGTAGGTACGGTGGTCGAAATCCACCCTGAGCTGGGAGAGCACGGGAGTGCTCAGCCCGTCGCCGGTGAACCGCACGCCGATCCAGAGCCGGTCGAGCGGCTTGCCCGCGATCGTCGTGTGCGGGGCGCCGGGCGCCGCCGGACGCCAGGCCGGGTCGCCGGGCGGGGGACCGGCGGGCTCGGCCGAACTCAGGTAGAGGCGGAAGCGCGTGCCGGAGATCCGGGCCCGTACGAGGTGCAGCGGGTCCCGGTGCGGGCTGGGGTTGGCGATCGGCCCGCCCCACAGGACGCCGTGCTCGCCGTACGCGCCTTCGGCCGCCAGCCGTACCGGGACCTCCGCGCCGCCCCGGTGGACCAGCAGCTCGTCCCCGTCGGCGCTCACGGCCGCGACCGGCCCGGCGAAACCGCGCGCCCGCCCGATCCGTTCGCCGTCCGCCAGGAACACGGCCAGCTCGCGGCGGTCGTTGTCGCCCAGGTAGACGTGGTCGCCGCGGGCGGCCAGCCCCATCGGCCGGGCCAGCCCGCTCTGCCAGGTCCGCCCCTCGGGAAGGACGGTCACGGCCCCGCCGGCCAGCAGGAGGACGCGCCCGCCGGCGGCGGCCACCTCCTCGGCGCGGGGCAGTCCGGGCGCCCGGTTGCCCCATCGGTCGAGGACGTGGACGGCGTCGCGGCAGGCGACGTACACGCTCCCCGCGTCGTCCACGGCCAGCGAACGCGGCTCGGGCAGGCCGGTCCAGCTCTGCACCGGCCGCAGCGTTTCGGCGTCGAGGGCGAGCACCCGGTCGTCCCCGGTGTCGGCGACCAGCAGCGCCCGGCGGCCGGGGTGGTAGGCGAGCCCACGGGGTTCGCACAGTCCGCCGAAGCAGGCCGTCGCGTCGCGCCGGCAGTCCGGCACGACGTACAGGCGGTGCCCGTCGGTGAAGTAGACGGCTCCGCCCGGCACCGCGGCGACCCCCAAAGGACCGGCCGGCGCCGCCCGGCCGTCGTCGGCGACGGAACCGAGGGGCAGCGGGTGCAGCCGCAACGAGCCGTCCGCGCCGAGCCGCAGGCCGGACCGCTGGAAGCCGAGCCAGCGCCCTTCGCGGTTGAGGAAGCGGTAGTTCATCAGCACTCGATCCCGAGCCAGGTGACCGCCCACTCGGCGCGTACGGCGGTCAGGATGGCCTCGATGCCCGCGTCGCCGACGCCGTAGTCGGGGCTGAGCAGTGGCACCCGGCAGCGGAAGGAGGTGGTCGCCGGCTCCTCGACGTGGGCGGGGCCGTCGAAGACGGTCACCACGGCGTCGTCGTCGTACTCGACCGTCAGCGGCCGCCTGCCCGCCACCCGGGCCGAGTAGCAGGGCACCTGGGCGAAGCAGGCCGCCTCGGTGTCGATGACCGCCTCCACCCCCTGGATCACCGACTCCGTCCCGGCCGGAACGCTCCACCACGTCCACTCGGCGTAGGAGGTGTCGCAGCGGATGCGCGGCCGGTCGGCGACCCTGGAGGTCCTGCGCTGGGCGAGCGAGACGTCCGCCGCCAGCACGCACTCGCGGATCCGCGCGCGGGCCAGGATGATCATCATGCCCGCCTGGATGTCCGCCCGGTGGCGCGGGTCCACCGGCCGCAACGTGCCCGAGACGTCGTGCTTGAGCCGCACCCAGGTGAACGCCGGCCTTTCCCGCAGCCGGACGATCCCGCGGGGCGCGCAGGCGCCCTCCCTCGTCTCCGCCTCCTCCAGCTCCTCGTCAGCCGGGTACGACACCGTGAGGTCGAAGTACGCGGGTCCGCAGGTTTCCTCGCCCGCCACCGGCGGCACCGGCAGCCGCTCCGGCCCGGTCAGCACGATCTCGTGGCCGGAGGCGTCCAGCGCGTATCCCTCCTGCACCAGGACGTGGCCCGCACCCGCCGGCCCGTGCACGGCCAGCCCGGCGCCGATGCCCGGCTGGTGCAGGCTCCGGTTGTGCAGCCACCGCAGCTCCCGGTTGACCGCCTCCAGCTCGTCCAGGTCCTCGGCGTGGAGCTGCTGCCCGTCGAAGAAGCGCAGCCGCTCGGTGTAACGGGTTTCCATCAGAGTCTCCCGAGGGGACCGTCGCCTTGAGGCGACGGGGGAATCGGGAGCGGGAGGGCCGCCAAGGCCCGAGTGTGCCCTGACCTGTCAGGTCCGCGCATCACAGATTTCCTTCCGGGTTTGTCGGTGCCGGCCGATACCGTGGTGTTCTCGTTGCCGAGCGTGGGGGGTGGGGGTGCGCAGGTCGTTCAAGTTCCTGCTGCGCCCCACCGGCAGGCAGGCCGCCGCGCTCACGCGGTGCCTGGAAGACCACCGGGAGCTGTGCAACGCCGCTCTCGAACACCGCCGTACGGCCTACCGCAAAGCCGGGGTGAGGGTGCGTTACGGCGGCCAGTCGGCGGAGCTGAAGCACATCCGCGCCGACGACCCCGGCGGTCAGGGCCGGTGGTCGTTCTCCTCCCAGCAGGCCACCCTGCGTCGGCTGGACAAGGCATTCAAGGCGTTCTTCGCCCGCGTCGAAGCAGGCCGCACGCCAGGGTTCCCGCGTTTCAAGGGGCGGGGCTGGTTCGACACGGTCGAGTGGCCCAAGGACGGTGACGGGTGCCGGTGGGACTCCCAGCCCTGCCACCCGACCGCCACGTTCGTGCGGCTTCAGGGAGTCGGGCATGTGCGGGTGCACCGGCACCGGCGGGTGCTGGGCACCGTCAAGACGATCAGCATCAAGCGGGAAGGCAGTCGCTGGTTCGTCGTCCTGTCGTGCGACGACGTGCCCGCCCGGCCGCTCCCGGCCACGGGTGCGGCCGTGGGCAGCGCCGGTCGAGAGCTGATCGCAGTGGACCCCGCCAACACCTCCCGCACGTGCGCCGAATGCGGGCACTGTGTGACGGAGAACCGTGTCACCCAGGCCGAGTTCGCGTGTACGGCGTGCGGGCACACCGCGCACGCCGACGTGAACGCGGCGATCAACATCTTGAGGGCAGGGCTTGCCCTTCGCGACGCGGCGGAAGCAGCCTAGCGAGAAGCCGCTTCCTTCAGGGAGCGGAGAAGTCACGCTCATTCCCCTTCCAGCAGGTCGGCCGGGCGGCTGACGGCGATCCAGCAGACCGACCACCGCTCCGCCAGCGCGATGGCCACGAACGCGTCCGGTCCGGTGTCGGGCAGGCCCCGCATAACCAGCCGGAACACGAACCCGGTGGCGCTGACCTCCTCGACGTACGGCACCACGACCGGCACCCGCGACCGGCCGCCGAGGGACTGCCAGGCGAAGTAGCAGGGCACGTCGGTGAAGCCGTGCGCCCCGGTGTCGACCACCACCTCGACACCCAGCACCACCTGCGCGGCGACGGCACTGGCCGCCTGCCGGGCGACGGCACTAGGCGCCTGCCGGGCGACAGCACTAGGCGTCTGCCGGGCGACGGCGTCAGGCGTCTGCCGGGCGACGGCACTGGGCGCCCGCGTGCCCATCCAGGGGCGCCATGGTGTGCCGTCGCCCGGAGTGCCGCCGCAGGCGATGTGCGGGGCGTCCGCGGCGGCCGGGTGCGGGATCCGCTCGTGCAGGTCACGCAGCCGTTCCTGGTAGGCCAGCTGATCGCGCAGGTCTCGGGCGCGCAGGAGTTGCCCGGACCGGTGACGTAGTCGTTCTAGCCGCATGCCCGCTCCACCTCGATCGTGTGCTCACCCGCGGTGACCAGCCCCAGCGGGCCGACGCGGAGGTTGCCGCACGCCGGTTCGCTCCCGGCCGCCAGCTCGACGCCGGACACCCGGTCCACCCCCGGCACCTGGTCGAGCACGGCCAGCGCCTCGGTCCGGTAGACGTCCCGGCCCAGCGGCCAGGTGAGCGGGTCCAGCCAGGCGTCCAGCGCGCGCAGCAGCTCCCGCCGTACGGCCTCGGGGTCGGCCGCGGGAAGCACGCGCACCCGTGCGCGGACCACCACCTCCGTGTAGACCGGGCCGGTGAGCTCGAACCGTGAGCCGATCGGCCGGTGCTGGCACAGGTGGCGGGCCACCGCACGCAGCAGCCCGGGACTCGGCACCGGACGGCCCGCGGGCAGGTACGGCACCAGCACGACGGTGACCACGCCGGGCGCGGGCACACCAGGAAGCGCTGGATGAACCCCGGCCAGCGCCATCACCCGGGCCAGCCGCACCCCGGGAGTGGCGGCGGCGAGTTCCTCGCAGTCCGCGAGCGTGATCGCCCGCGTCGCGCGGTCGATCAGCCCTTCCGCCCGGGCCCACACGTCGGCCACGCTCTCCGCGTCCGACCCCCCGGCGGCGCGCGACGCATACGTGACCCGCACGCCGGACACGGCCAGCGCCCGGTTGTGGGGAGTATCGGCCACGGCGAACCCGCCGACCGGCGTCTGGTCGGTTGCGGCGTACTCGGTGGTCGGCGTCTGGCCGGGCGCGGTGAATCCGGTGGCCCGGTTGCCGGCGGAGCCGGTGGTCCGGTGGGACAGTGCGATGATCGGTGCGCCTCTGGGTGGCACCCGGCCGTGTTCGCCGTCGCCGAAGCGCAGCAGGCCGGTCAGGGGATCGAGGACGGCATGCGAGTCGGCGGGTCCCGACCCCGCGAGGTCCTCGCGCAGCCGCCAGCGCCGCCACTCCGATTCGAGCGTCCAGATCTCGGCGCCCACCGGGAAGGCGGGCAGCCGGTGCTGCCGGCCGGGCGCGTCGTCCCCCGTGCCGAGCAGGCTCGCCTCGACGGTGAGCTGGACGGGGGAGTGGTCCAGGACGAACAGCCCGGGGGTCCCGGGCCGGCCGGTCTCCACACGGGTGATCGCGCCGGAGCCGTCCAGCCGGATCGCCGCGTGGATGGTCGTGCCGGGCCGCACCGTGCCCACGATCACGGCATCGGGGGCGATCGGCCAGGTCAGCGTGCCGGCCGGGATCGCCTGCTCGGCCCGTACCCCGTTGACGGCCAGGTCCCGCACGACCGGCGGCGCGTCGAGGTCGCCGCCGGCGTACACGCACCTGACGAGCGCGGCGCCGGGGGTGTGGAGGTGCACCGAGCCGCTCTGGCTGAGCCCGCGGGTGCCGTCCTCGACCTCCAGCGGCCGCCAGCGGCCGCGCAGGTGTCCCTCCCATCGGGTGACGACCTCGTTGCCGTCCGCCGTGATCGCGAGAGTCGTGCCGCGCCGCAACGGCTCGCTGAAGCCCAGCACCAGCGCCTCACCTGGCCGGGTGAACGGGGTGAACGGCGCGCCGGCGACCACCCTCTCACCGGCCGCCTCGACCGAGGCGAGCCGCACCCCGGTCGCCAGGACCGGTTCGAGCGTGCGGAAGAGCAGCCCGTACGGCCCGGCGATCTCGGTGGTGGCCGGGACCACGACCCCGTCCCCCGACAGCGCGAGTGTGACGGTGGCGGGCGCCGCGGGCCCGCGCCGCAAGCCGACCAGGGAGAGCATCGTCTGCCGCAGCCGGTCGGAGATCTGGTCGAGCTGGAACAGGTCCATCTCGGCCACCCACGCGAACAACTCGGACAGCGTGATGCCGGGATCGGAGACGTTGTGGTCGGTCCACCCGGGAGCCCGGTACGGGATGAGCGCGCGCGCCTCGTCGACCAGGTCGCGCCAGCGCCGGTCATCCAGGCGGGGGAGCGGAAAGGGCACGGCTCAACCTCCGATCACGCGGAGGCTCGGATGGGACGGTGGGAAGGGCACGGCTCAACCTCCGATCACGTTCAGACGGATGTCGCCCGCGGTGGCCAGCAGGCCGTCCGGCACCGGGACGTTGTCGGCGTGGCTCTCGCCGCGTGCCGTCAGTACCAGGTCCTCCAGGTGGTCGACCCCGTCCAGCCGTTCCAGCAGGGCGGCCAGCCGGGCCACCGGGACCTCGCCGCGCCCGAGGCCGCGCCCCGGCCGGAAGAAGCCGGTGATCGCCCGGCGGGCGGCCTGCTCCACCGCGCCCGCCGCGGACCGGGACCGCGGCACGAGCGTCGCCGTGACATCGACCGGCAGGTAGCCGGGCCCGGTCACGTTGAGCCTGGCCGTGGCGGGGGCGCGGGCCGCGAGCACGCGCGCCACCTCGGCGCGCAACGCCGGCGACGGGTACGGCCGGGACTCGGTGCTGTGCGGGATGATCACGACGGTCACCCATCCGGCGGCGGGCCGTCCGGAGGCGTCCAGGCACGGGTAGGCCCACGCGGCGGCGACGGCGGGCAGGGCCAGGGCGAGCGCCGCGTAGTCCGCGACGGTGGTGGCCCGGCCCCGGGCGTGGATGAGGCCGGGGCCCCGGCGCAGCAGGGCCTCGACCGGCTCGGGCGCCGACCCGCCGTCCGCCGCGTCGGGATTGTCCACCGTCTCGATGGCCGCCGCCGCGCCGAGGACCTGGGTGATGCCGTGCGGCGGCAGGTTGCCCGCGGGCCCGCCGCCCGCGTGGTAGGTGGTCGCGACCACGGCCGCGCCCTCCGGCGGCACCATGCCGTGCCGCCCGTCCCCGAACAGCACCAGGCCACGATGGTGATCGACGGCGAAGTGCCGGTCGGCGGGCCCGGACGCGCGCAGGTCGGGCCGCTCCTGCCAGGTCATCCAGACCTCCGTCACCCGGCCGAGCCGGTCGCGGACCAGTCGCGGGGAGCCGCTTTCCGCCGGGCCGCGCCACTCGACCTCCGCCCGCCTGCCGGACAGCTCACGCACCTCGATCGCTGGGCCGGGCAGCAGCGGCAGTACCCGGAAAGGGAAGGACTGGCCGGGCGTTCCGGTGCTGATGCCCAGCGGCTCGCCGGTGACGGTCTGCCGCTGCGCCACCGGGACCGCGTTGAGGTGGATGGCGTGGATCTCGGGCTGCCCTGGCGGGCCGTCCTGGGCGAGGCGGGCGCGCAGCCAGTGGCGGGGCTCGCCGAAGCGGGGGTGGGCCCGGCTGCCTTCCGGGCCGATGAGCCGGACCGTGCCGGACACGGACAGGTTTCGGGTGCCGTCCGCCACGGTGAGCTCGCTCCAGTTGAGGCCGTCGAAGTATTCCCAGGTCAGCAGCGGGGCGTCGGGCTCGCCGGCCAGCCGGAAGAGCAGCCCGACGTCGTCGACCGGCAGTTTGCGGTCGAAACCGAGGTAGAGCGCGGGCGTCTCGTCGGAGACGGGGGAGAACGGGGTCGCGGACCGGCCGTAGGCGAAGTCGTTGTGGGTACGGAAGGCTTCGGGGGCGACCGGCCCGTCCTGCCAGGTGTAGCCGAACCGGAGATCGGCCAGCACCGGCGGCTGGCCGACGACGAACTCCAGCCCGCCCTCAAGGGTGCGGACCAGCCCGTACCCGCCGCTGAGCAGCCTGGCCCGCAGCCACCTGCCACGCTGCCCGTTCACCTCGGTCTCCGACAGGTCGCGCGGGACGGTCAGCTCGAAGAACCCGTGCCCCTTGAACGCTCCCGGCGCGTCGCCCACCCCGTCCACCGGCAGAGCCCGCCAGCCGTTGCCGTCGAAGTATTCCCAGCTCACCAGATGGGGCAGCGGCTTCGAGCCGGTCGGCGGGGTCAGCTCGTCCTCCGGCGTACGGGCCGGCCGCACGTAGACCCGCACCCGCGCGCCCGGCCGGCCGAGCGCCTCCTCGCTGCGCACATAGAAGGCCGACCCCGGCTGCGGCTGCACGCCCAGCGGGTGGAACGGCCGGGACAGGTCCGCTTCGATCCCGTCCGCGACGGCCAGCTCCGGGGCGAGCAGGTCGAGGCCGAAGGTCACGGTCACGTCGCCTCGATCGAGCCGGTGCTCCTGCGCGAAACCGCCGAGCCGGACCACGACGATGTCACCCGCCTCCGCATCCAGCACGACCTCGCCGTTGTC
This sequence comes from Nonomuraea sp. B12E4, assembly GCF_039871825.1. Taxonomy (NCBI): domain Bacteria; kingdom Bacillati; phylum Actinomycetota; class Actinomycetes; order Streptosporangiales; family Streptosporangiaceae; genus Nonomuraea; species Nonomuraea sp. B12E4. The sequence continues at coordinate 27,543 of NZ_JBDPME010000014.1, read as the reverse complement.
ATCGCTCGTGCCGCCGCCGCCGGGCACGGACACCGGCACCCCCGCCAGCGGCACCCCGGCGGCGTCCCGGAGCCGTACCAGGAGCCTGCCGTCGCGGCCCCCCACCCGCTCGCCCACCCGCCAGACGGACGCGTACGAGCGGGTCAGCGTGGTGGCCAGGGTCACCGCCGAGATCTCGGGCAACACCCTGGCCGGGTCCGCCGGGAGGGTCTCGTCCAGCCGCGCGCGGATCCACCGGGATCGCACGCCGTCCACCTCGGTCGGCTTCGTCTTCGCGCAGTCGGCCCGCAGGACGTGGCTGCCGTCGCGGGTCAGCCCGGCGCTGGAGTCGCTCGCGTCCAGGAACGCCCGCCAGTCCGACCCGTCCCAGTATTCCCAGGCGAGGTCGAGCGGCTGGTCCGACGGGGTGGTCAGGTCGAAGCCGACGGTGATCTCGGCGCGCCCGCCGAGGTCGAGCAGCCGGTCGTGGGCGAGGTAGAGCGCGTGCGGGGTGTCACGCAGCAGCCGGGCGTCGAACGGGCGCAGCGGCCCGGCCGGGTCGTGCGCGATGTACTGGTCGCGCCCCGGCCACAGGCTGACCACCTCGGCCAGCCGGGCCCCCGCCAGCCCCACCGTCTGCTCCGTCTCGAAGCTGATCTGCGCCTGCCCGCCCGGGGGCGGCGGCGCGGCGAGCCGGGTCCCCGCGGGCAACCGGGCGTCCGGCGCGCCCTCGGCCAGGGTGATCACCACGGTGGCCGAGGCGGGCCTGGCCGGGCACGGCCGCGCGCCGAGCAGGTCGAGCAGGACGGCGTGGTGCTTGTCGGGGGCCAGGGCGAGCCGCGCCTCGATGATCGCCAGATAGCGGCCGGCGATGTCGAGCAGCGCCGCCCCGGGATCGTCCCCGTCCGGCCGCCACTCGGGGACGTAGCCGGGCCGCAGGTCGCGCAGGTTCACCGGCCCGCTCCTTCCTCCAGGTAGAAGGGGTAGACGAGGTTGTGCAGGGTGTTGGTGGCCCGCACCCGGTAGCGGATCTCGATGTCCACCCTGGAACGTTCCGGCAGGCACGCCACCGACTCCACGTCGATGCGCGGCTCCCAGGTGATCAGCGACTCGCGTACGCGGTCTTCGAGCCCGGCCAGGGTGACCGGGGTGATCGGCTCGAAGACGAAGGCGGACAGCCCGGCGCCGAAGTCGGGGCGCATCACCCGCTCGCCGGGATCGGTGCCCAGGATGATCAGGATCGCCTGCCGTACGTCCTCCTCATGGGAGGCGGTCGCGGTCCGGCCCGCCGTGGTCACGCCGGGCGGGAAGGCCCAGCCCACGCCCAGGAAGTCCGGCATCGGCTCACCCGCCGATCAGCACGGTCGGGCAGCCGGCCGCGATCGGGTTGGGCGGGCCGCTCTCCACCACCTGGTCCCCGGCCCGTACGGCGGGCCGCCCGTTGATCAGCACGGTACGGCTCCCGACGACCACCGCGCCCCCGGTGTGCGGGACCACCCCGGTGACCAGCGGGCACGCGTGGACGTCGCCCACCCGCCAGGCTGGCAGGCCGCCGATGAGCACGTCGGGGCTGCAGCCCGGCGGGCCGGGCGTCAACGGGGTGCCGTGGCCGGTCGGGTCGCCGGGACGGGCGGCTGGAAGCATCCGGATCCTCCCTAGTTGATCTTGATGGGCTTGCCCTGCTGGACGAGTGCGCCCTTCGCGCTGATGTCGATCAGGCCGCCGCTCAGCGTGAGCTTGGCCGTGGCGCTGAGCTCGATGTTGACCCCGCTGATCACGACGGTCTGGTCGCCGTCCCGCAGGGTGATCTTCAACGAGCCCGCCGGGTTGGTCAGCTCGATCTCCGCCGGCCCGACCGTGATCTCGTGCCCGGTGGCGCAGCTGATGGAGATGCTCTGCCGGGCGTCGTCCAGCTCGATGCGGTGCCCCCCGATCCCGCCCACCAGGCCGCTCTTGATGACCCGCTTGGTCTTGGCGTCCACGGGATTGCCCACCGGCGGGCTGTTGGCCAGGCTGTACATGCCGCCCAGCACGAACGCCTCGGCGCCGGTGACGCCGACCAGCACCTCGTCGCCGATCCTGGGCTGGAAGAAGAAGCCCGCCCCCGGACCGCCGCCGGCCGCCACCAGCCGGGCCCAGATCTCCTGGTCGAGAGCGGGCACCCGGACCAGGATGTTGCCCTGGGGCAGCGCCTCGCAGTCGTTGACCACCACACCGCTGAGCAGCCGGGTGGAGGCGGGCTCGGCGCTCTTCTCGCCCGAGTCGTACAGTCTCATTCGAACCAGACCTCCTTGCGCACCTCGAACGCGGTGCGGTAGCCACTGGCATCGACGGTGTGGGTGGCCTGGGTGACCCGGTAGAGCCCGCCGAACCGGGCGCCGAGGCCGTCCAGGGAGATCAGCCGGCCCGCCTTGATCCGGGTGTCGCCGATGGCGGTGCCACTCCCGGTGAGCCGGTTGTTCAGCCGGGGGATCAGCTCGCCGAGGATCTTGCGGGGCGCGGTGGCCGGGCCGTCGGCGTCGACGGTCAGCGTGCCGGTCCGCGCGGCCTCCGGATAGCCGAGCCCCGGATAGACCTGCAGATCGAAGCCGCTCCGGTCGTAGTCCCAGCCCAGCGCGACCACCCACTCGGTGTTGGTCGCCGACACCCAGATCCGGGTGGAGACCGTGGCCACCTGGCCGACCGTGGTGATGCGCGGGCTGAAGTCCACGATGGACTCGCCCCAGCGCAGGGTGGCCGTGGGGGCGGCGTCCAGCCCGGTGAACTGGAGGCGCAGCACGTGCCCGCGCGGAGCGGCGGAGTGGTCGATGAACATGTCCCAGCCGTTCTCCCGCGCGATCGCGGACAGGAAGTCGAAGTCGCTCTGCCCCTGCTGGATGCGGATGGAGCCGGCGGCGTCCGCCGGGTTGATCGCGTACGTGGCCAGCAACGTGAGGAACGACAGCGCCGCGCCCACCGGATCGATGACCGGCACCAGCAGGTCGGTCGCCGAGACCGCCGCGGCGATCACCGGGTCGGGCAGCGGGAACTTCCCGATGCAGGGCAGGCTGATGGCGAATGCCCGGTCCTTCGCGCCGATCGTCATCCGCTGCATGAAGTCGTGGGCGACGACCGTGAGGGACGGCGCCCCGGAGGAGGGGAAGGCCGCGTCCACGCCGGTGATCTCGCCGGTGAAGACGATCTCCAGCGGATCCCCGGCATAGCCCAGGCTCAGCTCGACCGGCGCGTCCACGGCGAGCAGCGGATCGTCCAGCCAGCGCAGCCGCTCGTCGGCGATGCTCACCTCCAGCCGGTTGGCCCCCTCCAGCCCGTCCTGGTAGCGGATGGCGGTGACGCTCGCGCGCAGCGCGGGCGGCAGCGGCCGGCCGCCGACGGCGACGACGAAACCGGGCGCGTACCGCTTCACTCCTCCACCTCCCAGGTCACCGGATTGACGTAGGGGAGGGCGGGCACGCGCAACGCGTCGCCCGGCGCGATCTCGCGGGGGTCGGCCAGGCCGTTGGCCAGCGCGATCGGCCGCCACTTGGCCGCGTCGCCGTAAAGCCGGGCGGCGATCGAGGAGAGCGTCTCGTCACCGGCGGCGACGTGCTGCTTGCTGTAGTCGGCGGTCTGCAGGTTGGCCGCCCTGGCCGCCTGCTCCTGGTCCACGTACTCGACGAACGTGCAGGTCATGCGGGCCCGCACGGGCGTGCCGTCGGGCATGAACAGGATGTAGCGCTGGCTGGCCCTGGTCAGCACGCCGCGGAAGCTCCAGGCCGCCATCGCCACCTCGACCACCGGCGGCGCGTGCAGGTCGGAGTCGAGCTCCATGAACGCGGCGACCTGGCCAGACTCCGTCCTGACGTCCGTCTTGGGCAGTTGTTCGTTGTCGTAGGTGTCGAAGAAGAGCTCGATCTCCAGCGTGCGCTGGTTGCCGCTGACGAACTGCACGATCGGCGAGCCCAGGCCGGGCACGGCCTGCACGGCGAAGGCGTTGTCCTTGCTGACCGTGAACTCCTCCGGGTTGTAGCGGACCGTGACCCGGCGGCCGGTCTGCGGGCGTCCCGTCGCGTCCAGCGGCGTGATCGTCAATCTCTCCAGCGGCATCGTGGCTCCTCAGATCCGTCCCAGCCGTTCCCGGTGCGCGACGATCCGCCGGTCGATGCGGCGTACGACGTCGTCGGCGATCCGGTCCAGATCGAGCGCGGGCGGCCGCGCCTCCGTCACCCGCGCTTCGGCCCCGCGCTGCGGCTCCGCCGCCCGCCACCCGGCCCCGGGTACGGCCTGGCGCGCCGGCACCCGCGTGACCACGGGACCGGCCGGGACAGGCGGGCGCGGGGCGAGCCCGCTGGTCCCGCGCCACTCGCGCACGGGCAGCTCGACCCGGGCGTGCGCCGCGGACGGGGTGTGGCCGCGGCGGAGCGGCGCCGTCACCCGGGTGCCGTCGCCGTGGATCAGCATCGTCGTCCGGGTGCCGTCGCGGCGGATCAGCATGGTGTCCCGGTCACGGCGAGCCTCACCGGCGTTCCGCTCGCGTACGGTCCGGCGCAGGTCGAGCACCGTGGCCACACGCGTGCGGCCGACGACCGGCGCGGCCCACCGGAGGCCCCGCGACGGGCCGGGAAGCCGGACCACGGTCATCCGCGCGGGCCCGCCGCGAAGGCCGATCACCATGCTCACCACAAGAGACGAGCCGCCGGAGGACATCGGACGCCGCGGGCGGAGCAGGACGAGCGGCGCGGCCGGGCGGCGCACCGGCCGGCGCCGCGGGCGGGCGGCCAGCCGGTCGGCCCAGGCGAGCCAGCGGTTCACTCGGCCGTCTCCAGCATGCGCCGGTTGATGGCGGAGACCTCGGCCACCCACCGCCGCCGATCCGCGTGCTCCAGGTCGAGAATGTCGGCGAGCGGCCAGTGGAAGTGGTAGGCGAGGAAGGCTACCTCCCCGTAGAGGGAGTCGAGGGGGTAGCCTACGATCCCCCCGCACCGTTCACCTCCATCACCTCGGCGCGGCGCTCGCAGGCCGGGCACGCGGTCCGCGCCTCGCCCGTCAGGTTGAGCTCGTTGTAGAAGTCCTGCAGGTAGGCGAGGTCGGCGGCGAAGACGCTCTCGATGACCTTGGGCGTGATCGCTTCCACGCTGCCCAGCCGGGTGATCACCCGGGAGAGCAGGATGACGATGAGGTAGGCCTCGTTGCCCTGCACCCGCGGGTCACGCAGGGGCAGGATCTCGTCGGCCGCCGTCGCCATGCGCATGACGCCGTCACGGTGGAAGGTGCCCTCCTCGTCGAGATAGCCGACGGGCAGCCGGAAGGGGCGTTCGGTGGCGATCACTACTCTCTCCTCAGCCGCTCGTAGGCGATCTCGAGCGTGTCGATGGCGACGGCGGTGCCGGTGGCGTTGAAGTCGGGGCCGTCCCACTTGGTGGGCCAGGCATCGAAGAAGTTCCAGCGGACCTTTTCCGTCATGCCGTCGAGGTCGTAGACGATGATCGAGCCGTTCCGGCGGCTGATCTTGCCGATGGTCACGTCGACGAACCAGTCGAACAGGTCCCGCGAGTCGGTCAGCCCCCACTTGAGCGTGAGGTTGGAGTATTTGGCGAGGTTAGGGAGCTTTCTGATCGCCGGGCCGTCCTTGCCCTCGCGATAGTCGGCCGGGTCGACGGACGCGGAGAACCCTGTGCATTCGGTGAACCCCGCCTGGGTGATGCCGTCGATCTCGACGTGGAAGTTGAAACTCCGGTACGGATCCACTGGCCTGGGCATGGCCCGCTCTCCTCTCTCAGCCTTCGCTGATCTCGGCGCCGCCGTCCCAGATCCCGATGTGGACCACGACGAACTCGGCGGGATAGGTGGGTCGTAGCGCGATCCTGATGTGCAGCCTGCCCAGCCGCTGCTCGTCCGGCGGGTTGAGCGCCTCGTCGATCTGCACCTGGAAGGCGTCGTCCGCGGTGGCGCCGAACAGCGCGCCGTCCTGCCACTGCCGGTGGAGGAAGGCGTTGAGCGCGCGCTTGAGCTTCTGCCACAGCTCCAGGTTGTTCGGCTCGAAGACCGCCCAGCCGATGCCCTGCTGGATCGACTCCTCCAGGAACAGGAACAGGCGGCGGACACTGACGTACTGCCAGTTGAGGTCGTCGGCGATGGTCCTGGCGCCCATGAGCAGCGGCCGGCCGCCCTGCAGCACCCGGATGACGTTGATGCCCATCAGGTTGAGCTCGCCGTGCTCGGCGTCGATGAGGTTGCCGTTGGCCTGGATGTCGAGGGCGCCGTTGAGATAGACGTTGGCGGGGGCCTTGAAGACCCCGGCGGTGTTGTCCACCCTGGCGATCGCGCCGCAGATGTGACCCGACGGCGGGACCAGCACCGGCGGGCCGCCGTCGGCCGCCACGACCTTGATCCACGGGTAGTAGAGCGCCGCGTATCCGCGGGCCGAGCTCAGCGTGCGCCGCTGGGTGTCGATGCCCGCGGCCGCTCCCGCGCCGAACGGCGGCAGGTCGCGGGCCTGCGGGTCCAGCACGCCGAACCGGTCCATCAGCAGCTCGCAGTCCTCCACGATGCGGCGTTGCACCGCCAGCGTGTCGGCGTCCGGCAGGTCCGCCGCGTCGGGCACGGCCAGCAGGTTGACGTCATCGATCGGCCGCAGGGCGGCCAGCGCGCGGAGGTAGTCGCCCGCGTCCAGGGTGCCCAGGTCCTCGTCGGCGCCGCCCGCCAGGTTGGTGCTCCCGGCCGCCGGGAAACCGTCGGCGGGAGCCGGATCGGCCGGGCGTACGACGACCGGGCCGTCGTTCACCAGCGGCAGATAGTAGCGGGGGTGGGCCGGATCGAGCGCCAGGTCGCGATAGACGGCCGAGCCGACGGTCAAGGTGAACTCCCGGGAGCTCACCCTCGGCGCCGTCCCCGCCGGATCCAGGGAGAGGCCGTGCGCGAGCCCCTGCCTGAGCGTGACGCCGTAGACCCAGGCACCGGTCTCCACCTGGCCTTCCTGCCGCACCTCCTGTGCGATCACCGTCTCGGCGACCGTTCCCTGGACCACCGCCAGGGTGCTGCCCGGCACGAGCGCGCCCTCGCCGAGCTGCCCGGCGGCCTTGACGCGGATCGTCTTCGTGCCCGGCACCGCGTCGGCCAGGGTGAGCGCGCCGGCGTCGTTCACCGCCGAGATCAGGTCCCGGTCCACCCGGATCACGCCGCCGCCGATGCCGACCACCTGCACGCGCGGATCCGTCTTCGGCCCGGTGAAGCGCACCCAGTCACCCACGCGGAAGCGCGCCGACTCCGCCGCCGTGGCGAGCGTGATCTGCCTGACCCCGGTGACCGTGCCCCGGGCCGACGGGCGGTACAGCTCCGCCCCGGACACCAGCGACGTGTGCGCCACCCGTACGGCGATGGCGTCACCCGCCGTGCCCGGAGCCGCCGCCCTGACCAGGAACACCGGGTCGCCGGCCGCGTTGCCGATCCCGGCGGCGGCGCAGACGCCGTTGCTGACCCGGGTGACGTAGCAGACCTGCCCGCCGTTGTCGAAGAAGCCGCGTACGGCGTACCAGAGATAGCGGCCGGGCAGCGGCAGGTCGCCGAACAGCCGCTGGAAGGTCTCCCAGCGGGTCACCTTCACCGGGACGTCGATCTCCCCGCCCGCGGCGGGACCCGCGAACGCCGCGGTCGAGGTGCCCACCCCCTGGATGGGCGGAGCCGGGGCGAACTCGTCGATGTAGACCCCGGGATAGGAGGTTCGTACGGCCATGCGCTCGCCTTTCTCGCTCACCTGAACTGCAGGTCGTAGTGGCCATTCGGATCGGGTATGGTGACCGGCCGGTCCACCGGCTCATGACCCGTCGCCGCCGCGCGGAGCCGGTAGCCGTCGCCCGGCGACACCCGGTCGAAGGCGAAGTGCCCGGCGGCGTCGGTGCGCGCCGTCCGGCCGGTGGGTTCGAGCTCCACCCGCGCCCCCGGCACCGGCGCGCCCGCGGCGTCGGTGACCCGGCCGCCGAACGCGACATATGGCTCGCCCGGATGGCCGACCTCCACGCTCGCGACCGGATGCTCGGCTCGGGGAAAGCCCAGATCCAGCTCGATCGTGACGGTGAGTTGGAAGGCCGGCCGGGGAGGGACGCCCATGGCCGCCCAGAAGTCCCCGTTGTGATCGGCCGGGTCGAGCCGCGCCACCGCCGTGGGCAGCGGGTAGATCCGGTCCGGATCGGCCAGGGAGCCCCGCAGGAAGCGCTCCGGCACGGTCGGGAACCTGCTCAGCCAGGACAGCGCCTGCCCCAGCAGCAGGTGCTCGGTGACCACCCGCTGCGCGCCCACCGGTCCGGGCACCCAGGTGGTCACCAGGTAGGAGCAGTCCGCGCGCAGCGGCGGCCGGCGCCGCACGTTGTCCCGCACGATCGGCGCGGGGTGCCGGAGCACCCGGTTCTCCTTGACCTCGTGCAAGAACAGGTTGACCGTGGCGGCCGGCGGGTGGAAGCCCCGGTCAGGCGCCTCGAAGCTCACGTCGGCGCCGTTCAGCTCGGGCAGCTCGGCGGCCGGCGCGTCGTTCAGCAGCACGGTCAGCGTCAGGTCGAGGTCATGGAACACGGCGTCCTCCCCGGCTCATGGCTGGCCGACCACGGTGGCGGCCGCGTGGATCGTCCCGGAGAGCTCGTGATGCAGGCCCTCCGGGATCGCGGCCACGAACTGGCCGTTCTCGACGTGGTGGTGGACGAGCTTGTCACCCACGTGCTTGGGGTCCCAGCCGTACTTCGCGGCGAGCTCCTTGGTGACGCGCCGGTCCTTCCCGATGAGCTTGAAATCCTCCGGGAAGAGCTCTTCGAACTTCCGCCAGAACCGGTTTTCACTGCGGAGGTAACCCAGACTGGTGGAGATCGGTCGCAACTTCCCCGTCTTCTTGCTGCGGAGGCGGCCGATCCACGGCGCGTCGAGGAGCCGGTCGGCCGGGATGGCGATGCCGAGTTGCTTGCTCAAGGTGCCGGCCTGAGCGAGCGCCTTCGGCAGGAGCCCCGGGTGCACCGGCTCGAAATCCGGATATCTGTTCCGCCGGGGCCCGGGCAACGAGCACGTCAACTGGCTCTCGTGGCAACTGCCGAGCAGCCGGGCGAAGAAGTCCTTCAGTTTCTCGATAAGGTTGCCGAGCTTCTCGCCGAACTCGCCCAGCTTGCCCCTGGCCGAGCCGGCCGTGCTTCTGATCCACTTGATCGCGGGCTCCAGGAGGCCGTGGACCTGGCGGAAGAGCGCCATGAAACCGCCGGCGATCTTGCCGCCGAGCCGCTGGAAGAAGACGATGACCGGCTTGAGCGCGGCCTTCACCCCGGTCACCGCCGCGCCGCCGCCCGCGGTGAGCACGCCGAAGAGGACCTCCCAGAGCCCCTGCCCGAGCACGCCGCCGGTGGTCTCGCCGAGCTTCGCCTCGCTGCCCGGCTGGTTGACCGCCTTGACGAGCTCTTCGGCCAGGTCGCCTGCCTTGCTTCTGACCAGGTCCTTGATGCTCGACCAGGCCGAGGACAGCGCCTCCAGCACCCTGCCGGGGTGCTTGGCGTAGTCCCAGGCCTGCGTGGCGATCGAGTCGGACTCGCGGACCAGGGTCTGCCAGGTGTCCCGCAGGCCCATGAGGAGGTCGGCGACGGCGTCGGGGAACCCGCCGATGGCCCGGCCCACGCTCTTGACGAACTCCCAGACCCGCGGCATCGCCAGGGCGATGTCGCGGAGCATGACGAAGATGCCGAGCATGCCCTCGACGAAGAAGCCCCTGGCCAGGCCGGCCAGGAAGGCCTTGTTGAAGTCCATGTTCCGGCCGGCCACGATCCCGGCGATCTTGTCCATCGCCTGGATCTTCTCGGCGGCCTTCACCTGCGGAGAGCGCAGGCGGGCGACGAAACCCTCGAGCCCGGTCCGGAACAGCGGCCAGAGCACGCCCAGTATCGGGTCGCTCGGCAGCTTGGCGACCACCTTCGCGGCCTCTTCCAGCGCCCTGTCGACGAAGGACGCCTTCTGCTCCGGCGACAGCCGCAGCCACAGCTCGCCCGCCAGCCCGGCCAGGCCGCCGGTCAGCAGCGCCCTGCCCGCGTCGACCGCCGACAGGCCCTCCTCCGGGGCGCGCCACACGCCCTGCCGGGCGGTGCCGCTCTGCTGGGCGACGTGCGCCAGCTCGTGCGCGAGCAGGAGCCGCCCCTGATCGCTCTCCGGGGCGTAACGGCCGGTCCCGAAGACCACGTCGTCGCCCACGGTGTACGCCTTGGCCTGGAGCGACCTGGCCGCCGCGCCGGCCGCCGTCCCGGTGTGCACGCGCACGCCCGCCAGGCTCACGCCCAGCCGCGGCTCGAAGAAGGCCCGGTCCGCCGCCCGCAGCGGCTGCCCGCCGGTCGGCACCACCACCACGCTCGCGCGCCCGCCACCGGCGCCCGCTTCCGCCGATCGCCTCGCGGTGGCGCTGCCGAGGTCTTCCGGCGATCGCCTCGCCTGGCAGCCGGTGCACGGCCGGCCGTCGTCGGCGCAGCGGGAGCAGGTGCCCGAGACGCGCATCGGCGGCCGGGACAGTTCGGCCGAGCGCATCACCTCGGCCGCCACCCGGTCGGCGTCGCGTTCGGCCGGGTCGTCGGGCCGGCTGACGGTGAGCTTGGCCTGGACGAACCCGGCCATCGCCCGGTTGCTCAGACCGGCCAGGGCCGCGGGCTCGGCCGGGCGCTCGTAGGTGGACTCGGCCGAGCGCCTGACCACGGTGCGTGCGCGGTCACGCCTGCGGGCTCGCCTCGCGATCCGCTGCGTCGTCATCGTGGAACGCTCCAATGCCTCGGGAGGATTTCGCGGGGATGAGCAGCGCGACCCACGCGCCCGCGACGGCGGCGAACGTGCCGAGCAGAACCGGCGAGTCTCCTAACGCCGTGGCGAGCCCGAACCCGCCCCCCGCGGCCAGGACGTGCGCACCGACCAGCCGGGAAAGCCGGACACGAGGACGAGCAGCGGGTTGTCCGGCCCTGGGGGAGGGGGCGGGCTGTCCCGTTCGGGCGGTCGCGGCGGGGAGGGCGGGGGGAAGGTCGGCGCGTACCAGAATGCCGGTCTCGGGGGGTGCGGGAGTGTGGTGGTCGAGCTCGGACAGGGAGGTCAGGACCCGGAGAGCCCACGGGGCGGGGGTGACGGGGCCGAGTCCGGCCAGCAGGTCGCCGGGCGTGCCGGCGTCCGGAAGATCGCGTACGGCGCCGCCGTAGGCCAGCTCCAGCACCTCCGTGACCCGGCAGGTGATCGCGAAGGGGCGGTCACGGCCGGACTGCGCCTCCCATTCCCGCTCCAGCAGGCCCAGCACCACGGCGTTCACGGTTGCGCTCCGTTCATGGGCCTGCCGAGCTTCTGGTGCTCGCGGCGGGTGGCGTGCAGCAGGTGACGGTCGCCGATCGGGCATCCTTCGGCGGCGGCCTGGTAGGCGGCCGACAGCACGATGTTCCTGATGTTGCCGCCGGTGAGCTTGAAGCGCTCGGCGTAGGACTCCAGGTCGATGCCGGGCTCCACCGCGGCCTTCGCGGGCAGGTGGCGGTGCCAGATCCGCAGCCGCTCGGCCCGGGTGGGGACGGGGAAGTCGATGACGAAGCGCAGCCGGCGGGTGAAGGCGTCGTCCATGTTCTGGCGCAGGTTGCTGGCCAGGATCGCGACGCCGTCGTAGACGTCCATCCGCTGCAGGAGGAAGGCGGTCTCGATGTTGGCGTAGCGGTCGTGCGAGTCGCGGACCTCCGAGCGCTTGCCGTAGAGGGCGTCGCATTCGTCGAAGAAGAGGACGGCGCCTGACTCCTCGGCGGCGTCGAAGATGCGGCCGAGGTTCTTCTCGGTCTCGCCGATGTACTTGCTGACCACCGCGGACAGGTCGATCCGGTAGAGGTCGAGCCCGAGGTCGGCGGCGACGATCTCGGCCGCGCTGGTCTTGCCGGTGCCGGAGGGGCCGCTGAACAGGGCGGTGACGCCGCGTCCAGGGCTCGCCGCGGTGCCGAACCCCCACGCGTCGAGCACCTGGTCGCGGTGCCGGACGTGGGAGCACAGCTCGCGTAGCTGATCGACCGTGTCGGCCGGCAGGACGAGGTCGTCCCAGCCGTGCCGGGGCAGGACCCGCTGGGCGAGGCGGGTCAGCACGCGGCAGGCGGCCTGCCGGTCGGGGACCGGCCGCTCGGCGAAGCCGTCGGGCACGGCGCCCGTCCCCGCGACGAGCGTGGTGCCGCGGCGCCGGGCGAGCTCGCGCATGAGAGCCCGCCGGGCGCCGTGGTCGTCCAGCTCGTCCACGTCGTCCACCAGGAGCACGACATCGCGGAGCGCGGCTTCCAGCAGCCCGGCCTCCACGGCCTGCGGCAGGCCGCTCTCCGGCTGCGGGCCGGGGTCGGCGTGCGGCCAGCCGCTCTCCGCCTGGGAGCCGGGCTCCACCTGCGGCAGGGTTTCGGCGGCCGTGCCGGCGTTCAGCACGAGCAGCGGCGCCCGCTCGGCGGCGGCGATGCTCAGCGCGACCTCCCGCTTGGCCGGGCCACCGGCGCCGGACAGGTAGACGCGCGGGCCGGGGGCGGGCTCCGCGGGCCGGTCGCCCGGATCGACGAGCTCGCACCACGGAGGCAGCCCGCCCAGCCCGAGCAGGTGCCTGACGACGGGCTCGGCGACCTGGATCGGCTCGGCGAGCCGGCAGCGGGCCAGCCTGATCAGCCGATGGCGGACGAGGGGCGCGTCGGCGGCGAAGTGCTCCAGCCGGGCGAGCTTCTCCCCGGGCGAGGCCGACAGCAGCGTGAGCGCGAGGTCCACGGTCGGCCGCTGCCGGGAGACGTCGTCGTGCAGGAAGGCGTAGAGGCGCTCGTAGCGCAGATCCAGCTCGGGGGCCAGCGCGATGACCAGCACACCCAGGTCGAAACCGGTGAGCCGGAAGCGGGCGGCGAGCTCGGCGGGCCGGGAGCCGGGGTCGAGCAGGTCGAGCGGCGAGCGCTCGTCCGTGGCGCGGAACGGCAGCCGCGGCTGCAGCCGGACGAGCCGGGCGATCTCCTCGGGGTCCAGGTAGAGCCCGCGGCGGGGATCGCGGTCGGTGCCGTAGGCCGCCAGGACCGTCTCGACCGCGCGCCCGAGCAGCCGGTCGAGAAGCCCCAGTGCCTGCTCGAGTCCCTGGTGCAGACCCGTCATGCCTCAGGATGCTAGACAGGCTTCGTCAGCCATGTGTCACACCTGCGTCACCGCCGCCGTAGTCGTCCATCCAGCCCCGCACGGCGGCGATCACCTGCTCGCGGCTGGTCAGGTGGTAGACGTGGCCGGGGTGCCGCGGGTCGAGGGTCTCCATGACGCGGTAGCCGTACACGCCGGTCGCGGGGTCCGCGGAAAGGCTGATCATCAGGATGGCGCTGTGCGGGGGGTCCGATGCATCCACCCGTCCACCTCAGGCCGGGCGCGTCACGGAAGTGTCAGCGGCGCATCAACGGCCTGACCATCGCGGTGAACGCGTCCGACGGCTCGATGGCCAGCTCGTCCCTGACGAGCGCCTGGAACGTTCCATAATGGCGGAGCGCCTCGTGGACGTTGTGCTCGGCCAGGTGCACCGCGACGATCGCCCGGTGCGCGCTCTCCCGCAGCGGCTCCAGCCGGGAGCAGTGCAGGGCGGCCTCCAGCGCGAGGGCGAACTGCCGCCGCTCCAGCAGGTGGCCGGCCATGGCCTCCAGCGCGTGCAGGCGCAACTGCCGCAGCCGCTCGCGCTCGAACACCACCCACTCCTCTCCCCAGCCGGGCAGCAGCTCGCCGCCTTCGAGCATCGTGGCGAGGCAGCGGTCATCCGGGCTGTCGAGCGAGCGCAGCGCCCGCTCCGTGTAGGAGCGCACGTCCACGTGGACGGCGGAGGCCAGGGTGAGCACGCCCATGTCGCTGCCCACGATGCCCTCGTCGGCCTGGTGCAGCCGCCACAGGGTGGTGCGCAGGCTCCCGTGCGCGCGGTTTTCCGTGACGTCCGGCCACAGGGTCCCGGCCACGACGCTGCGGCTGACCGAACCGCGCAGCGCGAGCAGCGCTATCAGCCGCTGCCCGGTGGCCGACACGGCGATCGGGCCGTCGCCGCCACGGATGTGGAATCGATCCAGGAGCTGCAGATAGACGGCCACGTAGGGAGGATCGCCTGGTCATCGCGGTTTGGCAACAGTTTTACGCCCCCGGCGATCAACCCGGTTACGACTGGCTGCGAAGGAGGGCTGATGTCGGGCTTCTGTCCGCTTTCATCCGGCCGATCGGGGCCGCCGGGACGACGGTGTGAGACGTGTCGCCGTGCGCGCTCCGTCCATCCATCCTGGAGACCCCTTGCGCGACGACGCCTCCCTGCCGAGCTTCGATCAGCGCTTCGGCGAGCCGGACTTCCGGCACGAGGACGAGTCACGGCCGGTGGGCTCGCCCGCCGCGTACCTGGCGGACGTCGTCCTCGCTCCTGCGGCGCCGCCCCGATCCGGCGGACGTCGTCCTCGACGCCGGGAGCACCCACGCGGGGTCGCCGTACGGGCGGGGGCACGCCCGAGGAGTTCTGCCGGGCCGGCCGGCGCGGATGGAGGGTCCGCGTTCTTTCCGGACGTGGGCTCTTGTCCGTTCTCGGAGTCCCGCGAGAAATCCAGCGGCGCTCCTTAAACCGGTCTTAAAGGTCGCTTAATTCGTGCGGGGCGCGTTGATAATGCGCCGGGCGGGTTCCCCTGAGACATTCTTTTTCGATGTCCGGGCGCCGGACTAGTATTTCTTCCGGACGATTCGCTGGCCGCTGAATCGAAACGGTGAATCAATGACTGGATCGCTTTCTTCCGCTCAGGCGCTGGCCGCCTCCTTCGACGGGTTCCTGGGGGACCCGATGGCCGGCGGGACTCCGTACTCCTACGTGGAGATCGTGGCGGGCGACGAGGCGTCGGAGTTCCCGGCGAACGCCCGCGGGCTGATCGAGGAGTGGGGTTTCCACCGGCTCCTCGTCCCGGTGGAGCAGGGCGGGCGGCTGCGCACGCTGGAGGATCTCGCGCACGTGTGCCGGGTCCTGTCCCGTCGCAACGCCGCGGTCGCCGTGACGTACGGCTCCGCCCTGCTCGCGGCCAACCCCGTGTGGCTGTGGGGCAGCGCCGAGCAGAAGCGGGCGCTGGCGGATGAGCTGCTGGCCGGTGGCCTGGCCTGCTTCGGCGTGTCGGAGGCCGACCACGGCAGCGACCTGCAGGCGACCGAGGCGACCCTGACCAAGGAGGGGGACGGCCTCCGCCTGACCGGCGTCAAGTGGCCGGTGGGAAACGCCACGCGGGCGCGCTTCGTCACCGTGCTCGCCAGGACCGGCGAGTTCGACCTCTCGCTGGCGCTCGTCGACAAACAGCGGCTGCCCGACGGCGCGTGGAGCTGCCGCCCGTTCGTGCGCACCCTCGGCCTCAGGGGGCACGACCTCAGCGGAGTCGAGTTCCACGAGGCCCCGCTGCCGGGCGACGCCCTGATCGGGCCGTCCGGCATCGGGGTGACCCAGGTGCTCAAGACACTGCAGATCACCCGTACGGCCATCGCGGCGCTCTCCCTGGGCACCATGGACGCCGTGCTGCGCATGGGACTCGGGTACTCGATGGGCCGCCGCCTCTACGGCGACAAGATCTTCGCCATTCCCATCATCCGGCACCAGCTCGTGCAGGAGCATGTCAACCTCTTCATCGGCGAGTGCACGGCGCTGCCGATCTCGCGGGCCCTGGTGCTGGCTCCGGAGCGGCTGAGCCTGTGGTCCGCGGTCGCGAAATACCTGGTGCCGGTCATCGCCGAGGAGACGGTGCACAGCGTGGGCGTGGTGATGGGCGCCCGCAGCTACCTGCGGGAGGGCGTGGCCTCCGGCGCCTTCCAGAAGCTCCAGCGTGACCATGCGATCGCGAGCGTCTTCGAGGGCACGACCCACGTCAATCTCCAGTGGATCGCCGAACAGCTTCCCGCTGTGGTGGCCCGCGCGGGCGAGCCGGACGACGCGGCGCGGGACCTGGTGCGGCGGCTGTTCGACCAGGGCGAAGACACTCCGGTGTGGAGCCCGGACGGGCGGCGGCTGCGCCTGGCCAACGGCGGCCTGGACGAGATCAGCGCCGCGTGGCCGCTCGCCGTCCGCCGCACCGAGTCCCTGGTCCGGGGCCGGCGCCCGCCCGCGGCCGGCGCCGACCTGCTCGACCTGTGCGCCGCGCTCGGCGAGTTGCGGGACGCCCTGCACACCCGGGTACGCGGCACCACGCCCTGGAACTCGAGCTCCGTCCGGGCGCTGGCCGACGCGAACGCCCACTGCGTTCACCACGCCGCCGCATCGTGCCTGCTCATGTGGCTCGGCAACCGGGACCGCCTGGGAGGCGCGTTCGCGGACGGCGGGTGGCTGGTGCTGTGTCTTCAGCGGCTGCTGCGGCGCCTGTCCGTGGAGGCCGAGGTGGATGAGCGGTACGCGGCCGAGTTGGGGGAGCGGCTGGAGCGTGGCGCGGATCGGGGGGAGTGGGTCACCCTCACATCGCTCGCGGCCGGATGAGTTGCTCGCGGGCGGGTGAGCCGCCTGCGGTCGGCGCGGTGCGAGCGGCCGGCTTGACGCCTCCTGCGGCCGGCTTGACGCCTGCGATCGGTTCGGTGCTCGTGGTCCCGGCCTCGTCGTACAGATGCTCGACGCAGGCGAGGGCAAGGGCCCGGAGGCTGGAGATCAGGAACTCGGGTGGCAGTTCCGCGGCCTCGTACGCGAGGGGCAGTTCGGTGCACGCGGCCAGCACCGGCACCCGGTGGCGGTGCCACATCCCGGAGACGGCCGTCAGGAAATCCTGACCTGCCGCGGCCAGGCGGCCCGCCTTCACCAGGACACTCGTCCGCTGGACGTACGCCTGGATCGAGCCGCCGGGCACGTGCAACGGGTAGCCGAGCTCCACGGCCCGGCGCTGGTAGATCCCGCTCGCCACGGTCCCCGTGGTCGCCGCCAGCCAGCCCCCCTCCGGTGCCCGGCGCATCGCCTCCCGCAGGGTCGCGTCCACGATGTGGACAAGGGGGACAGGGAGCTCGTCGGAGAAGCGTTCGATGAAGGCGTGCGCCGTGTTACACGGGACGGCCAGGAGATCCGCTCCCCACCGCGCGAGACTCAGCAGCCCCTGCCTGATGGGGACCAGCGGGTCGGCGCGGCCGGCGAGCACGGCGGTACTGCGGTCCGGAATCCCCGGCTCCGACAGCAGGAGCAGGCGGGCGTGCTCCTGATCGGTCCCGGCCGGGGATTCCGCGGCGAGCAGGCGCAGGAACTCGGCCGTCGCGGCCGGTCCCATTCCGCCGAGGACGCCCAGGGTCCGCCGCGACGGCATCGCGCAGCACATCATGCGCGCGAGCGGCCGCCGGCCAGCCGCTCCAGCCAGGCCGTGGCCCGGCCCGGCTCGACGCCGGCCACGTCCCCGCCCGTCCGCGACGACCACTGGAGGCGGAGCCGCCCGCCGGCGAGGCAGGCGCCGATCTCCATCGGGTACGCGGCAGGCAGCGCGGCCAGGCCGTGGCCGGGCAACGCCAAGGGCTGGAACGGCTCCGCTCCGCCGGTGAGGTCGGCCTCGTCCGCGAAGCGCCCGAAGTAGTGCAACCGGACGGACGCGATCCCCAGGTCGGCTCCCGCCGTCAGAACCGAGCGGGAGTCGTACGGAGGCGTGACCCGTACCTGACGGCCGATCTCCTCCAAGACCGCGCCGGGGGCACCGAGATCCGGGCGGGTGAGGTCCGGCCGGGTGAGGGAGACGGAGCCGGCGGCGAGCAGCGGGCCGACCGTCATCGCCTCCCGCTCGTCCGGCCGCCACGCGTGATCGGCGAATTCCACGGTCAGCGGCGGTACGCCGGGTTCCCGGGCGGTGGCGAGCGCGGCGAGTACGGCGGTGATCTCCGGTAGCCCGGTCTCGGCGGTTCCCCGCAACAGCGCTCGTGTCTCCGCCTCGGGCAGCCACGTGGTGGTGACTTCGCCCGCGCCCGGCCCGCCCGCGCCCGGCTCAGCCGCGCCGGGAACCCACGTGCCCGCGCCCGGCTCGGACGTGGGGACGCGGGGGGCGGGTCGGACGTGCTCGGGGCTGGGGAGAAGGGAGAGGAACGAGCCCGCCGGCGGCGGCTCGGGGGACGCCTCGCCGAGCCAGTCCCAGACGCCGGCGAGGTCCGTCAGCAGCAGCCGGAACGAGCGGACGTCCATGACGAGGCCATGCGCGGCGATGAGGAGCAGGCGCGCGTCGCCGGTCTCCACGATCGCGCATCTCACGACGGGACCGGTCACGGGGTCCGT
Organism: Nonomuraea sp. B12E4; assembly: GCF_039871825.1. Lineage (NCBI taxonomy): Bacteria > Bacillati > Actinomycetota > Actinomycetes > Streptosporangiales > Streptosporangiaceae > Nonomuraea > Nonomuraea sp. B12E4. Next base: position 9,365 of record NZ_JBDPME010000014.1, on the reverse strand, counting down.
CTGCGCGAGCAGCCGGTCCGCCAGGGCCCTCAGCACGTCGTCGTGCGGCCCGGGGCGCAGGCTCAGGTCCAGCCGTTGCACAGGGACCCGCGCGGCGAGGCCGGCGTCGAACTGCTGCCAGTCCCCGCCGGGAGCGCCCTGCCGGAAGCGCAGGCGGAGCGCGTCGTGGCGCAGCACGAGCTGCGACACCGCGCGGCGGACCCGGGTGAGGTCGGTGTGGTCCGGCAGCCCGGCCAGGACGACCCGCCCGGGAACGGCGCCTGGCTCTCCGCTCCTGGAGAGGAGGCGGTGTTGCGCGGGGGCTGGGAGGAACGACTCCCGGCCGGCGGCCCGGGAAGCGGACGCGGAGGCCCGATCTCCGGGGGCTCGATCTCTGGAGGGTCGGTCGCCGGGGGTCCCGTCGCCGGGGGCGTGGTCCTGATCTTCGGTCGCGGGGGAAGGGGACGGGAGCTCATGACGCAGCAGAGCACCGGCCTCCCGGGGGATGCTGTCGACCGCCACCCACCGCTCGGGAATCAGGAAGCCGGGCAGGGCACGCGCGGAGAAGCCGCGCAGGGCGGCGGAGGTGACCGGGCCGCGGGCCACGTAGTAGGCCACGAGCCGGCGGCCGAGACGCTGACGGTCGGCGGGGTCGGCATAACCGATCTTGCCGAGCATGGTCCGCACGCGCGGGATGTTCACCGGCGCGCGCAACTCCTCATCCGCCTGTGCCCGGCGCAGGTGGCCCAGCCGCACCTCCCAGCGGGTGGGCGACTCGTAGTTGTGGTAGCCGCGCTCGGCGCTGTGCACGTAGACGCCGACATCGTTGATCATGCAGTTGGAGCTGCAGAAACCCGTGTCCTTGGGTTGTGACCAGGCGGTCGCCTGCTCCGTGAGGAAGCGCAGGATGCCGTCCTTCGCGACATCGTCGTAGCGGAAGAAGTCGACGACCTCGACGGCGTCCACCGCCGCCGGGTCGACTCGCTCGCCGATCTGGTGGTAGACGGTGCGCCCGATCGTGAGTTGCCGCTCGATCTCCCGCGGGTCGAAGACGCCTCGCCGGTAGAACCAGCTCAGCCGCTCGTCGATGATCTGGCCCCGGGACAGGCCCGTGACGATTGTCGGGATCCGGCGTTCCGCGGCGAGCTGCGTACTCAGGCTCAGCAGCGAGCGGAAGCAGCCGTTGCACACGCTCTTGTGCTGCCGCAGGCTCTCGACGAAGATCCGGTTCTGGTCGTCGCGCCCCGCGGTGACGTGCTCGATGCCCAGCTTGCTGGTGATGTCCTCGACGTTCCGCAGCGCGGTGCGCGAGATGAACCCGTTGTCGAAGGTGAACGTCATCACCCGCAGGCCGAGGTCCACAAGCCGGTGCAGCACGTACGTGCTGTCCTTGCCGCCGCTGAACAGCAGCAGGCAGTCGTACTCGGCCGCGCCGCGCCCGACCTTCTCCCGGAAGTCCTCGACCCCGCCGAAGTAGGAGTGGATCTCCTCCCGGTGACCGGTGTAGAGGCGGCAGAAGGCACAGGTGCCGTCCCCGTCCAGGTCGGCGCCGGGGTAGGCGGCGTCCATGCCGCAGCTCGCGCACGCCCGCGCCACCACGGCGGGCGAGGCGGAGCTCTGGTACACCACGGCGCAGTCGGCGACGTGCTCGTGCGCCAGGATCGCCAGCTCGACTTCCCGTTCGAGGACGCGCGCCTGCCCGGCGTTCAGCGGCGCCGGCCCCGACCGGCTCATCTCGTGCCCTCGCCCGCTCCGGGCTGGGTCGCGCCCAGCACGTCCAGCAGGTCGTCGTCGGCGCCGGGCTCGTTCACGAGCGCCTCCTCCAGTTGCCTGGCGAGCGCCTCGATGGTGGGCTCGGCCAGGAACGCCTGCAGGTGGACCTCGACGCCGAACTCCTCGCCGAGCCGGGAGATCATGCTCATGACCAGCAGCGAATGGCCTCCCATGTCGAAGAACTCGTGCCGGACGCCCACCTCCTCGACCGGTAGCAACTCCTCCCACAGCCGCGCCAGCGCCTTCTCCGTCGGCGTGCGCGGCGCCACGATCTCCTGGTCCTCCCGAGGGGCGGGAACCGTGGGGGCGGGCAGGGCACGCCGGTCGACCTTCCCGCTGATGGTGCGCGGCAGCTCGTCGAGCGCCACCAGCACGGAAGGGACGGCGCTGCCCGGCAGCCGCTGCGCCAGGTGGTGGCGCAGCTCGTCGTTGTCGGCGGGACCGGACAGTTCGAGGAACGCGCACAGCGAGGGCGTCTCGCCGGTCCCTTCGTGGACCACCGCCGCCGCGTCCTTCACCATCGGGTGGGTACGCAGCACGCTCTCGATCTCGCCCAGTTCGATCCGTACGCCGCCGACCTTGACCTGGTGGTCCTTGCGCCCGACGAACTCCAGGTCGCCGCCGGGCAGCAGGCGGCCGAAGTCACCGGTGCGGTAGACGACGTCCGCCGGATCCCCGGTCAAGGGGTTGGTCACGAACGCGGCGCGCGTCTCCTCCGGAAGGTCCCGGTAGCCGAGCGACCGGTGGGGCGTCCTCAGGTAGATCTCCCCGACCCGGCCGGCTTCGCAGGGGCGACGGCCGGCGTCGAGCAGCAGGACCTCGGCTCCCGGCATGGGCCGGCCGATCGGGATCGAGCCGCGCCGGGTGTCGTCCGGGGTGACGAAGTGGTAGGTCTTCGTCATCGTGGTCTCCGACGGGCCGTACAGGTTGAGCAGCTTGATCCGCTCGCCGTGGCGCTCGAACCACCGGGCCGCGTCGGAAGGGGACAGCCGCTCGCCCGACATCGCGACGCATCGCAGGTCGAGCAGTTCGGGCCCGCCGGCCGAGGCGGTGACCAGGCCGCGGAAGATCGACGGGACGCAGTGCACGAGCTGGACGCGCTGCTCGTCGATCCAGCCGAGCAGGCCGGAGGGGTCCAGGAGCAGGCCGGTGGGCGGGACGCACACCGTTCCCCCGGTCGTGAGGGGGACGAACAGATCGCGCAGCATCGCGTCGAAGGCGGGGGAGGTGAGATGGCTGACCCGCCAGCCGCTCGCCGCGCCGATAAGCTCGGTCTCCCAGCGGATGTAGTGATCGATGCCGCCGAGCCGGCCGACGATGCCCTTGGGCCGGCCGGTGGAGCCCGAGGTGTACATGACGTAAGCGGGATCGTCGGGCGCGGGGGCGTGCGGGGTGAAATCCGGTTCGAGCGCGTGCTGGTCCGGTTTTCCCGCCTCCACCCGGATCAGGCGGGCGCCGGGCAGGTGCGTACGGCACAGCTCCAACGCCTTACGGGCGACGGCACCATCGCCCGTAAGGCCGCCCACGACCACGTGTTCGGCCCTGGTGTCAGCAAGGATGTGGCCGATCCGCGCCGGAGGAGCCGCCAGATCGACGGGGACGAACACGGCGCCGATCTTCAAAATGGCCAGGACCGCGGTGATCGTCTCACAGCGGTCCTCGGCGAGCACGGGGACGAGCCGGCCGGCTCCGACGCCCGCCGCGCCCAACTCGGTCGCGACGCGGGTGGCCGCGTTCTCGAGCGCCGCATAGGTCAGCTCGCGCTCCGGGGACGACACCGCGCCGCGTCCCGGCGACCGCTCCGCCGCTCTCCGGACCATCGAATGGATCGCCTCGAAAGCCATCCTCATTCCTTCCTCAAGACACGTCCTCGCCGATGCCGTAATTCAGTGGTGGTCGGGCAGGTCGAACAGGTCCACGAGCACCCCGAAACTGAGGACTATGAGCAGCAGGTCGTCGCCGAGGTGCGGGTGCACGTCGAAATCGGGGCGCAGGTACCGCGTCCTGAGCCGCTCGACGGTGTCGGGATTGAAGTAGCCCTGCCGTTTGATGCGGGCGTACGACAACATGTCGTTCGCCCATTCCTGGTCGTGCCGCAGCAGCCAGGGGCTGCCCGGCGCGCGAAAACCGAATTTCTCGCGCTGGAGTATTTCGGCGGGCACCAGCCCGAGCGCCGCCTGTTTGAGCACGTACTTCTCGCTCCGCGGGGTGACCATGAGACGCGGCGGTATCGTCGTGGCGAAATCGATGACGTCGCGATCCAGGAACGGGTAGCGCGCCTCGACGGCGTTGGCGAGGCCCATCCGGTCGCCGTGGTCGGCCAGCAGGTGGTCCGAGAGCCGCAGCTTGACGTCGATGTACGACCTCTGGTGCAGCGGATGCCGGTTACGCAGCCGCTCGTGGTCGACCAGCGGCAGGTTCAGGCAGTCGAACTCGTCGAACCGCGCTCCCGCCTCCGGCGAGTAGAGCTCCAGTTTCGTCTCACTCCAGGCCTGGTAGTCGCGCTCGTAGAAGATGCGCTCATCGCCCCACAGGCGATGCCTGGCCTCGTCCTCCAGCAGCTCGCCGACCCCCCGGCGAGACCGCGTGCCGGTACGACCGGCCTGGTCGAAACGGTAACCGGGATACCCGCCGAACAGCTCGTCGGCGCCTTCCCCGGTCAGGACGACCCGCACCCCTTCCCGCCGCGCCGCGGCCGACAGGGACAGTGAGCAGGTGTTGTAGGTCTCCTTCACGGGGCATTCGGCGTGCCAGATCATCCGGCGGAAGCTCTCGGCGGCGTCCCGGGCCTCGAACACCTCCTCGTGGTGGCGGGAGGAGACCTTGCCCGCCATGAGGCGCTGGTAGGGCGACTCGTCGATGGCGGCGTCGGGGAAGGCGATCGAGAAGGAGTGCCGGCGGGTGCGGGGGGAGACCTCGCCGACGAGGGCGGCGATGAGGGACGAGTCCAGCCCTCCGCTCAGGTAGAAGCCCACGGGCACGTCGGCCAGCAGGCGCCGTTCCACCGAGGTCGCGAGAAGGGCGCGCAGCCTTTCGACGTAGAAGCTCTCCGGCTCATCGCCGGGCTCCTCGCCGAGCTCGGGGAAGTCAAGGTCCCAGTAGCGGACCTTGCGTACCTGCCCGTCCTGGACCAGCAGGTAGTGCCCGCTTTCCAGGCTGCGCACGCCTGCGAACATGGTACGGGGGCTGACCGGTCCGGGAAAGGTGAGCACCTGGTCCAGGCCGGCCAGGTCGACCTCGCGGCGGACGTCCGGGTGCGGCAGGACGGCCTTGACCTCCGAGCCGAAGACGAAGTGCTCGGCGGTCTGGGTGTAGAACAGCGGCAGGATCCCGACATGGTCGCGGGCCAGGAAGAGCCGGTGGCGGTTCCGGTCGTAGATCGCGAAGGCGAACTGGCCCCTGATGTCGTCGAGCAGCCTGACCCCCCGCTCCTCGTAGAGGTGGATCAGGACCTCGACGTCGCCCTCCGTACGGAACGTGTGCCCGCGGGCCACCAGCCTCTCCCGCAGCTCGCGGTGGTTGAATATCTCACCGTTGCAGACGAGGACCAGGCTGCCGTCCTCATTGGTGATCGGCTGGTTGCCGGTGGCGAGATCGATGATGCTCAGCCGGCGAAATCCCAGCCCGATTCCGGGGTGGGTGAATCGGCCGGAGCTGTCGGGACCGCGGTGCTCCAGCACGGCCGTCATGGCCGACAGGACCTCGTCGTCGGCAGGTCGCCGCCCGCGAAGGTCCATATATCCAGCGACACCGCACATGGCTCCGCTTTCCTTGGGGGCTTACCACTGGTTTCCATCATGCGGCCCGGCGGAGTTTTCAGCCATCGGCGGCGGCGTTGAATAAAGAGGCCTTTTATCGGGCGTCATGCAGCTGCTTAAGCCGCGGATAAGTCGAAGATTAGAGGCGATTGCTAGCCTTCCAGCAGAATACGTGCGACATACGTGCGACCCGTTTTCGAGCCCACCGGAGCATCGCCGTGACGAATCCCTTTGATGACGAGGACGCGCCCTACGTGGTTCTGGTGAACGTCGAGGGCCAGCACTCCCTGTGGCCGACGTTCGTGGACGTGCCGGCGGGGTGGACCGTCGTGTTCGGCGAGGCCGACCGTGCCGCCTGCCTGCGCTACGTCGAGGAGAACTGGACCGACATGCGGCCGAAGAGCCTCGTCGAAGCCATGGAACGGCAGGCGTGACCCGGTAGCGATCCGGGAGAGTGATGGAGGACGAAGTGGCGGAACGGAACAGAGTGGCGGACATCCTGCCGCTGACGCCTTTTCAGGAAGGCGTGTTGTTCCACGCACTGTACGACCAGGACGGCCCGGACGTCTACAACGTTCAGTACCGCCTGGACCTGGCGGGGGACCTGGACGCCGCCGCGATGCGGGCCGCCGCGGACGCCCTGGTGCGGCGGCACGCGGCGTTGCGCGCCGCCTTCCGCCAGCGCGGGAACGGCCAGTCCGTCCAGCTGATCATCGAGGGTGTGGCGGCGGCGTGGCGCGAAGAGGACCTGCGGGAGCTCCCGGGCGAGCGCCGGGACGCCGAGGTCGCGCGGTTGACCGCCGAGGAGCTGGACCGGCGCTTCGACCTGTCGCGGCCCGAGTCCTTGCGCTTCACCCTGATCCACCGCGGCGACGGCCGCTCGCGTCTCCTGCTCACGAACCACCACATCCTGCTGGACGGCTGGTCGATGCCCATCCTGCTGCAGGAGCTGTTCCACCTGTACGAGAAGCGCGGTGACGACGGCGAGTTGCCGGCCCCCGTACCCCACCGCGACCACCTCGCCTGGGCGGTGCGGCAGGACGCCGGCAAGGCGAGGGAGGCGTGGCGGCAGACCCTGGCGGGCCTGGCGGAGCCGACGATCGTGGTCCCCGTCGACCCGTCACTGCCACCCGTGATGCCCGGCAAGCACAAGGTCGTGCTGCCGCCGGAACTCATGGCCGCGATGAGCCGCGCCGCGCAGGGTCACGGGCTCACGCTGAACACGGTCATCCAAGGCGCCTGGGGCCTGTTGCTGGCCCGGCTCACCGGGAGGGACGACGTCTGCTTCGGCGCCACCGTCAGCGGCAGGGCTCCGGAGGTGGCGGGGGCCGAGGGGATGGTCGGCTCGTTCATCAACGTCGTTCCGGTTCGCGTGCGCCCGAACGCGGCCCGTCCCGTGGCCGAGATGCTGGCCGAGATACAGGACCAGCAGGCCGAGATGATGCCCCACCAGCACCTGGGGATGGCCGAGATCCAGCGGATGGCCGGCCTGGGACAGCTCTTCGACACGGTGGTGGTCGTGGAGAACTATCCCTTGGACGTCTCGACGTTCGACGCTCCCGCCGAGGGGCTCTCGCTGGTCGGCGCGGATGTGCACGACGCGGCCCACTTCCCGCTCAGGCTCGTGGTCCTCCCCGTGCCCGACCCGCAACTCCACATCGACTATCGGCCGGATCTGGTCACCGCCGACGAGGCCGAGGCCGTCGCGGATCGCCTGATACGCCTCCTGGACCAGATCGCCGGCGCTCCCGAGCGAGAGGTGGGAAGGCTGTCGATCCTCGCCCCCGGCGAGCGCGCGCGGCTGCTCACCGGGCTCAACGGGACGCGACGGCCCGAGGCGTTCGCCAACCTGCTGGAACGCGTGCGGGAGATGGCCGCGACGCACTGGGAGGAGCCGGCGGTGATCGCGGACGACGCCCGGGTCACCTACGGGGAGCTGTGCGGGCGAGCGGGCGCCCTGTCCCGCCGTCTTCGTTCCCTCGGTGCCCGCCCGGGCGGGATGTGCGCCATCTACGCCAGCCGCGGCGCCCGCGTCATCGCGGGGGTGCTCGGCGTGCTGGGAGCGGACAACGCGTTCCTGCCTCTCGACACCCGCGCCCCCGTGGCTCGCAACGCGGCGATGCTGCGGGCGAGCGGCGCGGAATTCCTCCTCGCCGGGCCCGAGCACGCGGGGACCGCGGCCGAGATCGCGGCGGCCGCGCAGATCTCCTGCCGGATCGTGGCTCTCGACGGGTCCGCCACGCCCGACGGGGGTTTCGAGCCGCCCGAGGTCCGTCCGGACCAGCCGGCCTACATGCTCTACACCTCCGGCAGTACGGGCCTGCCCAAGGGGGCCCTCGTGCACCACGGGGGCATGGTGAACCACCTGGCGGCCAAGAACGAGGATCTCGAGCTGGGCGATTCCGACATCGTCCTGCAGAACGCCCCGCTGACCTTCGACGTCTCGGTGTGGCAGATGCTGACGGCCTCCACCGTCGGCGGGTGCGTCGTGGTCGTCGGCGATGACGTGGCGCTGGACCCGGTGGCGCTGTTCCGCCGTTCCGAACGGGAGCGGGTCACGGTGCTGGAAGTGGTGCCGTCCCTGCTGCGTGCCGCGCTGGACGCCTGGGACGACGGGGCGCCGCTCCCTGACCTGGGGGCTCTTCGCCGGCTGCTGGTCACCGGCGAGAGCCTTTCCGCTGATTTGTGCCGGCGCTGGTTCCGGCGTTTCCCCGGCGTTCCAGTGGTGAACGCGTACGGGCCCACCGAGTGCTCCGACGACGTGACCCACGGCTTCATCACGAGCGCGGCCGACGTTCCGGACGTGGTCGCGCCGATCGGGCGGCCCGTCCGCAACCTCGAACTGTACGTCCTGGACCGGACTCTCCAGCCGGTGCCGGCCGGGGTCCCGGGCGAGCTGTACGTCGGCGGCCAGGGGGTGGGCCTGGGGTATCTCGGCAGGCCCGCCGCCACGGCGGTGTCGTTCGTCGCCGATCCGTTCTCGGGCCGGGCGGGTGACCGCCTGTATCGCACCGGTGACCTCGTACGGGCTCTTCCCGACGGGCAGCTCGAGTTCCTCGGGCGGATGGACCACCAGGTGAAGATCCGTGGGCAGCGGGTCGAGCTGGGTGAGATCGAGGCGGCGCTGCGTACCACGCCCGGGGTCAAGGACGCCGTGGTGATGCTGCGCGCCGATGTGGCGGGTCATGAGCGGCTGGTGGCCTACCTGGCCGGTTCGGCCGGTCAGGAGGATGCGAGGGAGACGGCGGAAGCCCAGCTTCCACCCCATATGGTGCCGGCGGTGTTCGTGCTGCTGAAGACCCTGCCCGTCTCAGCCAACGGCAAAATCGACCGCGCCGCTCTCCCCACCCCCGACACCCCCACCAGCACCGGACGACCACCCCGCACCCCCACCGAAACCACCCTCGCCGAACTCTTCACCGAGATCCTCGGCATCCCCCACATCACCATCGACGACGACTTCTTCCACCTCGGCGGACACTCCCTGCTCGCCACCCGCCTGGCCAGCCGCATCCGCACCACCCTGGGCACCGACCTGCCCACCCGCGCCATCTTCGAACACCCCACCATCACCACCCTGGCCACCCGCCTCCACCCCGACCCCGAAACCGACACCGAAACCGACACCGAAACCGGCACCGGCACCACCGGCACCCAGCGGCCCGCCCTCACCCCCCAACCACGACCCCCCACACCACCCCTGTCCCACGCCCAACGCCGCCTCTGGCTCCTGGCCGAACTGGAAGGCCCCACCCCCACCTACAACCTCCCCACCGCCCTGCGCTTCCACGGCCCCATCGACACCAACGCCCTGCGAGCAGCGCTCCGCGACGTCCTCGAACGACACGAAAGCCT